>JADLDI010000008.1 GCA_020846745.1 Bryobacterales bacterium | reverse complement strand
TCAAACAGCTCCAATTTGGCTCTCCTTTCCATCTCCGGCAGGATGGCAAACCGCCATCCCCCCGGGCTGTCCAGGTGGGGCCAATTCAGACCATCAAATGGGGCCAATTGAGAGCATCGAACTCAACGGCGATACTCCTTTCCGCCCCGCGCCATTCCAAACGTGTCCAACATCTCCGTGGCGGAATGGAACCGGATCGTCTGGCTCTGCTGACGTACGGCAAGGGTCGCCAGAAAAAGAACAGCCAGCCTGTCCTGGCCGTACGGCAGCCCGAAGTGGGGATGACCGGTGACCTGCAAAGTGAACAGACCATTGCGTCTTTCGTATAGCAGAGTCGAAGGGGGTGGCCGCCGAATGGGAAGACCGCACAGCACAAACGGTCGTGCGGCAAACCCGAGCTGCTGTTGACCGGCGTCACGACGCTCTCGAACAAGTCCGATGCTTTCCACCTGCCGGAACTGGCGCTTCGATATTCGGAACTCACCGACGATCGATTCGAGCGTATCGCCGGTGCGCTCCAACCCGGAGCGCCGTGTGTTAGTCTCCGGAAGAGGACCGATGCTCGTCGTGCCAACATCTCGGACTGGCGCAGGTTCAAAAACGCCGACCTGTTCAGAAACCTGTTCAACTTCCGCCACAACCGCGTCAGATGGCGGTGCAAACAGCGTTCCCTGAACCGTGTTTTCAGTGATTTGCGTTGACCGCTTTGTTTCGTAATCAGCAGGTCGCCGGTTCGATCCCGGCGGGTGGCTCCAGAATAAAATCAATGTTTTAGAGGCCCGCCGCTGGCGGGTCTTGGTGTTTTTGTCAGCAGTTTTGTCAGCAAGTCGAGAGGCGCCGATGGCCGAGACCGCTCCAACAACTTTTCGATGCCGGTGCTGCGGCGAGGAGCATCCCGGGCCTCCGCTCAGTTGGGCAGTCGAAGCTCCCGACGAATGGGCAGGCTTGACGCCATCGCAACGTCGATCCAAGGGTGATCTTTCATCGGATCAATGCATTATCGACCCGGACCGCTTCTTCATCGGCGGCTCGCTGGAGCTTCCAGTGGTCGACGGGCGGGCCCCTTCGTTTGGGACGTGTGGGTCTCGCTGGAGCGAAACAAAACTTCAAACGCGCGAGTGATCGGTGGCATGACCCGAATCGCACAGAAGAGCCGCCCTACTTCGGGTGGCTGTGCAATCGCCTTCCTGGCTACCCGGAGACGCTAAGCCTCAAGACCAACGTGCACACTCGCTCCGTTGGAATCCGCCCATTCATCGAGTTGGAACCAACCGAACATCCCCTTGCGGTGGAGCAGCGGGACGGGATCACGATGACTCGCGTTATCGAGATCGCGGAGATGGCCATGCACCATAACGCCGCGCTGCGGCCCGACAGATTTCGCGGACTTAAGCGCATACTCGGAACGGTGCTGCGCTATTAGATGCGAGAGCCATGAGACTGCAATCCATTGACGGTGCCACGACATTCGACCTCGAAATAGTCCGCTACCAGTTTCCGGAACTGGAGAACGATGAGTGGGACTCGAACTGGTTGGTGATTTCGGGGAGCGTTGTTTCCGCCGAACGCTCCTGGAACTTTGTCGATCCTTGCCTCGTCACGATGGAGGCACACGACCTCGCCAATTGGCTTGCTGGCTTGGCCACCGGAAGACCGACAAAGGAGCGGATATTCTTCACAGAGCCAAACCTCTCGTTCGAGGCCGTGGCAGCAGACCTGCAGTCGGCCGAGTTACGAGTTTACTTCTCTCTGGAGTCAAAGCCACCAAACGTCGAGGCCGAAATCGACGAGTTCTTCGAACTCTTCAAGGTTGCTCGTAACGACTTGTCCCAGGCGGCACGCGATCTTTGCAGGAGCCTTCGAAGATTTCCAGTTCGAGCGGGGGCACGTCTATGGGTTCCACCCTGCACGGAAGCATAGCCATCTCACTCGCCAGCGCGACTACGACGCCTTCCGCACCGCGATCTGCACCACTTTCCTTTCCGGTCCAAACAGCTTCTCCATTTTCGCTGCCGACTCCTGGTCTGCGCCGTCGAACAGGTGGCCGTACGTGTCCATGGTCAGCTTGATCGACGAATGGCCGAGCCGTTCGGAGATGCGCTTGGGGTGCACACCTTCGTTGATGAGCAGCGACGCATGGGTGTGGCGCAGGTCGTAGAGCTTCTTGCGGCGGGTCTTGGCGACCACTTGGTTGACGGTCAACCTGCGACGGTCCAGATCGAGATCGCGCCAGCGGAGCCCGTAGACTTCCTCCGGGCGCATGCCGGTGGTGATAGCGAGCGCGTACAGCGCCTCATGGGCGCCGCCCTTGGTGGCTTCGAGGAACCGGCGCGTCTCGTCGGGATCGAGGAAGCGGACCCGCTGGCCGCCCGGCTTCACGGTGCGCTTGCGTTTCGCTGCCCGGAAACGCGCGCCGGCCGGGTTACGCTCGATCACTTCCCACTCGACCGCGAATTGCAGCGCGCGACGCAAAACGGACTGCGCGTATTCAATGGTGCGGTCGCCAAGGCCGCGTTCACGCAGGCCGCGAATCCACTCGTCTACTTGCAGCGGCTTCAACTCGCCGAGCGGCAGCGCGCCGATGGCGGGCACGATGTTGGTTTCGATGTGATAACGGTAATCCTGCCAAGTGCGCAGCGCGACGCCGCCTTCGGTTTGGTAGTAGTCGAGGAAGCGCGTGAGGAACTCGGCGACGGTGGCTTTGGCGCGGTCCGTATTGAGGCCCTTCTTGCGCTTGGCGATGAGGGCTTCGGCCTTCTCGATCGCCTCGCGGCGGGTCTTGGCCATGACAGAGCGGCGTTTGCCGTCGAGGAAAAGGCGCGGGGGCAGATCGACGCGATAGTAGTCCTGCTGATTGCGATTCACCTTGAAGGCCTTCATCGGGTTGGTCTCCTGGTCCGCAGCATAAAGTGTGCTTGTCAGCAGAAAATCAGCAGGTCGATCCCATTTTTCCGCCTGCAGGGGGCGCGCGGTTGGCTCCATTGTGCGGTGGGTTTGGATGGCCGTCAAGAGGTCGCGCCGCAATTGATACTTGGGCGAACGATAAAGACAGGTGAGACTATTCGCTATCCAGGCGATTGAACTCGCGGAGCGTGGCCTTGGCGTCAGTGGCCATGTTCTGCGCGACCGAGATGAGGAACTTTTCGTAACGGCGCTTGGCGCGGGCCTTGGCTTGGTCGAGCATTTCGTTCGGCGGCTCGGCTATGCAGGTTAGCAGGACCTTGGTGAGCGCATCAACGTAGGCAAACGTCGCGAGTTGCGCTGTGTGGACCGAGCGCAGTTCCTTCGCCTGGCGGTTTAGCGTGGCGGCGATGCGCTCCTCGACCTGGGCCACGGCGTTGTCGTCGTGACGGAGTTCCTTCAGGATCGCGTGGCGCATGAAGGCGCTTGCGGATTCGTAGCCGCGCTCGGCAACCGCACGTTTGATGGCTGCGGCAAGGTCGTCGGAAAGCCTGACGTTGTGTTGTTTTGTCGCCATAGTCTCACCTGTCTCGCATCCCAAGCGCTATAGACCGGACGGTATCTGCACCACAGCATAAGCCGCATGGGGACAACGATCAAGAGCAAAGATGCGGCTGAGCTGGGGTGCGTTTCTTTATGTTCCACTACCGTCTTCCGTTGTCGATGGCGTGATTTGCGGAATTCTGCGGATGTTTGCGGAACAATGCGGAACTCTGCGGATAGCGGCCTGAACTACCGCGAAGATCCGCAGAAGTCCGTCGAATGGAACCGCCGCGCGCCGCGCCGGGAAAGAAATCTACTCCCAACGCTTGGTGATGTATCCCAAGCTGCCGAGACTCTTGGCCTGGGAGAGGAACTCATCGGCCTGCTCTTGCGTTTGGAACGTCAGTTCGCCCTTCCTATTTGCAAGAATGTCGTCCGTGAACTGCTTGGCTCGTGCGAGATCGAGAGTTGAGAAGTGCCGGATCAATTTCGTGAGCGAAATCTTCTGCAGGCCTGGTAACCAGCCATCCAGGGTCACCACGTACCGAGCCTCCGCGAACGGATACGTTCGGCGGACGCGGGCAAATGACTCGATGTAGCGCTCAATGGGATGCGCCGTTCCCGCAGCGTGAACTGAACCATCACTACGCGAGACGATGAGTGGCGCGTTGCCGCCTACACGCACGTTCTCATCAACCGGGCCCCAGAAGAACACCCACCCAAAATCGTGCTCTTCAGTCAGGTTTTCGAGTAGCTTCATCTCAGGCGAAGAAGACGTCTGAGCGCTCCTGAGAAACCGGGCAGCTAGGCGCGCGGCTTCTTGGGTTGAGATGATCTGGCCCATACTTTCTCTCTTGTCAGAGTAGCCTGACTGCTGTTGTGTTATCATTGTGTACGCACTTGAGGTTGCGCCATGCAGGCCACCAAAGTCGGAATTCGTGAGTTTCGAGAGAACCTGGCGGACTACCTGGAATCGAAGACACCTGTCGCGATCACCCGCCACGGCTCGACAATCGGGATCTACGTCCCTACCAAGCCCAAGCCGAGTCAAGCTGATCTGGAAGCTCTGCGTGTGGCAGGTGAGCGGATGCAAGAACTGATCGCGGCGGCGGGAACCACAGAGAACGACATCGTGGCCGACTTCAAGAAGGCCAGGCGCGAGCGGCGGACGCGGAAAGGCTAGCGATGCTGGTGCTCGACGCGAATATCCTCATTCGCGCGGTGCTGGGGTCGCGTGTTCTCGGCTTGCTGCGCAAGTACGCCGGGCAGGTGGAATTCATGGCTCCCGATGTGGCGTTCCAGGAAGCCCATGAGCATCTGCCGGGAATCCTGGCAGCTCGGAAGATTCCGGTGGCTCCGGCGATGGAAACGCTCGATCTGCTGATGGAGCTGGTCCAAACCGTTGAAGCGGAGACCTACGCCTCCTTCGAAGCTGGAGCTCGCGAGCGCATCGACAAGCGTGATGAGGACGACTGGCCGGTTCTGGCCGCCGCCCTCGCGCTCGGCTGCCCGATCTGGACCGAAGACACCGACTTCTTCGGCTGCGGCGTTGCCACCTGGACGACGGATCGAGTGGAACTGTACTTGGCAAAGGCCGCGGAGCGGGAACAATGACGGACGAAGAATTCTATCGGCACGCGCTTGAAGTGCTGCAATGCGAACTCGGCCCGGACGGGCTGGCGCGGTTCTTGCGCCTCAGCCGATCCGATGGCGGCGACTACACGCGCGACCGGGCAGAGTGGCTGAAAGGTCTCTCGCCCGACGACGTGCTTCAGTCGATTTCGGCGAACCGACGGCGCGAGAACTGATATGAAAGAGCCGCCCATTCAGTGCCTCGGCGTCTACATCGTTCCGTGCGATGACGGGCAGTGGCGTGAGGATCTCGACTACTCGTACCGATGCCTCGGGCTTCTCGATGAAACAGTGGCGTACCGGAGCCGCGTCATCTCGATTGTTCTGGTGGAAGTGGTCGTTTCTGGGCTCGAGCCATCATTCGATGTTGGCCGCTTCCAGCAGTTCATGGAGAGGGAGGACCGGTCGCCGCAGGTGGCCTATGATGAAGCCTTGCTATCGCCCGACGGTCGAGCCGTTACGAAACGGGGGCAAGGCTGCGCAAATGGTATCGCCCAGGGGCGGATATGTTTCTTCCTCCACTACTACGATCCGACGCGGCCTATTGAATGGAGCTTCGGCGAGTTCAGCTGTCCGCAGCCAATTCCGATGACGGAACGTCTGGCTCGACTGGTGCCGTACCGGCCAATCTGACCGCAGTTTTTTGTCAGCATTTTGTCAGCAACTTGCGCGAAATCTCATCCATCAGCCCGAGTACGCCCACGTGCTCACCTCCCCCGTAACCCTCACCGAATCAAGAGACAACTGAGGAAAGAAATCACGCCAGAGACTTGACAGCCTTGGCTTCGTAATCAGCAGGTCGCCGGTTCAATCCCGGCGGGTGGCTCCATTCTATTAAAATAAACAACTTATCGATTTAAGGTGTGGGGTTTTTTGGTCGCTGAGCAAGTCGGCAAAAATCAGCCGCTCAAGAACGTGATTTCAGGAAGCGGGCTTTATTTATCAACAACTTACAGTAAGATGTCAGCTGGCAGCCTGTTCAGAACCTGCTCAAATGAATTGAACATAGGGCACATTCAGGGGCGTCGCATAGCACGCACACCGCTGACAACTCCTCCTAACTCAGTCACGAGAACTTTTACCGATCGGGCTTGCACCACGGTCAGATTTTCAGAGCCTCAACTCGCATACGTCCGAACTTTATGCGTTGTGCACCGACATGCGACATCCAAATAACAACGCATAGCGATGATCCTTGCCGTCTTTGCGCCGTTTGTACTGCGCAGAAACATCTCAGCAAGCAGCATGCCAGAGATCGAAAGCTTGGTTGAGCGGAGCCGACCGTCAGGCGGATCCAGGGCCGTTCATGGTTTGCGCACCAGCCGGCTCGAGCCTTCCTCCACGCGCAAGACACGATCTACAGGAATGTCGCGAAGTTGATCGACAATGCCGCTGGGCCAGTGGATTTCGATCCTATCAACGCGTTGGTTACTCCCTACGCCGAAATGTAAGCGAAGGTCACTCTGTGAGAAATGACTTCCGCCGCTTCGAACCTCGTTCATTTGGCGGTGTTTGCCTGTTACACAAACAACCCGCGCGCCGATACCGCTTCTGTTCGACTTAACCCCCACCGTCTGAACCGTAATCCAATGGTCGTCCGTCCGCGCTATCAACTTCAGCAGCGCCGGATAGTCATTCATGTTGTTGACCACTGCTTCTATGGCGCCGTCATTGTCCAGGTCACCGAACGCGACACCACGCCCGGACGCTGGGTTTGTGATTGCCGGGCCGGCTGCCGCCGACACATCGGCAAAGCGGCCAGTGCCGAGATTTCTATAGACAATTCGCGGCTGGCGGAACGAGACACCCCGATTGGCGCGGTCCAGTTCAGGGTAGACGTGACCGTTGACCACGAACAGATCAGGCCAACCGTCGTTGTCGAAGTCAGCAAATCCACAGCCCCAACCGACCCACTTCTTGTTGCGGCCAACGCCGGCTAACTCCGACTCCTCCACGAACAAGCCATCACCGGTACCGCGGTACAAGGAAGCGCTTTCGTCGGAGAAGTTAGTCTTGAAGATATCGAGCCAGCCGTCAGCGTTGTAATCAGCCGCCGTGACACCCATGCCAGACGTCTCTTTTCCTTCGGAGTTATAAGCAACCCCGGCGAATACGCCGACTTCCTCGAAACTGCCGTCGTGGTTATTGCGGAAAAGCAGGCTGGCGTTCGTATCGTTGGCGACGTAAATGTCGGTCCAGCCGTCGTTGTCGAAATCACCCGTCAGGACTCCGAGGCCGAAGTTGCCTCTTACCTTTGCGACGCCAGAAGCTTCAGAGCGATCGGAAAAGATCCCGTTACCGTTGTTGCGGTACAGTACATTCGATTCGCCCTTCAGCCCGCGCGGCCCGCAGTTCACTGCCAGACCGAGGAATTGACAGAAGGGCTGAGTTCCAGGAAGGCTGGCCGTCGCGAGGTCGAACTGAATGTAATTCGAGACAAACAGGTCCAACTGCCCGTCACGATCGTAATCGAGGAACGCGCACCCACTGCCCCAGCGCGTTTGCCGTTGCCGCAACCCAGCCCTTTCCGTCGCATCTTCAAACGTGCCCTTTCCTGAGTTGCGATACAGTACGTTCTGGCCCCAATAGGTAACGAACAGATCTATCGCGCCGTCGTTGTCATAGTCGCCCGTGCAAACGCCCTGTCCCCAACCTGTGCGAATTAGTCCGGCAGCCGCGGTTACATCCTCGAATTCCCCGTTTTTGAGGTTACGGTACAGATGGTTAGTGGGTTGCGCGCCTGTTGTCGGGTTGAAGGTGGTTCCGTTAACGAGGAAGATATCCGTCCAGCCATCACCATCGTAATCAATGAGAGCAACGCCGCTTCCCGTCGTTTCGAGAATATACTTCTTTTCGGCAATACCGCCGAAAACGTTTTGAGAGTTGAGGCCGGCGCTACGCGCCACATCAATGAACTGGATTGGAAGGTCGGCGGCGAGCAACAGGATAAACCAGGCAAAGATCATCGTGCGTCTGATTCGGCGGGAGCCATTCCCTTGAGTCGCGTGCGAATGTCCGTCACCGTGCGCTCACGTTCGGCTTTGAGCTTCTGAAAGAGTGCCTGAGCGGTGCGTGCTTCCGCCAGCCTGCCCAGACTACGAAGCGCGATCATCTTCTGATAGGGAACAGCCTCATTCTGTGGAGCCAGCGTACCGGCCTCATCGAGAGATCGGAGCGCGGTTTCATAATCGCGTCCAGCGATCATCGCACGGGCCATTCCCAGATGGGCCAGCGATTGCCCTGGCTGCAGCAATATAGCCTTGCGGAACGCTTCTCGCGCTTCATCCGTGCGCCCTGCTTTCAGATGCAGGCCGCCCGCTTCGAGTAGCGATGGGACATCAAAAGGATTGACTGCGAGTTCGGCAAGGAATTCGGCCATGGCGAGGCGTTCGCCCTCAGGTGAAGGGTCGGCGCGCAGCAGCATTTTCCCGAGTTTGTAGTGGAACGACGGCAGCTTAGGTTGCAGTTTGATGATCGTCCGGTACTCGTTGGCCGCTTCAGCATACTTTTCCTGTGTTTCGAGGGTCTCGGCCAGGATCTGGTGCGCGCGGTAAGATCCGGCAGATTTCTCAAGCAACCGCTGCACAGTCGCGTTCCATGCGTTGGCATGGGCCTTCGCGGTCAGGTACAAGACATCAGGATCGTCGGGCTTCAGCCGGCACAACTCACGAATTATATCCAGCGCTTCATCCTGACCCGAGGTCGCGAACAAACACTCGACCAGACGCTGGCCGACGACGACGCGGAACTCCACGTCCGTCTCGTTGCGGAAGGTCGCGCGCAGGTGCGGAATCGCTTCGGCGTAGCGTCCGCCGGATATATAGACGAAGGCCAGCAGCGTTGGCACGCGCGGTAGGTTCGCATTAAGCTTCAACGACTTTTCCAGTTCCTCGGCGGACTCGCGTAGTCGACCCGAGTTCCGGTAGGCAATGCCCAGACGCGCGCGGGCCTCCGCATCGCGCGGGTTATCCTGCACCGCCTTGCGGCGAAGTTCGATTTCCGCAGAGGAATCCTGCCCGAGCGCGAGGCAAACTGGTACTGCGATCAGTACAACAAGGCGCACGCTAGAAGTATAGTTTCAATGCGAACTGGATTTCGCGAGGGTCAGTCGCCGTCGCCGAAATCCGGCCGAACTGAGGTGTGCCGAGTGTGGATCCAGGGTTGGCGAAGTTCGGCCGGTTCATGATGTTGAACGCCTCGGTCCGGAACTGCACGCGCTTTGTCTCGTTGATCGGAAAATCCTTGTAGACAGCGAAGTCCCAGTTGTGAACGCCCGGGCCGATGACTGTGTGGCGGCCACCGGTTCCGAAGCGGAACGGGCCATTCACTGCATCGGCGGGGCGGTTCTCTCTGAACGCGGAGGTATCAAAGAACATGGCCACCTGTTCGCCGCGTGGCCGGCCGGACGAGAGCCGGTTGGGGTCCGCGATGGCATCGGGTCTACGCTGGCCAACATCGACGTTCGCGCCGTTGAATGCCTGAGTTACGGTGAACGGGCTGCCGGATTGCAGCGTAGTAATACCGTTGATCTGCCAATTGCCTAGGATGTACGAGGCAGCGCCGGCCCGGTTCAGGAACGCCTTGCCGCGGCCGAACGGGAGTTCGTAGACGTAGCTCACGACAAACCGATGACGCACGTCCTGGCCGGCCAAGCCTTTCTCGGCCTGCCGGTTATACGCATCCTGAAACGCGCCGCCACGGTCCGCCTCGCCTACGAACGTGCCGCCGGTATCGTCGAGAGCCTTGCTCCAGGTGTAAGAGGCAAGAAATGTGAGCCCATTCGAGAACGGACGCTGAACTTTGAACTGTCCGGAGTGATAGGTGGCGTTACCGTCGTAACCGGCCAGGTAAATCGTACCCCAATCCTGCCAGCGCTGGCGTGACCGGATGGCACCTGGCCCGGGCCGCGCCTGGTTAGGTGTTATCAGAGTCGCAAGATGCTGTCCCTTGTTGCCGACATAGGCGGCCGATATCAGGGTCCTGTGGATCTCTCGTTCCAGGGTGAGATTCCATGCCTGCATCAGTGCGGCTGCGTAATTGCTGCCGTTTGCAAATATCTGGGCGGACGCGGAGGAAGCGCCGCGAGTTGGGTTGAACCAGTCGAAACTCCTGAAGTTAGTTGCATCCAGAATCGTGTTAGAGCTTCTTACAAAGGGTGGATTTACCGACGATTCCACCCACTTATCGACGATATCCCGCTGGTAGAAAACTCCATAGCCGCCGCGGACCACGGAACTTGCGGTGCCCGGTATGCGGTACGCGAACCCAAATCGTGGGGCGATGTTATTGTTATCGTTGAACACCAGGGCGGCCGGCAACCCGACATCACTGGCCTGCACGAACGGAATACCCGTGAAAAGCGTCTGCTGCTGACCTCTATAGACAATGGCCTTCGCGCCATCAGAGACCACCAGTTTCGGCGAACTGCCGTCTGGGGGGAAGTAGAGGTTCGAGATACTGCGGTTGGAGGATAGCGGGATGCCGGCCCACTCGTACCGCAGCCCAATGTTGAAGGTCAGATTGCTAGTAATCTTCCAGTCATCCTGGAAATAGGGTGCCAAGGTCGAGTAACGCATCAATGGAGAGAACGGATCGGGAGACGAGTTGACGCTTGCGGGCAGGCCGAGCAGAAAGTCGCCCAGTGGGTAACCCGTGAAGCGCCCGTCGAAAGACCAGTTACCGTTTGTACGGAAGATTTCATCAAAGTTGTCGCGATGCCGCTTCACATCGATGCCCCAGCGCATGGTGTGCTTACCGCTCGTCATGGTGAACGCGGGATGCCATTCAAAGATCTCACTCTGCCACCCGCGCGGGCCGTAATGGACCTCACCAAGATTGGAGAAACCTGTCACACTCCACACCGGAGCGCCCCAAGCATCGGGGAGAGTCGCCATGCCGTTGATCTTCAGAATTTCGTTAGTAATGTCGTTCTGAAATGCGGTGCTTTGGGGCTCGTTCTGGCGGAACCGCGAGTACCCGGCGGTAACATCCAGCAGCAGCCTCGGACTCAGCGTATGTGAGTAGTGACCACTGGCTGACTGTCCGCGGTTAACCTGCGAAACGTACCAGTTGGGGTTGAGGTTTGGATTCTTGCGAATACCGTCGTTGTAAGCGTAACGGCCGTAGAGCAGGATTCCATCACCCAGTTTCTGATCCCCTCTCACGATCACCTGATCTCGTGTGAACCGGCGGGTGTCATCACGGAAATAGTTAAAGCCCGGCACGTTCGAATTGGGCTCGGGAATCCAGGGGCCATTCCCAATACCGTTCTGCAGGAATGGCAGCAAGGTTGAGGGCATCCGGTTTTGAGGAATCCGATTGTCGGGGAATGGAAGGCCGCTCAGTGGATCAATGAGCGGCACGCCTGGCCGCAATTGCGTAGTCAGGTCTCCAGTTAACTCGCCAGGCGTAGGGTACGCACCTTGCTGCGGGATGTTCTTCACTTCCCGAAACAGCTCAGTGGCAATAAAGAAGAACGTTTTATCCTTGCCGTTGTACAGCTTGGGAATAACAACGGGACCGCCCAAGGTTCCGCCAAACTGATTGCGCTTAAATGGTGGCGCTCCGATGGTGCGCGAGAAGAAATTGTTGGCGTCGAACTTGTTGTTGCGCAGAAACTCGTAAACAGAGCCCCGAAATGCATTGGTACCCGACTTAGTAACAAGGTTCACCTGCGCGCCTGCTTCGGCACCGAACGCGGCCGAATAGTTGCTGGTGGTGACCTGAAACTCCTGTACTGCGTCGACGTTAGGCGAGAAACTGTTACTGCCGTGCTGATACTCTTTGATGGAAGCTCCGTCGAGCAGGAAGACGTTGTAGTCGCCCTTCTGTCCGTTCACGCTAAAGCTCTGTGCCGTCGGGTCGATTTGCACCGCATCGAAGGTGTTACTGTTCTTCGACCGGATAGCGCCAGGGGAAAGCAGGTTCAATTGCAGGAAGTTCCGCCCGTTTAGAGGTATATCGGTGAGCATCTTTCCTTCGATAACCGTGCCTACCTGCGAGCTTGATTCCTGGATGAGCGGTGCTGATGAACTCACGGCGATGGATTCGCTGACCTGGCCGACTTCCAACCGGAAGTCGACAGTTGCCGTTTGGCCCACGAATAACCTGATCCCGTTAGCCACTGCTTTCTTGAATCCGGAGGCTTCCACCGACACCTCATAGGTCGCCGGCGGAAGGTCAGAGATCGAGTATTGTCCGGAGTCGTTCGTAAGTACCGACCGTGTGAAACCGGTTCCAGCCGACCTGGTGTTCACCATGACACCCGCAACCACGGCACCGCTGCTGTCCGTGACTGTTCCTTTCAGGTTGCTGCTACTGAGCTGTGCAGAAAGGCGCGGCCCCACGACACACAAAATCATTGCCGTCGCAAACACCGGCGAAGACACGTATCGAACGAAAGTACTGGCCGACATAGCAATCCCTAGACGAGGTAAGTGGACGATACATCATCTATCATGTCGATCGCAATGGGCGAACGAATAGATTGTGCGCCGGCTTGTGAGAATCTACACAGCTCTCAAGTGAGAATCTGCTGAATTACGTTGCCGTGGACATCGGTCAGCCGGAAGTCCCGTCCGCTGTAGGAATAGGTGAGGCGCGTGTGGTCGATTCCGAGCAGGTGCAGCACCGTGGCGTGCAGGTCGTGTACGTGGACGCGGTTCTGTTCCGCCTTGAATCCAAAATCGTCCGTGGCGCCATGGGTAGTTCCGCCCTTTACGCCACCGCCGGCGAGCCACAAGGAAAAGCCGAAGGGATTGTGGTCGCGGCCGTTCTGGACCTTCACCCGCGAACTGGTTTCCACCGAAGGCGTGCGGCCGAACTCACCACTGAAAATGACAAGGGTGTCTTTGAACAGTCCACGTGATTTCAAGTCATCAAGCAGTGCGGCCACAGGGCCATCCACTTGCTGAGCGAGTTTCTTGTGAATCATGATGTCGTCGTGGTTATCCCATGGCTGGCCATTGCCGAAGTACAACTGCACCATGCGTACACCGCGCTCGACAAGGCGGAGTGCGTGCAGACAGCCGCGGCCAAAGTCGGTGTCGCCATAGCGGCTGCGCACGGATTGAGGCTCACTATTGATGTCGAACGCCTGCGGCGCTTCCATCTGCATTCGAAACGCGACTTCCATCGACTGCATGGCCGCTTCTAACTGGGTGTCTTCTCCGCGCTTTTCAGCGTGCCAGCGATTCAGTTCAGCCAATAGATCCAACTGGCGCCGCTTCGATGCGGGCTCGTGTTCCGGGTCGCGCAGGTACTGGATCATCTCCTTAGGGTCCTTCACATTGTTCGGTATGTGAACGCCCTGAAAGATGGCGGGAAGGAAACTGGAGTTCCAAAGAGGCGTACCCACTACGGGCATGCCCGGGCACATCACCACGTACCCTGGCAGGTTCTGGTTCTCGGTGCCTAAGCCGTACAGGAGCCACGAGCCGAGGGAGGGGCGGCTCTGCAAATTCTCGCCGCAGTTCATCATTTGCAGCGATGGTTCGTGATTCGGGATGTCGGTGTACATCGATCGAATCACGCACAGATCATCGGCGCGGCCGCCGATTTGGGGAAAAATCTCGCTGATCTCAGTACCGCTCTGGCCGCAGCGGCGGAACTCGAACGGCGAACGCATCAGGTTCCCCGTTTTCCGCTCGGTTTTCGGCGTGCCGCCGGGCATCGGCTGCCCATGGTAACGGGTGAGCATGGGCTTCGGATCGAACGTGTCAACCTGTGACATGCCGCCGTTCATGAACAGGAAGATCACGCGCTTTGCTTTCGGCGTGAAATGAGGCTGCTTGGGTGCAAACGGGTTTTCAACGGCCTCGCAAACACCGCGCAGTCCAAGTAGTCCGAAACCGCACCCCACTGTGGAGAGCATCTGCCGTCGGGATATTCCAGCTGGTAATCGCATACTCCACCTGTCTCAATCGACAAAGATGAACTCATTGGAACCGAGCAGCGTCTGCGCGAGTTCGTTAAGGCGCTCGCCACTCGGGTTGTCGCCCAGAAAGCGATTCGCCGCCTGCAATTCGCGATCTTCCGGAGCACGGCCAAACAGAAGGGAATAGAACATTTGTAACTGGTTCTGAGTGCCGGCGCCAGACGCGGACCGCACACGTTCGACCAAACCTTTCGCCTGGTGTTGAATGAAGTCGCTATTCAGAAAGAACAGTCGCTGCACGGACGTGTTCGTAGTCACCCGCTTCTCCGCGTGGATGGAAGGATCAGGGAAATCGAACAGCGTGAGAAAACGTTCGGTACGAAACCGGCTGACCTCACCATATAACGTGCGTCCCGCGAAATTCTTGTCCCACTTCGACGGAGGACCTCCCGGAAGAAGCTGCAGGTTTCCGGACACAGCGAGCATTGAATCGCGTAGTGCCTCCACGTCGAGGCGGCGGCGGTTGAATCTGGACAATAGCCGGTTATCCGGATCTTTCGCGAGCGCCTCTTTCGAAGCGTTACTACTCATGCCGTAAGTCGCCGACAGCACGATTTCGCGGTGCAAGCTCTTGATCGACCACCCGCTCTCAATAAACTTCACCGCCAGGTAATCCAATAACTCGGGATGGCTGGGCCTGTCGCCGGCGGCGCCCAGATTGCTGAGTGTACGGACGAGGCCGGCGCCGAAATGATGATGCCAGATCCGGTTCACGATCACCCGGGCCGTCAAGGGATTCGACGGACTGGCAATCGCGTTCGCCAAGTCAAGGCGCCCGCTGCCGCTGCTAAGCGATACGGGAGTTGGATTGCCCAGTATCGAAAGGAAGTGGCGCGGTACGATCTCGGCCAGGTTGTATGGATCTCCGCGGCGATGCTGCGGCATATCGCCCGGCTGTTTGGCGTCAGCCAAAATGTGCAGGAACGGATAGCGCTCCGGAACTGCCTTCTTTGCCGCCGCCAGGTCATTACGGAATCGCTGCAAGCGACCTTTCGCGGACTTGTCGAGGTACGTCTCCAGTTCCTTGTCATCGACATAGAGAACGCCCGCGGCTCGCTCTTCGCCGTCCGTCTTCCTTTTGGCATCGAAGAGGTCGCCGAGGAACACGTACTTGTCCCGGGGCAGCGCCTTCGTTTCGGCCCGGCAGCCTTTGCAATAGATGTCGTAGGGATCCGTGGACTTCTTCGAGGCTTCGATAACTCGCTCGTTGTACTCGGTAAGCTTCCTGTTCTCCTCCATCAGAGCGTCAACACTCTGTTGGAATTCGACCGCCGCCGCCCGCGCCTGCTCGTGAGTACCATCGCGAACGAGGGCGGGCCAAAACCGCAGCAGGGAATGATCGTGCGCCTTATTGAGATACTCACTCCACTTCCGGAGTAACTTAGGGTCTAACCCGGAATCTGTTCGCGCCGTGCTGCGTTTCTGCTCCCAAACGGCCAAAAGATAGCGGCCCGAGTGCTTGGCGTTGCGTTCCCGAAACTGTTTGCGTTCGTCGTCGAGGAAACGTTTGGTCTCTTCTTCGATCGTTTTGACGCGTTGAGTAGCTTTGTCGTAGGCCGCTACGACCTCAGGGGGCGCCAGCGGTTGCTCGCGGTATTCGGTGGAAGACAGGACACCGCCCAACGCGTAGTAATCGAGTGTCGGAATGGGGTCGTACTTATGGTCGTGACAACGCGCGCACGCCACAGTCAGCCCCAGCATGCCTCGAGAGACGACGTCGATGCGGTCCTGCAACTCGTCTGCGCGGGCCTTCGTGGGTTCGACGATCTTGTCAAACCACGGCCCAAGTGCAAGGTAACCTACTCCCGGCGTCAGGCGGCGCTCGCCGGGTTTGTCCAGAAGGTCGCCCGCAATCTGAGCCTTCACGAACGTGTCGAATGGCATGTCCTGGTTGAATGCCGATACAACCCAATCCCGGTATCGCCATGCATTCGCAAAGGGTACCGGGGCGAGACTGATCCCGTCCGCGTCCGCATAGCGAGCCACATCCAGCCAGTAGCGTCCCCATCGCTCGCCATAACGTTCGGAAGCGAGCAACCGGTCCACGACCTTCTCCAATGGCTTGGCCGAGGTGTCTCCCAGGAACGCCTTGTATTCTTCGGGCGTCGGTGGCAGCCCGGTCAGATCGAGCGTGAGACGGCGCAACAGCGCCGTACGGTCAGCTGGACGCGCGGGTGTCAGCCCCTTTTCCTCCAGCCGGGCCAGGATAAACCGGTCGATTGGCGTGCGTACCCAGCTTTCCTTTTGAACCTTCGGCAGCGCCGGTTTCACGGGCGGGCGAAACGACCAGAAATCCCGCCGGTCTCGCATGTTCGACGGTGCGGCTGTTGGTGTCGTCATGTCGCCGAAATGCGCTCCGGCGGCGACCCAGGTCCGCAGATCCGCTATTTCGGTGTCACTCAGGCGGCCGCCCGGCGGCATTTTGATCTTCGCGTGCGTGTGTGCCACAACCTGGATCAACAGGCTCTCGTTCGGCTGTCCGGGAATCAACGCCGGACCTGAGTTCCCGCCTTTGAGTGCCGCCTGCGCTGAATCCAGCCTTAGGCCTCCGAGTGCCGATGCGGTATGGCAGGCGTAACACTTGCCGGCAAGCAGCGGTTGAACCTTCGACTTGTAAAACTGTACCGGGTCCGGGCCGGATTGTCCGTATCCAACTCCGATACTTACCGCCAGCGCCACGGCCCACTTAAGCATGTCTCGCACGTCTCCCCGTATTAGGACGTTCCCGGACGTGCGTTGTCCAGACGCGAATGCCCTTATCAAACGCTGATACGGCAGCGACGGCGTCTTTTCGCGCAATCGCTTGCAGTATCGGAGTGTGGAGTTGCACGTCTTCAATAAGATCGAAGTCTTTCTGCAGAACTGTCTGAACCACACTAAACCCAAACAGGGGAAGCACCAAACGGCGTAGCGTCGCCGTCAGCACTTGATTGCCAGACGTGGACCACACGGCATCGTGCCACGCAAAATCGCGCTGGACGTACAATTGCCGGTCCTGCGCGACCGCGGCCTCGCGGGCTGCCGCATGAAGCTGTTTGAGCAAACGAATGCCGGCCGTGGTGGCATGATTCGCCGCTTCCTCGACCGCCATGCGCTCCAAAGTGTGGCGGACCGCGAACGTTTGTGCAATCTCCTCGTCGGTAAGCGAAGTAATGTTAGTCGCTGTGTTCGATCGCTTGGTGATCAGCCCTTCGGCCTCGAGCTGAATCACAGCCTCACGTACAGCCGTTACACTGGCGCCGATCCCGCTCGCAAGCGTCCGCTCCACCACACGCTCTCCAGGACGCAGCGAGCCATCGAGGATGGCCTGCCGGATCTGACTGACGATTTGATGACGTAATGTGACGGACTGCACCTTTACAGGGGCTATTGGCATTTTTTTCTTATATGATATATCATCGTTCCCACCTATATTGTCTCGGAGGTGCTGTGATGGACGTGTCACTTAAGGTGCTTTGCTCATCGCTCGTTTGTGCCGGTTTGTGGGCGCAAGGGAGTTCTGTCGGAAGTATCACCGGCGTGATCAACGACCCGAGCGGCTCCGCAATTCCCTCGGCCGTCGTCGCCATTCGCAACGTAAATACAAATCAAAACCGGCAGACTGTCTCCAACGCGTCTGGCGCGTATACGGTAACAAGCCTGCCAGTAGGCACCTACGACATCAAGGTGACCGCGCCGGGCTTTCAGACGGCCGAAGTTCGTGAGGTGAAGCTGGACGTCGGCGCCACTCTCCGTCAGGATGTGACGATGCGTGTCGGACAGTTGTCCGAAACCGTGGAGGTGGAAGCGCAAGCGCCCCTGCTGAACACCGAGAATGCCAGCACCGGACAGATTATCGAAGCCAAGCGAGTCACCGAGCTTCCGTTGAACGGGCGCGACTTCCAGCAGCTTCAACTGCTAAGCCCGGGCACCGTGTCGGGAACAAACTTCCAGAACAGCCAAGGGCTTAGCGGAGGCGCCAGCTCGCTGACCACCACCGGTACAATGAACGTTTCAAACGGCGGCCGCCCCGGCCAGGTCCTCTTTACTATCGACGGCTCAAACGCTTCCAATCAGAACGGGCGTGGCATCGTTCTCACCCCTTCCATCGACGAGATTCAGGAGTTCAAAACAGAAACCTCCAACATGTCGGCGGAGTTCGGCTACGGAAGTTCGACGGTGAACGTATCCATCAAGTCCGGCACCAATAAGCTGCACGGCGCCGCGTGGGAGTTTCTGCGTAACGACAAACTGGACGCTCGCCCATTCTTCGCTTCGCGCAAACCACCGTTGCGCCGCAATCAGTTCGGTGCCAATGCAGGCGGTCCGGTTATCATCCCCAAGCTGTACGATGGCCGCGATCGCACCTTTTGGTTCTTCAACTACGAGGGACTGCGCCTGCGCCAAGGGCAGAGCTTCGCTCCGTCCGTCCCCACTGCCCGAATGCGAACCGGTGATTTGGGTGAGTTGCCGAACGCCCTCTTCGATCCTGCTACCACGGTCCCCGACCCGAGCCGCCCCAACGGCTTTATCCGCCAACCCTTTCCGAACAACATTATCCCCGCCAATAGGATCGATCCGATCGCCAGATTCTTTTTGCAGCCGGAATGGATCCCGCTGCCTATCCAGCCCGGCATTGCCGCCAACCTGCGCCGCGAGTTCAGCATCCCCAGTCACTATAACCAGGAGACCGTGAAGGTCGACCACCGGTTCAGTTCGAATGACGCCATCAGTGGCCGCTTCTCATCGAAGCGCGCCGTGGAAGGAAGCTACGGTAACTATCACGGATTGAACCCATACGATCCGGGCTCTAATCCAAAGCAGCCGAATGGATACAACGCTGTTCTAAGTTGGACGCATATCTTCAGCCCGACAACGCTGCTGGAAGCTCGCGCTTCTTTCAGCCGGGCCAAGGTTTTGTTCGACACGCCCAACTTCGGAACGACGGATTTCACAACTCAACTCGGAATTCAGGGCTTCGGCAAAGGTGTATCGGATGTGTATCCGAGTTATCCGGTCATGAACATAACCGGATTCACTGGCTTGCCACAGGGATTTCTTTTGAATTACACCTCGAACAATTTCGAGTACACAGCTAACTACACGATGGTCCGTGGACGGCATACGTTCAAGATGGGAGAAACGTATCGTTCGTGGCAGCAGAACCTCACTACCAGCGGCCAGGGCAGCGGAACTTTCAATTACACCGGGACTTATACCAACAATCCGGCGAACCTAGCGAATACCGGTGCCGGACTGGCCGACTTTCTCCTCGGTGTTCCATTCTCCGCCAGCCGCTATGTGCCACCAGGATGGTATTACCAGCGCCTGCGAAACAACTGGACGTATTTTACCGATGATTGGAAAGTATCATCCAGGCTCACGGTGAATCTCGGCTTGCGCTGGGAATTGAACTTACCCACTACGGAGAAACGGCAGCAGTTCAGTAGCTTCCTACCCAGTGCCCGCGGCGGGCGTGGCGCGATTCTGGTGCCCAATGCGAAATCTGTGTCTCCGCCTTACCTGCAGAGTTCCGTCGAACGTTCGTGGCCGTTCTATAGCCAGTTTGCCGTCTATGCGACCGACGTCGGCATCAGCGATAAGTACCTGCGCGCAGTCGGGTATCACAGTTGGGCTCCGCGCGTCGGCATAGCTTACCGCGTCAATAACAACACTGTTATTAGAACAGGCTACGGTGTCTTCTGGGTACAGTTGGATGGCAACCGCGAAAGCGAATTCGAGTCTGTGCCATTCCTCATCCGCGAATCCGGTATTCTGAACGACCCATTCGTGCCTACAGTCACCACGCGTAACTTCCTGCCCGCCGGTTCCTCATTCAGCCAGTTCGCGACGCTTCTCGCGCACGATCCGGAAGCCCGTGATTTCGGCTACTCGCAGCAGTGGAACTTCGCGATTCAGCGCCAGTTGCCGGGGCAGTTCTCTGTCGACCTCGCCTACGTCGGCACTAAGGGCACGCGGCTACAGAGCAGCCGCGGCATCAACGTGCCCAGGGAGGGACCGGATGCGGTACAACCCCGGCGTCCCTACCCGGACTTTGGTGTGATCACCTGGAATGATCAATCGGCCTCATCAAGTTACCATTCGATGCAATTCAAGTTAGAGCGCCGATTCCATCGGGGGCTTTCGTTACTCACGTCGTTCACGTGGTCTAAGAGTATCGACCAGGATTCAACGAACGGCGAAGGCCTGTACGACCCCTACAACGCACGCATGAACCGCGGAGTCTCACAGTTTGACGTCCCGCGCGTCTTCACCACCGGCCTGGTTTGGGAAATGCCTTGGTTGCGCCAGAATAAAGGTGTTAGCCGCCTCTTGCTGGGCGGCTGGACTTTGGGAACGCTCATTACCGCTCAGGATGGGTTCCCCTTTACTCCAACCTTCTCCGGCGACCCTTCCAATACAGGTACCGGCAGCCGTGCGGATGTCGTGGCAGGTTGTGACTTCAAGCAGGGTGGCGGAACTCCACAGCGATGGTTCAACACGTCATGCTTCACGGCGCCGCCAGGTGCGCCGAATTACCGGCGCGGGAATGCCGGCCGCAACATCCTTCGCGGCGACGGACTTCAGAATGTCGACTTGTCACTCTACAAGGAGTTTCTGCTGAGCGAGCAAAGAAAGTTTCAGGTTCGCTTTGAAGGGTTCAACGCTTTCAATTTCCACTCCTTTACATTCCCAACGGCAGCTGTGAACGACCCGAATTTCGGACGTATCTTCGGATCGTCACCGGCTCGCGTGATGCAGGTGGCCGCGAAGTTCGTATTCTAGGTGGTAGTGTGCTCGAATGACCGGCCTGAGTTTAGTGCTGCCCGTCCTGTTGTTCGCCGAGCCGGCAGCGGATTTGGCGCGCTATTCCAAGCTGGACAGCGAGCAACGGGCCCGGCCGGCTGATCCGGCGATTACCAAGGCCTGGCTCGATGAAGCTGCTCGCTTGGCAACACTGGCGGCCGACCTGTTGGAAAAGCGGCGATATGCGGATGCCGGAACATTGCTCCGTGCGACGGAACGGCCGCTCGGCAACGCTCCTTCCTGGAACAACCTGAGGGGCTATGTTGAGTTCAAGCTTGGCAACCCGAAACCTGCTCTGCACTACCTGCAACGAGCCGTCCAACTCGACCCCGGAAACGAAGATTATCTCCTTGATATCGGAGAATTCCTCGGAACCCATCAGGCACATTCGGAGGCGGTCGCGTTTTTTGAAGTGGCGGCTAAGCGTATGCCGCAATCTCCACGGGTTACGTTCGGATTGGCGATCGCGTACATCATGCAGAACCGTCGCGACGAAGCGCAACGGCTGCTTGAAGTGCTCGTTAATGGTAATCCGCGTTTCGAGGCGGCTTACAAGGTGTTGGGTGAGTGTTATGAACATTCCGGCGAAGCGGAGCGAATGGTTGCGCTCGGCCGTTCACTGCAACAGGTTAATGCGCGGAATCCCGTCGGCTGGTATCTCGAGGGCGCCGGCCGCTTGCTGAAGGGGAGAATCGAAGCGGAACCGCTGGCCGCGGCAATCAGTGCGCTTCGCACTTCTGTAAAGCTGAATCCCCGGGATCCGCGAACCCACTTTGTCCTGGCAAAGGCGTTTCAGGAAGCAGCCGCGCTTCACGATGCGATCGCGGAGTTGGAGAAGACGATCCAACTCGATCCCGATCATGAGCGCGCACATTACGTGATCGCTCGCCTATATCAAAAGACAGGCAACGCAACCGCGGCCCAGCGTGAATTTGCGCGGCACGCATCGATCAAACAGCGAGATAGGACCACCGAGTACCGCCGCCTTCTGATCGCGATTCGGCAGTGAGTTGACCAGCCAAGGTTTGAGCCCGCCGCAGGCAATCTTACTCACACTCGAAGCGTTTACCTTTCGGCGTCCATCCAAACTCTCAATTGGCGTTGAATCGAGCAAACGGCGAGTTGGAGGTCTGAGCCATATCGAACGAGGGCAGCAGTTCTGCAGTATGTCAAAGTTGGCGAACGTGTGTATCCCACGCGTTCATACCTGTGGTAACCACGAATCTCGTGCCTACTTGCCAAAGAAGATGGTCGCGCCAAAGATACGTTCGAAGGCAGCGATCAGACGGCGATACTCCTTCCCGCCCCGCGCCATGCCAAACGTGTCCAACATCTCCGTGGCGGAATGGAACCGAATGGTCTGGCTCTGCTGCCGCACGGCAAGAGTCGCCAAGAACAGGACGGCCAGCCGGTCCTGTCCGTACGGCAGCCCGAAGTGGGGATGACCGGTGATCTGCAAAGTGAACAGATCATTGCGTCTTTCATACAGCAGAGTCGAAGGGGGTGGCCGTCGAAGGGGAAGACCGCACAGCACAAACGGTCGCGCGGCGAAACCGAGCTGTTGTTGACCCAAGTCACGACGCTCTCGAACAAGTTCGATGCTTTCCACCTGCCGGAACTGGCGCTTCGATATTCGGAAATCACCGACTATGGATCGAGGGTGTCTCCGGCGCGCTCCAGCCCCGAGCGCCGTGTGTTAGTCTCCGTAAGGGGACCGATGCACGTCGTGCCAATATCTCGGACTGGCGGGGGGTCGAATGCGCTGACCTGTTCAACTTCCGCCACAACCGTATCGAATGGCGGTGAAAACAGCCTCCCCTGAACCGTGTTTTCAGGTATTTGCGTTGACCGCTTTGTTTCGTAATCAGCAGGTCGCCGGTTCGATCCCGGCGGGTGGCTCCATCTAGTCAATCACTTCCACTTTACTGGACTGCTCCGAACCCGCTTTTGACAGCAACCCTGACATCAACGCGGATCAGAATCTCGAAGAATCGGAGCGCCTGTGGGCGGTAGACCGCTGGCAGGAGACCGGCCACGTTTTCACCTGAAAGCTGGCTCAACCAGGCGGAAATCGAATTGGCTTCTTCTCGCGTCAATGTCTCGGGAGGCGAAGGATCGGGATTTCAGTTCGCTTCGGCGTGAGGGTCACGCCTGGAACCGCCGCACGAACCGCAATCGAATCGAACCTACAGTCCGACCGCAGGGATGCCCGCCGCAAACCCGTCACCGCCTCGTCCAGGATACGGCCATTCTGCACTCCGTAAGTTCGAAAGGCCGGTAATTCTTCCAGGTCATGAAAGTGATGCCGTCGGAGTTGCTGCTTATGAGCAAATCACCCTGGATAGTACCGGTGGACATTAGGTCAGTTAAAGGTCTGCCTTGCTGATCGTGCAAAGTCACGAACGCACCTGACGGAACGCGCCATTGGACGAGGAATCCCTGGCCAAACTCTACGGCATTGACCAACTCGGCTCCTCTGTCAGGCGGCGTGAAAGTGTACTCCGCCAGAAGGCCGCCGTCGTCGCTTCTGAACGTGCGCAATCGGCGATCTCGCGCAATGATTTCCCATGCCATGCTTTCCTTCATCCGGAGTGGTCCTGAAACACCGGTCCGCCGAAGGGACGCGAGTTGCGAACACGCACTGTAATGACGAGCGACGGGTCCGCCGTTCGTCGCCAAGCTGATCGCAAAACAACCGGAGCCACTGTTGACAAACAGGTCGAACGGGCTGGCTGGCTCGCCACCAGCCTCCAATACCGAGAGCCGTCGCGTCGTCACTTGCGCGGTCAAGAGCTCGGACGCAAGCACCGAAGGGATTGTCGACTGTCGTGCATCTGCCCATATCCAGGCCGGCTCGGCACTACCGCCCAGCAATCTGAGCGAATAGTCCCCGCGCATGATGCGGCGCAAGGCATCTCCGATATGTACGACGTAAATGTCTCGACCGTCTGCACCATCAATGATGGCGGGTGGCCAGCCTCGGCGCGTGCCGCCATCCGAATAAACGGCGCGGTCATCACGGAGCACGTCGCACGGATCGTCGGCGCCATTCCCGACGGTGAGACGGATGCCACCGCAGCCGACTTCGCCCGTGAGGATGCGATTCAACTTCACTGTTGCAGGGGCGTCTATACCACTCATCTGGTCCGACCAGTCACTCGCCTTTGTGGGTTGCCACTTTACAAATCCCGGGCTTGTGAGCCGGTGGCTGGCGACAGCTGCGCTGCGATATGGCTCAAGGGCATAGCCCGAGAGTGGCACCCAACGCGCATCACGCGCCTCGTAGACACCAGTAATCCGCCGGTCTTCGCCGAAGCGCTGCTGACCGTCAGCATATTCACAACTCGTCGTTACGATTTCGGCCCTGCCATCGCCATTCGCGTCGAGCACAATGGCCGGACGCACTGGGAACTTGTTGCCTTCAGGAACCATGGTCGACGACATCCAGGGAACCGGACGACCGTCGGCTTCAAAAAGAAGGATAAGTACGTCCCCTCCATCCACGCACCGGCCGTTGCCTGGAAAGTGACTTCCAATCAGGAGGTCCGATCGGCCGTTGTGGTCAAAGTCTGCTGTCCAAACCTCAGTCCAGCCGACGCCACCATCCCCGGACGTAAACAATCGCCACGGCTTTCCGGCGAGGTCGCGGCCTTCGAAGAGTAGGATGTCGTCTTGTCGGGTGACCCGAGCCAAGCCTGCGAGGTCAGCGGAACTCCGCTTGTCACGGCTATACGGATTGCCCAGGTTGCCGACATCATCGAGGAACCGCATCGGGTACCGCGATTGCGCGAGCATAAAGACGGAGGAGAAGGTGCCCACAGCGCAGAGCAGCAACATATGGACCATACGCCGCGCGCAAAACAACTGGGGATCCCTTTGCATTTCTTGAATCCGCAGTAACGGAGCTTCGATGTTTATTGCCTTGCTCATTGACATCGAAGGACAAAATCTAACGTTATCACCAGCGCACTCGATCGGCTGCGTCCGCTGTGATCGTGATGATCACGGCCGCCAAGTCATGCCGCCTCCACTTCCCTCGTGCGCTCGAATCGAACGGCCCACTTTAGAGCCGCGGCCCTATGGGCGTGTGCAAAAGCCCGGAACACCGCTCCCTCGTGGCCGCGGCTCGGTTAGATGCCGCTTAGGTCCGTGAGGGCGTTATCACAGCAGCCGCGGCCGCATGAGGTAGCGGGTGATCAGGGTGTCGGCGGTGCGTAGGGTTTGGGCCAGGACCGTGAGTGTCGGGCTGGCGACGGTGTTTTGGGGGAAGCTGGACGCGCCAAGGACAAACAGGTTCGGCATGGTCCAGCATTGCAGGAATGGGTTCAGAACCGAGCGGTCGGGCGAGGCGCCTTGGACTACGCCACCTTGAACGTGGGTGCCGCGGTAGATAGAAGAGTCGTAGCGGCCGTAAGGCGGGGAGGGGCGGATGTGCTGGACTCCAGGAACGGCGCGGGCGATCTCCATCGCTTTAGCGGAAATGTAATCGCGGAGGCGGCGTTCGTTAGCGGTCCAATCCATGGTGAGGCGGAGGAGGGGGTCGCCGAAGCGGTCTTTGTAATTGGGATCGAGGCTGAAGTAGTTGTTCCGGTGAGCGAAGTGTTCACCGACGACGGAGATGACGCCGACGCGGTCGTACCACTCGAGCGCAGCTCGTTTCCATTCGGAGCCCCAGGTGGCTTGGACGTTGGGAGGCACGTGACCGAAGTTGGCGATGGGGCGGAGGCCGGGACTGGAGGCCTGGACGAGGGCTCCGCCGAGGAAGTCGAGGGTCGAGTGGTCGAAATTATCGCCTTCGAAATCTGAAATTCCGATGCTGCTGGCGCCGGCTCCCATGAAGGCGTTCAACGGTCGATCGAGGAACAGAGAGATGCCGCCGGTGGCCTGATGGGTGGCGTTGCTGCCGATTTGTCCTTTGCGGGATTGGGGATCATAGGGCGTGCCAATGCGCGAGAGCAGCAGGAGGCGGGTGTTGCTGATAGCCCAAGAGGAGAGGATCACGAGGTCGGCGGGTTGGAGGAATTCCGTGCCGTGCGGGTCGACCCAGGTGACGCCCGTGGCTTTGCCATCCTGGTGTAGGATGCGGCGAACGGAAGCGCCGTTGGTGATGGTGAAAGTTGGACGTTTGAAGAGAATGGGCAGGAGCAGATTGGTGGGTTGAGCTTTGGCGCCGACCATGCAACCGAAGCGATCGCAGTAGCCGCAGTATTCGCAGGCAGGCCGGATGATGCCGTCGGGATTGCGGTAGGCGCGGCTTAGGTTGGCGGCGGGCGTGGTGTAAGGGTGATAGCCACGGGAGCGCGCGGCTTCGGCGAAGAGTCGAGGGAAGCGCCCGGTTTTGAGGGCGGGAGTGGGATAGGGGGCGGAACGCGGGGGCTCGAACGGGTGGCGGCCGGCGTCGCCCGAAATACCGAGGAGTTGCTCGGCGCGGGTGTACCAGGACTCGAGGTCTTGATAAGAGATGCCCCAGTCCTGAATGGCGGTGTTCTCCGGGAGGCGGGCGGCTCCGTATTTGTTGGTGAGGTGGGTGCGGAGTTCGAAGCCTTGCGGCGGGATGCGCTGAACCTGCCCGTTCCAATGCTCGCCGGCGCCGCCGGTGCCGGAGCCGGGCAGGAAGGGACCGTGCTGGCGCACGGGCAGGGCCTTTTGCGAACCGTCATTACGGAAGGTAATCGTGTCTTGCGAGATGTCCTGCATCATGCGCAGGCGGATGGCGTAATCGAGCTCATCCATGGCATCGAAGTAATCCGAGGTCTTGCGCGGTTTGCCGCGTTCGAGAACGAGGACGTTAAGCGCCGTGCGTGTGGCAAGTTCTTTGGCCATGAGCAGGCCGGTCCAGCCGCCGCCGACGATGACGACGTCTTTGCGGGGCAGAGTTGTCATGGTTGTTCGTCTTCCCAGGGTTTGACGGGGCGGCGGATGACTTGAGCGAGGCTTTTGGGCTTCGGGCGGAAGCGGCGGCCGCCGTCGTGTTGACCCATGTCGGCGGACCAGCTCATGTAGGGACCTGGGAATCCGATCAGTTGCCAACCGATGAGGCCGGTGTTGCCGCCGTGCATGGGGTCGGCGAACATGCCTTCGATAACGTGCTGGCGGAGGAGGCGGAAGAAGCGAGTGGATTCGAGGTTGCGGAGGAGATGGTCCTGCTGTTGTGGCGGGAGGGTGTGGAATTCAGGTCCGAGGGCGGCGATGCCTTCTCGATAGGTGTCACGCGGAGTGGCGCGGCCCTGGTAGCCCTGTTCGGGGGTTCCTTCTTCGAAGGGCGGGGCGGTGAACCGGTAACGGTCGCGACCGTAGGCGGAGGCGAGTTGGCGGTCGATGTAGATGACGACATTCGCTTCGGCAGCGCCGGGTCCCGACGCGTCGCTGGGAAAGATGCGGCCGGCGGCTGCGGCGATGGTGAGGGCTTCGGGTGCGGTGAAGAAGCGGAGCGGGATGCGGGAGGTCGGAGTGGGATTGCTCTGGGCTTGGAGTCTGGGTTGACGGTCGAGGGTGTAGATGAGCGTGCGGCCGATAGAGGTCGCGAGGAGATGGAGAAAGTGGCGGCGCCTGGGCATGAATGTCAGAGTATATCGGGCTCGTGTTGGTCGCGTTTTGGCACAGCACCTATCGCATTCGCTTCCGGTGCCCCTTGCGGACGGTAACGCTACCGCCGGTCAAAAGATAAACGAACCTGAACACAGGGCTTGACAGGTTGCATACAACAGATATACTTAACCGAGGTTTGTTTCGGGAGGTTATGATGCGCCATATCTATAAGCAGGCGATGATTATCGCTTGCGTTCTCATGTTCCTCGGCTCCAGTTGGATGCTTGCGCAGTCCATCATGGGCTCGGTTTCCGGCCGTGTGGTTGATCCTTCGGGCAACGTCATTGTGGGTGCCCCAGTGATCTTGCGCAATGAGCGGACGAGCGACGTACGCAACGCGAATACCAATGAACTCGGGGCTTTCACATTCCCGTCTGTGCAACCCGGCGTCTACACGCTACGGATTGAGCAGCAGGGTTTCCAGTCGATGGAACGGACAGGTATGAACCTGAGCGCCAACGAACGGCTGGCGCTTGGTGACATTGCGCTGTCGATCGGCGCGGTTACCGAGAAGGTGACCGTACAGGCAGTTGGCGAGACGGTGCAGACGGCGAGTTCGGACCACTCGGCGGAGTTGACCTCCAGCCAGATCAACATGGTTCTGGTGCGCGGGCGCGACGTAATGTCGTTGTTGCGCACCATGCCCGGCGTAACCTACACCAGCGATACCGACGCGGTCGGTGAAAATCTCGGCACGAATTTCCCGAACGTTCAGGGCGGACGATACGAATGGAACACCCTCAACGTTGACGGCTTGGCCGGAAACGACCTCGGGAATCCTTACACAGGTTCGAGTTCGATCAACCTTGACGCGATCTCCGACGTGAAGGTGCTGCTCAACAATTACCAAGCTGAGTACGGCCGCAACGGCGGCGCGTTTATCAACGTGGTCACCAAGAGCGGCACACAGGAGTTTCATGGCAGCGCCTACTGGTACAAGCGTCATGAAATGCTCAACGCCAATAACTTTTTCAACAACCTGAACAAAGTGGCCAAACCGGTATACCGCTACAACACGCTGGGCGTAACTATAGGCGGTCCGGTTTACATTCCGGGCAAGTTCAATTCGAACAAGGATAAGCTGTTCTTCTTCTATTCATTGGAGGACTGGGGCAGCAAATCGCCGCGGCCCTTGCAGCAGACCACAGTTCCGACGGCGCTCGAGCGTAGCGGGAATTTCAGCCAGACGCTGGATGTCAGCGGCGCGTTGATCCCCATCCGCGACCCGAGTGCCGGCACTCCATTCCCGGGGAACATCATTCCTGCCAGCCGGATCAACAAAAACGGCCAGGTGCTGCTAAACGTCTTTCCGCAACCCAATGCGCTCGACCGTTCCGTCACCCGCGGCGCGTACAACTACAACTTCGCGCAAAGTTGGGAGATCCCCAAACGGCAGCACCTGTTCAAGATCGACTACCTGCCGACGGGCAAGGACCGGTTCTCTGTTCGCGGTTCCACCTGGCGCGCGGACAACCAGGGATACGGCGCTCCGGCGGGCGGCCGCGCCACCTGGGATGAGATTCTTTCGCGGTATCTGTTCCGCTACCCGAGCCTGGTTGTGAACTACACGCGCACGATCAGCCCGACCATGGTGAATGAGTTCTCGGGGGGCGTGGGATATAGCAAGGAACAGGCCACACCGATCAACGACGCAGACCTGCAGAAGTTAAACCGCACGGCGCTGGGCATGACTCTCAAACAGTTCTATCCGCAGAACAATCCGCTGAACTTCATCCCGATGGCATCGTTCGGCGGCGTTCCAGCGGCGGCCGACATCGGTTGGGACGGGCGCTTCCCGATGCGCGGCGCGGACACGACGTTTAACTTTAGCGACAACTTCAGTTGGATCCGCGGCACGCACGCCTTCAAGTTCGGTATCTTCGCGGACCGCGGCCGCGAGTACGAGGGCGAGGACGGGACCTTTGCCGGCAATTTCGCGTTCCAGCGCGACATCAACAACCCGCTCGACGCCAATTATGCCTACGCCAATGCAGTGCTCGGCAATTATTACTCCTATGTGGAATCGACGTCTCGGCCAGGCTACAACGGCCGCAGCACGATTCTGCAATGGTTCGCTCAGGACACCTGGAAGGTGAACCGGAGGTTGACGCTGGATATCGGGTTCCGGTTCGTGTGGTTTACACCGTGGACACAGAAGAACGGGACGAGCGCAGCGTTTTCCGTCGAGCGCTATCAGGCCTCGAAGGCCCCGGCGCTGTACTATCCGGCGTTGGATTCGAACGGCCGGCGGGTGGCGCGCAACCCGCTGACAGGAGAACTATCCATCCCGCCACTGATCGGTGTGTACGTGCCGAATTCGGGCGATCCGATCAACGGCATGGTAGTTGGTACGGACTCGACCTATCCGTCGGGCTTCAAAGATCAGCAACCCGTACAAGTGGAACCGCGCGTCGGGTTCGCCTACGATGTCTTCGGGAATGGGAAGATGGCCATCCGGGGCAGTTTCGGCACGTTCCACAATACGCGCACGGTCGGCGGTCCGCCGGTGGTTGCATCTAAGTTTAATCCCCCGCGCCAATACAATCCGACGCTCTACTACGGCAACATGGACTCGATGCAAGGGGCCAGCAGCTATTTATCGCCGCCCGGAACGGTGTACGGCTTCGAACGTGCATCGAAGACACCGACACTCTATAGCTACTCCTTCGGGGTCCAGCGCGCCTTGGGGGCCGGCACGGTGGTGGATGTGTCCTATGTGGGTAACGTGACGCGCCACGTGCTGCAGATCCGCAACCTGAACCTGGTGCCCTACGGGGCGCGGTTCCTGCCGCAGAATGCCGACCCGACCAATCCGTCCACGTGGCTGAACGACAACTACTTCCGCCCGTATCCCGGCTACGGCAACATCAACTATTACGAAAACGGCGGAACCACCAATTACAACTCCATGCAGGTCACATTGAACCGGCGGTTCACGAAGAGCCTGCAGTTCGGCTTGTCGTACACATGGTCGAAGGCCATGGATTTCAGCACCAACGAGCAGGCCACGGTTTCGACCTACGCGCCGCGGCGCGTGTGGAACTACGGCAAGGCCGCGTTCGATCAGACGCACAACATGGTGCTCAACTACATTTGGGACGTACCCAAGCTGAGCAAGCGTTGGGACAACGTCGGCACCCGCCTGGTGTTCGACAACTGGCAGGTGGCCGGCTTTACGGCGTTCGTCAGCGGCCAGCCGAGCGGCGTGGGCTTCTCCACGGTGGATGGCGCTGAGATCACCGGCGGGGGCGACGGTGCACGTATCGTCGTCACCGGCAAAGCACCCCTGTCGCACGGCGACCGCACGATGCTCCGCTGGTTCGACACGAGCGTGTTCCAGCGGACGCCCCGAGGCAGCATGGGCAATGCACCCAAGGACGTGTTCCGCCTGCCGGGCATCAACAACTGGGACATCTCTCTGTTCAAGAACTTCCCGATTAAGAGCGAAGCGCGCTACCTGCAGTTCCGCTTTGAGATGTACAACGCGTTCAACCACACACAGTTCCAGAGTGTGGACTCGACAGCCCGGTTTGACGTGCAAGGCAACCAGGTGAACACCCGATTCGGGCAGGTAACGGCGGCCCGCGCGGCGCGCGTCATCCAGCTTTCGCTGCGGTTTGCCTTCTAGCCGTAGACGGGCGGCGACGACAGTACAGCGCTTGAAAGGAGGATAGGGCGTGAACAAACGCGTCGTTCTACCTCTTCTGACCCTATGCATGCTGGCGGGCGGTTGCAGCCGTTCCACGAAGCCGCTCGCCAGCGGCGTCACCGCTCCTGACTGGAAGGATGTGCCGCCCCAGCCCGGGGAGGAACGCTGGACCTTTATCCAAGATCTGAAGTCGCCGATGTGGACCCGCCACGCATGGGGTACAACCCGTCCGGGTGCACAGGATGCGGTCCTCGGCGGCGGCGTGCGTTTGAAAATCGGATTTAAGGACCCCAAAAATCGACTGGAAACAGCGTATGACGACCTGCGCCGGTTTCTGGCAGCGGGTGATGTGTCGACCGATAAGGGCGACTACACGATCGAGACGGCACACGCGCCGGAACTGGGGACCGAGGCTTTTCGCCTGGAGGTCAGCAAGGCCTCGGCTCGCATCTCCGCTTCCGATACCGAAGGAATCCGGCGGGGAATCGTTTACCTCGAAGACGAGATGCTGCGCCGCCGCGGACCGTTTCTGGCGACCGGCAAGGTGGAGCGGCGGCCAACGGTCCGGCGGCGAATTTCACGGTGCTTCTTCGGCCCCATTAAACGCCCCCCGAAGATGCGTGACGAACTGATGGACGATGTCGACTACTACCCCGAGCAGTACTTAAACCGGCTGGCGCACGAGGGCGTGAATGGGTTGTGGCTGACGGTTGAGTTTCGGGACCTGGTCGCCACCTCGTTCACGCCGGAGGCTGGACGCGACGCGGAGAAACGCCTGGCCAAGCTCCGCCGCACGGTAAACGCATGCCTGCGCTACGGGATACGCACCTACATCTTCTCGATCGAGCCGCGCGCCTGGGATGCCGACAACCCGGCTCTCAAGAGGAATCCCGAGTTGGGCGGCGCCAAAACCCGTGATGGCAGGCAACAGTACTTCTGCCCCACTCCCGAAAAATCACGGAAGTACTTGTTCGAATCGGTCAAGACCATCTTCAAGTCGGTACCTGAACTCGGGGGGTTGATCAACATTAGTCATGGCGAGCGGGCAACCACGTGCCTGAGCGCGCTTTCCTCAGTCGGCGAGGGTCACATCGACTGTCCGCGTTGCTCCCGCAAAGCGCCCTGGGAGATCCTGCACGCCTCTCTATCCGCCATGGAAAAGGGGATGCACGCGGCGGCCCCTGATGCCGAACTGATCAGTTGGCTCTATATGCCTCAGGCGCGCGGTCCGAACCGCGAGGGCCTCGCCGATTGGGTGTACGACATCCCCGCCCACACGCCGAAAGGAGTGATCTTACAGTTCAACTTCGAGTCGGGCGTGAAGCGGACCGATTTCGGCCGTGAGTTCGTAGGCGGAGATTACTGGATATCGACACCCGGCCCGAGCGACCGGTTCGAGCGTGTGGCGACGACGGCACGCGCGAAGGCCACCCCGGTGTCGGCCAAGATCCAAACAGGCAACTCGCACGAAGTGGCCAGCGTGCCGTACGTGCCCGTACCGTCGCTGCTTTACCGCAAGTTCGCCGCCATGCGCCGGCTGGGCGTGTCCCACACGATGCTGTGCTGGTATTTCGGCAACTATCCAAGCCTGATGAATAAGGCCGCCGGGGAACTGTCGTTCGAACCATTTCCGCAGGATGAGGACGCGTTCTTGAACCGGCTGGCTTCGATTTATTGGGGCCAGGAAGATGCCCCGGCCGCCGCGAAAGCCTGGAAGGATTTCGCCGACGGGTACCAGAACTATCCGCTGACCAATCTGTTTCAATACTACGGTCCGATGCACGACGGTCCGGTGTGGCCGCTGCTGCTCAAACCCGCCGATGCTCCGCTAACGCCCACCTGGCTGTTAGGTTCCACCACCACGCGACAGCCGTGGCCGCCCAGCGGAGACCGGGTTGGGGAAAGCTTCAAGGAACTGCTGACGCTGGATGAAACCGTGGAACTTACGCGCCGGATGACCACCGCCTGGGATCGCGGCATGCAATCGTTGAGTACATTAGAGCCGCGCTTTGCCAACCAGCCGGAACGGCTGCTCGACATCGGAGTGGCCCGGGCGCTCGGCATCCAGTTCCGGAGCGGCTACAACATTCTCCGCTTTTATCAACTGCGCGAAGAGATGCTGCGCGCCGATGGCCAGGGGCGGATCGAGACACTGAAAGAGTTACGCGCGATCGTACACGAGGAACTGGAACAGAACAAGGTGCTGCTGGCACTGTGCGAGAAAGACTCGCGCCTGGGATTCCATTCCGAGGCGGAGGGCTACAAGTACTTTCCGGAAAAGATCCGCTGGCGCATGCGGCAGTTGCAGAACGTGCTTGCGGAAGATTTTCCGGCGGTGGAAAAGCAGATCGGCGAGAACCAGCCGCTGTTTCCGGCTTACACGGGCCTGAAACCCGAAGGGGCGGTGGCCCGCGCGATTGCTTCAAACGATGCCGTGTGGACGAGCGCCACATTTGCGCCACCGGCGGCATTGCAATGGCAGAGATGCACACAAACGCCCGAGAAGGCGGAGGCGCGCTGGGCGGCGAGCTACGATGCGGCGAATCTATACGTCGCCGTTTCGGGATCTGCGCCAATTGCGAACGTGCTGATCAAACTGGAGCCCAGGCGACTGTGGCCGGCCAAGCAACTGATCTTCATTCCGGGAGCCGAAGCCCAGGCGGAGCGCCCCGACTACGTGGCGCCGCAGACTGTCGACGGGCGCCTATTTGCGGAATCCGGCGGACGCAACGCCGTGGTCCGCATTCCGCTCGCGCGGGCGGGGCTCGATGCGGCGCGGTTGCACCCGATCCGGCTGAACATCCGGGTGCAGCACAAAGACGCCGGCCGCAGCCTATGGCTGCCGGAGCATCCGTGGACCCCGCGGCTGGCGCTCGGCACCGACAATCCGGCCGATCTCGGCTGGTTGCAATTCAAAGCTCGCTAACGGGTTATTTCAGGTTAGAATACTATAATGTCTGTCATCAATCAGCAGAGATTAGTCGATTTCGAAGTGGTGGCTGTACCAGCGTCGGGCCTCACGACTTTCTCTGTCCTCGCCTGCCCCGATACGGCCGCGGTGTCCGACCGGTTGGCCACCGCCTTGCGCGACGCCCGGGCCACCGTCGCGAGCCAGCGGGTGTTCGGCGACATTGGGGCGTGGAGATTCGACGGCGCGCCCGCCTGGCCGGTGACGTGGCTTACGGGCAACGGCAGAACATCGACCAGGCCGCCGGGTTCACAGATCACCGCGGTGTCGGGGGCCGAAGTGAAGCCCCTCGAGTTGGACGGACGGGTGATAGGCAGCCTGTTCGAGGACGACTGCGCCGAATACTGCGTCCTCGGCGATATCCTGCCCACGGATCTTTCGGCCACCGATGCGTTGCAGGCCCGGTCCGTACTCGAGCGAATCGAGCAAGCCATCGGGCTGGCCGGCATGGATCTTCGGCACATTGTGCGGACATGGTTCTTCATCAACGACATTCTGGACTGGTACGGCGATTTCAACGCGGTCCGGAACCGCTTCTTTACGGAGCGCGGGATGTTCGAACGCTTTCTTCCGGCGAGCACCGGCGTGGGGACCGGCAATGCGGCGGGCGCCGCGCTGGTGGCCGACGTTCTGGCCATGAAACCCAAGGATGGCCGTTTGAGCGTGCGCGAGGCACGGTCGCCGCTGCAGTGCCCGGCAACGCAATACCGCAGTTCGTTCAGCCGGGCGGTTGAGGTGTGCGCGCCGGGCTATCGCAAGCTGTACGTTTCCGGGACGGCCAGCATTTCCGCAAACGGCGAGAGTGCGCATCGGGGTGACGTACCGAGGCAGGTAGCGTTGGCGATGAAGGTAGCCGAGGGCATTCTGAACGGGTGTGGGATGGACTGGTCCCACGTCGTCCGCGGCACCGCCTACTTCAAAAACCTCGAGCACGCGCCGGTGTTCTATAACTATCTACAGGAACGGCAGTTGCCATCACTGCCGGTAATCGCGGCCGGTGCCGACATCTGCCGCGACGATCTGCTGTTTGAAATCGAACTCGACGCCGCCGTCGAAGCACCCTGATTGAATAGCGCTGGAGCGACCGATGAAACTCTCGAAGCTGCGAACGTCCCTGCCGGTTCTGGCCACTATGGTCTTTTTGGTCATAGGAAGGCCCACTGCGATTGCCAACGATTGGGACGCGCTGAAACGCGCGATCGAGGACCTGAGCCTGTCCTTTCCCAAGCAGTATACGAACGGCCCAGCTTACCTGAAGCGGCTGCAAACGCTTGAGTCCGAACGGCAGCGGGTGACGGGCAAGGCAGAGCAGGCGGAGCGTATTGCGCGGGAGTTCGATGCCTTGCGGCGCGAAGCCCTGCTCGCGAATCCACTGCTCAGCTTCGACCGGTTGCTGTTGATCAAGCGCGACGAGCGCAAGCTGGGCCTGGTACAGAACTGGGAGAGCAACGAGGTTCTCGCGCCCGGTAACTACGATAACGAGATCGACGTTTTCTCGGTGCTTAAGGGGGGCGGGCTGACGCGGCTTTACCGTCCTCCGGACGGCGGCTTTGTCGGCGACCTGAACCTGCACTTCGATGCCAAACGGCTTCTGTTCTCGATGCGTGCCGCCAATGGCCGCTTCCAGGTATTCGAGTTGAACACCGACGGCAGCCGCATGCGCCAGCTTTCGCTGATTAATGAGCCCGACGTCGACAATTACGAAGGCTGCTATCTGCCCAACGGCGACGTCGTGTTTTGCTCCACTGCGCCGTTTATCGGCGTGCCGTGCGTGCAGGGCCACGCGCATATCAGCCAGTTGTACCGTTACAACAGCGCGAGCGGCACGATCCGGCGCCTGGCGTTCGACCAGGATCATAACTGGTGTCCCACGGTGATGAACGACGGGCGGCTGATGTACCTGCGTTGGGAGTACTCAGACATTCCCCACTTTGCGGCCCGCATCCTGTTCACCATGAATCCGGACGGCACGGAACAAAAGGAGTTCTATGGCAGCAACTCCTACTGGCCGAACTCGATGTTTTATGCGCGCCAGATACCGGGGAATCCGACGCGATTCGTGGCCGTAGTGGGCGGGCATCATGGCGTCCCACGGATGGGTGAACTGGTTCTGTTCGATGCGGCGCGGGGCCGGCATGAAGCCGAAGGGGTCATCCAGCGGATTCCGGGTTATGGCAAGAAAGTTGAGCCGATCATTAAGGATCAACTGGCGGACGACAGTTGGCCGAAGTTCCTGCATCCACATCCGCTCAGCGATAAGTACTTCCTCGTGTCGGCGAAGCCGGATCCGAAATCGGCTTGGGGCATCTATCTGGTGGACGTGTTCGACAACATGCTGCTGTTGAAGTCCGTGCCCGGGTATGCACTGTTGGAGCCGACTCCGCTGCAAGCCAAGCAACGGCCGCCAGTGGTTGTCGATCGTGTCAACCTGGCCCGCAAGGATGCGACGGTTGTGCTGCAGGATATCTATGCGGGTCCGGGACTGAAAGGCGTTCCGCGAGGATCGATCAAGCAGTTGCGGGTGCTGAGCTATCACTTCGCTTATCAGGGCATGGGCGGCGAGCAGAACCGTGTTGGGATGGACGGCCCGTGGGACATTAAGCGGGTCCTCGGTACCGTGCCGGTCGAGGTGGACGGTTCCGCCTATTTCCATATTCCCGCCAATACGCCTATCTCGCTTCAGCCGCTCGATGGGGAAGGGAAGGCTGTGCAGTTGATGCGCAGCTGGCTGACGGGAATGCCTGGCGAGACCGTATCGTGCGTCGGGTGTCACGAGAAGCAGAACACCGCGCCGGCGCCAAAACCGAGCCTCGCGTTTACCAGAGCGCCTTCGGAGATCAAGCCGTGGTACGGGCCGACACGCGGGTTCTCGTTCAACCGGGAAGTGCAGCCAGTGCTCGACCGCTACTGTATCGGCTGTCACGACGGTAGGGGAGGCACTCCTAACTTCGTCCGGCGGGCGGACATCCACCCGACGATCCCGAACATGAAGACGCTGACTCACACGCGTTTTCCACCCGCCTACCTGGAACTGCGCCGGTATGTCAGGGCGGCCACGATGGAGAGCGACCTGCGCGGCCTGCCTCCGTACGAGTTCCATGCCGATGCGAGTAAGGTGGTCCAGTTGCTGAACAAAGGCCATTACGGGGTCAAACTGGATGCGGAATCGTGGGACCGTTTGATCACCTGGATCGACGTGAACACGCCGGCCCAGGGCACCTGGCACGAGATTGTGGGCTCGCAGTTTGTCGACCACCAGCGCGACCGGCGGCGCGAGTTGCTGAAGCGCTATGCGGGTGTGGACGAAGACCCTGAAGCCATGGTCGAAACGGCTCGTTGGCAACCGATGAAGACGGTTCCGGATGCCGAGCTTCCAGTCCCTGTCAGCGTGCGCATCAAGAACCCGGCGGCGACCGCTGTGCCGGTGAAGCCGGTCGCGTATCAACCTGTTGAGCGCAGCACAGACCTTCGCAGCATAGACCTTCGCAGCATGGACCTTGGCAAGGGGGTGGCACTGAAGCTGCGCTACGTCCGCGAAGGGACCTTCGTGATGGGCGATGATCGCGGGTTTCCGGATGAGAAGCCTGCCCACACCGCCAAGGTCGACCGGGGTTTTTGGATGGGCCAGGTCGAGGTCAGCAACGAGCAGTACGCGCGGTTCGACCCGCGGCACGACAGCTTCCTGGAGCGCCGGGAGTTCCTCCAGTTCAGCATTGAGGCACGGGGCGATCCTGTAAACGGGCCCAGCCAGCCGGTGTGCCGTGTGTCGTGGGAGAAGGCGGTGGCGTTCTGCAAATGGTTGAGCGAGAAGACGGGCGAGCATTTCCGCCTGCCGAGCGAGGCGGAATGGGAATACGCGGCGCGGGCGGGGTCGGCCACTCCGCTGTGGTACGGGCAGATCGACATGGACTTCTCGCGGGTGGCGAACCTGGCCGATTACCGGCTCAAGTACGGGTTCGGTCCGCTGGCGCCCACGCCGCATCTGGTGGCGCCGTACCGGCCAGCGGTCGAAAGCGTCGATGACAACTTTAAGGTCTCAGCGCCGGTGGGCAGTTTTCAGCCGAATGCCTGGGGATTGTACGACATGGCCGGGAACGTCGCCGAATGGACCGATTCGGTTTACCAGGCCAGCCGCAAGGTAGTCCGCGGCGGGTCGTGGTCAGACCGGCCGGAATACGCACGGTCCAGCTCGCGCAAGGGCTATCATCCCTGGCAGAGCGTGTTTGACGTGGGGTTCCGAGTGGTCTCCGACGGGCCCGTACGGCGAGGCGCGCAGGTGACTGCCCGGCGATAAGGATTCGCGGATGCACCTCACAGGTTTGTTGGCCGGCGTGTTCGTGGCTCTGTTGAGCGCTTCGGCGGCACCGTGGCTTTCGCCTTCTTCATTGGCCGCCTCGCCAGACGGCAAGACGCTGTTCATAGCTGCTTCGACGGCGAACGAGGTGCTGGTGTTCGACGTTGCGTCGGGCCAAGTCCGCCGGCGGTTGACCATGCCGGCCGCGCCTGCGGGCCTGGTGGTGTCGGCCGACGGGAAGCGGTTGTACGTCACGTGCGCGGAGCCTTCAAGCAAGGTCGCCGTCGTGGACACTGCGCGGCATGGCATCGTGGATACGCTCACCGCCGGGCATACCGCCATGGGTCCGGTATTGAGCCCCGACGGCAAAACGCTGTTCGTGTTGAACCGGTTCAACGACGATGTCAGCGTCATTGACTTGGCTACTAAGAAGCAGGTACGCCGGATCCGGGTGCAGCGTGAGCCGACTACCGCCGCCATCTCAAAAGACGGCCAATTCCTGCTGGTGGCCAATCACCTGCACAACGGGCGCGCCGATGTAGACGATGCGGCGGCCGCCATCAGTGTCATTGATGCCGCGGCGGGTAAGGTTGTCAAAGAACTGCGGCTGCCGGCGGGCAGCGGGGCGCTGAACGACATCCGCATATCACCGGATGGGAAGTACGCGTTCGTGACACACATCCTGGCCCGCACACAGGTGCCGACCACACAGCTTGACCGGGGCTGGATCAATAACAACGCCGGTACCGTCATCGACGTAGCCAGGATGCGGATCGTCAATACGGTGCTGCTGGACGATCCCGGAGCGGGCGCGGCCAATCCGTGGGGCGTTGCGTGGTCGGCGGATAGCCGGACGCTACTCATAACGCACGCCGGGTCGCACGAGGTGAGCATCGTCGACTTCGCCGCCCTGCTGCGGAAGCTCGCGCAGGTTCCCGCCGCTGAGGGCGTGAAAGAGGCTGAGTTCGTTGCCGCCTCGCGCGTCCAGGCGGATGTGCCCAATGACTTTTCGTTCCTAGCCGGAGTGCGCAAGCGGGTTGCACTGCCCGAGGGTGATCGCGGACCGCGTCCGGTGGCGGTGATCGGGACCAAAGCCTACCTGGGCAACTACTTTTCGGACACCCTCTCCGTGATGGATTGGGCTGCTCCCGTGCAGTTCGTGGAGTCGGTGCGGTTGGGCCCGAAGCCCGATATGACGGTAGTACGACAGGGGGAGTTCTACTTCCACGACGCCACTCTTTGCTTTCAGCAATGGCAGAGCTGTTCGAGCTGCCATCCGGGCGGCGCACGTACGGATGCGCTCAATTGGGACCTGTTGAACGACGGGATGAACAACCCGAAGAACAACCGGAGCCTGCTGCTGGCGCATCGGACGCCGCCGGCCATGAGTCTCGGCGTGCGCGAGAGCGCCGAGGTGGCAGTTAGGGCCGGCATCAAGTACATCCTGTTTACCGTCCAACCGGGGGACGTTGCAACCGCGCTGGACGAGTACTTGAAGTCGCTTCAGCCGGTGCCGAGCCCTCATCTCGAGAAGGGCAAGCTGTCGCCGGCCGCACTACGCGGTAAGGAACTGTTCGATAACCAGGAAGTTGGCTGCGCGGCGTGTCATCCAACGCCTTTGTTCACCAACTTGAAGGAATATGACACCGGCACGCAAGGGCGATTCGATAAGGCGAAGGACCGTTTTGATACGCCAACGCTGATCGAAGTCTGGCGGACCGCGCCCTATCTGCACGATGGCTCGGCCGCCACCATGCGCGACGTGCTGACCGTGAAGAACCCGAAAGACCAGCACGGCAAGACATCTCACCTGACACCGCGCCAGATCGAAGACCTGGCCGAATACGTACTATCGCAATAAGATAAGGCGGCCCTACCTACCGGGATGACCTTTCTCAAGCAACCGCTGCTTAAGGGCTTCGCGTTTGACCAACGGCGCCAGCGAACTCCAGTCGCGTACTACAACTGGACTGGCAACCGCTGACGGGGCGCCGAGACGCAACGTGACGATCTGCTGCGGACGAAGGGGGAACTTATAGCTGGGACCGCCGGCGAGCGGTTGCGGCTTCTCGCCCATCATATTGGTGAGGGCGGCGCCGCGATGGGGCAGGCGGATCGTGATATCGGCGGCGCCGGCGAGGCCCTTGCTTTCAACCAGCCGGATTTCGATGTTGCGGCCGACCCGGCGAATCGCCTCAACGATGATGTTATCGGAGGTTTCTATCATCGGTTCCGTCGAGGTGTTTGCCGCGCCCGTGACCATCACCGGCGGCGCGTTGAACTCCCAAGCTTTGCGGGCGATATCCGCATCCTGCCACGAGCCGGCGTGGGGAACGAGGGCATAGGAATACTCTTTGAAGAACCGGACGTAGGAAGCCGCTCGAGCGCCGCTCTGTCCGCGGAGGATGTCGTTGGGCTTCTTCATGTACTGGCTGACCGCATTCACAAGGGCGAGTGTGACGGTGCGGCCGTTCAGTTCGTGCGCGGCGAGGCCGCGGTCGAGCAGGGCCACGCCCGCGCCGCCGGGAAGCTGATAGTTCGACCAGCGGACCGAGGGAAGAATGGCATTGCCGCCTTGGCGCGGGTCAGTGGAAGAGTAGCCGTAGGGGATGCCACGGGTGCGTTCCACGGGATCGCCGGCCAACGGGAAATCGACTGCGACCAATACGTTTTCTTTGCGAAGGTCGAGGCGTGTGTCGAAGTCGATGCGTGGGTGGTCGCGATAGAAGGTGATGGTGCGCTCGATGCGGGAGTCGCCACAGAAGGCCGATGTTGTTTGGACCACGGTGGCCAAGCGCCCGCTGGACACGCGAACGCCGGCGGGGAAGTTGTCTTCAAAGGCTCGGCGCGGAGGGGCGGCGCAGTCCTCGGAAGCGAGGTCGAGTTGGCGGCGCTTGGGCCGCGACGCCATAAAGTGCTCGGCGCTATTACCCGTCCCGGCCATCACCTCGGCGATGAGAACATTGGCCGGGCCACCGAGCAACTCGGTTCCGGCCGGCTTCAGCTTCAGGCTGACCAAAGCGCCCGTCGCATCTACGGAGGCTAAGTAGAACTGTGTTTCGATGACCTGTGCGGATTTGGTGGGCGCGAGGCGAGGGGGTGCGGTCTCGGTGAGGGCGAAGGGACGTACGCCGACGGGCGGAAGTTGCGCAGCGCAGATGGCGCGACCGTCGGGGGAGAGGGTCTCACAGGTTGCTCCCGCGAGCCCGCGACGGGCGGGGAGCGACACCAGCAGCGGGTCGTCGCGCTTCCAGTTCAGGGGGTTGAACAGGGCAACGGCGTCGCCTTCACCAGCGAGTTCGCGCAGTGCCGCAGAGGAGGTGGCGGTACTGGCTTCCTCGACGGAGGAGAAGCGATCCCAGGCATCCCAGTGTTCGACGTCTTTGAACACGACACCGGCGGCTGCGCCCCAAAGCGTGTTGCGGTCCATGTTCATGAGCATGTTGATCCAGGAGTCGTAGAACGTCTGGGCGGGGTAGGTGAAGCCGGCCTTCAGCGATGCTACTGTCGCCAACGTCTCGGCGGCTTGTAGCAGGTGCTCGTCTTTGCGATAGTACTGCTTCACTTCGGGCATGTTCATCCAGAACGAGTCCCAGGCGTAGCCGGTGTCGCCTGAGTAGTCCTGGAGCTTCGTCTTGCCCGCCTTTACTTCCTCCAGCAAAGCATCGACGTAATCGCTGGGAATGCTGAAGCGGATGTTGGTGTCCGGATAGCGGCGGGTCCACTCGCGGAGGAACTCGGCAGGGTAGGACTCACGGGCGGGCGGCAGGCTGTAGTCCTCGGCGCCGGCTAACGAGAACAGCACGGCTTTGCCCGGCTGATAAGCTCGCTTGGCTTCGATGATCTTGGCGATGGCTTGGAAGGCATCGTCCGTGAGCGGCTCTTTGGAGGTGAACAGCGAGTTCTTGCCTCCCAGCTCCATATAGTGTCCACTGACTAGCGCGAGGGTGCGGCTGCCGTCGGGAGAAGCCCACCAGAATGCGCCGGATTGGGTGGGGTTGTTGCGGTTGAAGAAGACCGACTCCATGCCGAGTCCGCTGACCATCTGCGGCATCTGGCGATGGCCGCCGGTGATGTCGATCATCCAGGCATGGCGGGGGCGGAAGCCGAACACCTGTTCATACCACTTGAGCCCGAGTACACCAGCCTGGAGCAAGGCTTCGCCGCCGGAAAGGTTGATGTCCGGTTCAAGGAAAAAGCCGTTGACCAGTTCGACCCGCTTCTCGGCGAGGCGCTGTTTGAGTTCGGGCAGGCGTTCCGGGGCGAACTGCATCAGGTTGATAAGGTTCGGCGCCTCAGACCAGGCGAAGCGGTAGGTGTCGTCCGCCTTTACGCGGTCGAGGTGGGCCAGGTAGTTATTGAGGACATAGTTCCGCTCGGTGTCGAAGTCCACCAGCCAGCCCGACACGGTGCCGTGCGTGTTGGGGATGACGTGCAACGTAACGGGTTGCGCGGCGGCGGCGACGACGGATGCCGCCAAGGTCAGTATTGTTAAGCGGGTATGTAGTCGCATGTGTACTCAAGCACCAGGTCGTCGCCCGATACGCGGGAGCGGGTAAAGTTGACGCCGCGGAGGACGTTCAAGTTGGGCAAGTGGACACCGCCACAGGGGATGGGCGGGAAAGCGATCCCTTGGAATTGGACCACGCGCCACTCGGCTACCGAGTCGGGAACGACGCTGTCGAAGAACTGGCCGCAGCGGTTAAGTGCCTCGGTTCGCGAAAGTTTGTATATAAGGACCGGAATGTCTGCACCGAGATAGCGGTCCGGTTCGGCCATTTCGCGCCAGTTGGCAGCGGCTCGCGCGGCTTGGCCGAACAGCGTCAGGTCGCCGCCGCTTTCGGTGAGCGTCAGCTTGCCGAGGAAATCACTCTGCCAGCGTTCGCGGGCGATGGACGTCAGCAGATGAGACACCGTATGGTAGGCGCCGTTGTGCCGGCGGACCGTTTCATCCACTTTGGCCACGACGTCCTCGCCGGCATGCAACTCGCCTGTAAGGTCGCCGCTGTGAATCGCCGCCTTCTGATTGCCGTCCCACACGACACGGCGTACGCTCAGCGTGCCGTGCGGTCCTTCGATCCGTCCACGGTCGCCACCCTCGGGGTTATCAGGCTCAAAAGGCGATTCGCGGAGCACCACCTGATACTCGCCCTTGCGGAGCCGAGCCTTGATAACCTGAGTCGGGCTGGAGAGTTGGAACGGTTTGGCCAGGAAGAGGCGTGAGTCCATAATCACCTGGAAGGCGTGGACCTTCCGAATTATACCGAAAGTATACAAAGGCCTTTCGGGTTGTCAAGTCCTTTTCCACCCGTTTCGTCGAGGAGGGGCGCAGGGTGCAACGCGCGGTTAGTCGTGTCTCCGCCCGGCTCCAGTGGGTCGAGCCCGCGCCCTAACGGTTGCGGTTCCGTTTCCGGGTCGTGCTGGTTTGCAGGGGCGGCGGACAGGTTTTAGAAGTCAATTTGGGCGTCCCAACCTTCTCCATCACGTAACATGTCGGTCCAAGTTACTTCGCCGCCCTTATAAGCCGCTGTGCGGCCAAGGATGGCGGTTAGGTTGGTCTCTACGGCTTGGGCTACGTTATTGATCTTTTCGCCTCCACGGACGGCCTCGGCGAATTTCTTGATGTTGGCTATGGCGCCGTCGCGGAACGTGGGATCCTTGTCTACTCCGGGCCAGGGGTTTTCGCCGGTGATGCGGAGTTGGCCGCCGTAGTGGGAGTCGACTACGCCGCGGCTGCCGTAGAGGCGAATGCAGAGGTCGCCGTAACCTTTGGAGAACTGGACGCTGGAGAAATCGACTTTTACGTCGTCGGGATACCAGTAAGTGACGATGAAATGGTCGGAGACATCGCCGTCTAACCTGGCTTTGCGGCCCGCAGTGCCGCAGGCGCGAAGGGGATGGCCTTGCAGGTACCAGTTGGCTACGTCGATCACGTGGACGTTCTGTTCGACGATGATGTCGCCGGAGAGGACCTTGTCGTGGAGCCAGTTGCGGACCCGCGCCATCGCGGGCGACAGGCCTTCGGTTTTATGGAATTGGTTACGGCCGCCGTGATAGTAGACGTGCCCTAGCACCGGATCGCCAATGTCGCCCGCGTGGACACGGCGGGCCACCTCTTGAAAGGCGGCTTGGGCGCGGGTCTGGTAGTCGACCCAGAAGTTGACCTTCTTGGCGGCGGCTTCGCCGGCGCGCAGGAAGCGCTGGCTGCCGGGCACGTCGACCGCGATGGGCTTGGCGGAAAACACGTTCTTGCCGGCGGCGACGGCGGCTTCGGCGTGCTCGGGGTGGAAATAGGGCGGGCTTTCGATGACCACGGCGTCGAGGTTGGAGGCGGCCAAGTCCTCGTAGCCTTTGCGGCCGCCGTAGGTGCGGGGACTGTCCAGGTGGAGTTTCGATTTGATAGCGTCGAACTGGGTGGCAATGGGGTCAGCCAGAGCGACGATGCGGGCTCCGGCGAATTCCTGGAAGAAGCCGCCGATCCACGTGCCGCGTCCGCCGCAGCCGACGATGCCGACCTCCAAGGCCGAGTTAGCCTGGGAGCCGAAAGCAGTGGCGGGCTTGACGATCAGGAGACCTCCAGCGGCAGTGAGGCCACGATTCACGAACTGGCGACGATCCTGTTCCTGGGTCCGCATGGGGGGAAACGGAGCAATCCGGTAACCAGAGATTAACGCCCGCAAAAGGGTCTTTGGACCCACTGTAGGCGTAGTCTCGCGTCGATGCTGCGCATCCTCACCCGATTCACGGTGATCTAGCGGGCGATTGGCGCGGCATTCGACGTGCTTCGGTCCACGCGTGGCCTCGCGCGACCGTGTCCGTACTGCGCTTGCTCATCGCACGCCAGACAGGATTCCCATCGACTTCGGCGGCTCTGCCGTTACGGGCATACACGTGTCGTGTGTGGCGGCCCTTAGGCAGCACTATGGGCTCGAAAACCGGCCGATTACGGTGCACGAACCGTTCCAGATGTTGGGGCTGGTGGAAGACGATCTGGCGGCCGCGATGGGCCTGGACGTCACAGGAGTTTTCGCGCGGAAGACGATGTTCGGGTTCGCGAACGAGCACTGGCGCGAGTGGGAGTTTAACGGATTGACGGTGCTGGTGCCCGCAGGGTTCCGGACGACGACGGACACGAATGGCGACACGCTGATTTATCCGGAAGGCGACACCTCGGTACCGCCGAGCGGGCGGATGCCGAAGGGCGGCCACTTTTTCGATGCGATTATCCGGCAGGAACCGATTGAGGAAGAGCGGCTGAACCCGGAAGACAATTGCGAAGAGTTTAAACCGATCGCAGACGAGGATGTTGAGCATCTGCGCCAGACGGCATGCGCGGCGGTGAAGACCGGGCGCGCGGTGCTGGCCGGCTTTGGTGGTACGGCGTTCGGCGACATTGCCCTCGTCCCGGCGCCGTTTCTTAAACATCCGAAGGGGATCCGCGATGTGGCCGAGTGGTACATGTCCACCTCCAGCCGCCGCGACTACATCCACGCGATTTTCGAGCGGCAATGCGAAGTGGGCATCGCGAATCTGGAGCGTATCTGGCAGGCAGTGGGCGAAAACGTGGATGCAGTGTTCGTGTGCGGGACGGATTTCGGCACGCAGACCTCGACATTTTGCTCGGTTTCCACGCTGCGGAACCTCTACTTCCCTTATTACAAGAGGGTGAACGAGTGGATTCACCGGAATACGACGTGGAAGTCGTTCAAACATTCCTGCGGGGCGGTGGAGCGGTTTATCGACTCATTTATAGACGCTGGATTCGACATTCTGAATCCCGTACAATGCTCGGCAACGGGAATGGACCCGGAACATCTGAAATCGACTTATGGCGACCGTCTCACGTTTTGGGGCGGCGGCGTGGATACGCAGCGCACGCTGCCGTTTGGCACACCCGGTGAGGTGCGCGAGCAGGTGTTGCGGCGGTGCGAGATCTTCTCGCGCGGGGGCGGTTTCGTTTTCAATTCGATTCATAATATTCAGGCGCAAACGCCGGTGGAAAACATCGTGGCGATGCTTGAGGCAGTGCACGAATTTTAGTGGCAAGGAGTCCTAATGGCTGACCTGCAGAATCTCTATGAAGCCGTACTCAACGGCAACACGAAGTTAGCGGTCGATACAACGAGACAGGCCCTGGAAGAAGGCGCCGATCCGGTGGTGCTGGTGACACAGTACATGATTCCGGCGATGGACGAAGTGGGCCGGCGGTATGAGTGCGAAGACTACTTCGTGCCGGAACTGCTGTTGTCGGCGCGGGCAATGAAAGGGTCGCTCGAGTTGATCCGGCCGTTGCTGGTGGCAAGCGGCGCGCAGCCGCGCGGACGAGTGGTGGTCGGCACGGTGAAGGGCGATTTGCACGACATCGGCAAGAACCTGGTGGCCGCGATGCTCGAAGGCTCGGGCTTTGAGGTGATCGACCTCGGGGCGGACGTGTCGCCCGAACGGTTTATCGAAGCGGCGAAGCAGCACAATGCGGACATCGTGTGTTTGTCGGCGCTGCTGACGGTGACGATGCCTTCGATGAAAAAGACGGTGGACGCGTTTCAGGCGGCCGGGCTGCGCGATTCCGTAAAGATCATGGTGGGCGGCGCTCCAGTGACGGCGCGGTTTGCCGCGGAGATCGGCGCGGATGGATATGGCGAGAACGCGCGCGTGGCCGTGGAGATGGCACGGATGCTGGTCCCCGAAAAGGCTGCGACGGGGATGGTGCAGTGAAGCTAGCGGAGATTCTTCCGGCCGGCGTGGTGGTGAGTGACGGCGCGTGGGGAACGCAGTTCATCCGCATGGGCCTGGACACATCGGACGTGGCCGATCGATGGAACCTGCTGTTTCCGGAACGGGTGGAGCGGGTGGCGCAGGCTTACGTGGATGCGGGCTCGCAAGTCATCCTGACAAACACGTTTCGCGCGAATGCGATCACGCTGGCCGAATATGGCTGTGCCGCGGAAGTAGCGGCGATCAACCGGGCGGGCGTGGAGATATCGAAGCGCGCGGCGACGGGGAAGGCGCTCGTGTTCGGGTCGATGGGTCCGACGGGGAAGGTGTACGCGGCGGGCGAAGTGTCGGAACAGGAGTTGTTCGACGCGTTTGTCGAGCAATCGGCCGCAATGGCCTCGGCGCAGCCGGACGCGTTGCTGATCGAAACGATGAGCGACGTGGAAGAGGCTCGCGTGGCGGTGAAGGCCGCGTTGACGACGGGATTGCCCGTGGTGGCTTCGTTCGTGTTCGACGCTGGGCGGAATCGCGACCGGACGATGACCGGCGCTACGCCCGAACAGGTTGTCGCGGCGATGGAAGAGGCGGGAGTGTCCGCTGTGGGATCAAACTGCGGCAGCGGCATTCAGGCGTTTGTGCCGCTGGCGCGGCGGATTGCGGCGGCCACTTCGCTGCCGGTGTGGATTAAAGCCAATGCCGGTTTGCCTGAGATTGTGGACGGCGAACCTGTGTATCGCACGTCGGCTGAGGACTTCGCGGCGCAGGTGCCGGCGTTGATCGAAGCCGGCGCGCGGATTGTGGGCGGCTGCTGCGGGACGACGCCTGACTTTATTCGGGCGATTGCACGGTCCCTATAATGCGCCTCCTGCTGATTGGTTGCGAAGTTCTGTTGCGGGAACTGTGCCATGCCGTGTCGCGCTCGCCGCATCCGGTGGACGTGCAGTTTCTGCCGAAAGGCTTGCACGACTTGGGCGGCCTCGGGATGCGCAAGAAGATGCAGGAACAGATCGATGCTGTAGACTGCACGAACTACGACGCGATCCTGCTCGGGTATGCGCTGTGCGGGAACGGGTTGGCGGAGATTACTGCGCCGAAGATTCCGCTGGTGCTGCCGCGGGCGCATGATTGCATTGCATTGTTATTGGGCAGCAGGGCGCGATATCAGGAGTTATTTGAAGCTAATCCAGGGACTTACTTCCGGTCGACGGGGTGGCTGGAACGCGGCAAGGCACTGAACCAATCGATGCTGGCCGAGTTTCGGACCATGCGGGGGTTTCAGGATACGCTCGAGCAGTGGATCGCGAAGTATGGCGAAGACGACGGGCGCTATCTCTACGAGCAGATGCACGCTTATGAGCATTCGTACCGGCAGTTAGTGTACATCGAGACAGGGTTGGAGAATGGTCCGCAGTTTGAGGCGGCGGCACAGCAAGAGGCTGTGGCGAAGGGGTGGGCTTACGAGAAGACCGCCGGAAGTCTGGCCTGGTTTGAAGCTTTACTGTCGGGTAATTGGGATCCGGAGTTGTTCTTAGTGGTGCCGCCGGGCGGGTCGACGGCAGTTACTTACGATGAGGCGATCGTGAAGGTTACGCCTTCCGGAGTCGACTCATGAACGGTCGAGAGAGGGTACTTGCGTTTCTGGCCGGGCAGCCGGTGGACCATCTGCCGCTGATGCCGATCACGATGATGTTCGCGAGCCGGCACATCGGGGTGCCGTATTTGCGGTATGTGAAGGATCATCGGGTGCTGGCTGAGGCGCAGATGCGGACAGCGGAGGACTTCGAGTTCGACTATGTGTCCGTAATATCAGACCCGGCGCGCGAGGCGGCCGATCTCGGGGCGCGTGTGGAGTGGTTTGAGGATCAACCGCCGGCGGTGAACGAGTCGGAAGCGCTGCTGGCCGATAAGGCTACTCTGGCCGGCTTGAAGATCCCTGATGTGTCTAGCGGCCGCATGGGAGACCGGGTGGCGGGCGTCTCGCTGCTGAAAGAACGCTCGGCTGGGCAGTTGATGGTGGAAGGCTGGGTGGAAGGCCCATGTGCGATGTCGGCGGACTTGCGCGGCCTCAATACTCTGATGCTCGACTTACACGACGACCCGGCATTTGTGCGCGATCTGTTTGAGTTCACGGTGGCGATGGAGTTAGCGTTCGCGCGCGAGCAGATCAAAGCGGGGGCAGACCATATCGGGATCGGCGATGCGGCGGCATCGTTGATCGGTCCGCGGCTCTATCACGAGTATGTGCTGCCTTACGAGAAGAAGCTGATCGACGGGATACACGAGATGGGCGGTAGGGTGCGACTCCATATCTGCGGCAAGACGGCAAAGCTCGTGAAGGGGATGGGAGAAACTAAGTCTGAGATCGTGGATCTGGATTTCTTCACGCCCTTGGACGTTGCCCGTGCGGCGATGCCGGAGCCGCAGGTGTTACTGGGTAACATCGACCCGGTTCGAGTGCTGCGGGACGGTACGCCTGAGTCGATCGAGCGAGCGCTGGCGGAATGTCACCGGCAGGCGGGACATCCGTGGATTGTCGGAGCCGGGTGCGAAGTTCCACCGGGCACGCCGGATGAGAACGTTCGGGCGATGACACGGTACGCGCAGGCGCACGGTTAAGAGGCTTTTATCAGGCGCTAAGACGCGACGGCTACGGCCCGCTCAGTCGTGAACAGCGAGCGATTTGCGGTTACCCAGTTCCAGAGTGATTCCACACCGGCTTGGGCATCGCGCGACGGGGTCCACCAGAGCATCTGTTCCGCACGGCGGATGTCGGAGATGTAGACCGGCTGGTCGCCGGGGCGCCAGGCAGCAAGCGACCGCTCGACGGGCTTTCCGGACACCGCTTCCAGCAAATCGAATAGTTCAAGCAACGAGATGGTGTTGTGCGGTCCGCCACCGATATTGAACGACATGCCTGCAACGGTGTCGATGTTGTCAATAGCGGCGATGTAGGCGTCGATTAGATCGTCGACGTGCAAGACGTCACGCACCTGCTTGCCTGTGCCGTAGACGGTGACCGGTTGGCCCAGCGAGTGCGCGATCGAGAACCAGGCCACCCAGCCCTGGTCTTCCATGCCGAACTGGTGCGGCCCGTAGATGCACGACTGGCGGAAGTTGACGGTGCGCAGGCCATAGATGCGGGCGTAGTCCATTACATACTGGTCGGCGGCGCCTTTGGAGCAACCGTAGGGCGAGTGGAAGTCGAGCGGTTGTGTTTCGGGGACACCGTGTGGCAGTCGCGGCAACTCGTAGCGCGTGGCCGATTCGTCGGCGTGAAGATCGGCGAGTTTGCCGTAGACCTTATTGGTCGAAGCGTTTAGGACAATCGTTTCGGGCGAGTGCTGACGGACGGCTTCTAGCAGGTTGAACGTGCCGCCGGCGTTGACTTCGAAGTCGTGCCGCGGGTTTTTGACGGCAGTAGTAACCGCGACTTGCGATGCAAGATGGATCGCGACGTCGAAACGACCGTCAGCGACGACTCTTTCGAGGTTGCGGTGGTCGCGGACATCGGCCCTGACGATTCGGACCGCGTGGCGGGAACGCAGCCAGTCGCGATTGCGTTCGGCGCCGCGCCGTTCAAAATTGTCGTAAAGCGTGACGTGCCATCCCATTCCGGCCAGACGGTCGGCCGTATTCGTACCAATAAACCCACATCCACCGGTAATGAGAGCTCTCATATACTTCGCAAAAAGGCTCGCAACCTTTAGAGGTACTTACATTCGGTATTGTTACGTCCCAACGAGTGGCGTTTACCAAACACGGTGCATCATGGAAGAAGCAGGTGCGTCCAAAGATAAAGTGAAGGTCGAATTCCAAGCGAACGGCATATGCCTGCCGGAGATCGGATTGTGGCTCGATCCGCGGGAGGCGCGGGGCAAGGCATGGCTGTCGCATGCGCACTCCGATCATGCGTGGGGGTTGCACAGCGAGGCTTGGGGAACGCCGGATACGCTGCGGTTGTACAGGATGCGTTGGACGGAACAGGAGTCGGTCCCGCAGCGGCTGTGTCCGGTGGATTATCGCGAGAGCTTTGAGGTGAACGGGGCGCGTTGCACCGCAGTCCCCGCCGGTCACATTCTGGGGGCGGCGCAGTTGCTGGTGGAATTCGGCGGCGAGCGCTTGGTCTACACGGGCGACATCAAGTGGCACGAACCGCTATGCGGGCCGCGGACGGAGATCGCGCCGTGCGACCGCTTGATTATCGAGAGCACGTTCGGGTTGCCGATTTATCATTTCCTAAGCCGTGAGCAGGCGCGCGAACGCATTGTGCAGTTCGCGCGGGAAACGCTGGCCGACGGGGGGACGCCGGCTTTCTTGGGCTACCCGCTGGGCCGCGGACAGGAGATCGCGCATGTGCTGTGCTCGGCGGGGATTCAGACGGCGGTACACGGGGCGATTGCGCGGTACATTCCCGTGTACGAAGAGGCGGGCTACGGCTTCGATGGGTGGGAGCCGTACGAGCCGCGGCAGCGGTCCAATAAGGCGCTGGTTGTCGTACCGGGGATGCGCAACGTGCTGGAGGCGGCGGGCAAGGACATCCGCATCGCGTATGTATCGGGTTGGGCTGCGCTGGCGAACGCCCGGACGCGTGCCGGTGCGGAGGAGTTGATTCCTTACTCGGACCATGCCGGGTTCAAAGAACTGCTGGAGATCATCGAGCGCAGCGGGGCCCGTCGGGTGGACCTTGTCCATGGTTACACGGAGCTACTGGCGCGAATCCTGAGGCAACGCGGCCTTGAGGCTTGCGCGGCGCTTTCGGAAACGGAGGCGGACGAGTAAGTGGACCGGTTTGCCGAAGTATGTGAGCGAGTGGCCGCCACTAACTCGCGACGGCGAAAGATCGGCTATCTGGCCGATTACCTGCGCGGGTTGGACGACTCCGATCTGGCGCGCGCGGTGAGCTTTCTGACAGGAATGCCGGTGTTACGAGGGTCGGAAACGAAGTTATCGATCGGCGGCGCTACACTGCGCGATGCGGCGCTTGAGGCTACGGGCTGGGACGTTGAGACGTGGCGCGTTTGCCATCGCGATTGCGGCGATACGGGGGAAACGATCAGCTTGCTGCTGATGAACCGGCCCGGCGATACGCCGATGACGCTGGCGATGGCGGAGGAGTATTACGTTCGATTGTTGCTCGCGCGGCCGGCCACGCGTCGAGTTGCGTTGCTGCGGGAGATCTTTGAGCAACACCGTCCGCTGGCGCTCCGCTACTTTGTAAAGACGTTTAGCGGGAATTACCGGATTGGGTTGCAGGAAAAGATGGTGGAAGAAGCGATTGCGGAGGCGTGCGGAATTAGGGTGGATGAGGTGCGCGCGGCGAACAACCGGCTGGGGGTACTGTCGAAAGTCGCTATTGCGGCGCGTGGAGGGCAGTTACACGAGATCGAGGCGCGGCTGTTTCATCCAATGGAGTTTATGCTCGCGAAGCCTTATGAGGACGTAGCGCCGATTGATCCGAAAGATTGGTGGGTAGAGGATAAGTACGACGGTATTCGGGCGCAGGTACACCGGTCGCAAGGCAAGGTTCGCATCTATACGCGGGGGATGGAGGATGCGACTGGCTCGTTCCCCGAACTGGTGGCGGCGTTTGACAAACTGCCGGGTTCCGCGATTTTGGATGGCGAGGTGCTGGCGTTTCGGGAAGGCCGGGCGCTGCCGTTCGCGGTTCTGCAGCAACGGCTGGCGCGGAAGAGCGTTCCTGAAAAACTGCGGACGGAGATACCGGTCGGTTTCCTCGCGTATGACTTGTTGTTTGCCGACGGCGAGTTACTGTTGGACTTACCAATCGAGCGGCGGCGTGACCGGTTGGAACATCAGCCGGGAGTTACCGTTTCGCCCCAACGTATCCTTACCGAATCCGACGATCTCGACGAGTTATGGCGCGGCGCTCGCGAACGAGGGAATGAAGGGCTGGTGCTGAAGCGGCGTGGATCTGTCTACGAATCGGGCAAGCGGAGCGGCGCATGGTGCAAAGTGAAGAAGCCGTTTGGCACGCTGGACGTGGTGATTACGGCGGCCGAACAGGGATCCGGGCGCCGCGCGACCATGCTGTCGGATTATACGTTCGGAGTGTGGAATGGTGAACGGTTCGTGAACGTGGGGAAGGCGTATTCAGGGTTGACGGACGATGAGGTTCGCGAACTGACTCGTTTGCTCCGCACGCTGGGTACGGACCGGTTTGGCCGGGTCCTGTTGGTGAAACCGGAAGTGGTGCTGGAGGTGGCGTTCGATGGGATACAGCAAAGCTCGCGGCATAAGAGCGGCTACGCCCTGCGGTTCCCACGCATTCTCCGCTGGCGCAAGGACAAGCCGGCGCACGAAGCCGATACGCTCGAAACGGTCCGGAGCATGTATGAAGCGTCGCTCCGCTGAGCTTCCGCCGGGTCCGGTAGCCGACTGGTTTCACCAACGGTTCCCGAACGGCTTTTCGACCATCCAAAAGGCCGCGCTGCCACACACCACGGCTGGCCGGAATACGCTGATTCTCGCGCCGACGGGCAGCGGCAAAACGCTGGCGGCGTTTCTGGCGGTGATCGCGAAATTGGAGGTGGAAGCGCGGCGCGGGACACTTACGAATACGATCCGCGCTGTCTATGTATCTCCCCTGCGGTCGCTAACTCGTGATATGCACCGGAACTTGTCTGAGTTAGCGGAGCGGTTTAACCTGCGTGTGGAGGTTCGCACCGGAGATACCGATCCGGCCGACAGGTCGCGGTTGCAGCGCAAGCCGCCGCACCTGCTGCTGACCACTCCCGAAAGCCTGTCCGCACTGCTCTCGCAACGGGGCTTTGCGAACGCGTGGCAGCCGTCCACCGTAGTTGTGGACGAGATTCACTCGTTCGCGGAGAACAAACGCGGATCGTTACTCACGCTGACCATCGAACGTCTGGAAGGGCATGCTCCGGCCGGTTTGCAGCGGCTCGGGCTTTCGGCTACGGCATATCCGGTCGAAGCGGTCCAGCGGCTTTTGTGTGGCGACCGCGAGTGTGCGGTCGCCTCGGTTGACCTTAAGAAGACACACCGGCTTGAGATCTCGCGGTTGCGCGAAGATACGGTTCTGCCGGCGGCGGGCTTTAACCCTTATAAGGTTGCGTTCGCGGTGGCGGATCACCTGAACGACGCACAGTGCTCGCTCATCTTCACCGCTACACGTTCGGCGGCGGAACGGCTGGGACTGGCGCTGAAGGTGATCCTGCCGCAATGGGACGACCTGATCGAGGTGCATCATGCGTCGGTAGAACGTGAGCAGCGATTGCGCATCGAAGACGGTCTGAGCGCGGGTACGCTGAAGGCCGTTGTTTGTTCGACGTCGCTCGAGTTGGGGGTGGATTTTACGGCCGTCGATCAGGTGCTGCTGATCGGCGCACCGCGGGGTGTGTCGCGCGCCATGCAACGGTTGGGGCGGAGCGGGCATCGGGTGGACGGTGTCGCTTCGGGTGTTCTGGTTCCGCTGTCCCTGCCCGATCTGATTGAGTGCATTGCGTTGCGCCGTGCCGCTCAGGATGGCCGCCTTGATATCTTGCGTGTGCCGCAATGTCCGCTGGACGTGCTCGCGCAAGCGCTGCTCGGCATGTCGATCGAGCGGGAATGGGATTGTGACGAGGCCTTTGCCCTTGTCCAACGCGCCGGACCCTTCCGCGACCTTCGACGTCAGGACTTTGACCGTATCCTCGATTACTTAGCCGGAGGCGGCAAGGTGTTGGGCGGTTACCAGACGGTTTCGGGTCCGCGTTACGGCAAGATAGTTATCCGTGATGGCCGTTTCCAGGTGGCCTCGAAGAAAGTGGCACGCCAGTATTACCTGAACATCGGAACTATCTCCGACGATTTCATGATTCGCGTGGTGACACGCAACCAGCGCCGCCTGGGACAGGTGGAAGAAGGTTTCATCGCTACGCTCCCGCAAGGCGAAGCATTTGTTATCGGGGGTAAAGCCGTTGTGGTAAAGCGGCTCTATCAGGATATGGCCGTTGTCGTGCCCGCGTCGGGTGAACGCGTCCACACGCCGCGCTGGATGGGCGGCAAAATGTCGCTGACGGCTCGGCTGGCGAAAGAGGAGTTAGAACTACGGCGCGGCTTGCAATCCGCTTGGGAGACAGGGGGCGCGGCCGAATGTTCGAAGTATCTGCGCTCCAAGTGGACCATGCCCAAAGAAGTGGCAGACCGGGTTGCGACGTATATACGCCGCCAGAACAAAGCCACGCCGATTCCGCTCGACACGCCCGTGTTAGTGGAGCGAGTGAAGCGCGGGCGAACGCTGATGGTCATGTTTCACATTGTTGCCGGGCGTGCGGTGAATAGGTCGCTCGCGTGGACGCTTGGGCAGCGATTAGGGGAAGACATCGGCAGCGTAGTTTCTAACTTCATCGACCAGGGTTTTCTGTTGTCGTTCAATGCGAAGAAGGCGCCCTCGATTGATGAGTTGCGTGCGGGGTTTAATCCTGCCGGATGGCGGGAGATTCTGCGTAAGGCGCTCGAGACCACGGAGTTACTCGGCCGGCGGTTTCGTCCCGTGGCGGAAACAGGAATGCTGCTGCCGCGTCGAACGTTTCAGGGCACGGTGCAGAAGCGTGCCGCGTCATGGAGCGGATCGCTGCTGTATGAAACATTCCGGAAATACGAGCCGGACCATCCGCTGGTTCGCGAGACGGTGCGCGAAGTGATGCAGGACGAACTGGATGTGGATTCCGCGGAACGCGAAGCTGCACGGGTGTTTGAGAACCCCTGGCAGGTATACGATCTGCCGCGGCCATCGCCGCTGGCGCTGCCGTTGTTCGCATTCTTCAACCGTGAGATCGTGCTGGCACAGGACCCGGAGAAGGCTTTGGACGAGATGGTCGCGTCGTTATACGAGGAATGGGATGACTGAGGTCGGTCCCGGCCGGTTTGCGCATCCGAGCGGCGGACTGTGGCTGGCGGAGCAGCGCGTATTGCTTATAGCCGATCCACATCTCGGATATGCGTGGGCACAGCGGCGGCGGGGCGAGTTAGGGCCGCTGGGTGACGTCGTCGGACAGGTTAAGTTACTGCAAGTGGTTGAGGAGTTAGCGCCGGAACAAACAGTTCTGTTGGGAGATATCGTCCACGCCCCGAAACCTGGACCGGAGGAGCGCGCGCTCATCGAGGAAACGATGGCTGCGCTGAAGGCGCGCACACGGGTGCAACTGGTGCGAGGCAATCACGACCGCGGACTGTGGAAGGACTTTGGCTGGAAGGCGCCAACCGAGTTCCGCATTGGTGAGCTGGTGGCGGTACACGGCGACTGCATACCGGCCTGCCCCGACGGGCATCTTGTGATGGGACATTTCCATCCGGCGTGGTCAATCGAAGATGCGGCGGGAGCACGGCGGCGCTTGTCCGTCTTTGTTGTTACGTCCAAGTTAACTGTACTGCCCGCGTTTTCGCCTTATGCCGGTGGATACAACTTACGGGTACGGCCGTGGCCGGCGGAACTGGCGGACTTAGTCGCCAACACACGGCCGCGATTGTACGCCACGACGGGAGCGCGCGTGGTTGAGCTGCGCCGGTCACGGCCAAAGCCGGCTGCTTCGGGTCCGGCGGAATGATGAAGCGGAAGGGCGTCGCGGCAACCACATGGTACTCTGAAACATTGTCGTTCTGGTCTCCTGAATCCTGGCAATCCAAGCCAACCCTGCAACAACCTGTTTATCAGTCGCACGAGTCTCTTGAGCGCGTTGCGGCTGAACTGGCATCACTGCCTCCGCTCGTGACCGCTTGGGAAATCGACCAGCTTAAGGCGCAGTTCAGTGAAGCGGCGGAGGGGCGGCGCTTCATCCTGCAGGGCGGCGACTGCGCGGAGCGGCTGGGCGACTGCAATCCGCAGACGATCACGAACAAGCTCAAAATTTTGCTGCAGATGAGCCTCGTGCTGATTCACGGGTCGAAGAAGCCGGTCGTCCGCGTGGGCCGGTTCGCGGGACAGTACGCGAAGCCGCGATCTGAGGATTTCGAGAAGCGGGATGGTGTGACGCTGCCGTCGTATCGGGGCGACCTGACGAACCGCCCTGAGTTTACGGAAAGCGCCCGGCGGCCCGATCCGGAACTGCTGCTGCGCGGATATGAACGTGCCGCGCTGACGCTCAACTTCGTCAGGTCGTTGGTCCGCGGCGGGTTTGCCGACCTCCACCATCCCGAATACTGGCGGCTGGATTTCGTGAAGCACTCGCCCTTGGCCGAAGAGTACGAACGCATTGTCGGCGCCGTGACGGAATCGCTGCGGTTCATGGAGAACGTACTCGGTCTGCATCCCGGCGAGATCGAGTGGGTAGATTTTTTCACGTCGCACGAAGCGCTTCATCTTACTTATGAGTCGGCGCAGACGCGCGAGGTGCCCTACCGCCACGGCTGGCACAACCTCTCCACGCACTTCCCGTGGATCGGCATGCGCACGGCTGCGCTTGATGGTGGCCACGTCGAATACATGCGCGGCATTCGGAACCCGATCGGCGTTAAGATCGGTCCGGGTATGACGCGCGACTGGCTGCTGAAGCTAATCGACGTATTGCACCCCGACAACGAGAAGGGCCGCCTGGTTCTGATTCACCGCCTGGGACGTTTGAAGATCGCCGAACGTTTGCCGGAACTGATCGAGACCGTGCGCGAGTCGGGCAAACAGGTGGTTTGGATTTGCGATCCGATGCATGGCAACACTCGCGCCACCGCCGCGGGCCGCAAGACGCGGTACTTCGAGGACATCTTGCGTGAACTGGAACTGGCCTTCGATCTCCACGCGGCGAACAAGTCGGTGCTGGCCGGCGTCCACTTCGAACTGACGGGAGAGGACGTTACCGAATGCGTCGGCGGGGCGCGCGGACTCACCGAAGAAGGCCTGGCGGCGCGTTACGAAACAGAAGTGGATCCACGTCTCAACTACGAACAGGCACTCGAACTGGCCCTGCTCACCGCACGCAAAATGATGCTCGGCGCATCCGCCCGTTGACCCCGCGGTTGTAGCCCTGACCCTACCCGCGATATCCTGACGGCTATGCATCGTGGCGTGTCCTTTGGCGCAGCTCTGCTAGGAATTACCGGTTTGGCGATTGCCGACAACTGGCCCACGTGGCGGGGACCGAATCGCGACGGCGTCTCGAAAGAGACGGGGCTGCCCACCAGTTGGAGTCCGTCGAGCAACATCGCCTGGAAACTGCCAATGCCCGACGTAACCGGTTCCACCCCGGTGATTTGGGGCGACATCATCTTTATGAGTACGTCGGAAAACAATGGCGTGTGGCTCTGGGCCATCGATCGCAATAAGGGCGACGTCAAGTGGAAGCAACAGATCGCGCCCAGCGACGAGAAGGTGCGCAAGGGCAACATGTCGTCGCCATCGCCCGTTACGGATGGCAAGACAGTATGGGTGATGTCGGGCAACGGCCACGTGAAAGCTTTCGATTTCACCGGCAAAGAGCTTTGGCACCGCGACTTTTGGAAAGATTACGGCCGCTTCGGCTTGAACCACGGCTACGGATCGTCTCCGCTACTGCTCGACGATGGCCTGATTGTCCAGGTCCTGCACGGCTTCAAGACAGACGACCCGTCGTATGTCGTCAAGCTCGACCTCAAGTCCGGCAAGACCCTCTGGAAAGTCGAGCGCCCCACCGATGCGCAGACCGAGTCGCCTGACTCCTACACGACGCCGACCGTGATTACCCACAACGGCAAGAAACAGGTAATCGTCACTGGCGGAGATTATGTCACCGCACACGACCCCGCTACCGGCAAAGAACTGTGGCGTGGCGGCGGGTTGAATCCACGCGGCAACCCGATGAACCGCATTGTTGCGTCGCCGGTTGTGTACCAGAACCTGATCTTTGTGCCGACCCGCGTAAATCCGCTGCAAGCTTTCCATCCGGTGGCCGGCGGCAAGCCGGACCTCGCCTGGGCAACGCCGAACGGCCCGGATGTTCCGACGCCGGTAAGCGACGGCAAGTACCTCTACATGATCAACGACCGCGGCATCGCCTATTGCTTCGACCTGCAGAGCGGCAAAGAGATCTACGCCGGGCAGCGCATCAAACCCGCAACTTACACGTCGTCACCAGTGCTGGCGGACGGCAAGATCTATATGACAAACGAAGAGGGCCAGACAATCGTGTTGAAAGCCGGCCCGGCTTTTGAGGTGCTGGCCGAGAACAACTTGGAAGACTACACGCTCAGCTCCCCGGCCGTCTCTGACGGACAGATTTTCCTGCGGACGAAGACTCACCTATGGGCCATCGGCCAACGTAAGTCGGCGGCGCGGAAGTAAGGCGCCCGTACGTTTGCGCCAGGCGAGATAGCCGGGGCCTAAGTCGCGCTTCAGGTCTCGCTCTTCCAACCACACACCGATCCAAGCGTAGATAGTCAATGCCGCGGCGAACAGTAAGTGCCCTTGCGTCATTTCCCGTGTCCCCCATAACCCCAGCGTCACACCGATCATCTGTGGATGCCGCACCCAACGATAGGGCCCTGGGGCAGCAAACCGCGCCGGCTTTGTCGACCAGCCAAAGGTGTGCGCGTGGTTTAAGATTGCGGCTGCGTAGAGCGCCAACAGCCATCCGCTCCATCCGATAGCGTCCATCCACCACGCATCGCGAAAAAACCAAACGGGGTTCGGGATCGGTTCCCATTTCACAAACAGCACGATCAGCGTCGTCGCCGTGGCGAACAGATAGACGGTCTTCTGCCAGCGGAATCGCTTTACAACACGCCTGGCTAACAGCGAATGCGGCAATGCAAACAGAAGCAACAGCACAACGTCCCGCAGAAGCGCTTCCCATCGCGGCAACTGCAAACCCGAATCTACTGTGCTGAAGGTGTACCGGTTCATGGAAAACCCGACCAGGTAAACGAACGCGCCCACCGCCAGAAGGTAAGTGAACGCGTGTATCAGCCACCCCATAGCCCGGAACATTCGTACCGTTCCTGCCCGCAACCAGTAAGTCACTACGAGGTCGGCTTATAGTAAAGCACAAGCCCGGCGCCCAGCACAGCAAACAGGAATCCCACATAGAGCATGGGATTGATGGGATTCTTCGGCGGGTGCGTCAGCATCGTGAACAAGACGTTCACCACCGGCGCGCCGCCGAACACCAGCGGCATCACATACACCGGCATGCCGCCGAATTTGAACGCAAAAATGATAAACACAGCGCCCAGCGCGCCCAGCGCGCCGCCCAAGGTCGCCTGAATGGAGCCGCTCGTGTTGAAGCCGTTCAACTGGCCCTGCGTGCTTAGCGTCACCACCGGCACCAGTACGCCCACCAGAAAGTACGCGATCCCCACGCACAATAGTGCCCGCAGCGGATTGCCCAGCTGCAATTGCCCCTTATGCAGCGCCGGACCGTACATACCCCAAGACAACACCGCGCCCGCGACAAACAGTACCCAGGTCATTCTGTGATTATCCTCTAAATTCTCTTAGTCTAGCTGAGCGCTGCCGGCTAAGCTGCGCTAAACAGTAAAATCCGTGGAAGATGTTTCGCGACGGCGCACCGCCTTCAGAATGCGCCTTCCGGTCAGCCCGGCCATCAGAGAGAACGCCGCCAGACTCGCCCCCACGATCCGCGTCCGCTGCGCGGGCGGCAGCGTCAACGGCGTGAACGAAGACTGCTCATCGTACGCAAGCGCAATCGAGATATGGACTCGCGAAACTGGTCCGCTGTTGTCCAAGCTGTCGATCAGCACCATGTAATCGCCCGGCCGGATCACACGGTAGGTCAGCGTTCCCTGCTGTGCTCCTGCTGAGCCGGCCAATATTCTGTATGATTTGTTCGCGCGCATACGATCGACGTCGTCCGCCGTCATCACTAGCGCCCGCACGTTCGGGCCTTGCTCCACCTTGAATTCGCACTCCACCATCGCTGGCCGTTGCTGCAGCGGAATCCGCAATGCGCGAAACTGCGCTCTCGGAACCCGAACCGTTTCGTCTACCAAAACTGTGCGATTGGCCGGAGGCGCCGCAACTACGGTTGCTCCAAGGACTAAAATAAGGAGCATGGACGACAGTATGGCACACGACCCCGGTGCCACCTCCGTCACCACCTCTTCGCTTGAGTTCGCGCCCTGGAAAACCGTTTTGGCTTGGGCGTGCGCGGTGGTCATGGCGGCTTTATTTATCGTTTCCGGCGGTTGGAAGATCCTCTTCCCCATCGATTGGGCCGCCCGGATCACCCAAATGCAAATTCCCGGCGCGCTCGCCATGCCGGCCACTTTGGCGGTCGGCATCGCTGAGATCTTCGGCGGCGTGCTGATTCTCGTTCCCCGCTTCCGCCGCTGGGGCGCCCTTGTCCTCGTCGCGCTGCTTGTTGTCTTCATGATCTTTATTGGCATCAAGTACAACGTGCTTCGGGGCGAAGAGTGCAGTTGCTTCCCCTGGCTGAAGCGCACGGTCGGCCCGATGTTTTTCGTGGTTGATGGACTGATGGTAGTGGCGGCCGCAATCGCCGGCAAATGGGCGCCTCCGTCTTTTGGGTTGCGTAGCGCCTCAATGGTGCTCGGCGCCATTGCCGTGTTCGCCGGCGTCAGCTACGGCGTCACCATGACACAGCAGACCGGCCTCAAGGCGCCGGAAACCGTCGAGGTGAATGGCCAGCCGTACTCGCTCGCTGCCGGCCGCATCTTCCTCTACTTCTTCGATCCGGAATGCGCCCACTGCTTTGAAGCCGCCAAGCGGATGTCCACACATCAGTGGAAGAACGTCAATATCGTCGGCGTTCCCACTCGCGTTCCCCAGTTCGCTAACCAGTTTCTGGCCGATACCGGACTCAAGGCCACTATCACCAACGACGTGGCCAAACTTCGTGAAGTCTTTAAGTTCAACGACCCTCCCTACGCCGTCCTGCTCGAGAATGGCCGCCAGAAGGAAGCCTTCATTCGCTTCGATGAAGCCGAGCCATCCACTCGCCTGAAAGCGCTAAGCGCCATCGATTAATGCCCACGATCCCATTTTTTCACCACTCCACATGCAAGAAAGGGGCAGAGCCGGAAGCTCTGCCCCAAGGATCGTTCACGGAGGAGTGGACGAAAAACCAGGAAAAGAAACTTAGTCGTTCAACTGAAACGTGGCCACGAAGGCGCTACGCTTATCCGGGCTGGACCATGTGCCACCCAAACCGTCGCCCTTGTAATTGTGGGCAAGCGTGTAGGCGGGCATCGCATGGCCAACCTTCGTTAGCGGCAGATACCATACTTCTTCGTTCGAACAGATGTGGTCTTTCTTGCCCAGCGCCCGCGTTTCGATCGTCGCGAGCGATCCGGCCGTCAGCTTCGCCGTGGCGTTGTGCACATTGTTTTCTTCGATCTGGAAGTCGACGGGAGCGTAGGTTACCTTCACGACGTCCTGCAAGAGGTCGCCGCCCATGCGCTTCGCAAAAGCTTGTAAGGCGAGCCGCTGTTCAACGTTGGCGCGCTCATCGACAATCAGAACAGATTTGACGGGGTAAGCAGAGGTGTGAACGTCGCCCAGCGTGTTGCTTGCCTTCAGAACACCCACAACCGACAAGCCATCGAGATTCACGCCATTAAAAGAACCCTTGCCGACACGCCAGCCCATGACGGCCAACTGGCCGACCGAGCCCACCTCGGAGTTAGCAAAACAAGCGCCGGTGAATACGTCGGCGGTACGCGCTTCGATGTATTCGCCTTGCACGGAGTTGGCAGCCAACGCGCTCGTCGCGAGTGCGCTTACCGCGAGGACAGTAGTGGCTATGGACTTAGTCATTCCCAGTGAGAGAGCCTCCTACCGACGATCCTATCATGGGAGGGTCGTGGCCGTACACGGTTAACTAAACGATTTTGTACGTAAACAAACGCCCCGGTGTACGATCCGGCAAGCGACGCGAAGAAAAGGTAAACCGAGTATCCTACCCGTTCGGACGCGACGCCATCCAGTATCCCGGACGCGTTCGCACTTTCAGATTCGGCCGCGCCACCACTACGCGGATGTCGTGCCAGCCACCCTGGTCCTGTGTGTTCGGGCGATAACTCAGCAGATACTGGCTATGCAGTTCTTCCCCTAAACTGCTAACCACCTCTTCCAGCGTCCGCTGGTTGATGAACGAGTACTCGTGCCCGCCCGTGTACTGGGTGAATACCTCCAACGGGTTCGGTACGAAGATGCCCTTCACCTGCTTGAACATCTCGACAAACAGCGGAACGACGTTGCCCGCCGCACCCTGATATCCGCTTAGCGCCGCCGTCGTGTTCGGTGTCAGCGGAGCCCCCGGCGGCACTGGCCGCGCGCCGGGCGGCAGCGGATCGAGCCGCGGAGGCGGCATCTTCTTGGAAATCGTGGTGATGAAACGGTTGATGTTGATCGAATAAACAATGATGTTGTTCACCTGGGCCGACAGCAGCGCCTCACGCAAACGCCCTTCGCTGCCTTTGTCCTGCGTTTCGGCGATCAGCAGCAGAATGCGCCGCTGGTTATTCGGCCGGCGGCGAAGCATGCGTGTGGCTTCAAACACCGTATCGATCATGGCGCTGGTAGAACTGCCGGGAATAATGCCCTGCAGCGCTTTGGTGAACAGCTTGCCGTCGCTGGTGAAACCGTTCGTGATCTCCTTGATGCGGTGGTCGAACTTAAGGATAGCCGCCTCACCCGCCTGACCGATCACCAGGTTCTCAAGCAGCGGTCCAAGCTTCTTGATCGCGGGCAGTACGGGTTCTACGGCCTCGTTAGCCTGAATGGCTACCACCAGCGAAATCGGGACGAAGCTGACGTCCATCCGGATTTCCTGGCTCTTATCCATGTCATACAGGACAAAGTCCTTGGCCTCGAGTCCGTTCACATATTTGCCCTGCGCGTCGACTACAGTGACGGGAGCTACAACCTCGAACGTGTCCACAACGATTCGCGGGTTCGGTACTTCCTGGGCCGGAGAAGCGAAGGGGAACGTGAGCGATCCGAGCAACATCTCGCGCCGTGTACGCATGGTCATCCCTAGTGTAGCCGACGCGTTTCGATCCGAAGGCGTTTCGCTTCACGCGATTGTTACTGCATAACGGGCTGCTGACGCTATACCGGCCAGTGAGACTTCCAGCGTCGCCGCGCCGCCGGCAATGTGTGCCCCGCAGGAGGCGTTGATCTGGCGAACATCTTCTGGACCGCCGGCCTGGACGTATTGAATGGTCAGCTTTTCGTCGCCTACAGCGATGCGTATGTTCCCCATGTCTGCATTCCGCGGCAGCCCGCGCACCCACAGCGCAACATGCCCGCTCGAGATCAGTCCCGGTTGCCACGTGGCCCCGTCAGCTACCCCGGTGATTTCGAAGTCCGTCTCCGGCAGCGGCAGATCTACGGCGAGCGGCGCCGCATTGCTCCAGCCCGATTCCGTTCGGATGCGCACATCGTGCCATCCGGGGGCCAACCCCAATGGCACCCGCGCATTCGCCTCCCACGTTCCGTCGTTGTGCCGTTTTAAATAGACGGTGTGCGCGCCGTAGGGCCCGATCTGAAACTGCACATGAGGCCGCGCCATGGCGGCCCGGGCACTCCGAAACCTGACGCCAATATAATCGTCGCGCCGGGCCGATACGTTGATGCCTCCGGTTCGCGTATGAATGGCGGCGAGCAATTCCGGCGCCGGTTCGCGTTCTGCCACCGGCAGCCATTGGCGATAACAAGCCACCTGCGCCTGGTTATCGGCCGTATGCAGCAACTCCACCCGCGCGAAGCCCGCCGCCCGGCACATCCCCAGCAACGCCGTCACGCTCGGTCCGAACCAGTTATCCATATGCCCGCCCAGTTCGTCGGTTTCGTAAAACTCGAGCGTGGGCATCTGGTCTTTGTGCGCTTCCCAGTCGGGAGCGTCAGTGACCAGCGATTCCACAATCGCCGTATCTGCCGTTAGGCTGCAGACGATCTCCAGCGCGAGCAGCGGATGGCGGAGGTGGTAGAGAATGCCGAGAAAGAAGACGTAGTCGAACGGCTCCCAGCCGAGCGATGGCAGGTCGAAGACGTCGTGAATCCGGTAGTCCACTGACGAGTTCAGCAACCGGCGGACCTGCTGGAAGTTGGCAACTTCGATACAGTCGACAGCTGTTACGGCGGCGCCGTGCTTTTCGGCTTCGAAGCTGAACCAGCCATCCCAGGCGCCGATATCGAGCAGGCGCTTGCCATCGAGGCGGGCCGGAATGGGGAATCGTGCATAACGGTCCCGCTGGTAGCGGAGCGACTGAACACCTTCTGTGAAACGGCCATCGGGCAGTTCGAACGAGTGATACCACCCGGTAAGGTTCAACTGCCCTGACCAGTCCAGGTTCTTGCGCGCATCGCGGTTCACTGTTTCAGGATAGACGGGCGGGGTGGTCAGACGAATTGGGTTCGTTTCGCACGGCGGGGGTGACAACCCCGTTGGGAGAGGGGTTCGTTTCGCAATTTCGGCTGAATTTTCGCCGGTTACATTGACGTTTATTAATGATGCGGTTCACTATGCCCCTGAACGCTGAAAGTGGTAGCCCACGATTGCACCAGGAGTAAGGCAACAAACACGCGCCCTCAGGTGAGGAAACCGGCGCTCGATGCTAATACGTTGCCGAGTTCTGCCGATAAACGCTAAGGGATTGCATGCAACGCCTCCAACACCATCGCCGGGCTGGCAATACATTTGTCGAATCGGCATTGGTGTTCATCCCGCTAATGGCACTCATTCTCGGCATAGCTGACTTCGCCTTTGCCCATTTCCTCCGCGTAACCATGCAGCACGCGGTCCGGGAAGGAACACGATATGCCATTACCTACCAATTACAACCCGGCAAATGCCAGGACGCTTCGATCAAAGACATCGTCACTACTCAAGCTATGGGATTTCTGAACGGTGCAACCAAACAAGCGTACATCAAGGTCCGGTATTACAACCCGCTCACCTTTACCGAGTTGACCAGTTCCACTGCTAACTCTCCCGGCAACCTGGTGGAAGTGTCGGTGGAAGGCTACCCATACTCATGGATGGCTCCCCTTTTATTCACAGCCTCTCCCTTCACCATCACGGTACGTAGTTCCGACCGTCTGGAAGGGCTGGGGGCAGGAGCGTCGGCGCCATGCAAATAGTTCGTGCCCGCAAGGGGCTTCAACGCGGTTCGAGCCTGGTGGAGTTTGCGCTGGTAGCCGCCGTCCTGCTTCCATTGCTATTCGGCACGGTGAACCTCGGCTTTAATCTCAGCCGCGCGGTACAGGTGTCACAGATTGTCCGCGACATTGGACATCTTTACGTGCGCAACCTCGATTTCTCGCTCGCGGCCAGCACTGATTTGGCGGTCCGATTGGCATCGGGTTTGGGGATGACCGCAAACGGAGGGGACGGGGTCTTGATCCTTTCGCGTATCGAGTACATCACCGACGCACAGTGCACGGCCGGTGGCGTGACCGTCAGCGCTTGCACCAATAACAACAAGGCAGTGGTCACGCAACGATACGTGATTGGCAACAGCTCATTGCGTTCAAGTGCTTTCGCCACGCCGGCTGCCAGTATCGTTCTCGCCGCAGACGATGCGAGTAGCGGATTTAAGAAGGGCGAAATTCTGCCTGCCAATTATCTAACGAATTCAACGGCCGCGACGACTGGGTTCACTTCAGTGCTCACGGGAATGACTGGTGGAGAGACAGCATATCTCGTGGAGGGCTATTTCAAGTCGGTCGGCTGGAACTTCTCGCAATCTTACAGTCCGAACACGGATGGTGTCTATGCCCGCGTCATTTTCTAAACTGTGTCGGCGCAAGGGTTTTGTTGTGATCTTTACGGCACTTGCGCTCGTTTTTCTCATACCAATGGTTGGGCTCGCGATCGACGCCGGGCTCATGTATGCCGTGCGGGCCCGGTTAGCCATGGCAGTTGACGCCGCGGCGCTGGGCTCGGCGCGGACCCTGGCCGTCGGTTCCAACTCTTCGCAACAGCAAACGAACGCAATCGCGCGAGCGCAGCGTTACTTCGACGCAAACTTCCCGAACGGGTTGCTCGGCACGACGGGAAAAACAGTAAGCATTACCTTCGACGAGACCCAATACAAGGTCAGGAAAGTCACGGTATCAGCCACGGTGAACTCGCCGGCGTATTTCACCCGAATTCTGGGCTGGGGTTCGTCGGGCCGCGAGTTAAAGGTGAGTGCATCCGGGCAAGCGTCGCGGCGCGATGTTAATGTAATGCTGGTGCTTGACCGGTCGGGTTCGCTTGAGACCGCGGGCGCCTGCGACGATGTCGAAAACGCCGCTGTTACGTTTGTGGATCTTTTTGCGAACGGACGCGATCGAGTGGGTTTGATCAGCTTTGGCGGGTCAGACCGGGTAGACTATGCTCCGATCGTCAACTTCAAAGACAGTCCATCGCTGTCCAGCGTCTTAAGCCAGCTCGATCCGGGCGGTTGCAGCGGCGGCACCGGATCAGCTCAAGCGCTTTGGCACGCCTATCAACAACTCGTCGCGATAAACGAGCCAGGAGCGCTAAACGTGATCGTTTTCTTCACGGACGGACAACCGAACACGCTGACTGCGGATTGGCCTGTCGATACACTCGGCACCAGCAAGAGTCATTGCTACGACTGGGTCAACAGCAAGTATTACTATCAGGCGTCCTGGAACCCGGTCACTGAAAAATACCGCGGATACATTGCGAAAACGACTTCCGGGGGGCTGTACGGTTTGATGAAGACGACTGCGGATTCCTTCCCCTTCGACGGGACCGATGCGTTCGTTACGAATCCAATCGGCTACACAGGAGCCGCGAAGAGCGCGAGCGATGACTGTTACTGGCGATCCGGCACTAGTCAGGTAGGCAATGACATCGCGTACATACCGAATACAGACACCTACGGAAATTCCATCTACGGCTATAAGACGGTGACGACCAACAGTGGGGGATCCTACCCTGGCAAGGCAAAACTGTCTGGCGACAATCTGGAAATGGCGTCGATCAACGCCGTCGACAACGCCGCCGCCCGAATCCGGCAGAAAGTGCTCAACCCGGACATTACGACGGTTATCTACTGCATCGGCCTGGGCGGCACCGGCGAAGCGGAAGAAACGCTCCTGAGGCGCATTGCGAACGATTCGGCGAGCCCGATCTACGACAACACGGCGGCAGAGGGGATTTACATTTACTCGCCGACACCAGCCCAACTAAACCAGGCGTTCGTCCGAATCGCGTCGGAAGTTCTACGCTTCTCGCAATAGGACCGCGGCTGGTATACTAGCGCACCATGAAGCGCTTCTTCCTTCGTATATTTGTCGCCGCCGCTCTCGCAACAGCCCTCATCGCCGCGCCCGCCGCCGATAACACCAAGGCCGGTACTGCCAAAAAGGGGGCGTCCACACCTGTCGCCAACCAGTGCATTGCCAAGACGGCGGATGGCGATCAATGCAAACGCAAAGCCCAAGCCGGCAAGCAGTACTGCTGGCAGCATGACCCGACGAGAAAGAGCAAGTCGGGCGCTAAGAAGAGCTAACAATGTAGTGCTTTGGTTTTGCCGACAGTACTCATCGGCTAAAACCGATCCCCTATTCCGCTCATCGAACTTCAGCCGCATAGTGGCCCTATGCGGCTGCTTCGTTTCCTGGGCACTGGTGATCTTGTACCAGCGGTGTGGATGCTCGTGGGGCTCCTCTTGATTGCAGTTTCGCTGGCGGGCCGCCGCAGGCCCACGCCGTGAGCCTATACTAATTCCGATGCAACTGCACTTCAAAAGTCCCGGCACTCGGCCCGGAATTTACCCGATCGTGAAGCGGGGCGGCGGGTTGAAGTATCTCTCGTTCACCATCGCCGAACTGGGCGGTTCGCTATCGGAGTACAGCTTTGAGTCGGGCGAAGAGGAATTGTCGCTCGATTCCTACACCGGAGCTTACGAAGTGGCTTGCGAAGGTCCTGACGGCAGATGGTCGGCAGAAGTTCCGGCCCGGCCGTCATTGCGTGCTGCCCACCCGATGGTGTACCTGCCCGCAGGGTGCAAGATTAGCCTGCGGTCGCTCAACGGCGGCGCACGCATCACAATCGGCGGCGCGCTTGGGAAGCGCGGCGTAAAGCCAGCCGTCATCGACGGACAACAGATCGTTAGTAAGTCAGTCGGTAAAGACAACTGGACCCGCACCGTCCACACACATATCGCAGACAACATCCCTGCCGCCCACCTGATTTGCGGAGAGACCGTGAACCAGCCCGGTGGCTGGTCCAGTTGTCCCCCGCACAAACACGACCGGTTCGGCGACGGCGAAGTCCCGATGGAAGAGGTGTACTATTTCCAGACCGACCCGCCGCAGGGTTTTGGTTTCATGCGGCTCTACACCAACGCCGACGATCCGGAACCGTTCGATTACGCCTTCCCGGTTCAGCATGGCGACACAGTGCTGATCCCGCGCGGATACCACCCGGTGGCGGCCTGCCCCGGCTACACGCTCAACTACACGTGGATTCTGGCGGGCGAAGGCCGGACCTACGGCGCGTGGAAAGACGACCCCAACCATGCCTGGATCAAGCAGCCGTAAGCTGCTTACGCGGCGGTAGTAGCCTGTTTGGCTTCTTCAGGAATAGCGGCCAGAATGGCGTCGACCGACGGCTTCCCGCGCTGTGCGAACAGGATCCTGCCATCCTTGCTGATGACGTAAACCGTCCGCTTCACGACCAGTCCGCCCGAGTTGTACATCTTTGCAATACGCTTGCCGTTATCGACCAGGACCGGAAAAGGCAGCTTGTGCTTGTCTTTAAAGGCCTTGTGACTCTCGGCCGTTCCTGGATTGACGCCCAGCACCAAGGCGCCTTTCGCCTTCAGCTTGTCCCAGTTGTCGCGCAATTCGCATAACTGGGTGGTGCAGGTGGGCGTATCGTCGGCCGGGTAGAAAACCAGCACGATGTACTTGTTCCGGTTCAGGTTCAATACCCAGACCGTGCCCTCTTCATCAGGCAGAATAAACGGGGGCGCCGGCGAACCCACCGGCAATGGTTTTTGAAGCAACGAAAGCATCGAAAGACCCTCTTTGCTTCATTTTGCGGCAAATTGGGTTCGTTTCGCCACTACACCCGGCGTTCAAAGGAGTTACCGTACACGGCGGCCCCATGGACGTCGCGATGTTCGACAATCAGCTTCGAAGTGTTGCCCTCAGGCCGCACCTTGATCGCGAGGAATCCACCCTTTACCCGGTGGAACTGATGATAGCGTTTGTCTTCGCCCGGCGTACCGCTGGCATGCGAATCGCTCGCGGCGCCGCAGCCGAACTCATGCACCCCGGTTGCGGGCTCGATGGAGTGGTATTGCCAATGCCGGTCGCCACACAACACAAACGTGTCCCCTCGCGTGTTCTCCTTCAGCCAGCGCCGCATCTCCGTCCCTTCGGTCCGATAGACCTCGTTGGAATGATTGTCAGCCTTGTTTTTGCGGTCCGGACCTACCCAGGGCGTCGGACTGATGATCAGCTTCCAATCCGCGCGGCTCGACATCAACGCATCCTTCAACCACTGCTTCTGTTCCTTACCCCAGATTGATTTGAGCGGGCTGTCGGGCGCACGGTTCGGCGTCCGGAAGTCGCGGCCTTCCAGCAGAAAGATCTCGAGCCCCCGGCCCCAGCGAAACCGGCGGTAGGGCTTTTCCGCAAAGGGCGCCTGTGTCGGGAACACGCGCAAACCCTCTTCGAACGTGAATGGCGCCATCTTGGGCGTGACCATGCCGGGAAAGCAATCGTCCGAATAGCAGTCGTGATCGTCCTTGACCCAGTAGCCCGGTATGACTCGCAGGCATTCCGCTACTCGCGGCAGGCTATACATGCGGTGCCAGTGATGCCGCGCAACCGCCGTGCTGTTCACCACCGGATCGTCGGAATCGTAATACACGTTGTCGCCTACCGAAAGACAGAATTGCGGTTTGAACTGCCGGATCGCGTCGTAGAGGAAGAACCCGCGGTCGTCATCGCGCTGCGAATACTTCTGGCAACTGAGCATTGCCAAGTCAATCGGAGTCTGCTCGTCCTCGACCGGCGCGGTGCGGAAACTCCCGGTCAAGATACCGTCGAGCTTACGGCCACGCGTCTCGACCGTAAACGCGTAATCAGTAGCCGCCTTGAGGCCCGTGACCTTGAACAGGTGCGCATAATCAGTTGCACCGGCGACAGGCGTCCAGTCGGAAGCCCAGGCCTTTTTCCCGGCACCCGTTTTGACGATCAGCCGCATGGCGCCGTCCGCGCCGGGACATGACCCTTCAAATGCCGCCGTGTCGAGGCCTGCCGGAGCGGGTAGCGGCTTCTCGCGCCGTGCGGCGATGCCGTCCGTCCGGCGGCCTGACCGCTGCGTCCGCCTCGTCCAGATAGTGGCGGTTGTCGGGGTCAGCTCGCCCACTTTCACACCAGTCGCCTGGCGCGTCTCCCGCCCAGCCGCTTCAAGGGGAACCAAGCTCCCCAGCGAACTCGCCAGCGACCAGCCTATAAATCCTCGGCGGCTCAACCCCACCAGTCCCGGGGCACTTCGAAATCGTCCTGCTACGCTGTCCATAGACTCATGCATGATATCGCCAAACTGGCGCTGGACGCCGCGACAGGACCCGGTGTGGATTACGCCGATGTCCGCCTGATCCATTCGCGCGACCGGAGCCTCGGAACCAAAGACGGCCGGGTCGGGCACGTAGCTTCCGACGAGTCGTTCGGCATCGGTATTCGCGTCCTCAGCAACGGTTCCTGGGGGTTCGCCGCAACCTCGGACCTGTCGCGCGGCGGAATCGAATCCGCTGCGCGGCTCGCCCGCGAAATCGCCTCCGCCAGCGCTACTGCGCAGACCGCGAAGGTCGATCTTGCTCCGGAACCGGCGCACACAGCCACTTGGACGTCCGAGTGTCGAGTGGACCCGTTCGCCATGCCGGTTGAACAGCAACTCGACTTTCTGCTGAAAGTGGATTCAGAGATGCGGCGCGAACCCAAAGTCACTCTGGCCGAAACGTCGCTCCATTTCGACTGGACCCGCCAGATCTTTCTCAACACGGACGGCTCCGTCATCGATCAAACTCGCACCGTAACTGGAGCCGGCATGGTGGCCTACTGCTTCGATAACAACGATATCCAGAAGCGCTCTTATCCGAACTCATTCGGCGGCCAGTACCAGTTGAAAGGTTGGGAATTGGTGGACGAACTCGACTTCCCGACCCACGCTCCGCGCGTCGCGAGCGAGTGCGTCGCGCTACACTCCGCCGAGCAGTGTCCGGAACTCACCGGGAATCTGATCCTCGATTCGTCGCAACTAGGTTTGCAGATTCACGAGTCCATCGGCCATCCCATCGAACTCGACCGTGTGCTGGGCTCGGAAGCCAATTACGCCGGCATGAGTTTTCTTACGCTCGACAAACTCAACACACTCCGCTACGGTTCAGAAATCGTGAATGCGGTGTGCGACGCCACGGTGGGGCACGGTCCCGGCCTTGGTAGTTTCGCGTTTGACGACGAAGGCGTGGCGGCACAACGCAATCCAATCATTCGAAACGGCCGGTTTGTGGGCTACATGACCTCTCGCGAAACCGCCGCGAGCATAAACGCCCGGCGTTCGAACGGCACCATGCGCGCCTCGGGTTGGAACCGCATTCCGCTGATCCGCATGACCAACGTCTCACTCGAACCCGGACCACACACCCTTGACCAAGTCTTCGACACCGATGGCATCTACATGGAGACAAACCGCTCCTGGTCGATCGACGACAAGCGGTATAACTTCCAATTCGGCTGCGAAATCGGCTGGGAAATCAAGAATGGCGAACGCGTACGCATGCTGAAGAATCCGACTTACTCCGGAATCACTACCGAATTCTGGAATAACTGTGCCGCCATCGCGAACCGGGATCATTGGACCTTATGGGGCGTTCCGAACTGCGGCAAGGGCCAACCCGAGCAAGTGATGGGAACCGGCCACGGCGCCTCTCCTGCGCGGTTTGCCAACATCAAGATCGGTGGAGGCTACCAATGCTGACCGGCGAGCGCGCACGTCAGTTACTCGACGTCGCGCTCAGCGAATCGCGGCGGCTTGGCTGTTCCGACATAGAGCTGACGTTGGTGGGCCATTCCGAAGCGCTAACACGGTTTGCCAACAACGCCATTCATCAGAACGTAGCCGAGCGGAGCGTCGATGTATCGGTACGCGCGCAGATCGGTTTGCGAACGGCGCGTGCAACCACCACGAGGCTCGATGAGCAGGCCATCTGCGCGGCCGTTGGCGATGCGGTGGCCATGTGTAAAGCGCAGGAAGAGAATCCGAAGTTGGTGGAGATGGCCGGTCCGGAGCGGATCACCGACGTGAATCGCTGGGCTGCCGGCACTGCGAACACGACCCCAATCGACCGCGCTCGCAGCGTCAAAGAGGCCATCGAGATTGCGCGCGAACAGCAACAGACCGCAGCCGGGATCTTTTCGACGTCCGAGTGGCACGAACTGCTGCTGAACTCGCGTGGCGTGTTCACCGAGCACCGCCAGACCGGCGCAACATTTTCAATCACCACGATGGCCGAGGATTCATCGGGTTGGGCGAAGCAGTCCGCGGTGGATCGCGATGACATCGACCCTGCCGCACTGGCGCGGCAATCCGTGCGGAAAGCCGCGGCGTCCAGAAACCCGCGTGAACTCGAACCAGGATGTTACACCGTCATCCTGGAACCGGCAGCCGTGCTCGACCTTGTCGGGCAGATGGTCCCCGACTTCTCCGCAACATCCATCGAAGACCAGCGGAGCTTTTTGTGCGAGCGCTTGGGCGACAAGTTATTCGGCTCAAACATCACCATAACTGACGATGTGTTCCATCCGCTGCAATCGGGCGCGCCGTTCGATGGCGAAGGCGTTGCCCGCCGGCGCCTCACTCTTGTGGACAAAGGCATTCCGGCAGAAGTGGCTTACTCCCGTGCGACCGCGGCGAGACAAGGCAAAGCGCCGACCGGACACGGATTCCCGCTACCGAATGAAGGCGGCGAGTGTCCCACGAATATCGTCATCGCCGGCGGCGACACCTCGGTCGACGAGATGATCGCGGGCACCGGTCGCGGCATTCTCGTGACTCGCCTGTGGTATATCCGCGAGGTCGACCCTTACGAGAAGATGATGACGGGCATGACGCGAGACGGCACGTTTCTCGTCGAGAATGGCGAAATCGTTTGCGGCGTGCGCAACTTCCGTTTCAATCAGGGATTGATTGAATTACTTAATAACGTGGAACAGTTAGGTCCGGCAGTGCGCGCTTCGGGTGAAGAGACGTTCGATATGGTGGTGCCGGCGATGAAGGTGGGGCGGTTTACTTTCTCGGAAGTAACCCGGTTTTAGACTTCTCTCTGGCGCCTCGCCACTCCTGACCCGGTCGTTGTGCCGCTTCCGCAAGCGTGTCGAGCACTGTCGTTTATCGTGCGAACATGACACCAGGACGGTGAGCGTCATGAACCTATTGATCGCGGTAGACGAACTGAGCGGACCGGAGTCCGCGCTGGCCGATCTCCAGAGAGCCGGCTTGCCTCAACAAGCCGATGCTGTCGTGTTATGCGTGGCCGACGTGATCTTACCGGCAAGCGACCGCCTAAACGAACAACCGGCCCCGAAATATCTGGTGGATGACATTGAAAAGGCGCGCGCACGAGGGATGCAAGCTGTTGACCAGGCCCGGTCGGCGGCAACAGGCGCGCAGCAGATGATTCAGCGTGCATTCCCTGATTGGACCGTGCGCGCGGAAGCGTTGGCGGACTCGCCCGCGTGGGCCATCGTGCGGAGGGCAGAGGAAGTCCGGGCTGACTTAATCGTGGTTGGATCCCACACCCGGTCCGCCCTACGGCGGCTGATGTTAGGCAGCGTATCGCAATCTGTCTTGCACAACGCCTCAACGTCGGTCCGAATCTCGCGGCATCCCGCTCGTCAGGATGACGCGCCGATTCACCTGGTGGCGGGCGAAGACGGATCAGCGGATGCCTTGGCCGCGCTGCTGGCGATCGCATCGCGCAACTGGCGTCACGGTACGACGGTGCATCTTGTAACCGCGGTGGATCAGGTTGTCGCGGCGCAGGCGCTCGGACCGGATGCACGCGCACAAGGTAGCGATTGGGTTCACCAACTCAATTCACGGTCGGTCGCGAAACTATGTGCGGCGGGCCTTACTGTTTCACCCGTGGTCGCGCATGGCGAGCCGCGGAAGATCCTGCTGGAGGAGGCGGAGCGCTTGAACGCGGATTGCATATTCGTGGGCGCGCGCGGCCTGAGAGGTATCGAGCGGCTGTTGCTGGGCAGCGTCTCATCGGCAATTGCCGCGCGGGCACATTGCTCCGTCGAAGTTGTGCGGTCACGCGAAAACGTAGCGCGGCCGGGCAACGTCTGAAGTACTTGTTCAGCGCGGTCGTGGGCGGTTCAGCGGTGTCAGGAGAGAATAAGCTGGCTGTGAGATTCAAAGCATGAACACGCCAGGCAGCATGCTTCCAGAGGATCGAACGGAACTCGCCTACCGGCAGTCGCCCGCCGATGTGCTTCACCGTCTGCGCACGGACAGCGTTGAAGGACTGAGCGTGGAAGAGGCGCGCGCCCGCCTGGCGCGACACGGAAGAAACGAGCTATCGGGCGAGAGACCTCCTCCGTGGTGGAAGAAGTTCCTTTGGCAATTTCAGAACACCCTGGTGATGCTGTTGTTGGCCGCAACGGTAATCTCGACTGTTCTGTGGATCTACGAACGCGACTCCGTACTGCCGTACGAGGCTATCGCCATCTTTGCGATCGTTCTTCTCAACGCCGGCATGGGCTATTTCCAAACAGCCCGTGCCGAGCAGGCAATCGCTTCCCTCAAAGCTATGACTCCGCCCGAGGCGTCTGTCATGCGGGCAGGGCGCCGCCAAAGAGTTCCGGCGGCGGAACTGGTCCCAGGCGACATCTTGCTTGTTGAGGAAGGTGACACAATCGCCGCGGACGCGCGGTTGATCGAATCAACCTCTCTGAAAACGGCCGAAGCAGCCCTCACGGGAGAGAGCCTCCCGGTCGCGAAAGACACCGCGGTCATCCCCGCAGAGACGCTGTTGGGAGACCGGCACAACATGATCTTTAGCGGCACGGTGGCCACCTACGGCCGCGGAACCGCCGTTGTTGTCGCAACCGGCATGCAGACGGAGATGGGGCATATTGCCGGGATGCTGCAACGCACGCCCGCGGAAACAACTCCGCTGCAACAGCAGCTTGACCGTACGGGGAAGTTGCTCGGCCTGATTGTGATTGCCATCGCGGTGGTAATGGTGGCGACCCTGATCATGGCCGAGCACGTGCGCGGCTTTTCGGGCATCATGGAAGTCCTGATCTTCGGCGTGGCGCTCGCGGTAGCCGCTGTACCGGAAGGCCTGGCGGCAGTCGTCACCGCGGTTCTTTCGCTCGGAGTACGGCGAATGGCTCGAAGGAACGCCTTCGTCCGGCATCTCGCCGCGGTGGAGACACTCGGGTCAGCGGACGTAATCGCATCCGACAAAACAGGCACGCTAACAAAAAATGAGATGACCGCCCGGAAAGTGGTCACTGCAAGCGGTTCCGTGTGTATGACCGGAACGGGGTATGATCCTGACGGAGCTGTTACTGATCCGGCGGGATTGCCGATAAGCGATGCGATCCGATCGGAGTTAGAGCGGGCCCTCACTGTCGCCGACCGGGCGAATAACGCATTGCTCCAACAGGTGGACGGCCGCTGGACCGTGCAGGGTGACCCAACTGAAGGCGCCTTGCTTGTGGCTGCTCGTAAGGCGGGCTTGGACCCGGGACGGCTCGAAGCGCAATTTGTCCGGGTCGGCGAGATTCCGTTTTCGTCCGAGCGCAAGCTCATGTCCACCATGCACAAAGAGTCGACGGGAGAGAAACGCGCGTTGGTATTCACCAAAGGCGCCCCGGACGTGCTCCTGGCGCGGTGCTCGGAGGAGTTCGTGGGGACGCATCACAGGCCCCTCACAAGTGCCCGCCGCGCGGAGATCGATAAGGCGATTGAAGAGCTGGCGAAAGATGCGTTGCGGACTCTGGGAGTCGCTTATCGCGTATTACCCGAACCCGCGCGCGGCGATCGGGCGGTTGAGGAAGCCATGGAGAGCGACCTTGTCTTCGCAGGCCTGGTGGGAATGATCGACCCTCCTCGCGAGGAGGCTAAGAGAGCGGTTTCCCGGGCACGGCGGGCCGGTATACGCGCTGTCATGATCACCGGCGACCATCCCGTTACGGCAGCTGCGATCGGCAAGGAACTGGGCATTCAGACAACCGGCCGTGCGGTGACCGGAAGTGAGCTTGCTCAGATGTCCGGCGAAGAGCTTCTTCTGGCGGTGCAAGCCAATTCCGTTTACGCGCGCGTCAGTCCTGAGCACAAGCTCCGCATCGTTGAGGCACTGCAGAACAACGGCGCCGTTGTAGGAATGACAGGGGATGGAGTCAACGACGCGCCGGCGTTGAAGAGGGCCGACATCGGCATCGCGATGGGAATAACGGGTACCGATGTCTCAAAAGGTGTGGCGGACATGGTTTTGGCCGATGACAATTTCGCCACCATCGTGGCCGCCGTCGAAGAGGGCCGGTCAATCTTCACGAATATCCGGAAGTTTCTTGTGTTTTTGCTTTCCTCGAACATCGGCGAAGTGTTGACGATGTTTTTCGGTGTGCTGCTCGCTAACGTTATAGGGCTGAAAGCCGACGAAAGAGGGCTTGCGCTTCCTCTGACCGCCACGCAAATCCTCTGGATCAATTTCGTCACGGATGGCGCTCCGGCGCTCGCTCTCGGCCTCGATCCGCCCGACGCCGGCGTAATGGACAAACCGCCGCGTCCCCGCGAGGAGAAGGTAATCACCGGCCGGATGTGGGCGGCAATTCTGTTCGTCGGCGCCATAATGGCGGGCGTGACGCTGGCGATGCTGGACGCGGGCCTTCCGGGGGGCCTGATTGACCGGCCCGGTGATATGCGTTACGCCCAAACGCTGGCTTTTAACACCATTGTGCTGCTGCAGATGTTCAACATCTTCAACTCCCGGTCTGAAGCGGAAAGCGCGTTTAAGAATCTTTTCGGAAATCGGTGGCTGTGGCTGGTGCTTGCGGCGTCCCTGCTGCTGCAGATGGTCGTGATCTACGTTCCCGTAATGCAACAGGCATTCTCCACAACGGCCTTAAGCTTGAACGACTGGCTGGCCTGCGCCGGCGCGGCCAGCTCGGTGCTATGGCTCCGCGAACTCACCAAGCTTGTTACCCGATGGGCGTCAACTCGCGCCATCCGCGCACGGGGATAACTTTCACCACGCTCCTCCAGACCTTCGAGCAAGCCGTTCGACCGATAGCGCAGGGTGCCGCAAGGTCGGCGCCGGCGATCATTTCCAATGTTTGTTTGATGCGGCGGCGGTGGGCCGCGCCGCCCTGATATGTCCGCAAGGGGCCACCCCTGTGCGCTTTCGGGCATCAGCTACGTGTCGAAGGCAGCTCATCGAGCCGCCTGGGCCGCATATTTGTGGCGTTGCGACGCAGTTCGTGATTGGCCACCCGATTGCAGTTATGGTAGCTGAAGCAATTAACTCAACTTATAAGGAGCAAAGAATGGAACTCTCTGTACGCCCGCGCAGTGTCGATTGGAACGATGAGCTTCAGCACCTTGTTGAGCGTAGTATTGCGTTCGCCGTCGATCGATACAGTAGCCAAATTCGGCATATAGCGGTTTATCTGACCGATGTGAATGGCCCGCGCGGCGGAGTGGACAAGCTGTGCCAGATCACTGCCGATCTGAAGACCGGAATGCCGGTGCTCATTCTGGAGAAGGGTGATGACATGGCGGCAACCTTTCACCGCGCAGTGCGGCGTCTGAGCTATCGTATCGGACGGACAATCCAGCGGCCGAAAACAGCGCGCACTCGCCGGCCGCGAGGCCAAACTGATGCCGGGGCTTTCCACCTCAACGCGTCTGTGGCCTCCTAACGCGCAACTTGCGGAGCAGCATCGCCGCCTAACCCGCGGGTCGCCTGCCTTAGGTATGTCTAAAGGACCGAAGCCGGGTTGTATGGCCAGGAAGGTTTATTTCGCGCCGCTGGCTTTCTCGAACAGCGACTGCGCCAGGAAATTCGAAACCTTGGCTTCGTTGCGCGACACTTCGTAATAAACCGCTTTCAACAACTGGTCTTTGCGATTAATCAGCGTTTCGCGGATGGTCTGCTGCACACGCGGGTCGTTCAGTTCACGCTGGCCGGCCGGTTCCTTCGATACGATGCGCAGGATACGGTATCCCTCGGGCGTGCGGATCACGGGCGACACCTGACCGGGTTGCAGTGCCGCCACCATTTTCCGCAGGTCGGGGTGTGCCTGCTCAAACGACGATTCCGGAATGAAGCCCATGTCTCCGCCGTTGGGTGCGGAGTTCGAATCTTCCGAATAGTTCTGCGCAAGCTGGGCGAAGTCTTCGCCCTTCTTGAGGCGCGCTTCGATCATCTGGATCTTCTGGCGAGCCTGGTCGTCGTTCTGCGCCTTATTCGCTTTCAGGTTGCGGACCGAAGGATCGGGCTGACCGGTTACGAGGATCTGCGCGAGGTGAACCTGAGGCTCAGCCAGATTGAAGCTCGCTTTGTTGTTGTTATAGAACTCGGCGACGTCTTTGTCGGTGATTGAGATTTTCGAGGTGATCTCTTTGTTGAACAGCTTCTGGATCGACAGGTCGCGCTTCAACTGCGCCTTGAACTCTTCCTCGGTAATCTTGCGATTTTCGAGCTGCTTACGGAACTCTTCCTGTGTGTAGGGCGCTTTGATGTCGTTGAACTTGGCTTCGACATCGGAATCGGTCGCCACGAGACCGAGCTTTTCGGCGCGTTGCAGCATGATTTCGTTGTCGATCATGCTGCGCAGCACTTCCAGCCGCTGAATCGATTGCTGGTCTTCACTCACCTCCGCATTCGTATTAGCGAACTGCAGGCGGTACTGACGGTCGAGGTCTGCGAAGGTGATGGGCCGGCTGTTGACCTCCGCCGCGACGTTGCCTGGCCGGGACTTCTTACAGGCCGGAGTGAGGATGAAGCAGAGTACGGCCGCAGACAGGCCGGCAGCAAGGCGCATAAAGACCTCTATTCTAGCGTGGCGACTGGAATTCAGGAACCAGGATACATTGTACGGCTACTGAGCCAGCCGAGTGGCGAGTTCGGCGCGTGTAACCGGTCCCGTTCGTTTGAAGTTCACCGTTGGGATCGGTCGCGGGAATTTGTCTTCGCGCCAGTCGGTCCAGTAGAAAGGCAGGTCGGGGTGAAACCAGTTGCGGTGGTCCACGGCCATCCAACCGCGATTCAGCGCCAGTTGAACGGGTTCGGTTGTGGCGACGTTGAAATACGCGGCCAGTGCGGCGGCCGCTTCAGCTCGTGTGATGGGCGCGTCGGGTGAGGCGTGCAAATCGTGCCGGCTGAGCGGGTAAATGCGGCGGATAGCGGTGTAGTGGATGGCGCTGAACGCCGGATGGTCGATGCGGAGATCGTCAAACCAGACGAGCGGTACACCGGCTTTGGCGAGTTCCTTCTGGACCGTTGCGGTGGTCGGCATCGCTCCTTGCGAAATCGACAGAGACGCGAACATCGCAGCGGCTTCGCCGACGTTCCATTCGACCGGGTGCAGCCGGAAGGCCCCGTTCGTCAGGTGAGTAACACCCAGGTTCTTGCCTGCCGGAAGAAAGTTCTTGAGCTTCTGTGGCATCAGTGCGCCCAGGGGAATCTGAAATGGACGCGGCATCATCATGCGACCGCGTTCATTGGCGCCGCACGGGTGGATATCCACCATGTAGAACCCAATGCCGACCGAGTCGTCGAACCAGCGCGCACGCGATCCGGGCTGATAGGCGGCAACGATATCCTGCTCGACAACACGTGTCCCTTTCGGAATGATACGGCGCGATTCGCGAATGTAGGGGACCTTCGACAGGCCGTCTTCCGTGCCCATTACATCGGCGCGAAGGCGCAGTTCCGGGTAGCCGGTGCCCTTGCCGTCATCGCGCGGAACGTCGGTTTGCAGCCAGTGGAGGAAGGCAAGAGAGACGCGCTTGGCCTGTTGCAGGATTCGCGCCGTATCGAGGGGCGTACGGTCGAGCAGCGATTCGTCATGATAGTCCTGGCGCGGCCAGTTGATGAGTGCAAGTTCGGCGGGGGCGTTCGGTCCGGTGAAGTTTTTTGCGGCTAACAAACGGCGCCACGAAAAGAACGGGCCGGGCGACATGTTGTTCGGAATGGGAGGGTCGTCACCGAACATTTTGTACTGAAACAACCCGCGCCAACCGAAGTCCTCTGTGTATGTGATGCGAAAGGAAAAAGGCTGCGAATCGCGAAAGCGCTCGTACTGCGGCGGCTTGGAGGCGCGATGGTTCTCGCCGGGACGCACATCGATCGCAAACGGATACGTAAAGCTCTGGACACAGGCAGGATTGGCTTGCGCGGCTGCGTGCGGCTCTCCCGTGTCGGACGCCGGTTCGGAACCAACGGAGTACGGAACGCCTGAGAGCGGCAGCAGTTCGCCGGTTTCGGTAGCGTCCAGCACCCAGCGCGGGCGAATGCGGGTGACCGTGCGCGTATCGAAGTTATAGGCCAGTGCGGCGGTAACGGCGTCATTCGAGACATCTAACCGATAGACTCGCGTGCGCAGCATCAGCCGGACTTTCTGTTTGTAAGGAGCCAGCATCTGCTCATGCGCGGCAAGTCCGGCCTTCGGTTCAAAACAGAGCTGCGAGACGTAGCACGACCCGGGATTGAAGTTCTCAAGCGCCGCGGCGGCCGGAGATAACGTAAAGTTACGGCGGTAGTAATCGCGGATACCGTTGCGTAACTGGTAGTAAGTACGTGTGCCGCCCGCGAATTCGATGAACTTATTCTCGTCGAGCGCCGACACACCCCCCGCGGTGCTTTGGCCGCCGATCCAGTTCGATTCTTCGGTGAGGCAGACGGTGTGCCCGCGATCGGCCGCACGTAACGCGGCTGCAAAGCCGCCCGCACCCGCCCCGGCGATGAGGATGTCGCAGCTAACTTCCGCTGGATTGGCCGCGGCCGGCACCGTGTGCAGGAACGACGCGGGGTTACCCGTGGCGCGGACCGATTCGACGTCGACGAGTTGGACCGATTCGGCGGAGAGAGTAGTTACGAGGAGTAATGAATACCAGACAGTTGCGGTGTATCGAGCCATTGTTGACCTTGAAGACGCGATTCGAGTCCAAACAGAGTAATGCCGGTGGCCATCAGAGTACGCTCCACCGGAATAGGTTGTTTGCGCGTGAGCACCAGGTCTTCAAACGCGCGCACCATAAAGCTCCAGTGATTGTGAACGTACAACTGGATGTAGAAGCAGGACGAGTGGACGCGGCCGGACTTGTCGCGCGCGGCAAACAGGTAGTCACGCGTCATGCCGTCAATGTTCAGCATGGTGGCCTTGAGGCCGTCGCGATACCGAACAAAGATCGCCTGCGGCGTTTTCGCTTTATCGCCGTAGCCTTTATTGATGCGATGGCGGAGCGCGGCATCCAGCAGGTCGTGCGACCATTCCTTGTCCGCCAGGCGCCACACCTCCTCGCCTTCCACACAGCGGATCTTTTCAATTCCAGTCTCGCCGCCTTTGCGCCGCTCCGCCATTGCCTGCATGAGTTCAACGGCGTGATAAGCGTGCTCTTCGAGATCGGAGAAGCTGACGGCCAGCACTTCGTTGAGTTCGATGCCGTTCGGGAATTCGAGCGGCGGGCGCCGCCACGTGAGCGGCAGCGTCGACCCGCAAACGATCGGAATGCGCATCTCGCGGATGCGATCGTACATGCGCTTGGCCTGATCCCATTCGTAGCCGAAGTACTTATCGTGCATGAGCGGGATGACGCGGCCGTCCTGCTTCATCACCGTTGTCACTTCATCGAACCGTTTATAGCGCGGGTACATGAAATTTCCGCGCGGCGTACGCGGGTAGTTCCCGTGCTCGCCGATGATCGCCACGCCGTCCACCGCAAGCTTACCGCCGCCAAGGCGCAATGCTGAAGCGACATCCGGATAAATCGTGACACCGAATTCTTCCGCTTGCTCGCGCGCCATGTCGTTGTTCGGGAACTGGTCGACATAGAACGAAGCGGTCTTGAGGCGCGGACGATGCCCTTGGCCGTTTAAGCGGTAACCGTCAAGAAGGCGGCTACAGAACACGTCGGAATGCGAGTTGGGGAAGTAGACATTCATGATCACCGCCACGCGCGGCATGCCTTGCGCGTAGGCGGTGGCGAGTGGTGAAAACAGCAGAGTCCGGCGGGTCATGAGGCGATGGCTTTTAGAAGTTTAAGGGCGGCGTTCAGCATTTTGTCCTGCTCGTCGAGATCGGGGCGGTAGTTCGTCAGCGCGACGGCGGCCACGGGCTTAGTCGCCATGATATGCCGCACCAGCGCGCAAGCAGATTCCACCGGCAGGCCGCCGCCGGCCCGATAAGCAACGCCGGGGCCTTCTTCGAGAGCGAGAACGTCGAGGTCGATGTGGAGGTAAATCTGTTCGGCGGCGGAGTCGTAGGAGAGGGGAACTTCCGGCGGGACGATTGAGATGCGCGAACTGTCCAGGCGCTCGCGCTCGCCGTCTTCAACATCGCGGGGGGTGATCAAAGCGATGTAGTGTTCGGGGATGGGCGAGGAGAAGCCAATGCGGCCGCGCAGGTCTTCGTGACAATGTCCGGCGACGGTGGCGAGCGACATCCCTTCGATGTTGCCGGAAATACTGGTTTGCGGTGTATGAAAGTCGGGGTGGGCATCCAGCCAGATCACGCCGGTTTCGCCCGGTTCAAGTCCGGCCAGAATGCCGATGGAAGTGATGCAGTTCCCGGCCAGAATCACCGGCAGCACTTCCTGCTGTCGCGCCTCCCGCACAGCAACGCGCACCTGACGCCCAAGGTCCACAATCGCGTCGATGCCTTCGCAGGTCTTGTCGCGCAGATCAATATGCTGCACCTGGGCAGGGACGCCGCGGTAGGCAAGCACGCGGTCAGCCCCGGCGGCAAGGATCCGGCCCGGACCCGCACCCGTGGCGACGCCTCGCAACCCGAGGTGGTAAGGGACTTCCAGTATCGTGATGGGATGCATTGAGGCGCTCTGGTTATCTTAGAACGCCTGCCGGGTTTCGGTCAGAGGCAATTGTCCGGTTGCCGGGCCATGAGATGTCAGGAAGGTAGAATAGAGGCATGAAGACGGTTTCCATCCTGAGGTCCAGGAACCAGCAACCGACTCACGATCCGCACCATTCCGCAGCCGTTGAACGGGGAAGGGCCGCTGTGCGGAAACTCCAGGAGCAAGGCATCATTGATGAAAATGGGCACCGGATTCGGACCGACCTCCCTGCCGATATGCAACAAGGCAAGGATCGTGACTTCGGTGGTTGATGCCACCGCGGATGATCGTTGTGGCCGGGCCTCCGGGCAGCGGCAAATCGTCGCTTTATCCGGTAGACAGCTTCGGATGCGCTTACTTCAATGCCGATGATCGCGCCGCGGAGCTAAACGGTGGGTCGTACCTTGGAATTCCTGTTAAGCTCCGGCAGATCGCAAACCGCGAGTTCGAAGCGTTTGTGTCTCGCTGTATTGAGCAACGTCTGAGCTTCGCAATCGAAACGACGCTGCGAACTGATATTACATTCGAACAGGCGCGTCTCGCGAAACGCGCTGGATTCGAAGTCGAGATGCGATACCTCGTACTGCGCGATTTCGACATGCATCTGGAGCGCGTAAAAGCCAGAGCGGATGCCGGTGGCCACAGTGCCTCCGAAGCAACCTTGCGCAAGATATATCAAGCGAGTCTTCGAAACTTGAGTCGGGCCATACGAGAAATCGACTTAGTTCGGGTTTACGACAACACTCCGCTTGATGCGAGTCATCCGCTCGTGCTGGAAGCGGGTGGAGGTGACATTCAGTTCATCGCAGCTGAACTTCCAGTTAGCCTGAGCAAGGCTCTCGATTTATATTAAGTTCGATCTGCGTCCGAGCGATTGCGTCACTATCTCCCGCTGGCATGCGGATAAACTGCGACGCAAAATGCGCCTCTGGTGATCGGAGACTTTCGCGAGGCCGCCGCGAGGAGCGCCTTCGTGCGGGAATTTTGCCCTATGATCGCGAGCCATCGCTCGGAAGTCTGGTAATCCAGCGGATCGTCCGCACGCGCTTGATAGTCCGGGAAGAACCCTTTGGTCCCGAAATACTGCAGAGCGGCATAGGCCGGATGCTTACGGTCAATATCCTTGAAGTAGGTCAGCACTTGACCTTGCTTGAGCAATTGGTGCTGCAAGACGTTAGTATCGATAGCACGCACCGGCTTATTCGCTCGGATCGCCAGATGCGCCGCCGTTCCCGCTGCTTGTCCCAGGGCCATCCAGGTGGGCTCCATGCGGATGGTCGAGAAAGCCACATGTGTGGCCGAAGCGGCGACGGGGACCAGCAGACCGTCGATCACTTTGGGCACGATCACGCGGTAGGGAATCTGGTAGGGCTGCGTGAAGCGATCGAGCATGAGGATGTAGCCTTCGAGCGCTGTGTCGTGACCTTTCTCGCGTTTGCGAACAGGAAAGCTGTCGATGGGGAACTCGCCGGCAGCGATCGAATCTGCGTGGATCCGCGCGCGAGTGAGCGCGGGCGTGGCAATGAGGTCGTGTTCGCTCAGCGTGTATTCGCCGACGACTCGGCGCGCCTCGCGAATGTACAGTTGCCAGGGGAAGTGCTGGTTATCGCTGAATTCGTCTTTGGCCAGGTGATACTTGCGGGCGAGCGCGCGGTGTTCGGCGGGGATTTCGGAATCGTTCTGCAGGAAGTACAGCAGCCCAAGCGTCAAGTTACGGATTCGGCCCGCAATGCGTTCGCGCTCCTCCCAACTCGCGTCCGCATAGTCGTAGTTCACTTCCGCGAACGGAAACCCGAGAGGACGCGGGTTCATGTTTACGTCGGTCTTGGAGTTAGGTAACTCCGCAATGGACAGGGCTCGGACAGCCGTATTGAACGTTGGCGCAAAGTACCCGCGGCCATCCTTCATCTCACGCGGCGGACCCATTCGGCCGGCCTTCACATCATCTAGATAGCCTAGATACTCACGCCGGTCGTAGCCTGGAGGCGGGTCCTTGATCACGTACTGATTCGCCGGATCGGTGGTCAAGCAGAGCCGGTACGTGTAAGCCTGCAATCGTTTGTCGCCTTCGCCAGTGGTTCCTGGCAGGAACGATCGCGTTTCATAGTCCTGGTAAACCACTCCCGCGTGCAGTTCATTGGTTTCCGCCCGGCTTTCGCGCCCGGTGCGATAGGCAACACCAGACGCGGCGGCTAAGTCGCCTTCGTAACTTGCGTCTATTAGGACGCGCGCAGTGAATTCGGCTTCCGCGCCGGTAGCACGGTCACTCGCACGCAGTCCCGTAACGCGTGTGCCTGACTTGATCGCGTCCTTCAGACGATAGTTAGGAAAGAGGCGAATGCGACTCTCACCCGCCAGCATTTCGTTAAAGACTCGCTCAGCGGCCGAAGGCTCGTAATAGTAACCACCCCGGCAAAGCTTCACATTCGAATGCGCCGGCCCATACCGCTTCACATAATCCGCATGGACCCGCTTAGTAAACTCTCGGAATAGGCCGCCGATCGCCTCACGATTCTCAATGTCGGACTTACCCAATCCGCTCGCGGTCATCCCGCCGAAGTGCTTTTGATATTCCACTAAAGCGACGGTATGGCCCATCCGCGCGGCGGCAATCGAGGCCGCGATCCCACCCGGCGTGCCGCCGTACACCACGACATCGAACGACTGTGCAGCCAGCAGCAGGGCGAGGATCATTTGAGCCTCAAGTCCTTCAGGCGGACCTCTGAAACTTCGATGTCCTCCTTGTTAGTCGAATAAACCACCCACAACGATCCCTTATGCTCAATCGCATGCGGATACTGAATACTCGCCGCACTACCCGGCCGCGAGTTATACCGCTTCCCTGCCGCGTTCGTGCGTAAGGCCATCGGCTTTGAGTAAGTCCACCCATCCCGGCTGAACGAGATCGCCAACGGATCGCGCCGGTCCGGATGCGGATTACTGATGAGATAGAACCAGCCATTCGATAACCGTCCGGCATAGTTCTTGCTCGTGGCGTCCGGGTAATTAGTCAATGTCGGGATCGGGAAGGTGGCGCCATCATCGGTTGACACCGCGCGCAACAGCCGTCGCGACCGCGACCCATCGCGGATAATCATGTGCACCGTTCCATCGGCCGCCTCATAAATCGTCGGCTCGTCCATGCGATCAAACGGCGGCTGATTCGTGATCGCGACCTTCTGCCATTCATCATCTAACCCAGGCCTCCGCCACAGCGAGAAATCCATGTTGCGGTCGCGACATGGCATCGTCCACCAGCCCGCCACTTTCACTGGAGGGAAGTTGTTCATGCAATCACCCGCATACACACCGTTTGGGCGCCACGCCCTACCGTCCCAGGTAAACGCCATCAGCTTGAGGTTGCCCCACACCGCGCCCTTGCCGCGCTGCCCGTAAGCGGCGCTCTCCACCAGCGCACCCAAAGCGCGCAACCGCCAGTTCTCGACAAACAACCCGCGCGCAATCCACCGCTGCGGTCCCGCATCGCCATCCGGATCGGCCGCCAGCACATCCGCCTTTGTCCACGTATGGCCGTCGCGGCTCCGCGCGTACCGGATGTGCTGATCCGGGTCTTCTTCGTGGACCTTCGCCGAAGACCACGCGGCCCAAAACTCTCCTTTGTAGAAGCCGATGTAGGAGTGCAGGTTGAAGCCGGATACCTTCTCCTCGCCGCGAAAGACCATCGAATGCCGTGCCTTAGCCGCACCTAGCGCTGATGGGTTCGCCAGCAGATCTTCGTCCTCAAGTAAACGCTCCACTCGCGCGTGACGCAGCACAAACCGGCTGATCGCCACAGCAGTCTCCTTCGGCCTCTCCATCGGCAGAAAGTGCGACGCCCCGGCGATCCATTCGAGTTCAATGTTCGCCCGCTCCGGGATCTTCAATTGCGCCCGCGTGGCCGGCGGCACACCACGATCGCCCCATAACTCCAGGATCGGCATCCGCGCCGCACGTAGCGCAGCCGACCCGTCCCATTGCCGCCAAATCTGCCCGAATCGCGTTGCCTGCTCCTTGGTCCACCGCGTCATCACCGGCTTCCGCAACTCGGTGAGCCTTTCGCGGAATTGAGGCGGTATCGCCGCGCCGCAATCGCCGAACGCATCGCGCAAAGTCGAATAGTGCGTCCAGCCTTCCACCGACAGGACGCCACGGATTCGATCCGGCTTCTGCCGCGCCATCTCAATTGCGATCATCCCGCCCAAACTGTGTCCGCCCACAAAGAACCGGCGGATCTTAGCTTGATCAATCGCTGCGAACGTGTCTGCGGCGAACTGCGGAATCGAGCCATTCTCCGGTGGCGGCCAACTATCGCCGTGCCCGCGGACCTCCACAATCATCACAGTGAACGATCGGTCCAGCGCCGCCACGGTATCGCGCCAATCCTCAGCACCCACATAGCTGCCGGGTATCAATACCACCGCTGGACCAGCACCGCGCCTCATCTGATACGCGATCTCCACCCCATCTACTGCCGCCTTGTAGAGTTCAAATCCAGGCAGGATGGCGGCGGCCAGCAGTGCAAACGACAAGAGCATAAAGATTTATCATCGCGCGGGCTTCAAACGCGCGTAGATAGAAAAAGCCCCGGGAGCCTCACGCCCCCGGGGCCACCAAAGCAAGGCTAGCCTCGCGCGAAATTTAGCTGCAGCCGGACGTACCGCCGCAGTTTTCGCACTTAAAGCATGAGCCGTTAACCACCATCATCGAGCCGCACTCCGCGCAGATTGGAGCGTCGGCCACCACCGGTGCAAACTGCAACTTCTGCTGCGGCTCAGGCTCGGTCGGCCTGAGCGTCGTCGTTTCACCGGCTTCCGTGATGGCGTATTCCGGACCCAGGAACTTAGAACCCAGATACCGGAAGATATAGTCCATAATGGACTTCGCGTAAGGGATCTGCTTATTACCCGTCCAGCCGCTCGGTTCAAAGCGCACGTGGCTGAACTTATCCACGTAAAACTTCAACGGCACGCCATATTGCAGACCGTAACTGATCGCCGTCGCAAAGCTATCCATCAGGCCCGAGATAGTCGAGCCTTCCTTCGCCATCGTGATGAATAACTCGCCCGGCGTACCATCTTCAAACAACCCGACCGTGAAGTAACCCTCGTGGCCGGCGATTGAGAACTTATGAGTAATTGACTGCCGCTCGTCGGGCATTTTCCGCCGCAACGGCCGGTAAACGATCTTCTCAGTAATTTTCTCGATCGTAACGGGCGCTACTGCGGAACTCGCGGTTCCCTTCTTCTCTCCCTTGCCCGTCCCAGACGATAGCGGTTGCACCCGCTTGGACCCGTCGCGGTAAATAGCCACCGCTTTCAGCCCCAGCCGCCACGATTCGATGTACGCGTTCATCACGTCATCTACCGTCGACTCCTCGGGCATATTAATGGTCTTCGAAATCGCGCCGGAAATGAACGGCTGCGTCGCCGACATCATCCGAATGTGGCCCATGTAGTGGATCGACCGTGTTCCATTTTGCGGGCGGAACGAACAGTCGAACACCGGCAGGTGCTTCTCCTGGATGTGCGGTGCGCCTTCAATCGTGCCGGTGGCATCGATGTGATTGACGATCGCTTCCACCTGCTCCGGGGTATAACCTAACTTGATCAACGCCTGCGGAACGGTGTTATTGACGATCTTAATAACTCCGCCGCCCACCAGCTTCTTATATTTCACCAGCGCCAGGTCCGGCTCGACACCCGTGGTATCGCAGTCCATCATGAACCCGATCGTACCGGTTGGCGCGATCACAGTTGCCTGCGCGTTGCGATAGCCGTGCACACGCCCTTTCTCGTACGCATCGTGCCAAACGCGCTTGGCATTCTCATATAACACCGCGGGAACGAGACGCGAATCCAGGTTCGGCACGGAATCGCGATGCATCCGGATTACCTCGAGGAACGCCTGTTCGTTCGGCTGGTAACCCGGGAACGGTCCCGTCGCTTCCGATACGCGTGCGGACGTTAGATACGCCTGTCCGCACATGATGGCAGTGATCGCGCCCGCGTAGTTGCGGCCCGCGTCGGAATCATAAGCGATGCCCTGCGACATGAGCAGCGCGCCCAGGTTCGCATAACCCAATCCCAGCGGGCGGAAGTCGCGCGAATTCCTGGCAATGCGCTCCGTCGGATACGACGCGTTCTCGACGATGATCTCCATCGCCACGATCAGTGTGTCCACCGCATGGCGGAACGCTTCGGCGTCGAAGTGCCCGTCGGGGCCCACGAACTTCATCAAATTGAAGCTTGCCAGGTTGCACGCCGAATCGTCCAGGAACATGTATTCCGAACACGGGTTCGACGCATTGATCCGCGCCGTGCTCTTCGACGTGTGCCACCGGTTGATCGTCGTGTCGAACTGCATGCCCGGGTCGCCGCACTGCCAGGTCGCATCGGAGATCTGGCGCAGCAAATCGCGGGCGCGATAGCGCTTCACCGGCTGCCCGTTTCCCACCGACCGTGTCCACCAGTCGCGATCTTCGATCACCGCCTGCATGAAATCGTCGGTCGCGCGAACCGAGTTGTTCGCATTCTGGAAGAACACCGACGAGTACGCCTCGCCGTCGAGCGACGAATCGTAACCCGCGTCGATCAGCGTATGCGCCTTCTTCTCTTCCTTGGCTTTGCACCACACGAATTTTTCGACATCGGGATGCTCGGCATTGAGGATCACCATCTTCGCGGCCCGCCGAGTCTTGCCACCGCTCTTGATCACGCCCGCAAATGCGTCAAACCCCTTCATGAAGCTCAGCGGACCCGACGCCCGGCCGCCGCCCGACAAAATCGCGTCTTCCTCGCGGAGGGCCGACAGGTTGGTCCCGGTGCCCGACCCGAACTTGAACAGCATGCCCTCGGTCTTCGCCAGCTCGAGAATCGCTTCCAGCGAATCCGTCACCGAGTTGATGAAACACGCCGAGCACTGCGGCCGGTCCGCATGCCGCGTATCCAACCGCTGCACCGTGTGCGCCGACTCGTCGTAATACCATCCATAACCGCGCGATTCGTGGCGAACCCCTACGTTGAACCACACCGGCGAGTTGAAGCTGGCTCGCTGGGTCAACATCAAATACGCGAGTTCGTTCCGGAAGTTTTCCGCTTCGGAATCCGTCTTAAAGTAGTTGCCCTTCTTGCCCCAGTCCGCAATGTTATCCACCACCCGGTGGACCAGTTGCGAGACGGAGCGTTCGCGTTCGGGCGATCCCATTTTGCCGTGGAAGTACTTTGAGGCGACGATATTCGTCGCAGTTTGCGACCAATCGGCCGGAACCTCCACATCGCGTTGTTCGAATATTACGGCACCTTTATCGTTGCCGATGGAGGCTGTCCGCAGCTCCCATTGAATTTCGTCGTACGGCGTACGGCCGGGCTCGAGTTTGGCAGTAAAGTAGCGCGGAAAGGCGATACCGGTACGCTCTTCTACGGCGAGTGAGCGCTTGAGTTCGTGCGCACGGGCACTGAGGTCGACTGTGATTTGTCCCATGTATTAGAGCAACCTCCGTGGGCGGGGTGACAGTGGCCATCATCCCCCAATATGTTGTGGCGCGTCAAGGAAAATATCTATATGCAGGACCATATAGTTACCGACTTGTCCCAAATCTTCGCCATCCGTAAACGTTGCTGACACCTGTTTTACGTGTCGATTACCACTTGTGTGACACCAAGCCTACGCTCACCCACGCGAAACTCTAGCGTTGCCGCGCCTTTCGACACACTACTTGGGATTCGAAAGTTTATTTCATGCCGCGGCAATCGTGGATCGGTGCAAAAAACATCCACCTCCTCCGCGGGGGTGCCATTCACATCTACTCCGATTTGTGTGATGGATTCCACCTCTTCGACCGTCGCTTTTACCACCCGATTTACGATATGATCTCCCGCCAGCAGATCCACCCCATCGGTGACCGACAGTACGCGAGGCACGGGCGGCCCAGGCGGTCGCAACCGGACCCACGCCTTTTCGCACACACGCTTGCCGTCGTAACGAAGCTCCACCGGCTGCAAACCCGTCGACAACGCCTCCGGCAGCAGTGCATTCAGTTGCTGCAAAAAATCGTTCTCGGGATGCCCCAGAAACGTAAGAAACGCCGGCCGCGAACCCACCCACAGGTCCAATCGATTCAAATCCGCATCCACCGGCAATCCGGTCACCCATACCGAAATCGCCGCGAACCGCCCCCGGTTCGGCACCGCCGGTTCCGACGAATAGGCCGACGTGACGCGCCGGATGGAAGGCTCACCCGCGGCGTCGCCAATCGCTGCCGCCGCCGGCGGTTTCCGCAGGGTCACCCACATATATTGCGTATCCACGCCTTCCAAGGCCAGCAGCAGGAACCCGCGCTTTGCCGCGAACTGCCGCAACTCCTCCGCCGAAATCCGCACACCGGACCACGTATCGTATTGCTTCGCCGTCTTCGGCAGCCCGTTCAACTGACACCGTGCGATCCCGCCCGGCTTCAGCACTCGCCAGGCTTCCTCCAGATAACCGAATACCACCTCGCGCGAGGGGATGTGCTGAAACACGGCATACGAGTACACGAAATCAAACGAATCGTCCGCAAACGCTTCCAGATTCGAATTCGGCGCATGATGCGGATGCGCATGCGGCGCCCACGCCAGCGTCTGCCGCGCTCTGGCCACCATCTCCTCGGAAATATCTACGCCATGGATCTCCCCAAAGTGCCTCGACATCGGCCACATGAGCCGCCCCGGACCGCACCCGATCTCCAATGCCCGCCGTTGCCGTGGGCGCGCCGCCGGCAACCGGAGCAGTTCCAACTCCAGCCCGTGCACCTGCTCGGCCGCGGTCGCCAAAAACTCATCGTCTGTCTGGTTGCGGCGCCCGAACGCCACATAGTAAAAGGCGTCTTCCTTGGCACGCGCATTCCAATCCGCCCGCATCTGCTCGGCTACGTTTGGTTCCATCGCTATTCCGTGTTCGAACAGGTATTCCCGCTGATCGTGTTTTCCGACGTCTTGATTGAAGGACCCGTGAGTATGCAGTTCTCTTTCATCCGAAACCCCTCAATCCGGTTCTTCTCGATCGTGTTATTGCGCGACGGATTCGGCCGCGCCGCACGGAACGCCAGGTAAATGCCGGCCTTGGGATAGTCCGGGTCCTTCTCGAGCACTGGACATCCCGGCTTCTCTTCGCCCGTGCACTTGCCCAGGTTCAGGTGTTGAAACGTGTTCCCCGTCACCTGATGATTCTCGCCGATCAGATATAGCCCGCCCAGCCGGAAGCCGTCAAACATGTTTTCGACAATTTTGATGTTCTGCGACTGCATTTCCGGATACGTGTTCCCCAGTGTCATCGCATACTCGTTCCGCGGGTACTCCTTCAAGTCGGTGCTGCGGTTCTTACACGTGTTCCGCGTCACCTCGCCATCGTGAAACCCGTCCAGGCTAAAACACCGGCCGTTGATCTCCGCCGCCGAATTACCGACGAATGCCGACTCGTCCACCCGCGCCGCCGATGCAAACGCCGCCGGCGGCTCCGCCTCCACATCCACCGCGCTACTTGGATACCCGATAAGCTGCAAGGAGTTGTTCTCAACCCGCACGCCGTTCGCATGGCCTACCTCAATCCCGTGACGGCCCACTGTCTCGATCCGGTTCCCCGCGATCACCCCGCGCAAATTGCGCTTTGCAAACGAACTCGCATGTGTCCAGATACCGTTGCCCAGAACCCGCCGCACGGTGCAGTTGCGAATCTCAAAGTCCTGCGACCCTTCTTCCACCAGGATGCCGCCACTGCCATTATTCCGGCTCTTGCTGTCGCGCCCACCCGAATCCTCCACCGCGACATTCTCCACCTTCAGCTTCTTCGCATTGTTGGCTAGAATCGCAAAGTTCAATATCTCGCGGAACCTGACGTTTCTCACCGTCACCTCCTGCGAGGTTCCGATATATACTCCATTCCTTTGGAATTGCGACCCATAGTCGCTGCCGCGCACCGGCGCTTCGGTGGGCCGCTGCAACTCCGCGCGACTCCCGTCAATGGCGAAGTCCCGCAGCGTTACCTTATTCGCGCCTTCAATGACAATCAGCGCCCGCCCCTGAAAATCGCCCCCCGGCTTCAAGATCGTATCGCTACTCCCCACAATTTCGAGCGGCCCCCCATTTGAACTGATCCGCAACTCCTGTTGCAGTTCCGTCGTTCCCGCCGGCAACTCGACCGTCCCACTGCCCGCGTCAATCGCTTTCTGAATCGTCCGCTCGGGCTTTGAACAGCCGTACGTGAACAAAAAAAGGAAGGGGAACACCGCCCCTCCGATAGCGCGTTTCATCTACCGCTATTCTATTCCTTCATGTCTCTTGTTCTTCGCGAAGTCAGCGGCGCGCACCTCAAACAGTTCTCCGCGGAGGCGCCTGATGGCGCCATCATTGGTTTGATCGGCGAGGATACCTCGGGTACCGCCGAACTCCTGGACCTCGCTTCCGGCGCCGCCCAACCCGCCGCCGGTACCGTCGAAGCCGCCGAACCACGCCGCGCCCTCGGGCCCAACGACATATTCAGGCTTGCCCCCGCCCGCGTCCTGACGCTACACCACACATTCTCCCGCCAACCCGCGTTGGTCCGCGCCCGCGCCCGCCTCGGCTTGGAACGCCTCCGGCGTGACGGAGCCACTATCCTCCTCGCGTCGCACGAACAGGACCTCCTCCGCGAACTCTGCGACGAAATCTGGTGGATCGAAGACGGTACCCTCCGCGCCAAAGGCTACCCCGACGAAGTCCTCGCCACCTATAACACCTACGTTTTCACCCAACTCCGCGATTGGGCCGCAACCGTCAAGCAAACCCTCACTCCCGCCATGCGCCGCGGCGACGGCCGCGCCCAAATCGTCTCCATCGAATTGCTAGACTCCACCGGCCGCCCCGTCATCGTCTGGCAGTCGGGCGATCAGGTCTCCGTCCGTATCACCGTCCGCTTCGCCGCCCAAGTCGACGATCCGGTAATCGGTATGATGATCCGCACCCGCATCGGCTTCGAAGTGTTCGGCACTAATACCGAGTTAGAAGGTCTCAAATTAGGACCCGTCAACCAAGGGCAAACGGTTTCCGTCAGTTTCACCTTCCGCTGCGACCTCTGCCCGCAAGAGTACACCTTAACCGCCGCCTCACACGACCCCAGTGGCGTCTGGCACGACTGGTTAGAGGATGCGCTAGCCTTCCGCGTCGCCGACACCAGATACACTGCCGGAGTAGCCAAGTTACAAGCCACCGTAACTGCTACACGCAGTTGACGTTCAATGAAGCGGTTTTACGGTGGCTATCCACGCCGGGGAGCGTCCTTTATCATCCGGTCGAGCACGTTTTTCGTGATGCGCTGGACGTGTGGATTCACGCCGAAGCCGCCCGCATACGTGCGCCCGGGAATGTGTCCCGGTGGTTGCGACAACCCCTCCGGCCACCAGATGGTGCCGGCGTTGAACACCCAATTGCCCCTGGGACGTTGAAATACGACCGCCGAATGTTCCCTGACGGCTCCCGGGCGAGGCGGCTGCGGAGGATAGATCGGTCCCTTGGCTACCACCTCCAAGCCGGGGAGGTTCGCCAGGGGCGCACCGTGATACTCCCAGCCGATTAGTCCAGGGATCTTGTCTCCTTGCTTTACACCGGTTCCTGAGTAAATCCAGTGTTCGGGTTTGGTGACGATCCAATCGCCGTAACCCGACCCGTAGGATGTGGACCCCATCAGCGTCTCTTCATCCGGGAAGTTGCGTCTGCGCGCGAACGCACGTGCCGGCGCGTTGTTCACAGAACTCTCGTAGAAGATGATCTCGCCCGAGAGAGCGTTGCCGGACAGGAACGCGAGGTTCAGGCCATCTTCGCGAGCCTGCAGGACGTTGTTGAACATCTCGCGCGACCAGTATTCGTCATGGCCGACCGACAGCAGCGCCTTGCTCGTTTTCAGAATGCCAGGGTCGAGTTCCAGGTCGAGGTTCGAACAGTAAGTCACGTCGTAACCCTGCTGTTCGAGCCAGAAGGCGAGCGGCAGCTCCCATAGCAGGAACGAACCGGAACCGACGGATTGCGGCGAATCGATCACCTGGCAGTACTTGGCATAAGGACGGTCGAAGCTGACGCGCACATTCGGTCCTGTATACCAGACGGCGGCCGTGCCGTCGTCATAGAGTGAATCGCGCGCAGGCCATTTGTTATAGGCCTGCCAGGTAATGTCGGCGGCCATGCATAACAGGTCGGATTGGCGGTGCTCTTTCACCACAAAGACGATGTACGACTGCGGACCGAACCATTCGTCCCGTGTGAGCTTGGCGAGATAGACACCGCTGGGCCAGCCCTTGGGAATGGTCAGGCTGGCAACCGTGGGCCAGCGGCACTCACGCAAACGCTCCACCGTCATCATCGGGACGTCTTGCGGCTCAGCGCGGAACGGACCCATGCGCAGGTAGTGCCGGCCGCCGGCGCCGCCGTAGTATCCCATGCGATAGATGTCGACGACAAAGCCGGCGGCCGGCTTCATGCTGACTTTGAAGTCGATGGTTTCACCGGCCGCGACGCTGGTTTTCGACGCGTAGCCTTCGATCACGGACGAACGCACCTGGCGGTTCAGCGGATAGGCTGCCATGGTCGCCTCGTTATCGAAACGGGTGTGCTGTAGCTGCCACTCCACGGTGCCTTGCCTGGCGTTCTCTTCGGTAATTGCATTGGCCTGCATGGCAGGCAGGGCAATGGAGGCTGCCGCGGCCGTCTTCAAGAACCGCCGCCGCTGTGTGGACGTGCTCATTATCGGTCTCCTTATCCTGCGTGTACTTCGCGCCGGCTGCTGTCGTACACCATGCGCCGGCCTGTCGTCAGCGCTTCGTCGGCCATGATTACCGCGACGGAGTGCGCGTATCCGGCTTCAATGGGCGCGATGGGCTGCCGGCGCGTGCGGACGCAATCGAGGAAGTTCTGCATGTGGTGCACAGTTTCAACAGGCGCGATCTCGACGTCGGTAGTTACACGGCCGGGGTCTCCGGCGCCTTGTCCTGAGATCACCCATTTCTGGGATGGCGACAGGTTCTTCGCATCGAGCGTGCCGCGCGTGCCGAACCACTTGGCGTAGTTGCCCGCGCCGTTACCGAACAGTGTGCAGTAGCGGACGAGGAAGCCTTCGGGATATTCGAGCGCCACTTCTACCGAGTCGGGTACATCGAACCCATTCTTCCAACGATAGGTTCCGCCGATAGCCACCACCCGGCTCGGAATGCTGGCAGCGGTCGCGTAGTGAACCATGTCAATGAAGTGGACCATCAGGTTGGTGTGCGGACCACGCGAGAAATCGCGGTACCCATACCAACCCTGATACTGGGCCGGGTCGAAGGCTCGAGGCTTGCGATCGTTCAGAAATGCCTTCCAGTCGACGTCAGCCTCGGTCGGCTTTTGATTCTGGAATGCATCGCCGCCGTAGCTCATCCAATAAGGACTGTACCCGTTGCGGACCTGCTCTACCTTGAGGATCTTTCCTAACTCGCCCGCGGCGATCGCTTTCTTAGCGCCGACCGAGTTAGGATAACTGCGCATTTGCGTCCCGACCTGCACGACACGATCAGACTTCTTCACGATGTCGTATGCGCGGATCAACTCGCGCATGTTCATGGCCAGCGGTTTTTCGATGTACACGTCTTTGCCGGCCTTGATGGCCTCAATCAGCATCGTGCAGTGCAGGTGATCGGGCGTTCCGATCACTACGGCATCAATGTCCTTGCGAGCGAGCACCTCGGCGAAATTCCCCGTCTGGAACGGCTCGTTCCCCGTAAACTCCTTAACATCCGCGGCTGCCTTCTCACGCTTCTGCCGCCATGTATCGCACACGGCGGCGACTTCGGAGTTCGTGCGGTCCTTCACCTGGATCAGTTCCTTCAGCAGGCCGCGCCGGCCGCAGCCGACATTCGCAACGCGCAAGCGATCGTTCGCGCCAAGCACCCGCGAGTAGCTTGCCGCTGAAACAGCCAGCGATTGTCCGACCAATTGCCGCCGGCTCAGGTTCGTAACGCTCATAATGGTGATCCCTCCCTGTTGGATTGTAATCCCTTGCGGCATCATCGGCAGATTGGGTGTTGTAAGAAAAACCTTCGAGCGATGACTACCTCAAATGTGAGCGGCCAAGACGACCTTTACGAGCAAGCCGCCGCGGAGTATGGCGCCGCACTCGCACGTCTGGCCCGTGGATATGAAGCCGATCCAGACAAGCGGCGCGATCTGTTGCAGGAAATCCACCTCGCGCTTTGGCGTAGCTTCGCGGGCTTCGTTGCGTTGTGTTCGCTACGTATGGCGTAGTTGCCGCCGCGGCCTTTGTGCTGATCGGTTGGGTGAATCAACGTACCGCGAGGAAGCTCGAAGGAATGATCGAGGAATTGAATGAAGGTTAGAGGATGTCAGGTGGTAGCGCTAAGGGGATTCGAACCCCTATTTGAGCCTTGAGAGGGCTCCGTCCTAACCCTTAGACGATAGCGCCGTATTCATCAGTATAGCCCACGATTTGTGCGACTCTATCAATCATGCGAGTTTTCGTTCTTGCTGGGATGGTGGCGGGTTGTCTCTGGGCGCAGTATCAGGCGCGCCCAACTCCGCCGCCTTACATGCTGACGGCTCAAGAGAAACCCCAACTCGAAAGCGGACTCGCCGATCTGAGCGCACGCATTGCCATCATCCGCCAGTCGAAGCATGACCCGGCACTGTTGGCCGACGTCGAAATGTACCAGAAGGCGCTCGCGTGGGCGCTTCGCTACCCCGAAGAGATCTACAACCGCAACTATCTCGGCCATGCGCAGTTCGTGCTTGACCGCGGCCTGGCCCGGGCGCAAGCGCTCTCCAGCGGCCAAGCCCCCTGGACCACCGCCCGCGGCCATGTCGCGCGTGCCTATGTTTCCCGCGTGGACGGCAGCCTGCAACCGTACGCCGTCGTGGTTCCTGCTTCTTATGACGCTTCGCGGCCAATCCGGCTCGACCTTGTCCTCCATGGCCGCAATGCCACCCTGAGCGAAGCCGGCTTTATCGCCACGCACGAAGCGCCCAAGTCGCCCGACCCGTACAGCGACCGCATCGAACTCCACGTCTTCGGCCGCACCAACAACGCCTACCGCTGGGCGGGCGAAGCCGATGTGTTTGAGGCGCTGGCCGCCGTCCGCAGGAACTACCGCATCGACCCCAACCGGATTGTGCTGCGCGGGTTTTCGATGGGTGGCGCCGGCGCCTGGCACATCGGCCTGCATTACCCGTCCGACTGGGCCGGTATCGAAGCCGGCGCTGGATTTAACGAAACCATCGAGTACGCGAAACAGCGCGACCTGCGTCCCGAGGTCCGGTCGATGCTTCACATCTACGACGCCGTCGACTATGCCCGAAATGTTTTCAACGTGCCTACGGTCGGTTATGGCGGCGAACTCGACCCGCAGCTACGCGCCTCTGTGAATGTCCAGCAGCAGCTTCAGCGTGAGGGGATCGACCTCGCGAGCCTCCGCGCCCGGTTTCTTGTCGGCCCTAAGACGGAACATCGCTTCCACCCGGAAAGTAAGAAAGAGTCCGATGCCTTTCTCGATTCGCAATTGCCGCGCCGCACGCCCGACGATATTCAGTTCGTTACCTACACCACGCGCTACAACCGCTGCGCTTGGCTAACGATCGACGCGCTTGACCGTCACTATGAACGCGCTGAGGTGTTTGGTAAGCGGTCCACTGCTGGGGTCGAACTCACGACCAGGAACGTCGCCCAACTCCGGTTGGATGGCTCGCCCAAGAAGGTGACCCTCGACGGGCAACTGGTCTCGTCGCCTTCGGGTGTGTACGCGAAGCGGAACGGCCAGTGGACTGCCGGCAACGGAGCCGCTCCGCAATCCGTTCGAAAGGTACACGGCCTGCAGGGTCCAGTGGACGACGCCTTCATGGATTCATTCATGATTGTCACCCCCACCGGCGCCCCAAAATTCCCGCAACTCGCCGGCGCGATCGCCACACGGCTCGATCGGTTCCGCAAAGACTACGCCAAGTGGATGCGCGCCGATCCGCGCGAGGCAGAGGACCGCGCAGTGACTCCCGCCCTTCTAAGGGACCACAACCTGATCCTGTTCGGCGATCCCGGCAGTAACAAGCTGATCGGACAAATTTCGTCGAAGCTTCCGGTCCGTTGGTCGGGCGGGACGTTCACAATCGGTGGGCAAACCTACAAATCCGGCAGTCATCTGCTCGTGCTGATTTGCCCCAACCCGCTCAACCCAAACCGTTACGTGGTCCTGAACTCCGGCCACACGTTTGGCGAAGCGGAGTTCAAGGGGACCAATGCGCTACTCTACCCGCGCGTGGGGGATTGGGGAGTATTCAATCAGGCGAACGAATTGGTGGCGGCGGGGCTGTTTAACGAAAGTTGGGCAGATCTTCGTTAAAAAACGTCAATGTGGTAACTTCCGCATCGCCCACATCGTTTTAACAGTATCCCCGTTACGACAGCGGGCGCCCTCACCCCTCATCACCCAATCTGGCGCCCGCTACTCCAACAATCTCCAACTAATTAGTCGTTAAACATCCCTTCAAACAGCACGGAACTCAGATAGCGTTCTGCCGAATCGGGTAAGACAACCACGATTGTTTTTCCTTTCATTTCCGGCTCGGCCGCAATCCGCAACGCCGCGCTGGCGGCGGCGCCGCATGAGATTCCGCTCAAAATTCCCTCTTCCCGGGACAACCGGCGGGCCATGTCGAGCGATTCTTCGTTGGTGACGGTTTCTACGCGGTCGACCATTTTCATGTCGAGCGTGTCCGGGATAAAGCCCGCCCCGAGTCCCTGGATCTTGTGAGGACCGGGTTTCATCGGTTGACCGCTCAAATACTGGGTCAGGACGGGACTCGCCGTCGGTTCCACACCCACGGAAATTATCTTCTTGCCCTTCGCTTCCTTAAAGAATCGGGAAACCCCCGTGATGGTGCCGCCGGTGCCAATGCCCGACACCAGCACGTCCATCTGCCCCTCGGTGTCATCCCAAATCTCCGGACCGGTGGTCTGATAATGGATCTCCGGATTCGCCGGGTTTTTGAACTGTTGCAGCAGAACATAGCGTTCCGGATCGGAAGCGGCAGTCTGCTCCGCATTCTGGATGGCGCCCTTCATCCCCAGCGATCCTTCCGTGAGGACCAGGCGCGCACCCAACGCCTTCAGCACCTTCCGCCGTTCCAACGACATCGTCTCCGGCATCGTCAGAGTGATCGGATATCCGCGCGCCGCCGCCACAAACGCCAGCGCGATGCCGGTGTTTCCGCTCGTCGGCTCAATCAGTTCCTTCCCCGGCTTTAGAATGCCGCGCTTTTCGGCGTCCCATATCATCGCAGCGCCAATGCGGCACTTCACCGAATACGCCGGATTCCGGCCTTCTATTTTTGCCAATACCGTCGCGCCCAGTCCCTTCGTGACGCGATTCAGCCGCACCAGCGGAGTGCGGCCGATACTCAAAGAATTGTCGTTGAATACCACTACATAACCTCCAAAAGTCGCTTAGATATCCCAGTTCGGTACATACTTGGTCTGCCGGTCGCTCCACGCGCGAGCCACCTCGGCAAACGTGCGGTGATCCAATACAGCAGAAATCGAATTCTCAACGTCGCGCCAGATATCGCTGAACGGTGAATCGGACTTCCGGCGCGCCGTCGTCCGGTTAGCCCGCCCACCTTCAATATGGCGCAGCACCTCGCCTAATGCGATGGCTTCCGGCGGCCGCGCCAGCAGATACCCACCTTCGGCGCCGCGGCGCGATTCCACGAATCCGCCCTGTTTCAAACTCGCCAGAATCAGTTCCAAAAACTTCTGTGGAATCTTCTGCCGCCTCGCGATGGCGGCGATCTTTACCGGTTCTCCCGGCCGCTGCAAAGACAGGTCGAGCAGCGCCAAAAGCGCGTATTCGCCCTTGACTGAAATGTTCAGAGCACTCACCGGATCGGCAATCTCCTAAACCCTACTAGAGATTATACATTTCACGCTCCGCCCGTCAACGCCTTCGTTGTGAAAAGCGGAGTAGCATTAGGATAAAGAACAGCCCGCTTTGACTCTCGACGACAAATACACCCTCGACCGCGGCGCCGTCTACCTGACCGGCATCCAGGCCCTGGTCCGCCTGCCGCTCGACCAAATGCGCCTGGACGCGCGCAACGGCTTGCGAACTGGTTGTTATATCACGGGTTACGAAGGTTCGCCGCTCGGCGGCTACGACTTTGCTCTCGCCCGCGCGCGCAAACACTTCGCCGCGCACAATATCCACTTCCAACCGGCGATTAACGAAGACATCGCCGCCACCGCCGTGTTCGGTTCGCAGATCTTCGCCACCTTGGGCGACCGCGCACCTACAAAGGTCGACGGTGTTGTCGGCATCTGGTACGGAAAGGGTCCGGGTGTGGACCGCTCCGGCGACGTGTTGCGCCACGCCAACCTGTGCGGGTCGCCCGGATTGTCCGCCGCTCTCGTCCTGGCCGGGGACGACCACCCGTGCAAGTCCTCTTCGATCCCCCACCAAAGCGACCTCTCGCTCTATAACGTCAACATCCCGATCCTGTTTCCGGGCAACACGCAAGAGATCCTCGATTACGGCCTGTACGCAATCGCGCTATCCCGATTCTCGGGCGCCTGGTGCAGCCTCAAGTTGCTCACGCAAACCTGTGACGGAGGCGGCACCGCCACGATCGACCTCGACAAGCACCGTTTCCATATACCCGACGGCTACTCGAAGCACACAGACCCGCGGCTGGTGCCCGGCATCGCCTTAAACCTGGAATACGAAACGAACGTCCGGCGCATCCCCGCGGTGCTCGAGTTCGCGAAGCTCAACCCGATCAACCGCTGGCATGGCGCCGGATCAGGCGCCCGCGTGGGCATCGCCACGGCCGGCAAGTATTACTACGATCTGATGCAGGCGCTCTCGGACGCGGGCATCGCCGGGCGTGACCTCGAGCGCCTGGGCATTCGCATTGCGAAGTTCGGCATGACGTACCCGCTCGAGCCCGGCTTTGTCGACCAGTTTGCCTCGGGGCTCGACCGTATCTTCGTTGTTGAAGAGAAACGCAGTTTCCTCGAACTCCAGTTGCGAGAAGCGCTCTACAACCGCGATCACCGTCCGCGCATTTTCGGCAAGCAGGATGAGCACGGCGAAACGCTGCTCCGCCCGACCTCTGAACTCGACCCCGACCTCATCATGCGTGCCCTCACGCACGCCTTCCCCGACGTGCCGGAATTCCAGGCCCGCTCCGAATGGCTCGACCAGATTCATCGCCGCCCGAAGGAACTCACGGTCGTCCGCACGCCTAATTACTGTTCCGGCTGCCCGCATAACCGCAGTACGCTGGTGCTACCCGGACAGGTGGCTGGGGGCGGCATCGGCTGCCACGGAATGGGATTTCTGATGGAAGATGCCGGCCGCGGCTACTCCTTCGCCACGCAAATGGGCGGCGAAGGCGCGCCGTGGTTCGGCATGGCGCCTTTCGTCGACCGCGCTCATATCTTCCAGAACATTGGCGACGGCACTTACTTCCACTCGGGCCAATTGGCCATCCAGGCCGCCGTCTCGGCCGGCGTCAACATTACATATAAGATCCTCTACAACGGCCATGTCGCCATGACCGGTGGACAAGATGCCGTCGGCGCGCTGCCAATCCCACAACTAACTCGAAAACTGGAAGCCGAGGGAGTCCGGAAGATTATCATCCTGACTGAGGACGTGACTCGCTACCCTGACCCGGGCGCCCTCAGCCGCAACAGCGTCGTTCGCGATCGCATCGAGTTAGTAGAAACCCTGGCCGAGTTAGAAAAGACACCCGGTGTATCGGTGCTGATCTACGACCAGGAGTGCGCCGCCGAAAAGCGCCGCCTTCGCTCGCGCGGCAAATATGAAGAGCCGACCCAGCGCATGGTGATCCATGAGGAAGTCTGCGAAGGCTGCGGCGACTGCCTCACCGAGTCAAATTGCATGAGCCTCCAACGCGTCAACACCGCGCAGGGCGAAAAGATGCAGATCCACCAGTCCTCTTGTAACAAGGATTACACCTGCGCCCTTGGCGATTGTCCCTCATTCGTCTCAGTCGAGATCAAGAAAGGCAGTGGCCTGAAGAAAGCCGCGGGAGAAGCACTGCCCGACCTCACCGGCATCCCCGCCCCGCAGCATTCCGTTGATGTCAGCCACGGCTATCGCCTTCTCGCTCCCGGAATCGGTGGCACTGGCGTCGTCACCATCAACGCCATTCTTGCCACCGCCGCTACTAACGACGGTCTTTCCGTCATTTCCCTCGATCAGACCGGACTCGCCCAAAAAGGCGGCGCTGTCGTCTCACACCTGGTGCTGAGCAGACAGCCGCTCGCCGCCTCGGCACGCATCAACGCCGGTAATGCCGACCTGATTCTTGGCTTTGACCTGCTCGGCGTCTTGAACCCCGACAACCTCAAGTGCGCCAGTGAAGACCGGACCGCCGCCGTGCTCAACACGCGGCTCGTGCCCACCGCGGAATCGATTCGCAAGCGCCTGCCCCTCGGCGACGAAGCCCATCAGATCGCCCGCGTCGACCGCCACACACGGCGCGGCTACAACGTTTATCTTGACGCGACCAGTCTTTCCGAACGCCTGTTCGGCACGCACATGATGTCGAACATGATCGTTCTCGGCGCCGCTTGGCAGGCCGGCCTCGTGCCCATTTCCCTGTCTTCCATTGAAGAAGCCATCCGCCTCAATGGCGTCGATGTCGACCGCAACCTGACGGCCTTCGGCGTCGGCCGTTACCACTACCTGCACCCCGTTGCGGCCCCGCCGGCCAAACAGCACGAACCGATTGACTATACCGCGGCCCTCACGGCCTACCAGGACGCGGCTTACGCCCGCCGGCACAGCGATTTCGTCGAGTACGTGCGCCAGCAACGCCCCGAACTCGCCGCTACCGTTGCACTCCACCTGTTCCGCCTCATGCGGGTCAAAGACGAGTACGAAGTTGCTCGCCTGCTCACCTCACATGAGTTCAAACAGAAGCTTGATGATGAGTGGGAAGCCGTCGAGTCCTATTCGTTCCTTCTCCATCCACCCTTGTTGCGAAGGCTCGGCTGGAAGCGCAAGATCACCATTCCCGGCCGCCGGCAATGGCTGTTGAAACTGCTGGCCTCACTGAAGACCGTTCGCTTCTCTGCTCTCGACCTGTTCGGCTACACCAAACACCGCAAGTTGGAGCGAGAACTCGTTGCCTGGTACAGGAATCTTGTCGAAACCGCCATCAAGATTCCGGATATTCGCACCGCCCGCCAGTTGTGCGAAACACCAGATCTGATCCGCGGCTACGAACGGATTAAAGAAACGAATATCGCCCGCGCGCGCAAGCAGGCGGACGACATTCTTGAGTCCCAGCGCTTAACCCCCGTGGAGACGCGCTGAACCAGGAAGCCTAATTGCGCTTAGTTGCCTCGCCCGTGACCTCCTGCAAGTGCTCCAATTGCTCATCAACAGTCTCTACCTGATTCGACCACTCCTGGTGCGCGGTTGTCACTAACCGCAACAGGCTGATCTGAAAATCCAGTTCTTCAGGTGCGAAGTGCAGCGGATTCCGGTTCATCGGTGCCTCTCGAAACTGAAAGTGCGTGCACCGGCGGAAAATTCGCACGAAAATTGAGCTATGTCTCTCTTGCGGTGGGCCGCGCTAACCAACTTCTTGATTTCCACCAGCCTGGCCCAATCGGGCCTACCACTCGTTCACGATTCGAAAATCCGTGTTGACGCCTCCGGGCCCGTTGTTTGGGCCGTTTCACAGGAGGCGGATGGTTCGTTTCGCCTCAAGCTGCGCAACGCCGGGACATCACCCGTACAACTTGGAAAGGTCTACCTCATCGACGGGTGGCTCGACCTGCCCGCCGGCTCCGTCGCCCTCTCGATGTCCGGCTGGCAGATCCCCTCGCTCGTCAAACCACTCAAAGAGCGTGTCTCCAGTCAGGTAATGACGCAAGTCGTGGGCGGGGGCCGCGCTCTCAACCTCGGCTTCCTGACCTTCGACCGGATTCACACCGAACACGCCATTTGGCCCGAATCCGGTAAGCTCCGCATTCAATCCTGGTGCGATTTTCATCAGTGGCTGCTGCCCGCCGGCCAGGAAATTTCCACCGAGCAACTCCGCGTTGCCGCCTCAACCGATCCTTACCGTGGCCTGGACGATTGGGCCGATGCGGTGGCCCGCCAAAACAAACCCAAAATCTGGCCCACCCCCGTTGCGGGCTGGGTCGGCTGGTCGTGGGTCGATCCGTTTCATATCGAGAAATATGAAGATGTGGTTCGCCGCAATGCGAAGGCCGTCCGCGAGAAACTCGCCGGGTTCCCCATTGATTACATCTGGGTGAGCCTCGGCAACCTGGAAGGCCGACAGGCCGGCAACTGGCTTCAGTGGAACCGGAAGGCGTTCCCTTCTCCCCCGGAGAAACTGATCGAAGACCTCAAGGCCATGGACTTCAAATTCGGCCTCTGGGCCGGAGCCTTCTGGATGAGTTCCCAATTGCCCGACCGTGTCGCCCAGTTTAACGACGCGTTCCTCCGCAAGAACGGCGAACTCCTCTTCGTTCCCCACCGCGAAATCGGCAAGGTCTATATCCTCGACCCCACCCATCCCAAAACCCACACCTGGTTGCGCGACACCTTCTCCACGTACCGCAAGTGGGGAGTGCGCTATTTCATGATCGACTTTCTCGATTCGATCAGCGACTCGATTACCGGCCGGTACATGCCCAGCGCCTATGCGGATCCGTCCCTGATCCCCGGTCCCCAAACTTTCCGCCGCGGCATTCAGGTGATCCGCGACGCCGCCGGTCCCGATACATACCTGCTCGCGTCCACCGGCCCCAGCCTCCACTCGATCGGCATCATGGACGGTGTTCGCGCCGGTTCGGATTATGGCGAGGGCCGCCCGCTCGACGGTCCCGGTAAGGGCTTCTATCCCGGCACCTTCGTCATCAACAAAGCCGATTACTGGACCTCGCACAAGCGCGCCATCGAAGCCTGGGCCAGCCATTACTTTATGAGCGGCAAGCTGTTTGTCACCGACACCGGCAACGTTCTCTCCGTAGACCAGCCCATCTCCGTAGCCGACGCGCAGATCAGCGCCACCATCTTCGGCCTCAACGGCAGCCCTGTCATGTTAGGAGACGACATCGCCCGCCTGGCGCCTTCGCGCCTTGAGATGCTCCGCAAGGTATTCCCTCGCGGCGCCGGCAGCGCCGTTCCCATCGACCTTTTTGATTCCCCCACTCCGGACTACCCCAAAGTCTTCCGCCTCTCTGTAACGAAGCCGTGGGACCGTTGGGAGGTCGTCGCTGTCTTCAACTTCGGCCGCGAACCCTTCAGCAAACGCGTCAATTTCTCCGGTAGACAAGCCGTCTGGGACTTCTGGAACGAACGCTCGCTCGGCGATCACGATGGCGGTATCGACCTGACCGTCCTCCCCGAATCGGTCCGCGTCATCCGCACTACTCCCTATCGCGACCACCCCTGGGTAGCCTCGACTGATATGCACGTCCGCCAGGGTGAAACGGACCTCGAAAACGTCGGCTGGGACGCCGCGACGTCTACGCTGACCGTCACTGCCGCCCGCCCCTCGGGATCAACTGGCACGGTGTTCCTGCGCGCGCCCGCCGGATGGGCGGTCGCCGACCCCGCAGGCCTATGGCTTGCCCGTGATGGGTCCGATAACTCGCTGACAATCCGCATACCACTTCAATTCGATACCAGCGGACACGCTTCCCGTTCAGTTCGCTTCACCCGCTAACTTTACGGGCTGCGAGCGTCCGGCCGGGTTTCAATCGTACAACCCCGGCTCACCCGGCGGTCGTGTCTTCCACCTCCGGTGCATCCACAACCACTGGTCCGGATGCTCCCGGATCACGCTTTCCAACTGCGCATGGATGGTCCGCGTATCCGCCGCGTCGTCACCAGTCGGCAAGATCGGTGGACAAAACTTCAAAACGAACCGCCTCTCCGTTTCTGACCACAATGCAAACCCAGGAATCATCGCCGCACCCGTCCGGTTCGCCAGCTTCGCGAACGACGTCGAGACACAAGCCTTGCGGTCGAAAAAGTTTATGAAAATTCCTTCACCAAGCGCCACATTCTGATCGATCAAGATCCCAACCGCCTCGTTCCGGTGCAGCGCCCGCACGATCCCCCGCACGAAATCGCGCTTGCTATAAATCGTGTTGCCTGAGGCGGCACGCAGCGCTTCCACCATCTGGTCTACACGCGCATTGTCGAGCGGACGCACCACCACGTGCATCGGTTCCGCCATCAATGCATGGGCAAACGCCGACAGTTCCCAGTTCCCTAGATGCGCGGTTGCGAAAAGGACACCCTTACCCCGCTCTTTCGCCGCTCGAAAGTGCTGGAACCCCTCGTAGTGAATGTACTGACCAACGTTGGATTTGCCGATTCGATGAAACCGTGAGATCGACACCAGAATACGGGCCAGATTCCGGAAGCTGCCGTCCACGATGCGGCGCCGGTCAGCCATCGCCAGTCCGGGCAGCGCCAGTTCCAGGTTTCGATAGGCTACCCGCCGCAGCTTCGGAATCGCTAAGTCGAGTAGTTTTATATAGAAACGGGCGACGTGCTCGGCGCAAGGCACGACCCGCAACGAGCCCAGAACCCACCGGGCGGCCAGGTACTCGAGCGTGCGGCGCAAAGCTTATCCTAGTCGATCCAACCGCCGCCCAGAACGAGGTCGCCCGAATAAAACACCGCACCTTGCCCCGGCGTAACGGCCCGCTGCGGCTCGTCGAAGCGCACCGCCACCCGATCCGCGCCAAGAGGCTCGACCCTTGCAGCCGCCGGCACATGCTTATTGCGAATCCGGACCTCGGCCCGTACCGGTTGACCGGGAGCTTCAATCGAAACCCAGTTCACCTTTGAAGCGGTAAACTCCAGACGCAAAAGGTCTTCGTTCCGTCCCACAATCACCCGTTGCGTTGCCGGTTCCGTCGCGATCACGTATAGCGGCTCTCCCACCGCCACCCCCAGTCCCTTCCGTTGGCCAACCGTGTAGTGATGAACTCCCGCATGCTCACCGAGGACTTTACCTTCCGTCGTGACGATTTCGCCGGCCATTCGCTGCGGAGTGAGACCCTGCTCCTGGAAATAGGCATTCAGAAACGCCGCGTAGTCGCCATTAGGAACAAAACATATCTCCTGCGAGTCACTTTTCTCCGCAACTGGTACACCCAGCTGACGCGCCAATGCGCGAACCTCCGGCTTCCGCATATGGCCCAGCGGGAACAACGTCCGCGACAACTGCTCCTGCGTCAATCCAAACAGGAAATAGGTCTGATCTTTTCCGGCATCAACTGCCCGCCGCAATTGCCACCGACCTACTTCCGAAACGTACCCAATTTGGGCGTAGTGTCCAGTCGCCACCCGCTCGGCTCCTACCCCTCGCGCCATGTCGATAAAATCATCGAATTTGACAAAATTATTGCAAAGCGTGCACGGAATCGGAGTCCGTCCAGCTAAGTAGTCCTCTACAAAAGGCTTTACGACGTGCTGCTCAAACTGCTGCTCAAAATTTACGACGTAGTATGGAATACCCAATGCCTGCGCTACCTGCCGCGCGTCGTAGACGTCATCGAGCGAGCAGCACCGGCCCGTCGCCCCCTCAACCGACAATTCCGGCAAACGCCGTTGATTCCACAACTGCATCGTCATGCCGACTAACCGGCGCCCCTGGCTCTTCAGCAGCGCCGCGACAGTGGACGAGTCCACTCCCCCCGACATCGCCACGGCAGTGAGATCGTTAAGCATACGTCGGCGACAACTTCCTCAAATGGGCCGCGGCTTCCGCCACCGCCCCAATCAGCGCATCCACCTGCCCTGCTGTATTGATGCGACCTAACGAGAACCGGATCGACGAGCGGGCCTGGCTTCGAGACAACCCCATGGCTGTCAATACATGCGACGGCTCCACCGCGCCCGACGAGCACGCCGCCCCGGTAGAGACAGCAAAGCCTCGCAGATCCAACGCGATTACCATCGCTTCCCCATCGATCCCTTCAAATGAGATGTTGGTTGTATTCGGTACGCGCGGCGCATGGCCGCCGTTCACTACAACGTTTGGGACGGCCGAGCGGATTCCCGCCTCCAAACGGTCTCTGAGAGTGGCGATGCGGAAGCTCTCACTGCTTAGATGTTCCGCCATCCACCCCGCCGCCACACCCATCGCAATCGCCCCGGGCACATTCTCCGTACCGGCTCTTCGCGACCGTTCGTGTCGCCCCCCATATTGCACCGCCGTCACCTGCACTCCACTTCTGACGTACAGCGCACCCGTCCCCTTCGGCGCGTAGAACTTATGCGCCGAAACAGAGTACAAGTCCACCGGCAGCGTCGCCAGGTTGACAGGCACCTTACCCACTGCCTGCACCCCATCGGAGTGGAACAGCACGCCTGAGTCGAGTGCGATTTGGCCGATCTCCTCAATCGGTTGCAGAACGCCGGTCTCGTTATTCGCGTGCATCACCGAGATCAGCGCGGTCGTCGGCAGCAACGCCTCGCTGACTGCGGACGGTTCAATTAACCCCTCGGAACTTGGGCGTACATAGGTGACAGCCACCCCGCGCGATTCGAGCTCCGCGCAAGCGTTCAACACCGCCGGATGTTCGATCGCCGTGGTCACCACATGGGAGCCCGGCCGAACGCTGCCGAACAGGGCCAGGTTGTCCGCTTCTGTGCCGCCACTCAGCAGCACCAATTCTTTTGCAGAACAGTTCAACAACCGGCACACTTGAAGCCGTGCCGCTTCCAGTTCCTGGCGAGCCTGTTGACCGTCTTGATGAACACTCGACGCGTTCCCGAACGTCGACTTGAGCGCGGGCACCAGCGCTTCCAAGACCTCCGGCGACACGGGGGTGGTGGCGTTATGATCGAAATAGTAACGGTTCAACGTTGCCCCAAACGCCCGCTGCCACAAACAGTTGCGGGCGCCCTTCTTCTTCCAGTCTAAAATGCCGATCATTACCCTGACTACCGACTTCGGAGAGTCTGACCATTTCGTGGGCGTCATGAAGGGCGTCATCCTCGGTATCGCCCCGCGCACCACCATCGTCGACATCACCCACCAGGTGACTCCTTTTGAGATCACCGAAGGCGCCTTCGTCGTTGCGGAAACCTATCGCCATTTCCCCAAGGGCACGACTCATGTCGTGGTTGTCGACCCCGGTGTCGGCACCTCCCGCCGGCCCCTACTGGTGCAGGCCGCCGGACAGTATTTCATCGGTCCCGATAACGGTGTCTTCTCCTTGGTTTACCAGCAGGAGAAAGCCAAAGTCCGGGTATTATCAAACCGGAAATTCTTCCGGAAAGACATTTCGCAAACCTTTCACGGCCGCGATATCTTCGCACCTGCCGCGGCCCACCTCGCCGCTGGTGTCAGGCCCTCGGTTATGGGGCCTGTCGTCCACGATTACCGGCAGCCCTCTGGCTTCGAACCGATACGCACCGGCAAGCATCAATGGAACGGCGCCATCCTGAAGACCGACAGGTTCGGCAACCTCATCACAAACCTGCGTGCGGCCGACTTCCCGGACGTGCTCCAACGTCCTTTCAGCCTCGTCGTGGGTGTAACGCCGGTTGAACGGCTGGTGAAAGCCTACGCGGAGGCGTCGCCCGCCGAACCGGTCGTGATCGTTGGGAGTAGTGGTTACCTGGAAGTGTCGGTCAACCAGGGGAATGCCGCCAAGGCACTTGGTTGTGCCACCGGCAGTCCCGTTGAACTGACTCTTTTCTAACCCGTCAACCGCTGCCGCCGCCGGAAGTAGTCCTTCAGGGCCTCTTCGAGAGATGGCATCGGCTTGATGCCTGCTGACTCCATCTTCGCGTTCGACAGCGCGGAGAACCGGGGACGGCGCGCCGGCGTTCGATACTCTCTTTCGTTGGTCGGCCGTAGTTCCGGCTCCAGTCCCGCTTCCGCAAAGATCAGCTTCGCAAACTCGTACCACGAAATCGCCCGCCCGCCACCCACGTGATACACCCCCTTCAGTCCGGCCTCAACCATCAGCCTTGTCCGGAGCGCAAGCGCCGGAGCATAGGTCGGCGACGCGACATGGTCCTCCACCACGCGAATCGTCTGTCTTCCTTTTGCCAAGCGCAGCATCGTCTCGATGAAATTGCCGCGTGCGGTGTTCAACCCGCCCGGACCAAAAACGCCGCATGTCCGAATCACTAAGGAGTTGTCCAGATAGGCCTGCGCGAACATCTCGCCCGTTAGCTTCGATACCGCATACGCCCCTAACGGGTGCACCGCATCCGTCTCCACGTAAGGCCGGTTCGTCATACCGTCGAACACGTAGTCGGTCGAAAAGTGGACAAACCGCGCATCCACCTGCCGGCAGGCAATCGCCATATTCCGGACCGCCAGCGCGTTCACTTCCATGGCAGCTTGTGGTTCCTTTTCCGCCACATCCACCATGTTGTACGCCGACGAATTTATGACGATCTCCGGTTGAAATCCGGCAAGGTGACGTTCCACCGCAGCCGCGTCGGAGATATCTGCTTCCGCCCGGGTCAGCCGCAGCAACGAATGTCCGGCTTCGGAGAGCACGCGAACCAGTTCGATCCCAAGTTGTCCGGCACTTCCGAATATCGCAACGCGCTTTGCCATCCTTGTCAGGATAGCCCGAGCCTTAACGGGTTTTCGCGTTGTCGACGGGAGCAGCCTTGTCGTTGCGCTTCTCTTCCATCATCAATCGCTCAACCAGGCGGCACAGTCCACTTAAGTCCGAAAGCGATTGCTCCATTTCCAACCCCACGGCCCACTGCCCTCCAAAGGGTTCGCAGTAGCAGACCTCGCCGAGCAGCATCGAGTTGTCGATATCGACGCGCACCGCCGCGTTCACAGGGATTGCCTCGCTCATCGTCATCCTTAAACCTCGGCCCGAAATGTTACTGAGGTAGCCCTCCATCTCGGTGGGGTTGTCGCCAAGCACCGTCAGTTTTACGGGCCGCTGAACCGGGACTCGAATCTGCTTGCGCTGCTCCATCTCAGTCACCTTATCGGCATCGCCTCACAACTCTTTAGATGAAGAGCCTTCCGCAGTTGGCATTTGCAGAATTTCGGCTCGCAAACGTTGGCACACCAGTTGCTTTATTCCATTGCGTTCGAGGTTAAACCAAGGAAACAAAATGAGTGTCGCACTGGACCCCAGTCAAACCGGTAGAGAAGCACGGGCATTGGAAGAATCGCTCGAGCGTATGATCGTCGGCCAGGATGAGGCCATTCAGAATATCGTCAACATCTACCAGATGCATCTGACAGGCATGTCCGCCCCCGGACGCCCGGTCGGCAACTTCCTGTTCCTCGGTCCCACCGGTAGCGGGAAGACGCGGATCGTCGAAGCCACAGCCGAGGCGCTGGTCGGCAACTCCAAGGCGGTCATCAAGATAGACTGCGCCGAGTTCCAGCATAGCCACGAAATCGCGAAGCTCATCGGCTCGCCTCCCGGATACCTGGGCCACCGCGAAACTCATCCGCTGCTCAGCCAGGAAGTGCTCAATCAGCACCATACCGACACGATCAAGATCAGTTTCGTCCTCTTCGACGAGATCGAGAAGGCTTCCGACGCTCTCTGGAATCTCCTGCTCGGCATTCTCGACAAAGCGACGTTAACCCTTGGCGACAACCGCAAGGTCGACTTCTCCCGCGCCATGATCTTCATGACCTCCAACCTCGGCGCCGGCGAAATGAGTTCCATTTTGAATCCCAGATTGGGATTTGGTTCCAACGTGGCAACCGAAAAGAAGGATGCCCGCGATGAAGAGACCTCTAAGAAAATCGCTCGCAGCGGCGTCGAAGCAGCCCGGAAGAAGTTCACGCCCGAGTTCATGAACCGCCTCGACAAGGTAGTTGTGTTCAAGCCGCTGGGCGATACGGAACTTCAGCGAATTTTGGACCTTGAACTGCAATACGTACAGCGCCGGGTGTTCCAGAGCAACCCGGAACGGACCTTCGTGTTCACCTTGACCGACCCGGCCAAGAAACACCTGCTGACCGAAGGAACGGACACGAAGTACGGCGCACGCCATCTGAAACGCGCCATCGAACGGCTGCTCGTGCAACCCCTGTCGAACCTCATTGCGACCCAACAAGTTCGCGGCGGCGACTGGGTCAAAGTGGAATTTGACGATTGTGGCAGCAGACTCGCCTTCCAGCGTGAGGCCGAAAGCTTACCCACTCATGTCATGGCCGAGATGGCGGGAACCACCGCGATTCTAGGCCTCAGCGCGGCCGTAGCGCGTACCGCCACCATCGACAGCGTCCGCCCGCAAACACGTCTGCGGCGCGCCTGATCGCCCGGAAACAGTTTTATCACAGCCGTCTCCCGGTTCTCCATTCCATTTTGGGGCAGGGGCTTACCAAGCTTCTGCCCCATTTTTTTTCTTCAGTGATCCCGGAATGGACCGCGCGGCCCGGAAGGCTTGCATCTCAAAACAACAAAACGGCTCCCAAATCCGGGAGCCGTATGTTCATACACAAAAGGAGATGTGAAACCAACTAAAGATGACGAAAGTAAGTATAAATACTGGTCCGGAATCTTCCTTAGCTGGAGGGGATCAGTCCAGCCTCCGGAAGATTCCGGATGGGTCGCCCAGGTGCAAACGCACTAAGACCATCTTAGGGCATCGCCACCGTTTTTAAATCCTATCTTTTGGACAGCGAGATCTATCTTCCGGAATGCTGATTCTCGGTGACAGCTCCGATATAGTTGTTCGTTAGCCGTGACCTCTCCGGCCCGGAAAACCCCGTTGGACCGAATACTCCAGGCCCCCGCTCACACTCGCTTGGCCGCCGCCGCGCTGCTGCTCGCGTTGGTGTTCCTCCTCGATAACGGAACACCCGATTTAGCTCTGGGCGTGGTATACATGCTGCCCATTCTTCTGGCCGCTACGGCATTGAGCCCTGGCCCCCTGATCGCCCTGGGCGTGGTTTGCGGAGTGGCCCGAACCCTGAATATCCATGCTTCCAGTTCCCTCGACATGTTCCTGCGTGCGCTGTTTTCCGCAGTCGCCTACGTCTCAGCCGGGCTCTTTGTCCGGGAGTTGATGCGCAACCGGCACCTCTCGCACACTTACGTTTCCGCCCTCCGCGAATTCGAAAGCCTGCAGCGCGAAACGGAAGAACAATTGCGAGTTCTCGCCGAAAGCAGCCCGGCGGCGATTTTCACCTTGGACGCGGACACCAAGATACTATCCGCCAATAGCGCCACAAATGAATTACTCGGGTTCGACCGCCATGCATCACTTGTGGGCGAGCCGGTCGGCTCCTATTTGCCCGTATTGGTGGATGCACTCCGGCTCGACCCGCAAGTGACCAACTTCCGTACGGCTACACAATGCCCGGGCCGCCGCCGGGATCACCAACCGTTCGTCGCGCAGATCTGGTTCTCCACCTACCAATGCGGCAAGGGCCGGCGCCTCGCAGCCATCGCCGTCGATATCTCCGATGAAGTCCGCGAACGCGAAGAACACAACCTGAAACAACTGCTCGATAACAACCGGATCATCGCCGGTGCTGTTTCCGACGAGCTTCGCAATATCTGCGGTGCGGCCGCACTCACCTACACAAACCTGAAGCGAGTGCCTGGTTTACTGGCCAACAACGACTTCCGCGCTATGGGTGGGCTCATTCTTGCCCTGGAGTGGATCGCGTCCATGGACCTGAAGAACGCTCCGCCGGCACGCTGCACCGCCGGCCTGCCGGAGCTTTTGAATCAGTTGCGCATCGTGATCGATCCCGCGTGGACCGACATCGACGCCACCCTCAAATGGAACATCGCTCCAAACCTCCCTCGCGTTGAAGGAGAGACTACCGGCTTGCTTCAGGCGTTGCTCAACATCGCGCAAAACTGCCGCTCCGCCCTCGACGGCCTGCCGCTTCGTCATTTGGAGATCAAGGCCTACAAACGCGATGACTGGGTGCGAATTGAATTCCTTAACTCGTCGCCTGCCGTTCAGGACCCGGCCCAGATTTTCCTGCCTTTCCGCACCGGCGCCGACACGATAGGACTCGACGTGTACGTCTCGCGGGCGATCATGCGGAGCTACGGCGGTGACGTCAGATATGAACCGTACGCGGGCTTCTGCCGTTTTATGGTTGAATTACGGACAGCAAGCAGTCAGGATGAAAGAGGATGATGGACGTGAATATGGAAAGTACTGCCGTCGAACAGGTCACCGCTAAGCGCATGCGCCTGTTCGTGATTGACGATCACGCCCTGTTTCGCGAGGGATTAGTGCGGCTACTCCAGAATGTGCCGGACTTCGAAGTGTGCGGACAAAGCCCCAGCGTCCGCGAGGCTCTCTCCGAAATCCCCAAAGCCCAACCGGACATGATTCTCCTTGATGTGGACTTGGGCTCGGAGCGCGGGCTGGACATTTTCCCATCCCTCCGCGATAAGCAATATAACGGTAAGGTGCTGGTTGTCACCGGGGGCGTCACAGACCGCGAAGCCGTTCAACTCATCCAGGCCGGCGCGTCGGGGATACTGCACAAACACAAAGCGCCCGAGGAGCTTTGCGATGCCATCCGCCAGGTGGCCCGTGGAGAAGTTTACCTCGACCAGCATTACCTCAAGCCGCTGTTTCACTCCGTCGAATCAAACGAAGGCAAGGTCCGCCGCGCACTCTCCGACCGTGAGGTGCGCATCCTCCGCCTGATCTTCCAGGGGATGGCGAACAAAGAGATTGCCGAGCAGTTAAATCTTACGGAGAGTACAGTCAAAGCGGCCCTGCGGGTGCTGTTCGATAAGCTGGGCGTTCGGACCAGGAGTCAGTTGGTAAAGGTCGCGCTTGAACAATACCGCGATCAATTGTAAAGCCGACGCTAAACCAGCCCCGCTTCGCGCAAGAATCGCGCCGATTCCTCTGGTGGTGTCGGGTTCATATAGAATCCGGTACCCCATTCAAACCCCGCCACTTTGGTCAGTTTCGGGATGATCTCGATATGCCAATGATAGTGCGCCATTTCGCCCTCCTGCGTCGGCGCTGTGTGGATGACGAAGTTGTAGGCCGGGCGCTCTAGCACGCGATCGAGTTTGCGCAGGACAGTGCGGGTCACCCAGCCCAGGTTCTGGATGACTGCCGTGTCGCTGTGCTCGTAGTGCGAATTGTGAGCCCGCGGAACGATCCAGCTTTCAAACGGGAACCGCGGAGCATAGGGAGCCAACGCCATGAAGTGGTCCGTCTCGAGGATCACGCGCTCGCCGTCTGAAGCCTCCTGCCGGATGATGTCGCAATAGATGCAGCGCTCTTTGAATTCGAAGTACCGGCGCGCTCCGTCGATTTCTTCCTGCACGCGCTTGGGTACCACGGGCAGCGCGATAATCTGCGAGTGCGTATGCTCGAGCGAGGCGCCGGCCGCCTCACCGTGGTTCTTAAACAGCAGGATGTAGCGGAGCCGGCGGTCTTTCTTCAGGTCCAGCACACGGTCGCGAAACGCCCAGAACAGCTCTTCTATGGCCTTTTCCGGCAGTTCCGCCAATGTTTTATTGTGCTCCGGCGTCTCGATGATCACTTCGTGGGCGCCCACGCCGTTCATCTTGTCGTAGATGCCTTCGCCTTCCCGGTTCAGGTCGCCTTCGACACGTAAAGCCGGAAACTTGTTCGGAACCACCCGCAGGTGCCATCCGGGCGAGTTCGGTTGCGTGCCGTTGCGGTAGGCCAGCACCTCCGGCGGTGTCTTCTGCTCATTGCCCGGACAGAATGGGCAGAACCGGACCCCTTGAATTGTGACAGGGTTTCGCAGGAAGTCACTCGGCCGGCGCGATCGTTCCGTTGCGATGATGACCCAGCGGCCGGTTATCGGGTCTTTGCGAAGTTCAGGCAACGAGCAGGTCCTTCATCACAAACGGAGAATTATACCGCGTCCGGCATCGAGAAAACGCCTACTCCATGACGAATCTCCGCCCCATCTTCCCGGAGCACCACGCTTACGGTATCGAACCGGATCTGAAGCGGATCGTGACCGCTGCGGCGCAGGTAATCCCGCGCGGCGCGAATCATTTTCCATTTCTTCGAACTATCGATATTGCGATCGGGAGCGCCATGTTCCTCAGAGGCGCGGCTCTTTACCTCGATGAATACCAGCGTTTCCCCCTGGCGCGCCACCACATCCAGTTCCCCGCTTCCCGTTGGCGTCCGGTAATTCCTCGCCACAACGTAGTAGCCCTTCTGCTGCAGGAACCGGTGCGCGAGATCCTCGCCCTCACGGCCCAACGCCCGCTCCGGAGTCCACTGTTTCCAACGCGCCGCATTGCGCTGGTGGTCGCACCACAGCAGCAGCCGCTCAATCAGCTTCACCTATTTAATGACTTCGAACTCGAACTCCATCACCTTGCCGCGGACGACGAAGCAGAGGTAGTGTTCCCAGAACTTCCGAAACCGCAGCCAACGGTTCACCAGCAGTTCGAACCCGAAATACCTCCAAAGCGCTAGTAGCTTGACCCGCACTACAATCTCACGGAATTTTCTAGGGGAGTAGTACCCAAAACCGGCATCGTTCTTGCCAAAGTAGCGGAATGAGAACGTGTTCAAGTGCCATTTGTGCGTCGGATCACAGAACGAGCTGAAATCGGTGTAGTGCGGAGTAGCCAGGACAATCCTCGCGCCAGGGCGGCCCAGCCGGTGGAACTCCTCCATCGTCTTAATCACGTTCGACACATGCTCGATCACGTGTATGACGCGTATTTCATCGAATGAAGAATCGCGGAACGGGTATGGCCAGTGGTCCAGATCGCAGATCACGTCTGCCTTTGAAGCCAGGTTGTTATCGATTCCGATCGAGCCGGGGAATTTGTTAATCCCGCAGCCAACGTCCAAAATGCGCACCGAACCAGTATGACCTAGGTGAAAACGGTACTGGGATGCTAAGGTGTTCACCTTCTGGTACGGCTGCGCGTTCCTGCCTAGGATGGGGATGGGCCTCACGCCCGGCTTCGATGACGTGCCTGCACTGTGGCAAGAAACTCGGCATGGCACTGTTGCGCAAGAGCCGTAACAGTCCATTTTGCTCGGAGGAGCACCGGCTGAAGTTCATGGCCGAGCAGGAGCAGATCGCTCTGGCCAGGCTGATCGACGCGCAAGTCGCGAAACGCCCCGAACGGCTCGACCTTTCCGCATCTCCGCTGGCGGCCTCCGTTGCACCGCAACAAGGCCCGCCAGAGCCAGACCCGGCCCCATGCGGGTTTATGTGGCCACGGGCCGAATATCTCGACAGTCCTTCACCATTGGCGAAAGCCGGATTGCAGGCGCCGCCACCATCGGCCGCAATGCTTCCCCGCGTGACCGGCGGCGTTCAATTCTCCCGGCTGACCATCGCGCCGTGTTTCGACATGGATGTCGCCGCGAAGCCGTTCGATTGCAGCCCCAAGCGCTTATCGGCCACTCCCCAGTCTTTCGAAATCGAGCCGCGCCTCGCCGCCTTCCACCAACCGCCGCCGGTGGCAGTGCTTGCGGTCGCGTTCCCCTTGCCGCTGGCGTCGGACATTAACGTCCGACGTGTCGAATCCTCTCCGGTCAGGATAGCCATTCCCCCTCCGGTCGCTCACTCGCCACAACTGCCTCGCAAGGTCCGCGCCGGGCTGAAGCCGCGTCGTCCTCTGGTGCGGCTGGATGAGGACCCGCCGGTGGCCGGCTCCATCAACATTGTCAGGCGTCTTTTGGCCGTGGGCAGCCAAGCCTGCCGCACGATCGAACCGAACCCTGTGGAGCACCTTCGGCTTCGATATCCGCACCTGATTCCGGTGACGGCATTGCTGCCCTCTGCCTTCCTTGTGCCGCCCGTTGCCTTCCGGGCATTGGCAACGCCGGTCACACCGGCCGGCATTTTTGGGCGCTCGGTACCGCCAACCTGGCCGGTCCGGAAGCAGAATTATCGTTTTGCGCAGCCGCCGTTATCGCCTTGCTTGGGTCCACTGTCGGGCTTGGAACTCCGCCCCGTGCCAGGGCCGGACGGGCCCCGCCCAGGTACAGCACAGGCAGCAGCAAGCGGACCTTCCTTCCGCTCGCCCCATGTACGCTTTCAATCAGGCGCTTTCGCCCTGGGCATCGCACCTTCGGTTCTCGCCGCAGATCTGTCAGGATCGACAGCCCGGTCAATACCCGTACCCATCGCGCCCATAGCCACCAGCCAACGCGTCCCGGTAAGCCTTTTCCGCACAACGCACAATCCGGAACTCCTACCGTGCTTTGCGCCACCCGCCTCGGTAGCTTCCGAATGGGCTTCGGAGGTTGCCCGGGCGCTGCCCCTGCAGCCGAGCCATGTGCCGCTCGCAGTACGTCCTGCCGTTACAGGTCCGCCGGTGCGGTCCCGCTCGATCCCCACCGCAGCCGCTGTGCCGCTGATCTGGCCGGCCTTTGCAAGCGCCACCCCGTCTGCCTTCATGCCGCTCGGGCCGGCGTCAGCCTGCAACCCGCAAATCCCGCTTCGCCGCCCGCGCCCCCGCTATCAGGCTACCGAGTGGACGCCGGAACAACCGCATGTGAGCAAACCGCTGTCGTCTGTTGCCCCGCGAGCGATGGCATTCCGGGTCAGTTGCGTTTCCCCCATACCAATCGCCATCCAAACAACGGTCCAGATCGGCGTGCGGCAGGCGCAACTTCAAACCTCGACCGCCGCCGCTTCTCAACCGGCGGGGCGGGTACCCTCCCCCAGTCTCGTCTTCAAACCAATGGCTGGCGCGCTATCGCCCGTATGGCTCTCCGTCGCAATTCCGCTCGTCCTTGAGCCCCGTCGCAAGGTAAAGGGGCCTGGAGTCCGGCCTTACGCCGGCGAAAACGAAGCTCCTGCCGGATTCCTGAACAACGCTCTCGGGCGTTGGCGGTCGCTCTCCGCCATACCAAAGTGGTCGGGCGTCGTCCTCTTCTTGGCCCTTGCCGGCTTTGCCGGCATCCCCCGTCAGGGCGGGAACAGCAGTTCGGCGCCGAGCGAACCGTCAGGGTTGGACGCGATGCTCGCCCGCCGCGCAGCCGTTGAACTCCGCGACGAGTTCCGCGAAGGGCTCGCCCATTGGGAGGGCGAGGGAGACTGGTCGCGCTCCTGGAAGCTCGACGCCGCCGGATTCCTGCAACCCGGGCCGGTCGCGACTTACAGGCCGTCACGCCGCCTCGAAGATTACGAATTCGAGTTCTTGGGCCAGATCATCCACAAATCAATGGGTTGGGCAGTACGCGCGGGCAACCTCAAGAATTATCAGGCGGTAAAGCTATCGATAGTCGGAGGTGGCGCCGTTCCCGAGGTCGCCCTCATCCGCTATCCGGTCATCCATGGCAAGCCGGGCAAAGCAACCCAGCGGCGAGTACCGATGGATTTGCGGCTCGACACGGTGTATCGAGTTTCGACACGTGTTACGGGAAATGACTTTACCGTAACGATTCAGGGCCAAGTTGTCGATTACTGGAATGAGCCCGCGCTCGCCAAAGGCGGCGTGGGTCTGTTTACGGCAAAGGGAGAGCAGGCGCGAATCCGATGGATTGAGGTCCGAAATCAAACCGATATGATTGGCAAGCTTTGTGCCCTTTTGGCGCCCGCTCCGATAGAGGTAAAACGATGAATCCACGCAAACGTACGATCGAACAAAAGCAACCCCAGGATAACCGGACTGCCGCGCAGGTTGCGCTGGGCCGTGCTGTGGCCCTGCATCTGGAAGGAAAACGCAAAGAAGCTCTCAAGGAACTCGACCGTGCGCTGGAATCACCCGATGTTCCCGCGGAAGTCTTCTCGGCCCGCGGCCACATTCAGTTTGAATTGGAACTCTACGAAGACGCGGCCCAAAGCTATGCCAAGCTCCAATCGCTCGAACCCAATCACACCTCAGCGGCCTTCAATCTGGGCGTCTGCCAGGAACGGCTGGGCCGCTGGGCGCAGGCCGCGGAAAACTTCCAAAAAGCCTGGGAGGCAGACTCGAAACGAGTCGACGCCTTGCTCGGCTTTGGCGTCTGCCTGCTGCATCTCGATCGTGCACAAAACGCGCTCGACACCTTTGAACGGGTGCTCACGCTGAATCCCGGCGACGATACCGCTTCGTTTGGTAAGGCGGTAGCCCTTCAGTTAACAGGCAAGTTGGACCAGGCGGCGAAACTTTACCGCGAGGCCGTCGAACGGCGGCCCGAGTTCGAAGACGCCCTCGTTAATCTGATCAGCCTCGGCATCGCTCGCCAGGACTATGCCTGCGTCCAGGAAGCAGCGGAAAAACTGCTTGCTCTACGGCCGTACTCGCAGCAAGCCGTTGAGGGTCTCGCCAGTTGCGCATTCGCGAGCCAGGACTATGAAGGCGCCAGCCGCTACTGTTCCAAGCTCGTCGAATTCTCGCCCGATAACTTCGACCGTTGGTTCAACCTGGGTGTGGCCCAACAGCAAACCGGGAACCTGGAACTAGCCGCCAAAGCCTACAACGAGGCTCTCCGGTTGCGTGCCGACCACAAAGACGCCTGGATCAACCTGGGCGTTTGCCTGCAGGAACTGAAGGATGGGAAGGGTGCGCGCGGAGCATATGAAAGGGCGTTGAAACTGGAAGCCAACCTTCCCTCCGTCATCTACAATCTCGCCTTGCTGCACGAACAACAGGATTCACCATACGAAGCGGAGGCGCTCTACCAACGGGTGCTCGAAGCCAAACCCGACTGGGAAGACGCCTGGTTCCGGCTCGGGTTCCTGCGCCTGCAGCGGAGCGATTTTCAGGGCAGCGTCACCGCCTTTGAGAACTGTCTCAAACGCCGGGCGGGATGGATGGAAGCCCAGCTGAATCTCGGCCTCGCGTACTGGAAATCGGGCGACGGAAACAGTGCGGCCAAAGCCTTCGACGCGGTCCTGAAAGCCAATCCTGAAAGTGTCGACGCCCTGCGCGGCTTGGCAGCCTTGGCCGTCGACGCCGGCAACGAGGAATCGGCTCTCGAGTATCAAGCCAAGTTGATCGAACGCGGCGAGCGCAGCGCTGAGCTGTTCTATAACACTGGCCTGCTACTGCAAAAAACCGGCCAATTAGACGACGCCACCCGGCTGTACCGCGAAGCGCTGGCCGAACGGTCCGACTTTGCCGAGGCTCTCCTCAACCTGGGTCACGTCATGAAAGCCCAAGGCAACGGCGACCAGGCACGGCAACTGTGGAGCCAGGCCCTCGCGATTAAACCCGAACTCGGCGCCGGCTATTTCGACGCCTGACCTTCAGCTTTCTGGAGAATCAGGCAACGCCAGTCCGCACTGGCCAGTTCCTGCGCGCTGGCTAGTTCCTGAATGACAGGTAGCGCAAAGGCGCTCCGAACATCTGCCAGACGCCGGGCCTTGAAACCCGCCAACACCAGCCTGCCGCCCGGACGCACAACCCGGATCAGGTCCTCGCGCAACGCAAGCAGCCCTTCGGCATTAACGTTTGCAACCACGCAGTCGAACGCCCCGGACCGCATCGCCCGGGCCGACCCGACAAAAACCGGCAGATCGCGAGCCTCAGCCAGCGCCACCTCATCGATATCGCAGCCGATTACCTTCTTGGCCCCCAGCAGCAGCGCCGCCCGGCTCAGGATCCCGGAACCGGTGCCCACATCGAGCAGCGCATCGCCCGCTCGAACCGCACTCTCCAGAGCCTCCAAAGCCAACTGTGTAGGAGCGTGATAGCCAGACCCTGATGCCTGTGCCGGATGCACGACCAGCCGCAACCGGCCCTCAGGAGTCGGTTCGTTTCGCCAATCCGGCACCACAAACAGCCGCTCCCCCACCAGCAGCGGCGCCCAACCCGACCGCCACTCCTCAGTCCAGTCCACATCCGGAGGGGCCGCCCACTTCGGCCCAAACCGTTCCAGCCACCCTAACTCCACCTCGTTCGCAAACCACGCCTGCAACTCAATCCCTTGCCCCGGTAGTTCCGTCTCCTGCACCCCTTCGGTGCCAAACCCGTACAGCTCGGCGATCGCCAAATCCAGTTCGCCTGCGGGGACGACAAACGTCGCAATCCGCATCGCCTCGGCTTACCCTTGCACCCGCTTCTCTTTCCCGACCCAAAACTGATCTTTCAGCACCAGCTTCCGGATCTTCCCGGTCCCCGTCTTCGGCAGGGGATCTTCCTGAAATCGAATCACTTTCGGCAATTTGAATCGTCCAAGTTTCTCCTGCAAAAACTGCACCAGTTCCGCCTCGCTTACCTCAGCGCCCGGCTTGCGCACCACCACCGCGGCCGGCACCTCGCCCCAACGTTCGTCCGGAGCCGCCACTACCGCACATTCGAACACCGCCGGATGCGCGAAGATCGCTTTCTCCACTTCGAGCGACGAAATATTCTCGCCGCCCGAGATGATGATCTCCTTTTTCCGGTCGACGATATGGATGTACCCATCTTCGTCCCACACCGCCATGTCGCCCGTGTGCAGCCAAGGGCCCGTCATCACAGCGGCCGTCTGCTGCGGCTCCTTGTAGTAACCGGCCATGATGTGATCGCCCGCGGCCACTACCTCGCCAATCGCCTTCATGTCGCGCGGCACGTCCTTCATGTCGAAGTCAACCACCCGAACCTGCACACCCAGCCCCGGCCAACCCGCCATCGCCTGCCGCCGGTGCCGCTCGCTTTCCGATTCGTACTGCACAGTCGACTTCCGGCAACTCGTCGTCAGCAGCGGCGTCGTTTCCGTCATCCCATATCCCGACAGGCATAAACAGCCGAACGCCTTCTCGACCCGGGCCACCAGTTCCGGCGACGAAGCCGCCCCGCCGATCCAGATTTCGCGCATGCTGCTCACGTCCGCCTGCGCCGTCCCTGGGAAATTCAGCAGCGCATTCGCCATCGTCGGCACCAGCGACATGTTTGTCGCCCCATGCTCCGCGATCAACTGCAGCACCCCGGCCGGGTCAAACCGGCGCACCATCACCTGCTTTATCCCCAGCATGGTCGACACCTGCGGACGCCCCCAGCCGTTCGCGTGGAACAGCGGGATCGTGTGCAAATCGACCATCGTTTCGTATTCCTTCAGCAGGATGCACATGTCGAGCGCATGCAGGTACAACCCGCGGTGCGTCAGCATCACACCCTTCGGCGTTCCGGTGCTGCCGCTTGTATAGAACAACTCAGCCACCGAGTTCTCATCCACACCGAAGATATCGGCGCGCTCCGGGTGCCCCGCCGCGATAATCTCTTCGTACATCAGGTCCGCTTCCGGAACCTTGGCCCCGATGGCGACCCACTTCTCGACACCTGGGCAGGCCGGCCGCAAGTCGGCGATCACCGCCTGGAAGTCCGCCTCAAAAATGACGATCCGCGGTTCGGCATGTTGCAGAATCCCGGTCAATTCGACGGACGACAGGCGCACATTCAGCGGCATCACCATCGCCCCTGCCTGAACCACGCCGTAGTAGCCTTCGAGCAGTTCGCTGTTATTGAAGCTTAGATACGCAATTCGGTCGCCCGGCCGCACCCCAAGTTTCGCCAGCCCCGTCGCTAGCCTCTCGCAACGTTCGCCGAACTCAGCGTACGTAAACTGCTTATCCCCGGAAACAATGCCGGTCTTGGACCCATACAGGTCGACGGCACGATGTAAGCACCGTAGCGGTGTCAGCGGAACCATGACCTGAAAAGGATATCGAACTCTTGCCGCCGGCGGTACTCGTTACACCGCCCGATATTTCTCCACCGCCTTCTGGTCCAGCGTCACACCCAGCCCCGGCTTCTTTGGGATTTTGTAGAACCCGCCCTTTTCCACCGCAAACGGCTCCACCACGATGTCGTCCTCGCCGATATGCGTCAGGCTGATCGTGAACTCGACATTCGCGAGCGCCGCGCACTGGTGCGCCTGGAACACCTGCGAGATCCCAGTGTGCAGCCCGTTCTCCACCCACAACTGCTGCCCCGTGAGTTTGCACAGCTCCGACTTCTCCTCAAGCGCCGGACCCCACTGCCAGTCCTCCACCACAAACGCGTCCACCAGCGACTCAAGCAGAAAGCTCCGTACGTCCACCGCCTCATAGTGCACCGCCAGCCGGAACGGCAGCGACTTCCGGATCTGCCGGCAACTCACGATATCTTCGTGCGCCACCGGCTGTTCGAACCCTTTCACCTGCGGAAACTTGCGCAGGGAGTCGGCCACCGCCAGCGTCCGTCCCGCCGACCCGAACGACCCGTTAGCGTCCATGTAAATCGAGTAATCGTGCGGGACCACCTCGGCCATCGCGGCCACCTGCTCCGCCGGGTTCTCATACTGGCGCGCCTTCACCTTGTGCACCGAGTAACCGAGTTCCAAACCGCGCCTCGCCTCCGCCTGCAAAAGCTTCGGCCGCAGACAGTGGCTCCACCAGATCTGCCGCACCGCGGCGCGTGGTTCCGGCGAAAACAGCTTCGCGATCGGCACCCCGCCCGATTGCGCCACTAAGTCGTACGCCGCCATCATGACGGCCGGGGTTACAGCCTGATTGTTAATCAGTTCAAACGCCGTCTTACCTGCCACGCTGCCCGCTTGCGCCCGCGGATCGCGCGAGGATTCCCCAACCCCTACCAGACCGGATTCCGTGCTCAACCGGACGATCCACGGCTTATAATCCGGCCGGTCGATGCCCTCGCGCCGGTAGTTCTCCTGCATGTTCTCCCGCACGCGCTCATGAAAGGGAATCTTCAGCCCCATCACTTCGCACTTCGTGATCTTCAGCCCCCCCGGCCCGGCCCCCGTCACATTCTTCTGTGCAAGCCCCAACGCCACCCCGGCCGCCGAGGAGTTACGCAACCAGTTCCGTCGAGTTGTATTCTTCATGCCAGACCTCTCTTCCCTACCGCACCCGGTACTTATCCACCGCATCGTCGTCGAGAGTAACTCCCAACCCCGGCTTATCGGGGATATCGTAGAATCCGTCTTTGATCGTGAATGGCTCCTTTACCAAGTCGTTCTCCGCGGTTACCGACGCGTCTACAGTGAATTCGATATTCGGATAAGCCGCCGCCTGGTGGGCCTGCACCGCCAATCCCAATCCCGTCCAGCAACTGCTCTCATCCCACAGCGGTATGTGATACATCCGCGAATAAGCGTGCTGTGCGAAGATCGTGCGGCCCAGTGTCGGGCTTGCGGTGATCGTTGCATCGAGCAACCCTTCCCGCGCCGCCAGCATCGGGTCCACCAACCCCCAGTGCTCCGCCAACCGTAGCGGTATCTTGCCCTTCAACTGCCGGTACTCTTCCGTGCTGCGCACCGGCGACTCCAGCCCGAAATACCCCGGTATTTGCGCCAGTTTCGTCGCAAAATGTAGCGTCCGCGCCACCGACCCCCAATAGTGGTTGGCGTCGCCCCACACACGATAGTCGCGGGGCACGCCGGCGAAAATCGCCTGCGCCTGCGCCACCGGATCTTCCCACGGCCTGATCTTTACCTTATGTACGCGATACCCCATGCTCGCCCCGCGCCTGGCCTCCGCCGCGATCATATCCGGCGGATAACTCAGGCTCCAATACGCCTGGATAATCCGCTTCTTCGGCGTACCCGACAGTAGCCGGCAAACAGGCAATCCGGTCGCCTTGCCCAACAAGTCATACACTGCCGTCTGGATGCCGCCGATCCGGTCGTTATGGAAATACTCCCACGGAGAGCGGCCTACCATCTGTTTCAACTGCGCCTGATTACTGCCCAACCCGGCGCCCATCAGGCCCTCGTCCGTGTATAGCTTCACGATCGTTACGGGCGAATTCGGAACATCCATGTTCTCGCGGCGCCAGTTCAAAATGGCCATCTCGCGCACGCGCTCATCCCACGGCACACGCGTCGCGATCACCTCATACCGGCTGATCCGCATCCCCGTCACGCTTGCCGGCGCGGCCGCGGCCGCCTCCAGTGCAGCTACACTTCCTGCCGCCGCCAGATACTGCAACGTCCGGCGCCGATTCGGTCGATCCATGGCCACGCTCCTTTCGCGAATTGGATGAAGCATACCACTCCTGAGGCGCCGGTCCGCAGGCGCCGGTGGACGCCGGCCCGATTCTCGGGTAGTGTGTTTGATCATGCTGTCGTTGTCCCGCCGCCAACTGCTCGCCGCAACTTCGTCCCCTCTTGTCCTTAAAGCCGCCGGCACGCACGCCGACCTGCCCGACCCTAACTTCGACCTACGCACCTTTTTCGTCTCCTGGGGCGACACCACCAAACCGCAGTTCACCCGCTTTCTCGACGAAGTAAAGCCTGACCTTGTCCTTGCCGGCTTCTACGGGCCCATGTTCCACGGCTACGCCGACAACCCCGCTTCCACCGGCTATATGATGCGCCTTCCGGTTCCGGGCCAGCGCGAGGCCCTCGCCGCTCAGCGCGAAGTCAACAACCAGATCCACGCCCGCGGCCTAAAGGTCATGGCGCACTTCCAAATGATCAACGTCATCCAGAAGGGCGGGGGCAGGGAAGACAATTTCGCCGAGTTCTGGGATAAGTACTGGATCGACGAGATTCTCGGCCCCAAGCCCCACCCGGACTGGCGCGAACTCATGCAGCGCGATGCGGCCGGCGACCCCATCATCCGTAAGCACTACGTCGATTACCACGGCTTCTGCCTTAACAGCCCTCCTGCCATGCAGTTACTCCGGCGCATGTTAGATATCGCGCTCGACGCCGGCGCCGACGGCATCATGAGTAATTACAACTACCGCTGGGGTTGTGTGTGCCGTCACTGTCAGGACGACTTTAAAAAGTATCTCCGGGCTAAGTTCTCGCTGCCCCAGATAAAGGCACGCTTCGGGATATCTGACTTAGCCGCCCATAAGTTCGAGAAAATCGCGGGCGAGATACCTGGTGTCCCTAAGCCCGACGCCCCTCCCCTCGATTGGGAGGCCATGCACTGGGGCGCCCAAAACTTCAAACAGCGTTGGGACGAACTGTTGATCGGCCACGGTCGCAAGCGCAAGCCCGGTCTGATCCTCGGCCAGTGGAACCACCTGGGCGATGTGAACGCCGGCGAAGAACGCGCGTTCACCCCCATCGATCAATTCGGCAAAGGCGAGAACTTCTTCTGGTACAGCGGCGGTTACGGACCGACCAAACTCGCCGAACACAAGGCCGGCGACGCCTGGCTGAGTTGCCTTTGGGTCCGCAAAATGACCGGCTGGAAGCCTTTCGTTATGGGCAAATACGAGAACATTCGCATGCGCAACACCTTGGCGGAAGGCTATGCCACCGGCAGTTCCGGTATGGGCCTGCAGATCCAGTTCATGGACCCCGTCGGCTTCGAAGCCGCCTCCCGCTACCTGCGCTTCGTCCGCGAACACCACGACCTCTACTCCAATCGCCAGGTCTGGGCCGAAGTGGGCCTAGTCTACCCGCGCGAGGCAGTCTGGAACAAACATGCGGAAGCAGTGGACGCCTTCCGCGCAATCGGCCGTGCGCTAACAGACGACCATCTGCTATTCGATGTGATTTGGGACCAGAAGATGACCATCGACCGTCTCACACGTTACTCCGTTGTGATCGCCCCAGGGGCCGAATGGCTCAATGAAAAACAGCGGGCCGTCTTATCAGCCGCCGAGTCCAAAAGTGTTATCGTCCTCCGCGGCATCGATGCCAAGGCAGTTATCGCTGACCTATCCCACCGCACCTTAAGCCGCGCCTCCGCCCCCTGGACCCTCCGCGTCGCCGGCTATAACACCCGCGCAGGCTACGTCCTCCACTTCGTTAATTACAACCGCGACGAACAGGAAGGCGCCAAAAAGAAAGGTCCGGCCGCCGAATGCCCCATCCCCTGCGAAGACATCAACGTGAACGTCCGCATGCCCGAGAAACCTAAGCAGTTACGCCTACTGTCCCCCGACGCTAACTCGCACCAGGACCTCCAATGGTCCCACGCAACCGGACGCCTCCTCTTCCGCATCCCGAAAGTAGAGGTCTACTCACTAATCCACATCGTCACCTGAGTGCATCAGCACCGCTGCAAACACGGACTACATCGGAATGCGCTTTGGCGTCACCCCGCAGTGCTCTGGAGTACGATTTTTCCTCACTCCCGTCAGCCCGCGGTCCCAATCCGTTCCCCCGCACCGCCCCGCGCCTACCCCGCCGCCAACTTGAAATCACCCCGCAACGCCTTCAACGCATACAACTCCATATCGATCTCTTTTCTTGTCCGCACTCCCAGCCTCCGGAACACCGGCACCGGCGGACACCACCCTTGCATCGAATGCAACAGCAGAAACCCGAACACCACACCCGGTATCGCCAGAAACCGCCGGTCATGCCGCATCGCCGCCAGCACCGTACCGCCCAGCGCGATCGCGCCCGCATTGGTCTCGAGCACGCGCTCCATGTCCCACTCGCGATCCAGCTCGCGAATCCGCGCCGTGATTTCTTCCGGCGATGCACCCGCATAGTGATGCAGCCGTTCGCGTAACTGCTCGTCGATCTCGAGGTTAACCTGCGGGTCCGTATTCTCGCGGACCTGGTCCGCCATCACGCTCGTTGCTGCCATTGGTTACCTCACCTTGCCCGCACGGCGTCCCATACGGCTGTTGCCCGCTGCTGGGCGCCCACTTCCGGCAGATGCTGGAAGTCACCACGCAACCCTTTCAACGTGAAGCGGTCGGCATCGATCTCTTCCCGCGAGCGGAACCCCACCATGCGGAACACCGAAAGAAATACCGCGCCTCGCGATAATCCGCTGGACAGCAGGGCCGCCGCTGCAATCATCGGCACCGCCAGAAATTTCCGGCCGACGCCAAGCGCCAGCGCTACTCCGGCCAGCCCCACCACCGCCGTTTTCGCTTCCATCACGCGATCAAAGTCCCATTCGCTGTCCAACTCGCGAATGCGTTCCGACAAAGCTGCTGCGTGTGTTGACACACCAAACCTCCACTCCGTAGAGCGCTTGGTATTGGAGTTGTTACCGGGCTAGGTGCGGCCTAGGCGCGGGCTAGGCGCGCAGATGTGTCACACACACGTTCGGCCGTGTCAGCACATCCGGCATCAGGTCCACGCCCAACCCCGGTCCCGGAGGCAGCGGCAACCGCCCGTTTATCGGCAGCAGATCCGCCGTCAGCAGCCCCCGATACTCATCCAGGTAATGCCGGCGGACCGTCTCCAGAATGTATAAATTGGTTAGATTCGCCGCCAAGTGCGCCGAAGCAAAGTGCAATACCGGACCACCGCAATTATGCGGCGCCACCGGCAGGTATTCCGTCTCCGCCATTGCCGCGATTTTCTTTGCCTCCGAAATGCCGCCGCACCAGGAAATATCGGGCATAATCACACGAGCCGCCCGGTTGTGCAGCACCTCGCGAAAACCCCAACGCGTCATCAGCCGCTCGCTAATCGTCAGCGGCAAACACGTGGCAGAAGCAAGCTCGCGGTACGCCGCCAGGTTGTCCTGCGGCAACATCTCTTCCAGCCACATCGGATCGTACGGCTCAAGCGCCTTCGCGATGCGAATCGCATCCGGCAGATGCCAATAGCCGTGAAATTCCATCGCCACCGCAATCGCATCGCCCAGTTCCTGCCGGATCAGCCGTAGCGGCTCCAGCCCCTCTTGCAAACCTTGCGGCGACAACCGTTCGCCTCGCAGACGTAGCGCCACCGGATCAAACGGCCAGATCTTCATGGCGCGAATGCCCGACTCCAGTAATTCCCGCGCCAGCCTCACCGGTTCCTTATGGAAGTCGAGATGGTCGTAGCAGGTGTTGTAGATCGGGATCGTCTGTCGCGAGGCGCCCCCCAGCAATTGGTACACAGGCAGGTTGGCGTGCTTGCCCGCCAAGTCCCACAGCGCCATGTCGATCGCCGACAGAGCCCGGACCTCAGCTCCCGCCCACCCGTGGTACGACACCCCAAGAAACAGGTCGGCCCACAGCTTATCGATATTGAGAGGATCGGCGCCCAGCAGGTGCGGCGCGAACGACCGTTCGATCACACCCAGTTCGGCCGGCGAGCAGGGATATGTCTCGCCCAGTCCGGTCAGTCCCGTGTCCGTATGAATGCGGACCCACAACCAATCGATCAGCCCGGCATGCACACGAATGCCGCGCGAATACTGAATCAATTCAATTGATGTGATCTTCAAGCCGAGATCATAGCACCGGCGCCGCCGGTTGCGGGCAGCCCAGTGCCGGTCTTATCGGTTAGCGCTGTTACAGCGGTTCGGGCATGTTCAGGCTCGACTTTATCAGGGCCTTGCGCAGGATTTCCGTGGCTTGGTCGAGAGATACCGTTCTTGCGGTCGAAACTTCCATCACCAGCATCTGTCGGGCGCGGTCAAGCATCTTCTTTTCGCGGAACGAAAGCGTCTTTTCCTTCTGCTGCAGCAGCAGACACTTGAATACCTCCGCAATGTCGTGCAATGCCCCCACCCGCATCTTCTCGGAGTTCTCTTTGAACCGGTTCTTCCAGTCCGAGCAAGGTTTCGCCTTGCCGCAGGCCAGAAACTCCAGCACCCGCTGCACGTCCGCGTTTCGCGTCACCTTTCGCAGGCCCACCTCGTTGACGTGCGAAAAGGGAACCATGATGGTCAGGCTGTTGCCCGCCAGGCGCAGAAGGTAGAACCGCTCAGTCCGCGCGCCGAAGGTCCGCGTACTGATGTTCTCAATCGTACCGACACCGTGGTTAGGATAAACCACTCGTTCTCCGACTTGGAAACTTAAACCTGGCAGCATATACACCTCACTGAAGTTGCATCGACTCCGAAGCGGTGAAAGCCAATAGTAAACGGGATGTGGAATTTATGTCAATACGTCCTATTACGAAAATCCCCAAGAAAACCGTTTTGGTAAATCGCTTCAGGTCTTCCAGCCTCAATTCCGATCAAGATGCGGACATTGCACCTCTCTGCATACAACCTGTATAGTCACCTGTCTCAGGTGCTACATTGGCCGACTGATTCGGCATCCATCACACAAAAATTAACAATCGTTAGTTTTCTGGCTCCGCCGTCGGTGCAAACTGCAGGTATAATGCCGGGTACGCCCGCTTCATCTCCTCCGCCGTCTCCACTGCCGTCCCGATCTGCACCACTGCGCCCTGCCCGATCCCCGGACAGTGCTTCCCTGCCTTCGTCCACGCTTTCCGATTCTCGACCAGTTCCGGCCAGAACGGAAACAGCCGGCATTGCGTGGGCTTAGCCGGGTGTATGGAACACCGCCCACCCGCGAGAAAGTGGCATTGTCGTCCGTCTCGCGGACTGCGCAGCCGCATGCGGTGCTTCGTCCGGTAGATGTACTTGGCTTCGAATTCGGCCGGTGTCATGCCCAGGAACGCCGCCGCCCTCACCAGATCTTCTTCGCTCAGGTACACGTACCCCTTCGTATCGCAGCACGCGCTACACCCGGGTTGGCACTCGAAACGAAATCCTTCCAACGGCACATCCACAGGCATACAATAAGGTCAGATCATGAGTCCCGCGACCGCACGTCCGGCACTCTTCAGCGGCGACTAACCGCTGTTCCCTCCGATTTCTGTTCTAACGCAGTTCGAAGAAGACGTCACCGGAGGTGACTCATGAGAAATCTACCAGAGTTGATCACTCCCCTGCCGGGCCCCAAGGCGCAGGCCATCATCGCCCGCGATCATGCCGCCGTATCGGGCTCTTACACCCGTTGCTATCCCCTCGTCGCCGAGCGCGGCGAAGGCGCCACCGTCATCGACGTCGACGGCAACCGTTTCCTCGACTGCAATGCCGGCATCGCCGTCGTCGCCACCGGGCACTGCCACCCTCGCATCGTCCAGGCCATCGAGCAACAGGCTCGAAAGCTGATCCACATGTCAGGCACCGATTTCTATTACGAAAACATGGTGACCCTCGCCGAAAAGCTCTCCGTCCTCGCCCCCATGCCCGGCCCGCACCGTACCTACTTCGGTAACTCCGGCACCGAAGCCATCGAAGCCGCTATGAAAATCGCCCGCTACCATTCCGGCCGGGACAAATTCATCGCGTTCTTGGGCGGCTTCCATGGTCGCACCATGGGTTCCCTTTCGCTCACCGCCAGCAAATACACCCAACGCGCCCGCTTCAGTCCCCTCGTCCCCGGCGTCACCCATATTCCTTACGCCTACTGCTACCGCTGCCCGTATCATCAGACGCCCGACACCTGTACTGTTGAATGCGTCGACATTCTGGAAGCCCAGCTCTTTAAAACCATCCTCCCTGCAGACGAAGTGGCCGCCATCGTTCTCGAACCCATGCAGGGCGAAGGGGGTTATGTCGTCCCCCCACCGAAGTTCTTCGCGGAACTTCAGCGGGTTGCTGAAAAACACGGCATCCTCTTAATTGCCGACGAGGTTCAGTGCGGCATGGGCCGCACCGGCCGTATGTGGGCGTCCCAGCACTTCGACTTCAAACCCGACATCCTCGCCATCGCCAAAGGTATCTCGAGCGGCCTGCCCCTCAGCGCCACCGTCGCCCGCGCTGACGTCATGGATTGGAAACCCGGCGCCCACGCCTCCACCTTCGGCGGTAATCCCGTAGCCGTCGCCGCCGCACTCACCACCATCGAACTCCTCGAACAGGAACTCATCGAGAACGCTCGCCAAATCGGCGAGCACCTTATGGCCCGCCTGAAGGAATGGCCCAAGCGCTTTCCTCAGGTCGGCGACGTCCGCGGCCTCGGACTAATGATCGGCATCGAAATCGTCAAAAACCAAACCACTCGCGAACCAGACCAGCGCCGCCGCAACGCGCTCATCGACGCCGCCTTCCACAGCGGCATTCTCATCCTCGGAGCCGGTGAAAATACAATCCGCCTTTCGCCGCCGCTGACATTCACCCTGGAACAAGCCGACTTCGTGGCCTCCACCTTGGAGCAACTTCTAGCCCGGCAACCCTGAGTTACACTACCGGTTCGTTAGTCCCCCAAAAAAATACGCGGCGTGCCGGATAGCACGCCGCGGTTCGAGCCAAAGGAGTTAGTAGATCAGTTTCAGTCCGAACTGAATCTGCCGTGGAATATTGGCTTGCGACGTAATCTTGCCGTAATTGGAACCGGTGATGCTGGTATCCGGGTTGCCCCACTGCACCCGGTTCAGGGCGTTGAAGAACTCCGACCGGAACTGCAGCCGGAACCGTTCCGTTAGTTTGAACGACTTCGACGCCGACATATCGATGTTGGATATGCCCTTATTCCGGAAACTGCTGATGTACTGCGTCAGCGTCCTCTGGCCGATCGGTTGGGGAACGCCCGGCTGCACCATGAATGCGCCGGTGTTGAACCACCGGTCGATCGTCTGGTTCGCCAGCAGCACCGCCTGGCCGGTAGCCACGGCATTCGAAGGTGTGCGGATCGGTCCGCCCGATTGGAAACTCCCCACCCCGCTGATCTGCCAGCCGCCGATAATATGGTCCAGGATCGCGGAATCGGCATTCAGGCGTTTGCCCTTGCCCACCGGCAGTTCCCACACCCCGTTGATCACCACACGGTGTGTCCGGTCAATGTCGGCCACCATGTTCTCAAACTGGTCGGAGAAGCCCGTGTTCATGTAATTCGAATGCGCCATCAGCTTCGACCATGTCCACGACGACAACAGGCTGAAGTCATTCCGGAACCTTCGCTCCAGCGAGAACTGAGCGCTGTGGAACGTGTTATGCCCCACGCCGTACACGCTGGTCGAGTTCGTATACAGGTTGTTCGGCAGCGGCGCCAGTAACTGCGCCAGCGAAATATTCCGCTGTCCCAGTGCGCCGGTCGACGCGGGAATCAGCCCAAAGAATGGATTCGGAACGGAACCGAGCAACTGCGTACCGAGTGCAAGCGAGCTGACAGGCGGCGCGTTAATCGCCCACGACGGATTGAACCGCCGCGTGGTCGACCCGACATATGACCCTTCCAGCAACCATCCACCCTGCATCTCATACTGGAACCCGGCCGAGTAACTCAATACTTCCGGCGTCTTATTATTGGGGTTGCGGAACGTAAAGCTGGCGCCCGTCAGGCACTCAGGCGATCGCTTCGCGCACGGAACCAGATTCAATCCGTTCGGAAACGGATTGCTGATCGATGCGATCGGCGTCACCGAGTCGATCGTCGTGATGAGAGGTGTCGTTGTGTTGAAACCCGAGGAATCGACGCCCGTCAGCCGCGGATTGAAGAAGATACCAAAGCCGCCGCGCCATACCAGCCGCTTGTTCACCTGGTACGCCATACCAATGCGGGGCGCCCAGTTGTCTCGTTCAGGATTCAGGTAGCTGCGGCTTTGCCCGTTCGCTCCCGCAAATATCGGAGCGCCCATCACGTTGATTGACTGGAGCCCGGCGTACGGGCTCTTGGCATAGGCGGCCTGGGCCGCGGCCGCATAACTGGGAACATAACCCCAGTCGAATGCCCGCACCACTTTGTCGTACCGGTCCGTCGTTGCGCCCTGATACTCCCAGCGCATGCCGAGGTTCAACGTCAGCCTCGACGTGACCTTCCAGTCATCCTGGAAATAGAACTCGTAATACTGAGTCTGCAGGGCCTGGAACGCTCCCACGCCCACCTGCCCGCTCGACGGGATGCCCAGCAGGAACGTCGCAAGTCCCCAACCGGAATCGGCGCTGCCCACGATCGGGTCCCGCTGTGTCCAGTTGCGGCCGAACGAATATTGACCCGACGCGCCACTGTCCGATCCGCGCCCGTCGTATTCGCGCAGCAGTAAATAATAGGTGCCCCACTTCATCGTGTGGCGGCCCTTTACCTTCGTGAAGCCGGCATGTAGGTTCGTGCCGTCTGACGCATTATAAGACGGCCCCGAAGAACCTAGCCCCGTGGCATCGCCGATCGAAAACTGCGGGAACACCAAAGCCGGTAGTTGCGAAACGAGCGTCTGCGGGAAACCCAATGTCGCGGGGCTGAACCCCGCGCTGCCGATCGCGCTGCCTTCATACTTACGGGCAAACCCCGCGCGCAGGTTCATCAGAAAGTCCGGCCGGAAGTTCCGGACATAGTCGACGGCAAACGACCGTGTATTCTGAAAACCCGAGCTTGCCGTAGTTAGGTTATTAAACAGATTGAAGTTATCGGTGGAATAGTTCGCCACGCCAATGAAACCGAAAATCCGGCTCTTCTCGCCGAAACTGTGGTCGATACGTCCTCCGAACTGGTTGTATTGCAGCGTTCCGCCGCCGCTCGAAACGTAGTTCTGCGCCCCGGTCGTCGGGTCCCCGGAACGGTTCGGGCCCGGAATGTAGCCAAGGACGGCTTTCGCAATCGGATTGATCCGGTCCCCGGGAATACGGTTTCCCGCAAACGGCTGGCGGACATATGCGCCGGACCTGTTCGGATCGGGCTGAACTGTCAGCGGGTCGAACAGCGTGATCGCCGCACCCGCCGGCGTGCGCAGCATCGAGAAATCGCCGCCGCGCTGCGCATCGGTCGGGACCGTGGTGAACGAAGTGGCTGGCGGCGTCGACTGCCGCACCGACTCCCAGTTGAAGAACCAGAAAGTCTTGTCCTTGCCGTTGTACACCTTGGGAATCAGCAGCGGTCCGCCCGCCGTGGCGCCAAACTGGTTCATCCGGAACTTCGGCTTCGCCGCGCCCGTCCGGTTCGCGAAAAAGTTATTCGCGTCGAACTTATCGTTTCGCAGAAACTCATACATCGTGCCGTGTAAGTCGTTCGTGCCAGACTTAGTCGCCACGTTGATCGTGCCCCCGGCCACGTGCCCGGCTTCCGCATCGTACGAGTTCTTCTGAACCTTAAACTCCTGCACCGCGTCTACCGACGGCGTGTACGCAACCTGGTTGCCGCCCTTCGAATACACTCCATTCAACGTGATCATGTTGCCGCGGTTCGGCGCGCCGTTCACCGACACGTCCGACACGCTGTTCGTATCCCAAGGTCGCGTCAGGTTCACGTTCCCGCTCTGGCCCGTCGGAATCACACCCGCCACCAGTTGCTGCAGCGCAAACGGGTTCCGGCCATTCAGCGGTAACTCCACAATCGTGCGGTTATTAATCACCTGCCCGAGCGAAGACGACTCTGGGGTGAGCAGCGGCGCTTCGCCTGAAACGGTTACCGTTTCTCTTACTTCACCAACCGCGAGCATTACGTCAATCGTCAACTTGTCGTTGACGTGGATGATTATCCCTTCCTGCCGGAAGCCCTTGAATCCCTTCGCTTCCACCAAAAGCGTGTACGGACCGAGCGGCACCTGCGGCAACACATAGTAGCCGGCCGCGTCGGTCGATGCCTCCACCGCAGTCTGTTCCGCGGTGTTGGTGGCTTTGACCGTTGCTCCTGGCACGGAGCTGCCGGTCGTGTCGACCACCTTCCCGGTGATCGTTCCTCGTGTGCTCTGCCCGACCAGCAGCGGTGCTGAGGTGAGGATGAGTGAAATGAGTATCGGTTTGAAACGCCTGAGCGGAGTCATAAGAGCTAAACGCGGCTCCTTTGTGTGGCCGTCCGCCGCTAAATGGGTATTATCACCATTTAGTCTCTTGCCACAACAAAAACCTTACGCTCTTCTTGGGGTCGTGTCAAGGGGGGTGTCGCGAATCTCTTCTATGCGCCCAGCGCCGGCATCGCGAAAACATCCTTCAATGCAAGCAGTAACGCCCCTCGCAAAAAAAGCGGTTCCGGCGCCAAACGTGCCGGCCGAACAGGAATATCGACGCGCGCCGGCGCGAAATCGATCTCCATGTATTTCCGCAGCAGCGCCCACCCTTCCATGATTCGGCCCGCCAGCACAATCAGTTCCGGATTGAACGCCAGCATGATATTCGAGATGCCGGCCGACAGATACCGCGCCGTTTCCTGCAGCGCATTCAGCGCGTTCGCATCGCCATGCCGCGCCGCCCCCAGCAGTTGCTCGATCGAATCTTCCCGCAACCCCACACCCGGCCGGTACCGCCGCCATGTCGCCGTGTCTGAAATGTACTGCTCCCAACATCCGCGCCGCCCGCATCGGCACTGCGCTCCACCGATCTCAACAATCACGTGTCCAAACTCGCCCGCGAAGCGCGCATCGTGGCCCCGGTACAACTCGCCGTTCACCACAATGCCGCCGCCCACACCAACATCGCCTATCTCGAGGAACACACTGTTGCGCAGGCTCGCCATCTCCGCCTGTCGCAACTGCAAATCCGCCAGCGCCGCCAGGTTACAGTCGTTCTCCACATCCACCTGTAGGCCGGTCGCCTTTTCCAGTTCGGCTCGCAATCGATAGCCCGAATACTGCGGCAGCGCCGATATCCAAAGCACTTCGCCCGTACCCGCATCCACCAGTCCAGGGATACTAACGGCGAGGTTTCCAACCTCCGGCCGTGCGCCTTCCGATTGCAAATACCGTATCGCCGAAGCGATCTCTTCCACCGCCTTCGCGGGATTCGCCGGCGTCCGGAATTGCACCACCTTGAGCGGCGTCGCTGTCAACCCCGCCGATGCCACCGACGTCATGTTCTCCCGGATGCTCGCCGCCGCCACGCGATACGAATCGTCCCGAAGCGATAGCATCAGCGGTACCCTACCCCGTCCGTTTGGTGTTGCCCGCTGCTCCCGCGCCACGCCATCCGCGATCAGCGCATCGACTATGCACGAGATGTTGCTCCGGAAAATTCCCGTTCGCTTCGATAGGTCCGCCCTCGAAATAGGCTGGTGCGCACGAATCAGACTCAACACAATCGCGCGGTTCACGTCGCGTACCGTTGAGGGCCGCGCCGTACGAACGCTGTTGGACGATTTCCGTTTCGGGCTTGACATGTTTAGGAGTCCAGGGCTATTTTGTACTTTGTCGAGACTTTCTCGCCCGTCGCTCAGTGGCTCTGCCCACTTTCGCGGGTCAGGCGCTAAACATACCTTACTTGAAATAAAGCTCTCGGGGAAGATCGAATTTCGGAGTTTCTCATATTTCTGACGAAATCGGCATACTCTCCTGTTATTCGTGAGGAGCGGCTGCTTGACGCCAGCCGTCCTGCCGGGACCTCTCCCTGGGTCCTCTGGCCGCTCCTCCGTATTTTCAATTCGAAACCGGAGTGGATGTGATCTAAGGAGCGAATTGTGGAACACAGTCGCAAAGATTTCTTGAAAGCCTCGGCCGCCACTGGCCTGTTAACCGTCGCCAATCCCGGCCGCGTCTTCGGCGCGAACGACCGTATTCGCCTGGCCGTCTGCGGCATCCGCAAGCGCGGGTGGGACCACGTCCGACTCTTCTCCAAACTCCCGAACGTCGAAGTGGCGGCCATCTGCGAGGTAGACGAAAACGTCATCGCCAGCCGCCTTCGCGACATGGAGAAGCTTCAGCTACCTAAACCGGCCGTTCACATTGATGTAAGGAAGTTACTCGAAGATAAGTCGATCGACGCCGTGTCGATCGCCACGCCCCACACCTGGCACGCCCTCATCGCGGTTTGGGCCTGTCAGGCCGGCAAAGATGTCTATGTTGAGAAACCCTGTTCTCACAACTGGTGGGAGGGTAAGCAATTGGTGCGCGCGGCCGAAAAGTACAAACGGGTCGTGCAGCACGGGACGCAAGGCCGGTCGCGCCAAAGCGGGATTGATGCCATTAAGCATCTCCATAGCGGTGTGATCGGCGAACTTTATATGGCGCGCGGCCTCTGCTACAAACGCCGCCCCTCGTTGGGTCACACTCCTCCGGAACCCACGCCGGCTGGTGTCCACTACGACCTGTGGACCGGGCCCGCGCCTCTGCGTCCTTTCACCAGGAACCGCTTCCATTACAACTGGCACTGGTTCTGGGACTACGGGAATGGCGACTTAGGCAACCAGGGCATCCACCAAGTGGATATGGCCCGCAATGCGCTGCAAGTGAAGTTCCCGAATAAGGTATCGGCGATGGGCGCGCACGTGGTCCACGACGACGATCAGGAAACGCCTAACTTACTCACCTGTAACTTCCAATACGACCTGCCCAACGGCAAGCGCAAGATCATCGAATTCGAGGTCCGTAACTGGATCACCAACCGTGAAGCCGAAATCGGCACCGAATTCATGTATAGCCATGGCCAGGGTGATAACTCCATCGGCAACATTTTCTATGGATCGAACGGCTACATGGCCCTAGGCGATGAAGACGTTTTGAACGGCTATCGCACTTATGTCGGTCCCGACATGAAGCCGGGACCAACCGGCCACCAGGGTGGCGACCACTTCGCCAACTTCATCGATGTCGTTCGCAGCCGCAAGATGGAAGATCTGCATGCCCCAATCGTCGAAGGCCACATCTCCTGCACCCTCGTCCACCTGGCCAACGCCTCCTACCGCCTCGGCCGCACCCTCAACTTCGACCCCGAAACCGAACAAGTAATCGGCGACGAAGAAGCGAACCGTCTCCTACGCGACGCGGACCGCGGCTATCGGAAGCCTTACTTGTTTCCAGAGAAGGTCTAAGGCGTTCGTAACTTGGCGAGTTTAGCACCTTTGCGTGATCATTTATAGCCGGTTAATCAAACTCGCCACATACCCCGCGCCGAACCCGTTATCAATATTCACCACCGTCACATTCGACGCACACGAATTCAACATCCCGAGCAACGCCGCCAACCCATTGAAACTCGCGCCATAACCCACGCTGGTCGGCACCGCGATTACCGGGCACCCCACCAGTCCGCCCACCGCCGACGGCAGCGCGCCTTCCATCCCCGCGCACACCACCGCCACGCGCGCATTCGCCAGCCGTTCCCGATTCGCCATCAGCCGGTGGATGCCCGCCACGCCGATGTCCTGAATCAATTCGAACTCGTTTCCCATGATCTCGACGGTTAGTTGCGCCTCTTCGGCCACCGGAATGTCGCTCGTCCCCGCGCACACCACCGCGATCTTGCCCTTCCCATGAATTGTCTTGTCGCGCCACACGCGCAGCACCCGCGACAGCGGAAAGTACTCGGCTTCCGGAAACCGGCTCGTCACCAACTCCGCCGCCCGCGGATCGGTCCGCGTCGCCAGCAGGTTGTTCGCCCGCTCCAGCACCTTCGTCGCAATCCCGAGCAGATGTTCCGGCGCTTTACCCTGCCCGAAAATCACCTCGGGCATGCCGTGGCGAAGAGCACGGTGATGGTCCACCTTCGCGAACCCCAAGTCTTCAAACGGCATGTGACGCAACCGGTCCAGCGCGTCATCCACACCCACCGCGCCTTCGCGAACAGATTCCAAAAGTTGCTTCAATTGCGCTTTGTCCATCTTCTCTATCACCATGGTACGGAGGGCCTCTAACATTTTGCGAGTGCTGCTACGAAAAATCCGCCTCACACTCGACATGATCAAGTTTGAACACTCGGTGTTCGCGCTTCCGTTCGCCCTCACCGCGGCCCTGCTCGCTATCCGCGAAGTCCGCCTCCCCACCGCTGAAATCGCCTGGAAGATCCTTTGGATCGTCGTCGCCATGGTCGGCGCCCGCTCCGCCGCCATGACCTTCAACCGCATCGTCGACGCTGCCATCGACGCCAAAAACCCGCGCACGAAAATGCGCCATCTCCCGGCAGGCATCCTCTCGCGCACCTTCGCCTGGGCCTTCTTCCTCTTGAGCGTCGGCCTCCTCCTCCTCGCCTCCGCCATGCTCTCGCGCCTGTGCTTGCAACTCGCGCCCCTCGCGCTCGGCGTCGTCCTCCTCTACTCCTACACCAAGCGCTTCACCTCGCTCTGCCACCTCGTCCTCGGCTTCGCCCTCGGCATCGCACCCCCCGCCGCCTGGATTGCCGTCGCCGGCTCGCTCGACCCTCGCATCCTCTGGCTCACCGCCGCCGTCACCCTCTGGACCGCCGGGTTCGACATCATCTACGCCTGCCAGGATTACGAATTCGACCAGCGCGCCAACCTCTTCAGCCTCCCAAAGCGGTTCGGCATCGCCGGCGCTCTTTGGATCGCCCGCATCTTCCACCTCGGCATGCTCGCCAGCCTCGCCATGCTCTACCTCAGCTTCGGCCTCGGCCCGCTTGCCCTCACCGGTATCGCCGCCGTCGCCGCGCTCCTTGCCTACGAGCATAGACTAGTGAAAGCAAACGACTTATCCCGAATCGACGCCGCCTTCTTCACCGTCAATGGCTGGGTCGGCATGCTATTCTTTATGTTCTGGGCCGCTGATCTATGGTTGTAAAATCCGAACCCGCGTTCGAAGACCGTCTATTGCGACCGGTGTATGAAAAGGTGCTGTACAACCAGCGTCTCTCCTACGATGACGGCCTCAAACTGTTCCGCTCTAACGACCTCTTGGCCATCGGCTACATGGCTAACCTCGTCCGCGAGCGCCTCCACGGCAACTTCACCTACTTCAACGTCAACCGCCACATCAACCCGACCGACGTGTGCGTCGCCAGTTGCAAGCTCTGCGCTTTCGGCAAAAAGGCCCGCGACCCCAAGGCCTACACGATGTCGCTCGACCAGGTATATGAAACCGCCGGCCGTGGCTGGTCCGAAGCTGTGAGCGAATTCCACATCGTCGGCGGCCTCCATCCCGAACTCTCGCTCGACTGGTATTGCGAGATGCTGCGCGGCCTCAAAGAGCGCTTCCCCCAGGTGCACCTCAAAGCGTTCACCATGGTCGAGATCGCCTACCTTGCCCAGCGCCAGAAGATCTCCATCCGCGAAACGCTCCAGCGCCTCAAAGACGCTGGCATGGACTCGATGCCCGGCGGTGGCGCCGAAATCTTTACCGAGCGCATCCGCCGCATCATCTGCGACCACAAGATCGACGGCGGCCAGTGGCTCGACGTCGCCCGCCAGGCCCACGAAATCGGCCTCAAGTCCAACTGCACCATGCTCTACGGCCACCTCGAAAATGAAGAGGACCGTGTCGACCACCTCGTCAAACTCCGCGAACTCCAGGACAAAACCAGCGGCCTCGTCACCTACATCCCGCTCGCGTTCCACCCCGACAACACGCCGCTCCAGCACATCGCCCGCACCACGGGTTTCACCGATCTCAAAAACATCGCCGTCTCGCGCCTGATGCTCGACAACATCCCGCACATCAAGGCTTACTGGATCATGATGACGCCCAAGATCGCCCAAATCGCCCAGCGCTTCGGCGCCGACGATATCGACGGCACCGTGGTCGAAGAAAAGATCTATCACGATGCCGGAGCCACCACCTCCCAATCCATGCGGCGCAACGAACTCCTGCGGCTCATCCGCGAATCGGGCCGCGACCCGCTGGAACGCGACACGCTCTACCGCCCTGTCGAGCGCACCGAATCTGCGTTCACCATCCTCGTCTAGATAAATAAAGCACTTTACGAAATGAAGCGATTTGCCTTTTTGACCGTTCTCGCCGCCGCCTCTCTCGCGGCCTCCCAGCAATCCCAGCCGCCCGCCGCGGCGCCTCCTCCCCCGGCCCAACAGCCCCCTCCCGCTCCCCAAGCTCCCGCCCCCCAAGCTCCCGCCCCCCGCGAACCCGGCGTCTACGCCCACATCAAGACTTCCATGGGTGAAATCGTCGCCCGCCTTTTCGAGAAGGATACACCCATCACGGTGAAGAACTTCATCGACCTCGCCACCGGCGCCAAAGCCTGGCTCGACCCCCGCAACGGCCTCCCCAACAAGAACCCCTTCTTCGACGGCCTGACGTTCCACCGCGTCATCCCCAATTTCATGATCCAGGGCGGCGACCCGCTCGCCAACGGCACCGGCGGCACCAAACCCATCCCCGACGAAATCAAACCCGAACTCAAATTCGACGTAGCCGGCCGCCTCGGCATGGCCAATTCCGGACCCGGCACCGGTAGTTGCCAGTTCTTCATTACCGAAATCGCCACCCCCCACCTCGACGGCCTCCACACCGTCTTCGGCCAGGTCGTCGAAGGTCAATACTTAGTCGGCCGCATCGCCCGCGTAAAAGCCGAAAACGACAAACCCGTCGAACCGGTAACAATCGATAAAATCACGATTGAGCGAGTCCAGTAGTTCAAGTTTTCTTTGCGTCGTTGCGCCTTGGCGTGAAAACTGAACCTACTCCAACAAGAACCGCCGCAACCACTCCATCCCCATATGCACCGCCTGCGGCGTCGGCGAATGCCCCGTCCGGTGATTGAAATACGCCACCCGGTCCGGATCGTTCCCATACAACGGCTTCACCGAGTTGATGTAATACCACGACTTATCGTTATCCGACGAGTCCCCGCCAATCAATAGGAACGGTCGCGGAGCGATCATCGCCAGTAACTCGTGGTGATCCTGCCCATCCTTCAACCCCCGTATATTCTCTCCCAAATACCAAAAATCTTCGTAATTCGAAAACTTCAGCCCAATCCCTAACTCCGAAGAAACCACCGCCTTAATCCGTGGATCGAAAGCCGCCGCATACAACGCCATCTTCCCGCCTAGCGAATGTCCGATGATCCCAATCCGCGACTTATCCACCTCCGGCACCATCTCCAGGTAGTCCAGCAGCCGCTTCGAATCCCACACCCACTTACCCAGCCCGGTCAGTTGCGGATGCTTCAACTTCAGCGCCGCCACCGCTTCCGCATAGTTCTCCGCATAACTCTCCCCAAACCATCGGATCGCCACCCCCGCAAACCCCTGCTGCACCGCCAGATGAGCAAACGCCCGCGTCCCCAGCGGCGTATGCAGCCGCCCGCCTTCATTAATACCCGCCGGCGTGTCCACATCATAGTAAGGAACTATCACCACCGGCAGCGGCCTCCGCGCTGCCGTGTGCGGCAGAAACAATTGGATCTTCTCCCAATAGTCCTCTTCCACCCGTAACTGCAATATCCGGCTCCGCCAGTAAGACGTATCCACTTGCTGCAGCAGCCGCGCCTCCACCGCAGGCTTCCCCGTGCTCGGCGATCCCAACACACGCTGCCAACTCTCCACCACCGCCGCCCGCTCACCTTCCCACGCGCTCTTATCAAACTTCCGAAGCGGACCCGTCTGCCCCGCAAACCCCGACGGCACGGCCTGATACGGCCCAAACCAATCGGCGGGATATTCGTCTTTCCCATATGCCGCCACCGTCCGGCACACCCGTAACCCCGCGAATGGACTCCGCCGGTCCGGCTCCAGCGAACTCCGGTAGTTCTTCCCCCAACTCGATGTCGACGTCAGATACGACCCGCCTCGCAGCACTCGCGCCACCCCCGTCGCCGGACCCGCCGGATCTACCGCCGACCCTACCGCCCCCGCCACATCATTGAAGTCCCCAACCCACTCCCAAACATTCCCGTACATCCCACGCAACCCGCGCGCATCCGCCGGTAACCCAGTCACATCCGCCGGACCATGCGACCGTGCCCATTCCACCAGCGCCGCCGCGTCCTTCGTCTGCGAAGGCCCCATATTCACTGAACTCGTGTTCCCTCGCGCCGGAGCCGCCCCCGCCGCGTAACTCCACTCCGCATCCGTCGGCAGCCGGTACCCGTTTCGCGACCGGTCACAAACCCCCGTCCGCAAATCGTAAGTAGGCTCCAGCCCTTCCCGCACGCTCAACGCGTTCACATACCGCACCGCCTCCCACCACGTGATGTTGTGGACCGGCAGATTCTCGCCCTTCTTAAGCGAAGGGTTGTACCCCATCACCGCTTCAAATTCCTTCTGCGTCACCTCCGTCGCCCCCACGGCGAAAGAAGAAATCCGCACCGTCACCGGAATCGAAGTCGACTGGTCCGTCTGCACAAACCGTGTCGCCGGCAGCGTCACCAGCGACACCGCCGCAAGCAGTAACGAGATTGACATGACAGCTATTCTTGCAGGAACGCCGTCGTCTTCATGCCGGTAATCTCAAACGGCCGCCGGCACCGCATGTTCTTGCACCCCACCTTATCGTCCATCAGGACCATATAACTCGCCGCTTTCGCAAACTTAGCCCGGTCCCGCTCATCGCCCCCCGGCGGCATCTTCGGCTTCTTCTTCCTCACCACCCACCGCAAATCATACGACTCCGTCGTCCGGCAATACGGACACTGCAGCCGCGCCGCCTTCTGCGTCTGCGACTCCGAATAAAACGCTCGCTCATCCATAACCAGTCACCATTGGACCACGCCGAAACCGCCCAGCCCACGCTACCAACTCCGCTCTCTCCACCACTACTCTTCACCCCACCCCGATCCGCCCGACCAGTGCCCGGAGCGTAAGCGACGGGATACCCAAGTAATAGTCGACGTTTCTCCGATCTTGCAACCGCGTCTATCCCCTTCGGCCCTTGGTATAGAATCAATCCACAGCATCGGTTTACACATATGCGCGCAGTGATGATGGGGATGATTCTGACAGCAGTTCTATGGGCGCAATCCGCCGACCCGCCCATCACTCCGTTCCTCCGGATCGAAACAGGTACGCACACGGCGACGATTTGGCGCATGTCGGGGGATGCCGAGGGGCGCTACTTGGTCACTTGCTCCGACGACAAGACCGCTCGGGTGTGGGATGCCGCGAGTGGTCGCCTATTACGCATACTGCGGCCCCCGCAGGGCGGGGCTAGCGAAGGCAAGCTGTATAGCGTCGCGATGGCGCCCGATGGTCGTCAAGTGGCTGTTGGCGGCTTCACAAGTGCGTTCGGATTGTACAGTTACATCTACGTATTCGATACTTCCTCTGGCAGCCTAATTGCCTTCGTCAGCGGACTCCCCCAAGTGGTTACGCATCTTGCCTACTCCCCAAATGGAACTTTCCTCGCCGCCGGTCTCGGCGGAAGTAATGGCGTACGCATCTTCCGCACGCACGATCTGACCGAAGTGAGTCGGGATACGGCTTATGGCGACGGGTGCTACGGAGTCGACTTCGCAGCAGATGGCCGCATGGTTACAACCTCCAGAGACGGCTTAGTTCGCATGTACAGTTCAGACTTCAAGTTGCAGGTGGAGAAACTGGTCCCGGCCGGAAAGCAGCCCTACTCTGTGCGGTTTAGTCGCGATGGCCGCCAGATCGCTGTCGGTTTCAATGACTCCGTCAAAATAGGCGTGCTCAATAGCACTAACCTATCAACCATGTATGAGCGGGCTCCTGCTCAGAGTGGTGACCGTTCACTATCGGCGGTTGCGTGGTCTCTGGATGGCTCTACATTGTATGCTGCCGGGCGTTACCAATTCGGGAACTGGATTCCAGTTCTGAATTGGTCGACTAGCAATGGTGGAACTGCCGTTAGCTGGTACGTTTCATCCAACACGGTCATGGACTTACAGCCGTTGCCACATGGACGCGTTGGTTTTGCTGCTCAGAATAGCTTCGGTGTTTTGAATCCCGATGGCACCTTTCTTTGGCGCCGGGAAACCGAAGTGCCAGACTATCGAATGCTCGACCTCGGCGCTTCGCGCTCAGCGGAAGCCATCGCGTTCACGGTCGGCGCTTTTGATTTCCACTCCGGGCAACTGAGAAAACGGCCCGCGTTCTTCGACGTACTCGATGCGCGACTCACACTGGACTCTCCTGTTAATTCAGATCTACTGCCGCAGCAAACCACCGGCTTAGCGATCCAAGATTGGAGAGATTCCTTTACCCCTATCCTCAACGGCTCACGCCTGCCGCTAGATGAGTACGAAATGTCGCGTAGCCTAGCCGTAAATACCCCTCCAGACAAATTCCTCCTGGGCACTGAGTGGTGGTTACGCATGTTCTCCGATGGGGGCAAACAACTTTGGCAGGCCTCAGTGCCCGGCGTGGCGTGCGCCGTCAATCTCTCGCGCGACGGTCGCTACGCCCTTGCGGCCCTCGCTGATGGCACCATCCGCTGGTACGACGCGGCCGCCGGCAATGAGATCCTTGCCCTCTTCGTCCACCCCGACGCCAAACGCTGGGTCGCCTGGACCCCCGAAGGCTTCTTCCACGCCTCCCCCGGCGGCGAAAAGCTCATCGGTTACCACCTGAACCAAGGCCGCAACCGCGAAGGCGAATTCATCAACATCGATCAGGCCAAGGACCTCTTCTATCGCCCCGAACTCGTCCGCCAGCGCCTCCAACCCGGCGGCGCCGAAGCCGTCCGCGCCGCTGTCGCTAAACTCGGTGATGCCGCCGCCATTCTCCGCAGCGGTCTGCCTCCCGAACTCGAACTCCTCTCCGAAGCCGCTGCCGAATCCACCGGCGAATACACCCTCCGCTTCCGCGTCAAAAATCGCGGCGGCGGCATCGGTCGCGTCGTCTACCGCATTGACGGACAGGAAGTCCAAGGCCGGCCCGTCGACATCCCCACTCCCGGCACCGACATCCTTCAGGTCCGCCTTCCGCTCGCCCCCGGCCGCCGCCAGGTCACTGCCAGCGTCTTCAATAGCCGCAATCAACTCGAATCCCGTGCGGTAACCGCCACAATCAATGTCCGCCAAACCGACCAACGCCCCTCCCTCTACGTCATCTCCGCCGGCATCACCAACTATCGCGATAACTCCCTCTCCCGCGGCGTCCAGTTCGCTGCCGCCGACGCGAAGGCCGTAGCCGCACGCCTCAGCGAACAGGCCGAAGGGTTGTTCGGCACGGTCTCCATCCACCCACTCACCAACGAGCAGGTCACCGCCGCCAACCTTAAAGTCAAAATCGCCGAGCTCGCCCCGCGTATCCGTCCCATCGACGTCTTCGTCCTTTACCTCGCCGGCCACGGCAAAGCCTTCGATGGCGACTATCATTTCATTCCTTGGGAAACCCGCTACACCAATGAGGCCGCGCTCCGCGCCCAAAGTCTCGACCAGGAACGCCTCCGCCAGTTACTCGCCCAGATACCCGCCCGTAAAACCCTGCTCTTGCTAGATACTTGTAACTCCGGTGCTTTCGCAGGCCGCGGTATCGACGAAAAGTCGGCTATCGACCGCCTCTCGAAAGTCACCGGCCGCGCCGTCCTCGCCGCCTCGGCCAGCGAGCAGATGGCCCTCGAAGGCTACCAGGGCCACGGCGTTTTCACCTACGCACTCCTCGAAGGTCTCCTCAAAGCCGCCGGACCCGACGGCTTTGTCGAAGTCAGCAAACTCGCCGACTTCATCGAAGACACCGTCCCCACCATCACCAAACAACGCTGGGGCTACGAACAGTTCCCCATGCGCGACCTCAAAGGCCAAACCTTCCCCATCGCCCGCAAACCCACGCGCTGAAACGCCATGGCTTCCGCCGCTGCCCCTGCTCCCGCCGTCCATCCCAAACCACGCCTCCGCATCTTCGTCTCCTACTCCCATGCGGACGATGCCTGGCGTGAAGCGGTCGTCATCTGGCTTGCCCAACTCAAAAACGAAGGCCTCATCGACCTCTGGCACGATCGCCGCATCACCGGCGGCCAGGAATGGGCCGGCCAAATCGACGACAACCTCGATAACGCCGAAATCATCCTCCTCCTGGTCACCCCGAACTTCCTCGCCTCCGCTTACTGCAACGACATTGAAATGACCCGCGCTCTCGAACGCCACGCCAAAGGCGAAGCGCGAGTAATCCCCATCATCCTCACTCCCGCCGACTGGAAAACCTCCCGCTTCGCCAAACTCCAGGTCTTCCCCAAAGACGGCAAACCCGTCGTCGATTGGCCCACCAAGGACCATGGTTTAGCCAACGCCATCGAAGGCCTGCGCAACGTCATTAACGAACTTCGCCGGCCGCAGCCGGCGCCGCTGCCGATTCCCATCCCGCCACCCGTCCGCCGCTTCGCACGCCATTGGTATTGGCTGCTGGCCGCGCTCCTAACGGGCATCCTCACCTACGCCTGGTGGCGCCTCCAATCCAACCACATCCAAGCCGGCGAAGCCCTCCTCGATATCGGTCGCTATCAACCCGCCTCCGCTCCCTTCAACAACGCCCTCCGCTGGAACCCATGGAATGGCCGCGCGCAAACCGGGCTAGCCGTCATCAAGCTCGACCAGCTCAAACGCTCTGACCCCGTCTTCTATCAGCAGGAACTCAAACAACTCCGCGCCAATAATCCCACTAACCCTTACTTCGCCCTGTTCGAAGGCGACCGCCTCCTTGCCAACGGCGACCCCACCCGCGCCATGGAACTCTACGACCAGGCCGCCCTCCTGCGCCCCCAATACGCCGAAGCCCACTTCCAGAAAGGCATCCTCAACGACAAACTGGGCCGCCGCCGCCAGGCCCTGCTCGACTTCCAGAAAGCCAAAGACCTCTCACCCGCCACCCCGCGCTATCTCAACAACCTCGCCGACCAGCACTTTAAACGCGGCGAATACCCGGACGCCCTCCGCCTCTACGGCCAGCTCGACCGCTTCCCACTAGGCGCCATCGAAAGCGCCCGTATCCTCCGCCTCCAGGGCGACCTCAACCGCGCAGCCGACGCCGGCCAAACCGCCATCGCCTGGCTCGCCAATAAACAGATCGCCGGCCTCGAGGAAAACCGCTGGCCCTGGTACTTCGATGCCGAAACCGAAGAGCGCATAACCGCCCCCGAAGACAAACTCTGCCTGGCTCAAATGGAACTCGCCCTAACCCGATTCCTCCTTCACGACGAACCCACCGCCCGCCAACTCCTAAACGATGCACACGGCCAGTGCCGTTCCCACCTCACCGCCCTCAACGCAATCCTCGCCTCCCACCTCGACCGCCTAAAGACAGAACGCGACGACCTGGCCCCCGCCGCCGCCCGCTTTTCCCAAATCCTGCAACTCCCCAAATAGCCGTTCACAACCAATTCAAAAAAATTATCCCGTTTATTTGCAACAAACCGTGTCCGATTTCCGCCTTTTTTTCGCCAGAAACGGTTGACACCGAGTGGTATCCTCCCCTCAGAGTCCGCCCCGTGCGGGCTTTTTCTCTTTTCGGCTCTACTCTCGCTCGCCGAGCCATGGGCGCGCGTCGCCCATGGTCAACACTGCTGCAACCCAGCACCACCTCCCGGCCGTCCTGCCATGCCCGACCGGAACCCCGACTGTCAAGGAGGGGTCGCCGAGGGCGCACCCGAGCCCCTCAGACAGGACCAGACGACAATGTCCGAAAACACCTCTACCCCCAAGCAAGGCAACCAGAACGCGCGCCGTCACGGCTTGACCTCCAACATAGTCCTCGCCCATCAACTCAACGATTTCAACACTTTGCGAAACGAACTCCTTGCCCAATGCAAACCAGAAGGAGTAATCGAAACCACCGCCTTCGAGCGCGTCCTCACCGCCCGTTGGAACATGTTCCGCGCCCAGGAAGCCGAAGCCGCCCTCCTGTTTGAATGCGCCGAAGACCAGGACCCCCTCACCGACCCCAAAACCCGCCAGTTAGCAGACCTCTTCTCCCGCTACTACACCCGCTTCGAAGGCTCCTACAACCGCGCCCTCAAACAACTCAAAGATTTCCAAACGAACCGCGCCATCGAAACCCTCAAAACCAACCCGGAAACGGATCAGCGCACACTCCCGCCCCTCACCGAACTCCAGAAAATTCAACGCTTTGCGAAACGAACTCCCCCAAAGAAGGTCGGACTCACCGAAGAGGAAATGCTGGCTGGCTTCGCCGAAGCCGACCGCCAGGAAATCAAGAAAATGGCCCGCAACGTCGGCTGCCCCGTCCCCGTACTCCTTCTCCGCATGGCCCGTTTTGCCTGGAAGAACAACACCCCCAAAGCAGCGTAACCACACCCCCAGTCTGCGTCCCGCTGTGGCCGATTCATCCGACATGGATATAATGCTTCTTTCCACCAACACAGGAATACTATGAAGCGACTCACACTTCTGGCGGGTTTTGCCGCGCTGCTCGTTCTCGGCGGCGTGTTCTCGGGCTCACGCTCCAATGCCGCGACCGAGGCCACCAGCGGCCACGGCAAATACAAGTTCCGCGTCCTCTATACGTCCAGCCACCTGCCGCAGGAAGCGCAGCAGGTGCTCAAAGGTGCGCACGGCGGCTTCGCCGTCGATCTCCGCCCCGGCAAGGGCGAAACCTACTTCGCCCTCAAAGGCGCCGGCATCATCCAGATCAGCCCCGACCTGAAGAGCACCCGCATGGTCCCCACCGCGGCCGAGATGAAGAACACCAACATGCACAACACCACCATCTGGTACGCCAAAGACGGCAAGCCCTTCCTGGTGTTCCCCGGCAACGAAGCCCAGCGCGTATTCACCACGGAAGTCGGCGGTAAGCTGGTCCACACCCTCACACCGCCCGAACCCGGCACCGACATGGGTCACCCCGTCGCCACCGATTACTTCGCCGGCCGTGGCAACTTCATCCCCACCGATGTCGAGCAGTTAGACGGCATGATGTACATCACCACCGGTTACTCGAACCTCGACTTTGTACTAACTGCCCGTATCCTCAGCACCCGGCCCTTCAAAGCCATGTGGCACGACCTTGCTTTCGGCGGCAAGGGCACCGGCCGTGGCGAGTTCGGCACCGGCCACGGCATCACCGTTCCCCCCGGAACCAAGCGCATCGACGTAGCCGACCGTCCGAATTCCGAAATCGAACGTTTCTCCCGCTACGGCCAATACCTTTCCACCCTACGGATGCCCCTCGGTTCCTTCCCCTGTGATATCTACTATCTCGGCAACTACGCCGTAGTCGGCTCGCTCCATGGCCCGGACCGCAGCAAAGGCGCACCCGTCTACCTGATGGAGAACGACAAGCTGGTCTCCACGGTCATGATCAAGGAAGACTTAGGCCTGCCCAATTTCCAGCACATCCACAACGCCGTTCTCCGCGAACTAAACGGCAAGCTCTACATCATCGCCCAAGCCTGGAACCCCGGCGACTTCGCCATCCTCGAACAGGTTATGTAAGTACAACCGAGCCGCGATCGCAAGGGCGTGAGAAGAAATCCGCTCCGGGTCCGGTAAACCACTGCAACGACGCACTGCTCCGGAAACAGAACCGCAACCGTAAGGGCGTGGGCCGCATTTCTTCTCAATCCCCAAAGGAGCGGTGTTTCTAAGTCCGCATAGAGCCTTGTTACTTGCAGCTAACTCAACCCCTACTGTCGCCAAACGATTTCTCTCGTATCCCCATCCGGCGCAACAACGCTCGAAACCTCACCCCGCCAGTGCATCGGACCCGTTTGCAGTATGATGCTTGGCTATGAAGATCTGGACCCGGCGAGAGTTCCTAAGCACGACCGCCTTGGCGGCACAATCCAAACCGCCTTTGACCCGGCCCGTCCGAGTCGGCCTTATCGGCATCGGCAGCCGCGGCACAGGCCTCTTGCGGACCACCCTCAAGTTCCCCGTCGAAGTCCCCGCCGTCTGCGACATCAACGAAACGGCTCAAACCCGTGCCGCCGCCCTGGTCGAGAAAGCCCTCGGCAAGCGTCCCGAAGTCTACGGCCAGGGCGTTGACGATTGGAAGCGCATGCTCCAGCGCGACGACCTCGATGCTGTCATCAACGCCGGCCCGTGGGAACTCCACTCGCCCATGTCCGTCGCCACCATGCGCGCCGGCAAGTACGCCGCCACCGAGGTTCCGGCGGCCGCCTCTGTCGAGCAGTGCTGGGACATGGTCAACGCCTCGGAAGAGACCGGCATGCCCTGCATGATCCTTGAGAACGTTTGCTACTTCCGCAACGCCCTCCTGGTCCTCAATATGATTCGCAAGGGCCTGTTCGGCGAACTCACCCATTGCGAAGGCGGCTACCAGCACGACGTTCGAACGGCGTTCGTCTCCCGAGGCGGCGAACGCGGACCCGCCGGCACCATTACCTGGCGCGGCATGCACGCGGTCCGGAACAACGGCAACCTCTATCCGACACATCCCCTCGGCCCCATCGCTTGGTGGCTCGACATCAACCGCGGCGACCGCTTCACCCACTTAGTCTCCATGAGCAGTAAGTCCCGCGGCATGAATAAGTTCGTCGAAAAGAACTTCGGCAAAGATAACCCCAATGCCACCCGCAAATATGCCTTAGGCGACGTGAACACCACTCTTATAAGGACCGAGAACGGCGCCACCGTCACCCTCTATCACGACACCTGCTCCCCTCGTCCCTACGACCTCATCCTCCGCGTCCAAGGCACCGAAGGCATCTACATGGGCACTCTCGACAAGTTCTACTTCGACGGCCGCTCTCCCAAGAAGGAAGCCTGGGAAGACCCTGAGAAATACTACGCCGAGTACGAGCATCCCCTCTGGCGCGACCTGTCGCCCTCTGCCATGGGACAAGGCCACGGCGGCGCGGATTACATCGAAATCCACCAGTTCCTCCAAGCCGTCAAGAACCGTACCCAGACCCCAATCGACGTCTACGACACTGCCGTCTGGAGTTCCATCTACCCTCTAACCGTCAAGTCCGTGGCGGCCGGCAGCGCACCCGTCGAAGTGCCTGACTTTACCCGAGGCAAGTACAAGACCCGCAAGCCCGTCGAGATCCACGGAGCGTAGCCATGAGACTCGCCACCACTCTGCTCCTCACCGCCCTGACTGCCGCGGCTGCAGACGACCCCTGGGTTCTCTATCCCAACAAAGGCCAGACCACCCGCGATCAGTTAAAGCTCTATCTCAACAACCTCGGTAAGAAGTATCTAAAGGACCGCGCGCAGGGTATCTCGGCCATTAGAACCCAGGCTGAAGCCATTGAGCGCCAGAAGTTGGTTCGCGAGAAGTTACTCCGCCTCATGGGCGGCTTGCCCACTCAAAAAGGTCCGCTCAACGTCCAGCACGTGGGCGCCGAAGAGCGCGACGGCTACCGGTACGAGAAGATCATCTACGAGAGTCTCCCCAACTTCTACGTCCCCGCGAACGTCTATCTGCCCACTCGCGGCCAAGGGCCTTTCCCGGCAGTCCTGATGCCGGTCGGCCACAGTCCGGAAGGCAAGGAAGGAGAACGCGTCACCGCTATCGGCCTCGCCCGCAAAGGCTTTGTTGTCCTCAAGTACGACCCCATAGGACAGGGCGAACGCCTCCAATACTACGATCCCGACCTGCGCACCTCCAAAGTCGGCGCCACCACGCAAGAACACAGTCATGCCAACGGCCACGCCGTCCTGATCGGTGACAACGTCGCCCGCTACCGCGTGTGGGACGGCATGCGCGGCATCGACTACCTGCTCACACGCCCCGATGTCGATCCCAAGCGCATCGGCGTCACCGGTTGCTCCGGCGGCGGAACCATCACCACTTACATCGCCGCCCTCGACACCCGCGTTCAGGCCGCCGCACCCGCCTGTTACATTACATCCTGGGAGCAGTTACTCGATAACTTAGGCCCGCAGGATGGCGAACAGTCCCTCGCCCACTTCCTTACCGAAGACTTGGACATCGCCGATTACATCGAGTTATTCGCCCCCAAACCCTACCTGATCGCGTCCACCATCAACGACTTCTTCCCCCTCGAAGGCGCCCGCCAATCCTACGACGAAGCACGCCGGTTCTATAAGCTGTTCGCAGCCGAAGACCGCATCGGCTGGTTCATCGGTCCCGGACCGCACGGCGTCCCGCTCCAATCCCGCGAAGCCATCTATACGTTCTTCATCAAACACCTGGCCAACGGCAACGGCGACCCGCGTGAAGAGGTCGTCCGTCTCGACCCGTTAGAGAAGATCCTCTGCACCAAGACCGGGCAGGTCGCCGACTCCCTCGGCGGCGAGACCGTCTTCAGCCTCAACCGCAAACGTGCCGGCGGCTTCAACCGCAAGGTCACACCACAGGACCTGCCGAAGGAGGTCCGCCGCCTCGCCGGTATTCAGGTTCCGCCTAACGGCCCACCCCCGCCCATAACCGTCCACCGCACCGAACGTCGCGACACCTACGAACTGCAACTCGTCTCTCTGCTAATGAATGGCGGCGTACCCGTCACCGGCGCCCTGATGGTGCCCACCGCCGCAGGTCCGCACCGTGCCGCCGTCATCGTTGATTCCCGGTCCAAGCAGATGACCGCATCCACTGGGAGCGACGCCGACATGCTCGCTCGCGATGGCTACCTCGTCCTCACCATCCAACCTCGCGGCACGCCCGAAATTCCCGTCGACCGTCCACAGGACCTCGTCGGCGACTTCGCCCTCGCCTTCCAGTCCTATCTCGTCGGCAAGTCGCTCACCGGCTTCCGCGCCGAAGACGTCACCCGGTCCGTGGACTACCTCCTCTCTCGGTCCGATGTCCAGAAGCATGGCGTCACCGCGATCGGCAACGGGAGCGGCGGCGTTTATGTACTCCACGCCGCAACCCTCGACAGTCGCATCAATAAGGTGATCACGCAGCAGTCCCCTGCTCTCTTACGTCTCGGCGTTGAACGTCCCATCCACCGCCACATCTATGAGGTCGCCGTGCCCGGCATGCTCGCCAAGTACGACCTTGACGATCTCATTCGCGCCATCGCTCCCCGCAAGGTCACGGTCGTCAATCCTGTCGACCTCCTCGATCGCCCCCTTCACGCCTCCGAGTACCGTAAAATGGTCGCCGCGCCGGCCGAAGTCCTCCTCCGGAGCCGCCGCGAGCGCCTCCCCGTATCCGAATAGTCGATAAACACACCATTGGCCTGACCTCACGCGTATAATCAGAGTAAGGACTCTGATAATTGTATGAGGTTGGTCACCAAGCTCATGATCGCCTTAACGGCGATTGTGGTGGCTGTGGCCGTCTTTTCCGGCCTGTTCACTTTCAAAGCGGAAGAACGGCAACTCCTTGGACTCATTAGCCAGGGAGCCGACCAGTTGTCCCGTAGTATCACCAGCGCCACCTGGCACGCCATGTTGGCGGATCGCCGCAACGACGTCTATCAGGTGATGGAGACCATCGCCCTCAAACAGGGCATCGACCGGATCCGGATGTTCAACCGCGACGGTCAGGTCACGTTCTCCACCAATCCATCCGAAGTCAATACCCGCGTCACCAAAGATCATGAGACATGCTCGGTCTGCCACTCGAACTCCCAACTGCTCAAGCGTCGCAACTTGGGAGCCCACCAGCGGATTGTCGACCGTGCCGATGGCGGACGAAGCCTCGCCATGGTCACCCCGATTTACAACGAACGTTCCTGTAGCGAAGCCGCCTGCCACGCTCACCCCTTGGCTACGCGCGTGTTGGGTGTCCTCGAAATCGACCTGAAACTCGACACCGCCGACTCGGAACTTGCCAGTATTCAAAAACGTGTTCTCCTTCGCGTCTGTATCGAAATCCTCCTGATCTGCCTGCTGGTCTATTTCTTCGTCCGCAAGTTCATCAGCAACCCGATCCATCTGTTGATTCGTGGCGCCGGGGCGATCAGCCGCATGGAGCTTGCCGAACCCATCCCTGTACCCCAAAACAGCGGCGAAATCACAGAACTGGCCGCCAGTTTCGACGACATGCGCGAACGGCTGCGCAAGGCCCTCGACGAGATCAACGAGTTCACCCAGAAACTCGAAAGCAAAGTCGAAGAGCGCACCAAAGCGCTCGACCTTGCCCACCGTAAACTACAGCAGACTGACCGGCTCGCCTCCTTGGGCCAACTGTCCGCCAGCGTCGCGCATGAGATTAACAACCCTGTCGCCGGTGTCCTCAATCTCGCCATGCTGCTGCAGCGTTTATTGAAAGACGAAGGTGTGCCGCAGGAGCGCCTCCCCGATTTCCGCAAGTACCTCGGCCAGATCGTCGCCGAAACGTCGCGTGTCGGACGGATCGTTTCAGACCTCCTCGCCTTCTCCCGCCGTTCCTCCCCGCATCGCGCGCCTACTGACTTGAATGAGATCGTCCGATCCACCGTGTCACTGATCGCCCATAAGTTGAAACTTAGTAACGTCAACCTAAATGAGGACATCACTCACGACCTGCCGCCAATCTCTTGCGACAAGTCACAGTTGCAGCAGGTGGTGCTGAACCTCGTCATGAACGCCGCCGAATCCATGCAGAGCAAAGGCGGCGGTGATCTGGAAGTGGCAACAGGCCGCTCCGGCGAAAACCTGTTCCTGCGAGTAACCGACACAGGGGAAGGAATCTCACCCGAGAACCTCCGCCGTATCTTCGATCCGTTCTTTACAACCAAACCCGAAGGCAAAGGCGTCGGCCTCGGCTTGGCCGTGAGTTATGGAATCGTGCAGGCTCACGGCGGTGATATTGAAGTGAAGAGCAAGGTCGGCGAAGGTACGGCGTTCCTGCTCACGCTGCCCCTGAACGGAACTCCGCAACCACCCAATGGTCACGCGAGCACTGGATGACCGACCTGGGACTAATTGTCATGGATGAAGTTGAAGAAGAGGTCCTGGAGGAAATGCAAATGGCGCTCGAGGACAACTTCCCCGTCGAAGTACGGCGCGTCTCCCAAGTAACTATGGCCGGCAACGAGTACGACGCTAAGCGGGGGCAGCACAGTGCACCGCTGGTCCTGCAGCGGGTGCTCAACCTCGGCGACCGCAAAGCCGAAAAGTTACTCGCCGTCACCACGCGCGACCTGTTCATCCCGATGCTGAGCTTCGTCTACGGACAGGCGCAACTCAGCGGCCGCGCCGCCGTCGTATCCACCGCGCGCCTCAGCCAGCAGTTCTATGGACTGCCGGCGAACGGCGTCCTGTTGCGCGCCCGCGCGCGTAAAGAAGTGGTCCACGAAACAGGGCACTTGTACGGACTGGTCCATTGCGCTGACACGCGATGCGCGATGTCGCTCTCGACAAACGTAAGGCAAATTGATTTAAAGAATGACTCCCTGTGCGCCGCTTGCCGCGCACAGGTGTGGGAAGGGCATATATGAAGGCGAACTGGCGAATCCTGGTGGTCGACGACGAAGAAATCATGTGCGAGTCGCTTGCGGCCTGGTTGCGGGAAGACGGCTATGGCGTCGACACCGCCGCCTCCGGACGCGAAGCCGTTGCACTCGCCCGCAAAACCGACTACGCCATCTATTTCATCGACCTTAAAATGCCCGGCGGCATGGACGGCATCGAGACCATGATGGAAATTCGGCACGTCTATTCCGAAGCCTGCGTCATCATCATCACCGCCTATGCCACCGTCGACACGGCCATTACGGCCATGAAAGAGGGCGCGCAGGAATACATTGTCAAACCCTGCAATCCCGAGGAGATTTCGCTGTTGGTAAGCCGTATCATCAAGGTCAAGAACCTGCAGTACGAGAACACCCTGCTCCGCAAGAAACTCACCCGTCAATACGAATTCCACGACATCATCAGCAAGAATCCCAAGATGCGCGAGATCCTCGACCTTGCGGCTGAAGTGTCCAGCCTGCGCAGCACCGTCCTGGTCCGCGGCGAAAGCGGTACGGGAAAAGAACTGGTGGCCCGCGCCATTCATTACTCAGGCGACCGTGCCTCCAAGCCCTTCGTGGCGGTGTCGTGCGCGGCACTAGCTGAGACGTTGCTCGAGTCCGAGTTGTTCGGCTACGAGAAGGGTGCCTTCACCGGCGCCGCCGAACGTAAGAAAGGTAAGTTTGAGTTAGCCGACGGTGGCACCATTTTCCTCGACGAAATCGGCGACATTCCCCCCAAGTTACAAGCCGACCTCTTGCGAGTCCTCCAGGAACGTTCGTTTTACCGTCTCGGCGGCACAGAAGAGGTGCGGGTCGATGTGCGCGTCATCGCCGCCACCCACCAGGACCTGCAACAGGCCGTGCAGGAAGGCCGTTTCCGTGACGACCTCTACTATCGCCTCAACGTAATCGAAGTCCGCATCCCGCCGCTGCGCGAACGGCGTGAGGATATCCCGCTGCTCGCGCGTCATTTCGTCGATCGCCTTTCGCATGAGTTAGGTAAGGAAATCGGCGGTTTGACCGAAGGCGCGATGAAGGTTCTGCTCGATCACCCCTGGCCCGGCAACGTCCGCGAACTCGAAAATGCGATCGAGCGCGCCATCGTGACGTGCCGCACTGGAACCATTACTGAAGACGACCTCGGCTTCCTCGTGGGTAACGGCAACGCCCGCCACGCTACCGTGCCCGATCTCCCGCTGGCCGACTTAGAGCGCCTTGCGATTGAAGCAGCGCTACGCAGGACGGGAGGCAACGTCAAGGAAGCCGCACAGCGCCTCGGCATCGACCGCTCTACCCTATACGAAAAGATCAAACGCTACGAAGTCGCCCGCTAACCACAAATGTCTGTGCCGCGGCGCTGCTTCCCACTCGGAGCGGGAGCGTCAGCGACCCGGCCGGCGCAGGCACCCGCCCGAAGCGCAATCACCCTCTCCGTTGCACCCATCCAGTACCTGCCGACTTCTCCGCGCCGCAACCCATCGCATCGCAAGCATCTTTCCGCCCAGTTGACCGCGGGTAGCGCTTAGTGATAGCGTTCTCCCCCATAGGAGACGCGAATGCGATCGCACCGTTGGCTACTCATACTGCTGGGCTGTGCCTCCGTGGCTGTGGCACAAACCACCAGCACTACTATTCTCGGAACCATCAGCGATGGATCGGGCGCGGGCATCGCCGGTGTCCAGGTCACGGCCACTATCCTGGCCACAAACCAGACTAGAAGTACCGCCAGCAACGAACTCGGCTACTACACCATCCCAGGTCTCGAGCCCGGTGAATTCAAACTGACCGCGCAAAAATCCGGCTTCAAGACGCAAGTGCGCACCGGACTGATCCTGCAGGTCAACCAGCGGCTCACCGTCGACTTTACCCTCGCCCTCGGCGACATCGTCGAACGCGTTGAAGTCACCGGCGAAGTCGCCGCGCTTGACACCGCCAGCGCTTCCCTGGGTGCCGTCGTCGACCAGCGGAAGATCGTCGACCTGCCGCTGAATGGCCGAAACTACGCGCAATTAGCTTGGCTCGTGCCCGGAGTTACCCCCGGACAACGCCATTCCAACGACACCGTCAATTTCAGCAATCCCTTCCAGATTTCGGCCAATGGCCAGCGTCAGTTTAATACGGAAGTGACTTTAGACGGCGTCAGCATGAACAATTCCCTGTTGAACCAGTCCAATCTCCGGCCTTCCATTGACGCGTTACAGGAATTCCGTGTGCAGACGGGCAACTACTCCGCCGAGTTTGGCTTTCTCTCCGGCGCTCAGGTCAACCTTGTCCTTAAATCCGGTACAAACTCTCTCCACGGCACTGTCTTCGAATTCCTGCGCAACGAGAAACTCGATGCCCGCGATTTCTTCGCCCCTCCCGGTCAGCCGCGCCCGCCCTTCAAACAAAATCAGTTTGGCGTCACCGTCGGCGGTCCCGTAAAGAAGGACAAGACCTTCTTCTTCGCCTCTTACGAAGGCTTCCGCCGCAGAAAAGCCATCGTCGGCAGTGCCGTCGTCCTGACACCCGCGCAGCGCCGTGGAGACTTCTCGGCCTCATCCGCTCCCTTGCGCGATCCCGATAACTCGGGCCAAACTTTTCCCGGTAACATCATCCCCGCCTCGCGCCTCGCCCCGCAAGCCATCAAATTACTTAACTATCTGCCCCTGCCAAATGCTGGTGGCACACTCAATTACGTCGGCGCTACCGTTTCGCAAGCCAATCAGGAACAGGGCTTCGTCCGTGTCGACCATAACTTCTCCGAAAAAGATCGAGTGTTCCTCCGCTACGGTATCAGTAACCAGCACGTCCCCGAGTTACAGCTAAATCCCAACTTCTCGATTGTGCAGGATATCCGCGACCAGAACGTAACCCTCACGCACGCACACCTGTTTGGATCCGCTACGCTGAACGAACTCCGCCTCGGCTATAACCGCGCGAACGACGAGTTCTTCGGACCCGACCGCTCGGGTTTCAGTCCCTTCCGCGATCTCGGTATTTCCGGTGTTGCCGAAGACGACCGCCTCAAAGGCATCCCCTCCGTCAGCATCCCTGGAATCCTCGGCATCAACGAACATTTCCTGGTCCCGCTCACCCAAATGGACTGGACCTATACCATCGCTGAGAACCTCACAAGAACTTTCAGTAGCCACACCCTTAAAATGGGCCTCGATATTCGTAAATCGCGATTAAACCGGTTCTTTCAGCAATCCAATCGCGGCGGCTTCAACTTTACCGGAGTGGCGTCCGGCAATGCCGTTGCTGACTTCATGCTCGGCCTGCCTTCCGACACCAATCGCGCGGTCGGTCCTGGTATCTTCAACGCCATCCGCCAACTCCGGCAAGGTTACTATGTGCAGGACGACTGGCGTGTTACTCCAAAGCTAACTCTCAACCTTGGCATGCGTTGGGAAATTATCGGTGTCCCCGACGATGCCCATGGTAACCTCCGGACCTTCGACTTCAACACCAATCGCCTTGTACCGGAATTCGGTGTTACCCAAGGCCTCTATAAGTCCTTCCGCAAGAACATCGCCCCCCGCTTCGGCTTCGCTTATGCCCCGTTCCGCCTCGCCGGCAAGCAAACCGTCTTTCGCGGCGGCTACGGCATCTACTACAACGCCCAAGCCCTGCAACTGTACACCGTCCTCGGAAACAACCCGCCCGCCAGCTTAACTGAGAACTTCAACGTTGCCGGTGGCCAGCGCTTAACGCTCGCTAACGGATTTCCCGGCTCCGGCACAGCCCCGCCGTTTCCCCGCCTTACTCGCAATTTCCGACGATTTCCGGCCCGGCTACGTCCAGTCCTGGACATTTACCGTCCAGCAGGAGTTATGGCGTAACAGCGTCCTTGAGGTCGGCTATGTGGGCTCCAAGAGCACCCGCCTCGATCAAACCGTGCCCATCAACATGCCCGTTCCCGGTCCCGGCGACTTCCAGGCGCGCCGCCCCATCCCATCCGTCGGCGCCATTCGCTTCTTCTCGAGCGATTCCAATGCCACTTACCACGGTCTGCAAACCCGCTTTGAACGCCGCATCAATACGGGTCTCACGCTTCTCGCTGCTTACACGTTCTCAAAGACCATCGACGATAACTTCATCGGAACCTCAACGCCCTTGAACACCGCACGGTGGTCGCAGGACCCCATGAACCGCAAGGCCGAAAAAAGCCGCTCCAGCTTCGACATCCCTCACCGCCTGTCACTCACTTACTTGTACGAACCGTTCCACGGCAAACTCCTGTTAGGCTCTCCCATCGCCGCTCACATCGCTCGCAACTGGCAGTTCTCCGGAACGACAACCTTCCAGACCGGCCTCGGCTGGACCGTCAACGTCGCCGGCGACCCCGCCAACCTCGGCACCTTCGGCTCCAACATTCGCCCCAACCGTGTCGGCCCCAGCCGCCCCGCGGGATTCAACCCGGACCCGTACCTCTGGGTTGACCCGGCCGCCTTCGCCGCGCCCGACCGTGCTACCGATACCAAGTGCATCGCCGCTCCGCGCTCCTGTAACTACTACGGCAACCTGGGCCGCATGACGGAACTCGGGCCGGGAGTTAATAACTGGGACATCGGCATCGCGCGCATCTTCCCCACTTTCGAGCGCCAGCGCCTGGAGTTCCGGTTTGAAATGTTCAACGCATTCAACCGCGCCCACTTCGATACGCCCAACCGCACCATGCCCAGCCCCATTTTCGGCCGCGTCACCAATACCCTGCTCAGCATCCCCAATCGCGACCTGCAGTTCGCCTTGAAATACGTCTTCTAATGAATCGCCGCGATTTCCTCAAGTACTCGCTCCCGTTTGCCGCCGGAAGCGCCATGGCGGCCGGCGAACGTGTCAAGGTGACCCGCGTCGAACTCTTACGCGCCGACATGTATAACTACGTCAAGGTGCATACGTCCGGCAGCGTCACCGGTGTCGGCGAGTTACACCCGGCCAGTAACACCTCCGGCGCCGTAGTCACTCCGGCTGCGGCGCTCAAATACTGCGAAGAGTATCTCATCGGAAAAGATCCCACTGAGGTCGAGCGTCACTGGGAACATATGTTCCGCCGCAATATCTTTCGCGGTGGCGCGGACTCTATGGCTGCCCTCGGCGCAGTCGACATGGCCCTTTGGGATATCACCGGCAAACTCGCCGGGCTGCCGATCTACAAACTCCTGGGCGGCCCGCATCGCGAAACCGTTCGCGTGTACACTCACTTGGGCAGCCTGTCGCCCGAAGGTTTAGCCGAAGAAGCGAAACGCCGCGTGGACGAGGGCTTCACCGCCGTCCGGTTCTACCCGCTGGGCGACCGCAAAGTATTCGCCAACCAGTCCTATCAGGCCATCGTTAGGACCGCGGAGCGGAACGTGGCTGCTGTACGAAAAGCCGTTGGACCCGATATCGATGTGCTGATCGATGTTGTCTGTCTGCTCACCCCGCCTGAGGCGATTGCCGTCGGCCGCGCCATCTCCCCCTACGGCCTCTACTTCTTTGAAGATCCCATTGAACCCGATAACATCGACGCCTTAGCCCACGTCGCGGCCGGTATGCCCGTCCCGGTATCCACAGGCGAGCGGCTCTATACCATTTACCAGTTTCGCGAGGTGCTCAACAAGAACGCCGCCGCTTACCTCCGGCCCGACCTCAGCCTCGCCGGCGGCATCACCAATTGCCGTAAGATCGCCGCCCTCGCTGAGGCATCTTATGTCGGCATCTCGCCGCATAACCCGCTTAGTTGCGTGCTCACGGCCGCCTGCGTGCAGGTCGCTGCCTCCATACACAACCTGGCTATTCAGGAGTACCCGCCCAACGAATTTCAAAAACCCAAGGGCGACTTAGTCAAGCAGCCGCTCGCTCTCGAACGCGGCTATCTGAAGTTGCCGCAAACGCCCGGCCTCGGCATCGAGCTAAACGAAGAGGCTTTCAAGCACTATCCGCCCAAGCCGTACACCCGCGCCCCGGTGGTTAGCCGTGACGGCGCGCTGCGAGACTACTAACCCCCTTCAAGGCCGGACAAACGTACCGTCGATCTTGCGGTCCGGCGGATAGTATCGCGGCATGTTCCTGCGCGACGATCCGCTACTGAGCAGTTTTGCCGCTTTCGCCTCGTCGATATCCACGCCCAAGCCGGGCCGCGCACTCGGATACAAGTAGCCCCGTTCCAGCAAAGGCGCTCCCGGGAATGCTTCCAACTCTTCCGGCGCGAAGTGATTCTCTTCCTGTATCCCGAAGTTCACAATCGCCGTATCCAGGTGCATCGCGGCCGCGAAGTTCACAGGGTCGTTGTCGCCACCTTCCTGAAATGCCGTGCGCACACCATACAATTCCGCCATCGCTGCAATCTTCCGCGCCGGTGTAATCCCGCCCACCTTCGCTACCCGGAACCGGATGAAGTCCACCAGCTTTTCAGAAATAAGCGGAATATACTCCGCCGGGCTCGTCAGTTTCTCGTGCGCCGCCTGGGGAGTCACCGTCGATTGCCTCATCATCCGGTACCACGAAAGCTGCTCCAGGTTCAGCACATCTTCCAAAAAGAATAGGTCCGACGGCTCCAGCCGTTTGGCCAGTTGTATCGCTTTCACCGGCGAGAAATGTTCCTGCGCATCGTGCAGTAACTTCGGCTTTGCACCCAGCTTATTCCGCAGATACTCGAACAGCCGCGGAATCGTCTGCACATACAAGTCTTCATCGAACACCCGGCCCGGCGGACCTCCCTTGGGCCGCTCCCCTTGTCCCGCATCAATGAAGCCACCGCCTCCATACCCGCCCAGTTGCACGCGTATATGCGTGAACCCGGCCTCTATCGACCGCCGTACGCCTTCCTCCACACCCTCAAACGTGGTCTCTTCCCGGGCGTGGTCGTAACACGGCACCGCCGCCCGGCACCGCCCGCCTAACAATTGGTACACAGGCATATTGGCGCGCTTGCCCTTGATATCCCAAAGCGCCATATCCACACCCGATAGCGCCACGTTCGTTATGGCATTGTTGCGCCACAACGAACTCATATACGAGGCCTGCCAGCTATCCTCGATTTCATCGGGGTCCCGGCCCACCAGCCCTTGCGCCAGCACTTCCACCGCCGCCGGAATCGACCCATGCCGGAAAATGTCCGATGCCGAGCCGATCCCGTATAGCCCCGGCTCCGAGGTCTCGACCTTCACGATCGTCCACGCCCCGCCCGCGCGCGTCTGAATTGGCCTGATCCGTGTGATCTTCAGCGGCGGCATGCCCCGTCGCGCACTCACCTCCTGCGCACTTAGGAATCGTTGCCCCACCGGCGAAAACGCCGCCGAGGCGGCCAGACAGCGGGCAAATGTTTCGCGGATAAAGTCGCGGCGCTGCATGGGTTGCATTGTATGCGATCTCCCGGCGCCCCGCCCTGAACGACAGCGGGCCGTGACAGCAGGCCGGGCATGTGTCTCCACGCGTGCGCGACGGGTTGCCCGAAGCGTCAGATCCTGTGAAACCCCTTCAAGATGTCCTTGGTCGCATACCGTAGCGCGATGGGGCGCCCGTGCGGGCACGACATCGGGAACTCGGTTTTTGCGAGCTCATTCAACAGATACCCGATCCGGGTTGCGTCGAGCGGCGTATTGATCTTGATTGCCGCGCGGCAGGCTATGCTTGCGGCCATGTTGCGCCGTATCTCCTCGAGCGTGGTCTGCCGCATCTCCTGCTCGGCCGTCTCCAATATCTCGAAGATCACCCGTTCAATTTCCGCCGTAGTCACATCGGCCGGCGCCGCCTTTACCGCGATCGTCCGTGGACCGAACGGCTCCATCTCAAAGCCCACCGACTCCATATCGGCGGCAATCCGGTTGTACTCCACCTGTTGCGGCGGCGTCAGCTCGATCAGCAACGGAACCAGCAGTTGCTGCTTTTCCACCTGTCCGGCCGCGATCTGCCGCAGCACTTTCTCAAACAGGATGCGCTCGTGGGCCACATGCTGATCGATGATCCACAGTCCGTCGGCGCCTAACGCAACAATGAAGCTGTCGTGCAGTTGACCGATCGGCCGCAGGTCGCGTAATGCGTCCAGCGAATCTGCCGGTTCGGTAAAGATACCCTCCGGCAGCGGACCATGCGTATCCGGCGCCTTCCCACGTTTCGGCGATGCGCCCGGTGTCGGCATCTGCTGTCCGCCCGTCGGGAACGACTGGCCGAAACGGTTCTCTTCATTCACCGCCGGTTCGAACTCGAACTTCTGCGCGGTCGGGAACAAGTGCGGCGGGCGCAACCGGAACTCCGGCAGTTGCTCGCCGGGTGGCGGAACGTTGAACTGTTGCGGTTCGTCGGGCGGCAGCGCGTATTCGGCGTTCTCCACCTGCTGGCTGAACTCGGAATAGGGCAATCGTGCCCCTGGTTGCCGCGGTGTCGCGGGCGGCAGATTCGACACGGGACGCGTTGCGGTGAGTACTTCGCGCACCGAGTCGCGCACAAAGTCGTGCACGAAACTGCCGCGCCGGAACCGTACTTCCACTTTCGAAGGGTGAACGTTCACGTCCACTTCCTCGGCCGGACAGTCGAGAAACAGCAGCGCGAACGGATAGGCGTTCGGCGGGATGATCTGCGCATAACCGGCGGACAGCGCATGCAGCAGCAAGCGGTCGCGAATCAGCCGTCCATTCACGAACAGATAAATCGAATTTCGATTCAGCTTCTGCACCTGAGGCCGCGATACAAACCCGCGCAGATGAAAAATGCGCGGTTCCTCGTCCGCATCCACCGGAGCCTCGCGCCGCTTATCGCCGATCGGCACCAGTTCATCGAGCGTCTGCGCGCCAAACACCTGGAACACGCGCTCCTGTAGGTTGCTCACTGCGCTGACGTTCAGCAGTTCGCGATTGTCGTGCCGCAGTTCGAATGCTTTATCTGGATAGGCCAGCGAGTAATGTGTCGCCAACGAGGCAATGTGAGCGAGTTCCGTCTGATCCGACCGCAGAAACTTCTTGCGCGCCGGCACATTGAAAAACAGGTCGCGAACCGTGATGGTCGTGCCCACGCCCAGTGCGGCTTCTTCGCACTTGAGTAACTTCCCCCCAGCGATCTCGACCATCGTGCCCGTCGTCTCGTCCGCCGATCGCGTTTCCAGTGTAAGTCGCGAAACAGAAGCGATCGACGGCAGCGCTTCACCGCGAAACCCGAGGGTCGCGATCGACAGCAGATCCTTTACGTCGGAAAGCTTCGATGTCGCGTGCCGCTCGAACGCCAGCAGCGCATCGTCGCGCAGCATCCCGTGGCCGTCGTCGATGATCCGGATCAGCCGGCGCCCGCCCGACTCCGCATCGATTCGAATGCGCGTAGACCCCGCATCGACGGAGTTTTCCAGAAGCTCCTTGACGACAGACGCAGGACGCTCGACCACTTCGCCCGCGGCGATCTTGTTGGCTACTACGTCGGACAGTACACGGATGCGGCCCAATGCGTGATTGTACCGAACCAATACGGTTCGGACGCTGATGTCAGATAATGGTACGCACGCCTCGGCCCCGCCGGGTCGAACGGCGAGTAAAAATACTGGGAGCTCGCATGAGTTACGCTGCACGCTGGGAAAAGTTGAAGAAAGATTTTGAAACAAGCGCCGGTAAGCCCCGGCCGCAATTGACAGTCAAGGTCGGCTTTCTAGGTAGTTTCCAGAAAGCCAGCGGAATCACTCCGGTGTTGAAAGAGGTCGACACCGCGCTCGACAAGAAGCAACGCGCGCCGCTCGCGCTGGCGATCAACAAGTTCATGAAGGTGCGCGAAGACTACACCAATCTTGTCAGTAAAGAGTCGTTCAAGATGGACGATCTCGAAGTGCAAAAGGTGTACAGCACGTTCCTGCAAGGCATCGCGAAAATTACGGTCGATGTCCAGGAAGACCTCAAAAAGCTGCAGGAAACAAAGGTCCCGGGCAAGGTAGCGGTCGCACTGCTTGAGATCGAAGGCGACGTGACGGCCACCATCGCCAAGGCCAAGAAAGACCTGGCCAAGTTTGCTGCGCTTGAGAAGAAACACTCCGTCATCGCCAAAGCCGACGCGGCCCTCAAAGATACCCAGAAGTACACCAAGGCTTCCGCCCGCACGGAATACAAAGACGCCCGCGAAGCGCTGGCATCTTTCAAGAAGAACGCGAAGAAGTGCTCCGACGACCTGGATAAGATCCTCAGCGCTGAAAAGAGCAGTGCCGACTTCACCAAAGCCGTCACCTCGTTCCGCGATGCGATGAAAGCGTTTTCCGTTGTCACCCGCGTCGATCAGCAGATTCAAAAGCTCGCCGACGCCGAAAAGGCCTCCACCGTCGGCTGATAGCCGCCGTCCTTTGGGCACCCTGACCGAGCAGTATTGCCCGGCGCGCGATACACTCAACCCGAGCCGCCGATCTAAACCGGCGGGTTTCTACGAGTTACCGCCCCAACTTGTCTTCGAGAAACGCCAGACTGCGTTCAGCCAGGTTCAACCGCTCCGCGGCCTTCGATGCATCCGAACCGTTCAGCGCCGCTTCCGCTTCGTCGAAATATCGAGTCGCTTGCCGCTCCGCGGACAGGAAGTCGCTCCGCGTACCAAGCCCCATCGCGGCCTGTTGCCGCTTGAGATTCTCAAGGCCTTGCCGCACGGCTCCAAAGCGCACAGCAAGCGTGTTCAGGCGGTCGCGCAGCCGCTCGACTTCCGGGTTCTTCACCGTAGTGGTTGCAGCGGCCGGAGCCGGCGCAGGCGGCGCTTGCGCCTGCACTTGCTCCGGTACAGCTTGAGTTTGCGCCGGTGGCGCCGGCGCCTGTTGTACCTGCGGCCCGGTAGCCCCGGCCGGGCGAGGCGCTGAACCCTGTTGGGCCGATACTGGCTGACTCCGAACCACAGGCTGCTGCTGCACCGGTTTAGCTACGGAAGGCTCCCCGTTCGACGCTGAGGTCCGGTCTGCCGCCGGTTCGGGCGGACGTGTCACCACTGACGCTGCCGGTTCGTCGGCTTTCTTTTGCGGCGTGGCGCCTGCCTCCGTCCGGCCCCAATGCGGCGCCACCACGGCAACCGCAACGATTGCGGCTATCGCGGCGAGAGCGCCCACGCCCATGTATAAACCTCTTCGTGAAGAAGCAGCGGCCGCCGCCGGAGGGGGCGGCGGCACTACGGACACCGTGGGCGCGACCGTCGGCGCGACCGTCGGCGCAGCGGCCGCGACCTCCACCTTCGTTTCGCGCAAGCTGTCGAGCGCCCGCCGCATCGCTACGGCTGTGCCGAATCGCTGGTTCCGGTCCTTCTGAATGGCCGTCAGGATGATATCGTTCAGCGCCGCCGGCAGCTTCGGGTCAAGTTCAATCGGCGGCCGCGGATTCTCGTTCAGGTGGCTCGCCATGATCGAGAAATGGCTCTGCCCTTCGAACGGCTTTTTGCGGGTCGCCATCTCGTACAATGTGATGCCGACCGCGTAGATGTCGCTCCGCCCGTCCAGGTCTTCCGCCCGAATCTGCTCGGGCGACATATAGTGGATCGACCCGACCGTATTCCCCGCCTCGGTCAACTGATAGTCGGCGCCGCGGGCAATGCCGAAGTCCGTCAGGTGGACGCGGTTCTTCTTGTCGATGAGGATGTTGGCGGGCTTCACGTCGCGATGAATCACGCCGCGATCATGCGCGTAGCCCAGCGCGTCCAGCACCTCGCACGCATAGCGGATGGCGTCGTCGAGCGGCACGCTCTGCCGGGTCAGCAGGTCCTGTAGCGACTCGCCCTCCACAAACTCCATCAGCATCGCGAGTTGCCGCCCTTCCAGCCGCTGCGCCGTGAGCAGGCCGGCGATGTGCGGATGCTTCATTTCCGCGAGCACCCGGATTTCACGCAGAAACCGCTCGCCGAAGCCTGTATCGCCCGTAAGGTTCTCGTGCAGCAGCTTCATCGCCTCAATCCGGTTCGAGACGATGTTGCGCACCTTATACACGGAACCCATCCCGCCGCGCCCCAGCACGCCGAGCACTTCGTAATCGCCGAATCGCTGCCCGGCTTCGAACGTCATTGGACGACAACCTGATCGCCAACCGAGGGCTGACCCGATCCGGAAAACGTGCCGACCGACGACCGCTCGTCGGCTTCATTGATCGTCACCTGCCCGATCGAATCGGTGATCTGGCGAAGGACTTTGCCCGTGGCGGGATCCGTGATTGTGCGGCCCACCCGCTTCACTTCCAGGCGATCGCCCACCTTGATGCCCGCCGCCGTGCCGATATTCAGAATGAGCGTCTTGCCTGAAACGTCGGCCACCAGGCCATTCACTTTGCGAACCACGTTGGGCAGCCGCGTGACGTTCTGATTCACCTGCCGGGCAAGATCGGTCACGGCTGCGGCGGTCGCTTCGCCGATAATCGTCTGCGCAAAATTCCGGGAACTCATATCCGCCGCTCCGGCGCCCTGAATCTGAGGCCCGCCACCCGAACCTAATAGTGCTGCGCCGCTTCTGGACGACTCGCCCTTGCCGTTGGCCACCATCAGCACCTCAGCCGTCTCTGTCGAGATCATCCGTGCGGAAATGCCCACGACGGCCTTCGACTCGCGCTTCCCAACGCCGCCCAATCCATAGCGCCCCGCTACGCGGCCCAAACCGCTGACAGACTGCGTTTTGTCGTCGCGCCCGAACTGTGTAATGCTGCCGATCACAATAGCGTCTACGCCGAGCACCCTCCCGAGCTTGACGGCAGTATTGGTATCGGCGCGGTCACTATTTGAAAAGGCCTGTTCCGTCAGTACTTTATCGAGGTTCTTCCGCTCTACGACCGTATAAACGCCGTCTCGCACCAATTGGTCCACCAGTAAATCGGCGATACCTTTCCCGATATCGACGTTCTGGCCGAAAATAGCCGCAGCACCGCTGCTTACCGTGCCGTATTCGAAGTTCAAGACCGCCACGCGCTTCTTCGGCTGTTGCGGCTGTGCCCATGCCGGGAACATCGCCAACACAAGCGATAAGACAAGACTCGTCCGCATCCTCATGCTCCGTTCGCACACTCAGTATACTGGGTTTCCATACACACCTATCTAGAGCGTAAGTGAGGTACGTACCCGGGTCATATCAGGCGAATTGCTGATGTCGCGGACCTAAAGGACCGACGTGGCCCGTCTGCACACAGCCGCCCCAGCCGGCCGAACCCTAAACGGTGCCGCCGGGCTCCCTTCCCGCCAGGTACGACGTCTCGAACGTCATCGTCTCGCCACTGGCCAGCATGCGCTTAGCGGACCACGCCCCCAGCGCGACCGTATTGCGCGACCGGCCCCGCCACCAAAACCGGCACCGCTCCACCTGATCGTCGCGGATGCGGTTCACCAGCTGAATCCCAACGCTCGGGTTGATGAGACCCCATTCGCCGTCGGGCCGTTCATCCGCAAAGAAGAAGTCGTCGCCGTAGTTTTGGCCTCTGGCCGGCAGGATGGGCGTCACTTCACGGCTGCCGCCGCGGCGCCTGAATACCAAGTCGACGGTGGGATGTTCGCGATCGCCCGGGTTGATCTCAAAGCGCGACTGGATGGCCAGCGGTACGGGCCTTGCCCCTCCGTTGCGCACCGTTGCTTTTACCGTCAGCAGCGGTTCCGCTGCGCTCAATTCCAGCACTCGTTCTACCTGCAGGCCATTACTGCAGATCCCCTCCATCACCATCCGCCCGACTCCATCGTTCGATTGCACGCGCCATTCGGGCGTGTAGAACGTGCGCGAATAGTGCTCGTTGTGGAGCAGCAGCGTCAGGCCTCCAAGGGCCTCGGCGCCCGTCAGGCGTTCGTCCGGTTCCATCATTCGCAATGCGTTCTTCCCGCCGGTTTTCAGATTTCCGATGCTTACAACCCGGCCGGCAAACTCCGGCGCCACCACCACCCGCAGATGAGCGTTCTGCAGAATGGTGAGGTCGTAGTTACGGATAATCTTGCGATACTCCTGCTCACTGGTTTCGCGCGGCACGCCTTCATGCCATTCGGTGATGCCCAGGGCGGTCGCTTCCTTCGAGAACCGGTCCCACTTGCGCCAAAACCCGTCGAGGTCCACGGGGCCGAGGCGATCCTTATGCAGCACCAGGCGCATCGCTTCAAACAACTCCACGGAGTCGGTCGAAAGCTTCACCTTGCGGATACGCCGGTGCATCGCGTCGCCCGTGCCGGCGTTTGCCGCCTCCGCCCGCCCCACAATCGCTCGAGCCTTGTCTACGAAGTCCCGCTCCCACTTCGGCCCGGCGTACATATAGATCGTCTTGCCGAGCCCGCGCGGCGGGAAGCGGACCTCACGATGGATCAGGTCGAGATACTCCTGCATGTGCCTGGCTCCCGGACCATAGTAAGCGCGCAGAAACTCGGTAACGATCGGCTGCGCCGGCTGCTGGGGGTTCCATAGTAACTTCGCCAGCAGGTAACTGCGCAGGTCCGCCAGGTGCGACCCGCCGCCCTTTGAATAAGATCCCTGCAGGAACAGCCCCACCACGTTGTTCCGCTGATACATCGACAGATCGGCCGTCAACTCATCCAGGTTGGGATAAGGTTCCAGTGCCTGGTGGAACTGTGTCATGTAATGCCAGATGTAGAGCTTGTCCGTAACTCGTCCCCACGCCTTCAGGAAATCGACCGCATACTTATCGTGCGGGCATAGCTCGTAAGGATGAGCCTGGCAAGGTCCGCTAAGCGCGAGCCGGACACGCACATTCGCCACGGGCCGTGCCTTGTTGGGCGGCGCTTCAGTGTGCCGGTAAGCGATCGTCTCGATCAACTTATCCGGATGCTTTTTGCCCACCGCTTCCGCCACCGTGTTCACGAACCGCAGCAGCAGGCCGGAATGCGCGCCCTCCTCAGCGGTGGCTCGCCGGCAGTTCTCGCATTCACAAGCGCCGTCGGCGTCGTTGGTCGATACGGAAATAATCTCGGCTTCGGGCTTGGTCCTGATCCACTCGAGTGCGCTTTCGATGGCGATTCGCGCGACATCGGGATTGGTCAGGCATAGCTGCGCCCGTTCCTGCCGCCGTTCCCCGTTCACCAACGCATAATACTCGGGGTGCGATCCGAAGTACTTCGCCGGCGGCGCCAACGCATAAAACGAGTGGACAAACGGTTCGAACAGAACCTTGCCGCCCGTCGATGCATCGAGTTCTGTAAAGTGCCCGTTTAGCCGGCTTCGCGCCGCGAAGTCCTTTGTGCTCGCCTCGTTGATCAGCACTTCGCGGTACTCAAAACCGGGTCGCTGCACGATGTCGAGCGCGGGAATCTGCAGTGTCGCCCGTTTCGGAACAACGGTCAGGTCGTTCGCATACCAGCGGCAACCGAGCCGCTCGAGAAACTCGTACGCGCCATACATCGTGCCGCGCTGCCGGCCGCCGGCTATCGCGACGTGTTCGCCTTTGGTCTGCACGCAAAACCCTTCGCGGCCCAGCGTCTCAAACGGTATTTCGAACCCGAGCCGCTCCAGTGCCGGTTGGCGGCCCACCAGTATCAGTGGCCCTTGCGGGTGGGCGTCTTCCATGACCACCGGCAGGCGCGCCCCGCACATCTGCTCAACATGCGTCTGAATCTCCGCAGCGGCACGGCGCTCGGAAGGAGAAGCCTCGCCGGAAAGGCAGATCGTATATGGCGTCGACCGCGACTGCGCAAGAACAAGGGGTGTTGCGAGAAACTGTCGTCGTAGCATGATGGTCCACTAATACCTGTTGTAACCAGGCAGCAACCCGGGTAACCGTGCCGGGGCGCGTAAGCCCGCGGTCCGTTTTCCGTCTTACCCCTGGTTATCCGCGCGTCTTAGAAGAATACCCGCGCGCCAAGCTGTAATTGCCGGGGCGCGTTCGAAATCGTCCGGAACCCCGAGATCTTGCCAAATGCCGCCGACGCCGGATTTACGCCCGATCCAGCCGGAGAATCCCAGAACTCCGAAGTGTTCATCACGTTCGTGGCGATGGCGGTCAATTCGAACGTCACCTTCTCTGTGACGCTCACCTTCTTATTCACGCTCATGTCAAACCGGTGAATTCCCGGGCTGCGCAAATTGTTATATCGTGTGGACCAGCGGCGCACCAGAAATGCATTTGTAACCGTGGTGAACGACGCCGGGTTGATCCATTGATCCCAATTTTGCCCGCCCGGAACGTCGTTCGGGTCGGCGCCGGTTGGGATAGCGTTCGTTGCGAGTTCGATCGGCTTGCCGGTTTGCAAGCGGATGATGGCGTTCGCCTGCCACCCGCCGATAATCGAATCGGCCCAGCGCGGCAGGTTCGCTAGTAGGGAGTGCTTCTTGCCAAACGGTAGCTCGGCGGCAAAGTTGAATACGGCGATGTGAGTCAGATCGAGCGGACTCAGTATCTTCTCGAGTTGCGCATCGGTATCCCACTGGTAACGCATCCGCTCCAGCTTCTTCGACCATGCATAGGAAATACTGTAACTGATTCCCTGTGACAACCGCTTCACCGCATAGAGTTGCAGGCCGTCATAGCGCGAACAGCCTAACGGCGCGTTCGTCAGATTCACGCTCGTGAACTGCGGATACGGAGTTATCAGGCTCGACACCGCCAGCGTGGCCGTGTTCAACGCGAACCCAGGCGCTAACCCGGCAAACGGATTCGCGACGCGCTGGTTCAGGACCGTGGCGCCCTGCGTGTACTGCCCTTCCGTCAGGCTGTTCAAGTTCTTGCTCACCGGCAGCCGCGATACGATGTTATTCACATAAGCCGCGCTGAATCGGATACTCCACGGCAGTTCGCGCTGCACCTCAAAGCTGAACTGGCGCGAACGCGGCGCACGAGCGTTCGGGTCGATGTAACTGATGCTGGTTCCGATGTTAGTCGCCAGGCCGCGGCCCGCCCCCACGGGTTGAATGATGCCGCTCGGGAATGGGTTATCTACCGTGTTGGCCGGCAGCAGGTTCGCATCGTAAGTAACCCACTGTGTCTGCTGGCTAAAGCCCGTGGAACCCGGATCATAATAGATCGGTCCATAAAAGAACCCGTAGCCGCTGCGAAGTGCGGTTTTGTGGTCGAGGGCGTACGCCACGGCGATTCGTGGGCCGAAGTCCCGATTACCTGCGTTATAGATAGCCCGAGGCGCGCCGTTGACACCGGGAAACGTGAGTCCGCCGCGAAGGTTCGCGCACGCGGGACAGTTAGAGGAGCCGCCGGCGCCCTTCACCGCATTCGCCAGCGGGCTCGCAGCGTTGGGGTCGAACGTGCCCGTGAGTGCGTTGTAACGGTCCGTCAAACCGCCCGTCTTATCCCACCGCAACCCGGCGCTAATGGTCAGCTTCGGTGTCAGCTTAAAATCGTCTTGCACAAACATCGTGTAATTGAGCATCTGGCGCGCCGGCGCCGCATTGCGATCGATGTAACCGCTGGCGCCGACACCGAACAGGAACGAGGCGACTTCATCGCCGGAACCGGCCGCCGCCACCTGTGGGTCGGGACCGTTGGATCCGCCGGCGTTGAACGCGAAAAAGCCGGAATCGTTGCCGGAGCTGATCATATATATGCGTTCCATGCGCACCTGCCCGCCCGTCTTGATGTTGTGGCGTCCCTTCACCTTCGACCAGTTGACGTCGAAGTTGTTTACCTGGTCCGGAACCAGTGAGCTGGCAGTCACCCCGGCGCCGCTGAACAGGTCGCCGCTCAGGTTAGAACCGCCGAAGCTGAAGATCGGGAAAAACCCCGCCGACTGGCTTTGGAACAGAGTCGAGAAGTTCAATTCCTTCGGGCCGGCCAGCCGGCGGTCAGTCTCCTCACTGCCCGTCGAATAGCGCGACATTCCCGCGCGGATGTTGAGGACACTGGTGGGCGACATCGTGCGCGTGAAATCGAATGCCGCGTTGTTGTTGTTGCGGGTGAACGGGAAGCCGGCGTTGATGTTGGCGGCGGTCGGATAGAAGCGGATGTCGTACTGGTTGAAGTTGGTTCCGGTGTAGCGGAACATCAGCTTTGTACGGTCGCTAACGTTCCAATCGACGCGAGGCATCCAATCGACATAGTCGCGTGGCGCGTAACTGCCCGTGACCGGGATGTAGTTAGTGGACTTGATCAGCGGGTTCGAGTTGGGCAGGGGAATGTACTGCCATAACGCTTTCGCCACCGGGTTGATCCGGTTCGACGGAATAATCGCGCCCGGCATCGGCGTACGGGTGAACTTTCCAGTTGCTGCGTTGAATGTCGTGGAGAACGGATCGTAGATCGTGAACGGCGTCGGTGTCCCACGATTCGAGTAATATGTCTGCGAAAAATCCCCATTGCGTTCGCGCTCCGTCGGTACACGGCCAATGTAACTCTTGATGTCGCTCGTCTGGTTCGTGAAGTAGCGGAACGTGCCGAACAACTTGTTCTTGAAAATCGGCCCGCTCAGCACACCGCCGTAGGTGTTATAGATCAGGCGGGTACGCGGCTGTCCCGCGAGGTTGCGCTCAAATGTGTTCGCGTTCAGCGCCGTGTTCCGGAAATAAGAGAACACTTCGCCGTGGAACTCGTTCGTGCCGGACCTCGTGGTCACGTTGATGACGCCGCCGGTCGTGCTGCCATATTCCGCCGAATACGCGTTCGAGATCACTTTCACTTCCGACACAGCTTCCTGGGTTGGAATCACGCCATAGTTGAACCCGCCATAACTCGTCCGGTTCGCCACGCCGTCGATCAGCATCTCGTTCGTACGGTCCTGCCCTCCGTTGATCATGAAGCCGGAAGCCCCGGAGTTACCGGAAGGGGTCATGCCACGATCGTTCCCCGCCACCATCACACCCGGAGCGCTGGGCAGGATGCTCATCACCACCCGTACAGTAGTCGGCGTATACAGTGTACGCAGCCGGTCGATCTCGCCGCCCCGGTCGGCGTTTTCCGTTTCAACCAGTCCGACCTTTTCCTGTACCGTGATCGACTCGGCCGTCGAACCAATGGTCAGCTTCAGGTTAACCGTGGGGTTAGAGGCTGCGGCCACCAGCACATCGGGTTGGACAGCACGCGTAAAGCCCGGGTGCGATACTTCAACCGAATACTTACCCGGCTGAACGAAGCGGATCGTATAAAACCCGTCGGTGGTCGTCGAACCCGTGTAACGGGCCCCCGTCTCCGCATTAGTCGCGAGCACTGCCGCGCTAGGTATGGCGGAATCCGTAGGGTCAACCACCCGTCCGCTAATCGAACCCAAGGCAGCGCCCTGGCCGAACAGAGAACTCGCACAGAGCGCCAGCAGCGACAGAGCGGATATCAAGCGCACGAACATTGAGCCACCTCCTGAAAGCAACTGTTCGGCCTGAGTCTATCTTGAGTTACTACGGGTGTCAATCGGAAAGAAGATATGAAAATCCGAAGAGGCAGGCGTGCGGCCGGCGGCCGCCAAGGTGTCTACCTGGTGATAGCCCCGAGCGGTGCGTTGGAAAGCGCTACGATAGACCGATTTCGTTGAGCGTAACTGTGATAACGCCGTCCGTTGTCGACAGCGCGTCCTGAACTTCCAGCACGCCAGACGAACGGTATTGGTGCGCCTTGCGTTCAAACGGATCGAGGACCCAGATATTCGCGCAGCCCATGCGTGCGTAGTCTTCCAGTTTCCGCAGTGTGCGGGACCAACGGTCTTCCGGCGAGAGGATTTCGATAACCAAATAAGGAGGGGCAGTGAAGACCTGCTCTGATGGTTCGCTCAGATACACGGCCACATCGGGCACGCGGAAACGGGTGGGAGAGACTTGAATACGAACTTCGGGGAAGATGCAAAGGTCGGGTCGACGAGCCAGCACCATCTGCATGCGGAACTGTAGTTTCGAATGGTCCTTTTCACCCGGGTTGCGATTCTCTAGCTGCCCATCGACGTAGTCGCATTCCGGTTCGTAGACGCTGGACAGGTACTCCTCCACCGAAACCAGCGCTGTCGTTTTCATGTCTTCATATTAGCGGGGTTCTGGAGGGACGCGGATTGGGCCGTGAACGGCATTCGGTACGGAGGTTCCCGAGAATGGTCAGGACTCGACTCGCCAAGCCCTCGTCGTGTTCTTCAACAATGCCCGCGGACACAAGACCCCGCTCAACAACGCCGAGTCGGCCCTGCGGTCGACTCTCATGGCGATGATAGGGCGAAAGTCGATTTACGAAAAGCGAATCGTCACGTCGGAGGAAGTGGCCGGAGCGTAACTCGAAAACCAGTCCGTGCCGAGAGTGGCCCGAACCCCGCGCGAGTGGGGTTCTCAGGCCACTCGCATTCTAATCTCACGAAGTCCTCTGCTGTAGCCGTTTACACCTGTGATACAAAGCGATGGCTACTAGATATTGTAGGTCCACCCGGCAACGCACAAGATATACAAGCCCATTTCCCACTCCACCGCAAACAAAAAGCGAAATCTCCCGCTACTACAAATATCCCTCGCTTAACCCTTGACTGGATTCGACTTATACCCTATCCTCGACCTTGTGGGTGGCCTAAAGTGGACCATTTAACCCCGTAGGTGCCCAAGGTGGCCAAAATCGATGGAAGCCTCTCTTAACGTCACACCCCCAGCGGAGACGTACCAGGCTCGCGTCGACGAGAAAGGTCGCCTCAAGCTCAATGCAGACTTCCAGCGGTACTTGAAGGACTTGGGCGAAACGCAGGTATTCATAACAACTAAGGACGCCAAGACGATTCGGATTTATCCGCTGTCATTGTGGCGCAAGAACGAGGCGGTTTTCAACCGGGCTGCTGAACTCGACCCCGAGGCTTCGGAGGATATCAGCCTGGTCATGAAGCATTTCGGGGGTTTTTCGGATGTCGATGGGTCGGGACGAACTTTGATACCCGAACGTTTGCGGAAGTTCTTACAAATCGAAGACACTCCTGTGTGGTTGCAGGCATACGACGGCGCGATCAACGTGATGAGTGACGCGCAGTATCAACAAAAGCTGGCGGCGGCCCTGGAACGGCTGTCGTCCAACGTTCACAAATTACAACAATTGGGCCTCAAGTAGTGCCCATGGAGCGGTATGCAATGGCACGAGCCGGTGCTGGTGGAGGAAGTTCTATCTTATTTGGCTCCACAGCCCCACTGGACGCTGGTCGACGGGACGGCCGGGCTTGGTGGGCACAGCCGGCGTCTGGCGCAATTATTGACAGACGGCGGGCGGCTGATTTCGATCGACAGGGACGCGCAATCGCTCGAGATAGCGAAAAGCAACCTGGCCGATGTGGCCGGGCGAATTACGTTCGTCCATTCGCGGTTCTCGCGGTTGCGGCAGGTGTTGGACAGCCTGGGTGTGGAAGCGGTGAACGGCCTGCTGGTCGATTGCGGCGTCAGCCGCTACCAGTTAACGTCGCCCGGCAGGGGTTTCAGTTTCGACTCGGACGCCGTTGCGGATATGCGGATGGATCAATCCGAAAATACCGAGACAGCGTCGGACATTGTGAATTTTGGTTCGGAAGAAGAAATCGCCCGTATACTTTTCGAACTGGGCGAAGAAAGGAGGGCACGGAGAGTAGCCAGAGCAATCGTTCGAGCTCGACCGATTCGAAGTGTTCACAGTCTGGCAGATGTGATCGAATCGGTCGTCGCTCGGGCGGGCCGCGTCCGCGGCAGCACCAAATCTCTTCAAGCCCTTCGCATATACGTCAATTCCGAGTTAGACGAGTTAGATGCGTTGTTGAGTTCGCTGGACAAAATCCTGGCGCCCGGTGCTCGCGTCGTCTTCATAACATTTCACTCTTTGGAGGACCGGCCTGTCAAGAGATGGTTCCAGTCTTGGCACAAGCAAGGACGTGCACAGGTGCTGACCAAGCACGTGGTAACTCCCGGCGAAGAGGAAATCCGGCGCAATCCGGCGGCTCGCTCCGCCAAACTACGCGCACTCGAATGGCGCGGATAAGCCGATCGGGAGCAGGCGGTCCGTCTGTTGGCGGCCCGAGTTTAAGTTCGACCAGGTTGACTAAGGAGGCGTTGTAACACCATGGCTATGTCGGCAGCCGTTCTCCGGCGTGAAGATTACGGACAAACCAATTACGAGCCGGACTACGGTTTACCGCGTCCGCGAGTAACACAGCCCAACGTCCGGGCATTCCCCAACGAAGATATCTACTTCTGGCGGAAGCCGGTCGACAACAGCCGTGTCGCCCGCCAGGGCGACCCGCGTATTTGGGAGACGTGCTGGCGGTTTTTCTCCGCCATGACGCTGATGGTGGTGGTTGCCGTGGGGTTGCTCCTGCCCAACGCGATCAACCTGCTTTCGGGCATCCAGCTTCACCGCCTGCGCACTGAAAACGAGCGCCTCCACGATCAGCAGCGGCAGCTCAAGCTCGAGCAGAGCCGTCTGCTCAGCCCCGAACGGCTGGAGACTCTCGCTTCCGGCTACAACATGAAGAACGCCGGCCCCGGCTCGGTGGTTCATCTTCGAAACGGCGACAGTTCAGAGGTGGCGCTGAACAAGTCCAAAGCGGCCCCCCGCGGCCGTTAGTCCATTCATCTTCTAGGAGGAGACTCGGATGGATCCATATTCCGCCGTTCCGGAAATCCGCCGTCTCCGCTGGCTGGTACGCTTTGCGGTGCTGTGGTCGGCGATCATTGTCGCCCGTTTGATGTACCTGCAGGTTTTCAAGAGCGAAGAACTGGGACGGGTTGCCGATAGCCAGCAACTTCGCGAGCAGGAAATCCGCGCCCCCCGCGGCGCCATTACCGACCGCAACGGCGAAGAACTCGCCGTCAGCGTACCCGTCGACTCGCTGGCCATCAATCCCAAAAAGATCAAAAACGTCCCACTGGCCGTCCAGCAGCTAAGCCGCATCCTCAACATGGATGCCAAAGAGTTAAACGCTATCATCGGCGAAGCCAAGCAGGCCAGGCGCGGCTTCGCATGGGTAAAGCGCAAGATCACGCCGCAGGAATCGGCCGCCTTGCGCCGCCTCGGGAAGGATTCGCGGGAATGGGTAGATATCAGGCAGGAAAGCCGGCGTGAGTATCCCCATAACGAACTCGCCGCTCATTTGCTCGGCTTCGTCGATCATGCCGAGCACGGTGTCGGCGGTATCGAACTAAGCCTGCAGGACGATCTGGAAGGCATCCCCGGAACCGTGCGGATGCTCACCGACGTGAAGCATCGCGGCATCGATGAACTGGAGACTGTCGCTCCGGTGCCCGGCGCGAACGTAGCACTCACCATCGATGCGCGTCTACAGTACGTGGCGGATACCGAACTCAAAAAGGCCGTTATCGATCACCACTGCGTCAGCGGCACGCTGGTGGCCATGGACCCTCGCAACGGCGAGGTGCTCGCCATGTCCACTTACCCCACCTTCAACCCCAACGTCCCGTTGAAGGGCCGTAACGACCTCAAAAGCCGCCTCAACCGCACCATCGCCGTCGTGAACGATCCCGGCTCCGTCTTCAAGATGTTCACCGTCGGTGCAGCGCTTGAATGCACCCGCCTCAACGCGAAATCGGTCATTCCTTGCGGTAACGGTGTCTTCCGTTTTGGCGACCAGGTCATCCACGACACCCACTCCTATGGCGCGCTCACGCTGGAAGAGGTCATCTGGAAATCGAGCAACGTGGGCGCCATCCGCATCGGTTCTGAGGTCGGCAAGGATAACCTCTACCGCTATCTGCGTGCCTTCGGCTTCGGCGCCACCACCGGAATCGAACTCGACGGCGAATCGCCCGGTCTGCTCCGGCCCCCCGCTAAGTGGACCGCCGGTTCGCTCTACTACGTCTCCTTCGGCCACGAAGTCGGCACCACCACGATTCAATTGGCGCAGGCCTGCTCCGTCTTTGCCAACGGCGGCTTCCGCGTAAAGCCCAAGATCGTGCGCTGGCGCCAGCGGGAAGGCGAACCCCGCCGCATGACTGCCGATTCGCCCCGCGAGCAGGTTCTTAAGAAAGATACGGCCATTGAGATGCGCCGCATTTCCGAAGGCGTCGTCCTCTACGGCACCGGCAAGCGCGCCAAATTGCTGGGCTATACCTCGGGCGGCAAAACCGGCACCGCGCAGATGTACGATAAGGAACTCCGCCGCTACGTCAAGCGGTACAACTCCACCTACATGGGCTACGCCCCCCTCGGCGATCCGACAGTCGTTGTCGTCGTCACCCTCGACGGGTCGACGGAGTTCGGCGGCGTGGTCGCCGCGCCCGTGTTCAAAGAAGTAGCGGAAGCGGCCCTGCGGGTTACTGCGCAAGAGCCGGATGTGCCGGTAGAGGTGAAACCGGACCAGTCTGAAAAACCCGGCGACCCGAAAGCCTCACCCACCGGCCCGGCGCTGCTCGCCAAAGCCAACATGGTGAAAAGCGACGAGCCCGTCCGCGAGACCTCTCACGAGCTGATCACCGGATCGCTCGTTCCCGATCTCAGCGGCATGAGTAAACGCCAGGTCGTCGAAACCTCGGTGCAACTCGGCATGCCCGTCGAACTGGTGGGCAAGGGCATTGTCCGCTCCCAGGCGCCCGTCGCCGGTTCTGTTTTGCGCGAAGGCGAAAGGATTCGGGTGTACTTTGGCCGTTGACACGGTAGGAGTCTCGCTGCCAACCTTGCTGCGCGCTGCCGGTGTCTCTGAATTTGGAAATGGTTTTTCTTCCATCACGGTAACCGGGCTCGACTACGATTCACGTCGAGTCGAGCCCGGTTCCCTTTTTTTCGCGTTCACAGGTGCGAAAGCGGATGGAAACGATTTCGCTCGCGATGCTGCTGCCAAAGGCGCCGTCGCGGTTGTCTCCGAATCGCCGGCGCCGGCCGGTTTCCCGATCCCCTGGATCGTCGTGCCGCACGGCCGCCGCGCCCTCAGCCTCATCGCACGCGCATTCTACGCGCAGGTCGCGCCGCAACTGCTGCTCACCGGCGCAACCGGCACCAACGGAAAAACCACCACCTGCATGCTGCACGACAGCATGCTTCGCGCCGCCGGCTACATCACAGCCCTGGTCGGCACTATCGAGTATCACCTGGCCGGCGAGGTCCGCAAGGCCGTCAATACAACGCCTGAATCGCTTGACCTCTATCGTCTATATAACGAACTCATCGAACGAGGAGGCCGCCATGCCACCATGGAAGTCTCCTCCCACGCGCTCGCCCTAGGCCGCGTCAACGGTTTCCGCTTCGAAACTGCCCTCTGGACCAACTTCACCCGCGACCATCTCGACTTCCACGGCGCCATGGAGAAGTACTTCGAAGCCAAGTGCGAACTCTTCCGCGGCCAGGACGCTCCGCCGCCGCGTCACGCCGTGCTGAACGCTGACGACGAATGGGCTGCCCGCATTCCACTGTCGCCGGAAACGCAGGTCACCTGGTACGGCCTCGGCCCGAAGGCCAACCTGCGCGCCGAAAACATCCGCATGGGCTTCGATGGCCTTCGCTTCGACATCGTTCACGACTCCGAGCGCTTCCGCGCCGAGTCTCAACTTGCCGGCCGTATCAACGTCTATAACATCCTGGCGGCCTTCGGAGCTGCTCGCGCCAATGGTGTCCCGGTGGAAGCGATTCTGCGTGGCATCGCCGACCGGCGCGCCGTCGCCGGCCGTTTTGAACGTGTCGACGAAGGCCAGCCCTTCCTCGTTGTCGTCGACTACGCCCACACCGACGATGCCTTGCGAAACACCATCCAGACCGCGCGTTCCCTCACCAGCGGCCGCGTGATCACGCTATTCGGCTGCGGCGGCGATCGCGACCGCAAGAAGCGCCCCCTCATGGGCCAGGCTGCCGGTGAGTTGAGCGACTATGTCGTACTCACCTCCGACAACCCGCGGTCGGAAGATCCGCTCACTATCATCAACGACGCGCTTGTCGGCCTGCGGCGTACCGATACGCCTCATCAAATCGAAGCCGACCGCGCCTGCGCCATCCGTCTCGCTATCGGCGCAGCCAACCCCGGCGATGTCGTCCTCCTCGCCGGGAAAGGCCATGAAGATTATCAGGTTTTGAAAGACCGGACCATCCACTTCGACGATCGTGAAGTGGCGCGCCAGGTGCTAAGAGAAGCCCTGCGCGGCTCCGGTCCGGCGCGGAGCAACCCGCGGAGCAACCCATGACGCTCGCGCGCACCCAACTTCCCGGCCGCTGGACCGGGTTTTACCCTGGCCGGACACGGCGTTGTCCGGTCGTATTTCCCACTGTGCTCTCTGGGAATCGCGGCGCGGTCCGCCACATGGTGGACACGCACACGGACGATACTCAAGCGGTCCGCGCCGCGCGCTTTTCTTCCCAGTCGACGGGAAAAAGGTAAAGCCCCATGCTCTATTGGCTGTTCTTTGAAAAGCTGTCGACCAGCTTCGGCCCCCTCCGATTATTCGGCTACGTCACGTTCCGCGTTGCCGCCGCCAGTTTGCTCGCCATGCTGCTGTGCATCGCGCTCGGTCCGGCCATGATCGCGCGCCTCCGTCAGTTCCAGATCGGGCAGTACATCCGCGAAGATGGTCCGCAGTGGCACCAGAAAAAGGCAGGCACTCCCACCATGGGCGGCCTGCTCATCGTCATTTCCATCGTCGTCCCCACGCTCCTGTTCGCCAACCTGCGAACTCCCTACGTCTGGGTCGCCCTCCTTGGCTTGCTCGGTTTCGGAGCCATCGGCTTCTGGGACGACTACGCCAAGGTCGCCAAGCGCCAGAACCTCGGCCTCACCGCCGCCGCCAAATTATCGCTTCAAATCGCCGTTTCGCTGGTGATCGGGGTGGTGCTGCTGCTGCTGCATGCCCGCGGCCTCTACTCGACGGCGATGAACGTGCCGTTCCTCAAGACCTTCCAGCCGGACCTGTTGATCGACTCCTTGCTCCACTCGCCTTACACCTACGCGTTCGCGTTCGTATTCTTCCTGCTGTTCGTGTGCATGGTGCTCGTCGGCGCGGCGAACGCGGTCAACCTCACCGACGGTCTCGACGGCCTGGCGATCGGCCTCATGATCATCGCCGCAGGAGCCACCACCGCGCTCGCCTACCTCGCCAGCCACCGCGTGCTGGCGACATATCTCGAACTGCAGCGCGTCCCCGGTTCGGCCGACCTCACGGTATTCTGCGGCGCCATGACCGGCGCTTCCATCGGGTTCCTCTGGTGGAACGCGCATCCGGCTGAAGTCTTTATGGGCGACGTTGGATCGCTCGGGCTGGGCGGCGCGCTCGGCACCGTAGCCGTGCTCATCAAGCAGGAAATCCTGCTGTTCTTCATTGGCGGCGTGTTTGTACTGGAAGCGCTTTCGGTCATACTGCAAGTGGCCAGCTACCGCCTGCGCGGCAAGCGCTTGTTCCTGATGTCGCCCTTGCACCACCACTTCGAATCGCTCGGGTGGGAAGAGGCAAAGGTGATCATCCGATTCTGGATCGCGGGCCTCGTGATGGCGCTGTTCGCCCTCACGACGTTGAAGCTGAGGTAACCGATGGCGATTACCGTAGCCGGCATTCCTCTCAGTGGCGCCAAGGTATTGGTGATCGGCTTGGCGCGCTCGGGCTTGGCCGCCATTCGCCTGCTTGCCCGTCAGGGCGCGATTGTTACGGCCACCGATACGCAGCCGCTCGAACAGATCCCCGCCGCGCAACCTCTGCTGGCCGAGTTAGGCGTTAAGTTTGTTTTGCAGTCGGCCGATGTGGCAGTTGGCTTTGACCTCATTGTGATTTCTCCCGGAGTGCCGGCGGACGCGGAGCCATTAACACGAGCCCGCGCCGCCGGCACAAATGTCACCGGCGAGCTGGAACTGGCGAGTTACTTCCTCCAAGGCCCGTCCATTGTCATTACTGGTTCGAACGGCAAAACCACCACCACCTCGCTGATCGGCCACATCCTCAAGTCCGCCGCTATGCCCGTACAGGTGGGCGGCAACATCGGCACGCCCCCCACCGCCATGATCGACGCTTCGCGCCCCAACCAGTGGAATGTCCTCGAAGCCTCCAGCTTCCAGCTCGAAACCATCGAGCATTTCCGCGCCCGCATCGGTGTCTGCCTGAACCTCACGCCCGACCATCTCGACCGTCACCACACCATGGCCGCCTATGAAACCGCCAAAGGCCGCCTGTTCGTCACGCAGGACGAGAGTTGCTTTGCGGTGCTCAACGCTGACGATCCGGCTTGCCTCCGCTATGCCGCCCAAACACGCGCCCGTCCCCTGTGGTTCAGCACCAAACGTCCTGTCACCCCCGGCCTCTGGTTTGAGAACTCGCAGTTGCTCTTCGATGGCCAATTGCTGATGGACGCCGCCGGCATTCCCCTCCGCGGCATGCACAACGTCGAGAACGTTCTGGCCGCCGCCGGAGCGGCCCGTCTCGCGGGCGTATCTTTAGAAGCGATTGCCGCCGCTGTGCGAACCTTCCCCGGCGTCGAGCATCGGCTCGAATTCGTCCGCAACCGCCGCGGGGTCGACTACTTCAACGATTCGAAAGCGACTAACGTCGACGCAACCCTCAAGGCCCTCGAAGCCTTCGAGCGTGGCCTCTGGATCATCCTCGGTGGGAAAGATAAGGGCAGCGATTACACGCCGCTTCGCGACCCGCTCCGCGCCAAGTCGCGCGCGGCGCTGCTCGTAGGCGCGGCCGCCCCCAAGATCGAGCGGCAAATTGAAGGCGCCGTAAACTTAGTGCGGTCCGGAACAATCGCCCAAGCAATCGCCTACGCTGCGGAACGCGCGCAGCCGGGCGACACGGTCCTGCTGGCCCCGGCCTGCGCCAGTTTCGACCAGTTCGACAACTTCGAACATCGTGGCCAGGTCTTTAAACAATTGGTGGAGGCTTTGGAGTCATAAATGTCAGATCGCGTAAAGATGGACTGGCTTCTTTTTTGGACCATCCTCGGCCTGGTTTCCCTTGGCTTGGTCATGGTGTACAGCGCGTCGGCGGTCATGGACCAGTTGAAGGCGCCCACGCCTGCACTCGCCGATGAAATCACCGCATCCGCATCCGCATCCGGGTCCGACGCGTCGTCGGTACCCGCCGCCGCCACATCCGCACCGTCCCATCCTGAATCAGCCCGCCGGCGCATGTACATTCGCCGCGCTGTGGTCATCGGCCTTACGTCCCTCTTCCTCTTCACACTGTTCCGCCGGTACTCCAACGGCCAGGCCACCTGGAAATGGCTGCTCATGGGCTGCGCCGCCACCGCTGCGATGAATGCCCTGGTCTTCTTCCAGGACCCCACCCAAGGCGCCCACTACGCTTTCCTCCTCCGCCAGGCCCTGGCGGCCTTGTTCGGATTCCTTTTGCTTATGCTGCTCAGCCAGCGCGACTATCGCACCCTCGCCACGCCCCAATGCGCCTTCTTCTGGCTCGGCATGGTCATCTTCCTGCTGATCGTCGTCTACTTTGTCGATTCCGAACGCCACCGTTGGTTTAACTTCGGTATCTCCATCCAGCCCTCTGAGTTCGCCAAGCCCGCGCTGATCGTCTTTCTGGCGTGGTTCGTTACCATGCGCGGCGGCGATGTCAACAACCGCTACACCATGTGGCCCGCCGCCCTCGCGCTCTGCGTCCTCGGCGGCGCTGTCGTCGTGCCCGACTTCGGTACCGCCCTGGTGCTGGTTGCCACGGCTGCCGCCGTCTTCTACCTGGCCGGATTGAACTGGCGCTACACCGCCACCGCCATGGCGCTCGGCTTGGTCCTGTTCGCTGCCGCCGTCGTGTGGAAGCCCTACCGCCTCAAGCGCGTCATCGATTTCGTCGACCCGCAGTATAAGTACCTCGTTCACGTCGACCCGCAAAAAAAACTGCTCAAGTACGCCGAATCCGGCTCTAAGATCAAGGACACCCGCTATCACGCCGTGCAATCCACCATCGCCGTCGGTCCTGGCGGACTCGGCGGCCGCGGCCTGATGCAAAGCCGCCAAAAGCTTCTGTTCCTCCCCGAAGCCCATACCGACTATATCTACGCTGTGCTCGCCGAAGAGCTTGGCTTCTGGGGATCGGCACTGGTGGTGATCGGCTTCATGGTCATCCTCTGGCGTGGCTATCGTTTGTTCCTCACGGCGACCGACGAATTCGGCCGTTACATCGCCGTCGGAGTAACCACCACCATTGTTTTCCAAGCCCTGCTCAACATGAGCGTCGTCCTCGACCTGGGCCCTACCAAAGGCATCCCCCTCCCGCTGATCAGCTTCGGCGGCAGTTCCATGGTCAGCACCATGATCCTCCTCGGCCTGTTGCTAAGCGTCAGCCAGCGCTCCACCGCCACCCAATAACACGATGCCCCCCCAACCCAGCACCGAACCCCGTAACCGAGCCGCCGCTGTAAAGCGGCGGGTGCCCCCCCAACCCCGCACTGAACCCCTAACCGAGCCGCGACCGCAATGGAGCGGTGCTCACAACTCCCCCAGGAACCCTAACTAACCCATGCCAGCATTCGTAATGGCCGGTGGTGGCACAGGTGGGCACGTCATGCCGTTGCTGGCCGTGGCGCGCGAACTCGTCGCCCGCGGCCACGAGGTGCTTTTCATCGGCACCCGCCAGGGCATCGAAGCACGCCTCGTACCCGAAGCAGGCTTTTCCATCGAGTGGATCGAAATCGGCGGCGTCCAACGCGTCGGCCTCTCGCGGTCTCTCCGCACCCTCGCGCAACTTCCCTTCAGCACCGCCCGCTCCTGGCGCCTGCTCCGCAAGCACAACGCCGCCGCCGTCTTCTCCCTGGGCGGTTACGCCGCCGCGCCCGTGGTCGCCGCCGCGATGCTCCGCGCTACGCCGGTCGTGCTCATGGAACCCAATGCCATCCCCGGATTAGTCAACAAGCTCGGCGCACGCTGGGTGTATCGCGCTCTGTTAGGCTTAGCGGAAACAGCTTCCTACTTTCCTGCCGGACGCAGCGAAGTAACGGGCGTACCCGTGCGCGATGCCTTCTTTCACCTGCCCCCGCGCGCGCCCGGCGACATACTTACTGTCTTGATTACAGGCGGCAGCCGCGGCTCGCGGCGCTTGAACAACGCCTTCCGCGAAAGCTGGCCCTTGTTTCAGCAAGCCAAAGCCCCCGTCCGCTTCCTCCATCAGGCCGGCCGCGAAGATCACGAGAGCCTCGCCCGCGGCTTCGCCCAAACAGGACTCGCCGGTGAGGTTCTCGCCTTCATCGCCGACATGCCCGCTGCCTTTGCCCAAGCCGACCTCATCGTCGGCCGCAGCGGCGCAGGCGCTGTCGCGGAACTTACCGCCGCCGGTAAACCGTCCGTTCTCGTACCGTTTCCGTTCGCCGCCGACAATCATCAGCAACGCAATGCCGAAGCGCTCGAGCGTGCCTCTGCCGCTCGTATGTTGCTCGACGCGGAGCTGACCGGCGCGCGGCTGTTCGAAGAAATCATGCGTTTTGTTAACGATCGCGGCCTTCTACAAACAATGAGTGCCGCCGCTCGCACCCTCGCCAGGCCTGGCGCAGCCCGCCGTGCCGCCGAAGTTCTGGAACTTGCATCACGAAACCCCCTCAAACGGGTTGACAGACGCGGCGAAAGCCGGAAGAATACAAACAATATCGTGCAGAAATGTTTTTAAAGCCCCAGCATCTGCATTTCGCGGGTATCGGTGGCATCGGCATGAGTGGGATTGCCGAGGTCCTGATCAATCTCAACTTCAAGATCAGTGGATCTGATCTGAAGCTGAGCCCGATTACCGACCGTCTGCAATCGCTGGGCGCAACCATCTACGAAGGCCATTCGGCGCGCAACCTCGGCAGCGCTCGCGCCCTTGTCATCAGTTCCGCCGTCCGCGAAGATAACCCCGAACTCGTCGAAGCGCGCCGCCGCCAGATCCCTGTCATCCCCCGCGGTGAGTTACTCGCCGAGTTGATGCGCCTCAAGTATGGAATCGCCATCGCCGGCAGCCATGGCAAAACCAGCACCACCTCAATGGTCGCCGCCATCCTCTCGCACGCCGGGCTCGACCCCACCGTTGTTGTCGGCGGCCGTGTTCGCGCCATGGGCGGCAGCAACGCCCGCGTCGGTCAAAGCGAGTTCCTCGTCGTCGAATCGGACGAGAGCGACGGCTCGTTCCTCAAGCTCGCGCCCATCCTCGCCGTCGTCACCAACATCGATCACGAGCATCTCGATCATTACAAGACCTTCGACAAGGTCCTCGACGCCTTCGCCGAGTTCATCAACCGTGTGCCTTTCTACGGCGCAGCCCTGCTCTGCCTCGACGATCCCTACGTGCAGCGCATCCTGCCCTCCGTTCGCCGCCGTACCGTCACCTATGGCGAAAGCGCCCAGGCGGACCTGCGCGTCAGCAATATGCGCCCTGCCTCGATCAGCAGCGAGTTCCAGTTGACCCTCCGCAATCAGGACCTCGGCTGCTTTCGCCTCAACGTGCCCGGCATCCACAATGTCCTCAACGCCACCGCCGCTGTCGGCGTCGCCCTCGAACTCGAAGTTCCCGTCGAAACCATCCGCGCCGGCGTCCAGACTTACTCCGGTGTCGACCGCCGCATGCAGGTCCGTGGAGAGGCCGCCGGCGCCGTCGTGCTCGACGATTACGGCCACCACCCCACCGAAATCCGCGCCACCCTGGCGGCCGTGAAACTCGGCGGCCATCGCCGCATGCACGTCCTGTTTCAGCCGCACCGCTACACCCGCACGCAAATGTTGATGGATGACTTCGCGCAGTCTTTCCACGCCGCTGATCACGTTTACATCATGGATATCTACGCGGCTGCCGAACCGCCCATTGAGGGCGTCACCGCCGATGCGCTCACCAACCGGCTCCGGCAGTTCGGTCACCGCGGCGTCGAATACGTCGGCTCCATGGACGCGGGCATCAATGCCATCGTTGCCGCCGTCGAACCCGGCGATGTCGTCCTCACCCTTGGCGCGGGCAGCGTCTCCCAAGCCGGCGAACGAATTCTCAGAAGATTGGCGGACAAAAGCTAATGGCCAGGAAATCGTCATCCAAACCGGAAAGCATCTCCCTGATCAACTCCTGGCGGCCCTACCTGTTACCGTCGCTCACGGTAACCTTTCTGGCGCTGGCGATGCTCGTCGCCTTCTACCGTTGGGAACGCTTTCTACTCCAGGATTATCGCTTCCAGTTGCGCAAGCCCGAACTCGGCGAGCGCACCTCGCCCGACCTTCGCATCGGCGGCATCAGCCACACCCAGCCGTCGCAGATTCGCGCCGTGTTCCTGGAAGACGAAGGCCGCAGCGTCTACCTGATGCCGCTCGAAAAACGCCGCGAACAACTCCTCGATCTCAAGTGGGTCCGCCAGGCCAGCGTTAGCCGCCTCTGGCCCAACCGCGTCGATGTCCGCGTCCTTGAGCGTACGCCCGTTGCCTTCGTGCAAGTCGTGCCGGAGCGCCGCTCGCCGGCGCCGCAGGTCCAGTTGATCGACAATACCGGCGAACTCCTGCCGCTCCCCGAAGGCCGCAAGTATACGCTGCCCGTTTTGGTCGGCATCCGCGAACGCCACTCCCGGGCCGACCGTGTCGAGCGCATCCATCTCATGCAGCGCCTGCTCGCCGAACTCGGTCCCGCGGGTAAGCCGATTTCTGAAATCGATGTCAGTGAACCGAACAATGTCAAAGTAATCTATCCCACCGAAGACCGTGCTCTCACCCTCGTCTTGGGCGACGAAGAGTGGAAGTCCCGGCTCGACAAGTTCCTCCGGAACTATCCCAAGATCCGCGAGAAAATGCCGAAAGCGATCAAACTTGATCTCCGTATCCGCGACCGTATCACCGCCATGGAAACTGACGAGGGGGATCATGCCGACTAAGTCCAAACCCAAGCTCGCCGTGGGTGTCGACATCGGCGGCGCTCGCACGCGTTGCGTCGTCTGTGCCGTCGAGGATGGCCGTCTGCGCTTCCTCGGCGCCGGGTCTGCTGCTTCGCAGGGTTGGCAGAAAGGCCGTTTGGCCGATCCAAAAGGTATTGCCGCGGCCGTCTCCGCCGCCGTCAAAGAAGCCGAGTCCCGCGCCAAAGTGCTCGTCGAATCCGTCGTCCTCGGCATCGGCGGCGCTACCGTACAGGCGAACCAGGGCCGTGGCGTCTACGAATTCGGCCGTCCTCGCGAAATCACCACCGACGATCTCGCCTACGCCGTCGAACTCGCTTCCCGTGTCCGCCTCCAAGACGACCGGATGCTCATCCACGTCTTTCCACAGGACTTCACCGTCGACGGCCGCGCCGGGTACCGGAACCCCGTCGGCTTGCAAGCGACAAGATTAGAAGCCAATGTTTTATTGGTGACCACCTCCGAACTCGAGCACAACGGACTGGTCTCCGCTGCCCACGAAGCTCACCTCTCCGTCGACGACACCGTCTTCGAGCCCGTGGCCTGCGCCTATTCCGCTATCCTGCCCGAAGAGCGCCACCGCGGCGCCGCCATCGTCGACCTCGGCATGCATTCCACCGGCCTCGTCGTCTACGATGGCGATGCCGCCGTCGGCGCGGCCAGCCTCCCCGTCGCCGCCGATCACCTTACGCGCGACATCGTCGTCGGCCTCAACTACTATCACGGCATCACCATCTCCTACGAAAATGCCGAGATCCTCAAACGCGAATACGGCTGCGCCATGATCGGGCTTTCCAACGACAACACGCTCGTCGACGTGCCCTCCTCCGACGGCCGCACCTCGCGCGAAGTATCCCGCCGCCAACTGAACGAGATCCTCGAAGCGCGCGCGGAAGAGATCTTTATGTTTCTTAAGCAGGAAATCCAGCAGGCCGGCATGGACCAGGCCCTGATGGAGGGCGTCTTCCTCACCGGAGGCGGCGCCCGCCTGCACGGCATGCTCGACATGGCCGAGCGCATCCTCACCTGTCACGCCAAGTTCGGCTTGGCCGTCGGCATTCAGGATTGGCCGCAAAATTTCCAGGATCCGGCCTGGACAACCGGCGCGGGCCTTGCCATGTACTCGGCCCGGCTCAAACTGTTTAAGCAGCAGCGGCGGAAACCGCCGGGGCTGTTGGGATTCTTGGGAATTTAGCCAGAACATATCGTGAGGAGGTTTGGAAACACATGTTGAACTTGGACTCGACCATTAACCATAAGTTCGAAATCGCGGACGAATTGGCGGTGGGCACGCGCATCAAAGTGCTTGGTATTGGCGGCGGCGGCTGTAACGCCGTGGCTCGCATGATGTCTTCCGGGCTGACCGGGGTGGAGTTCTATGCGATCAATACTGATCGCCAGGCCCTCCAGGCCTCGCCCGTCCCCAACAAATTGGCCATCGGCACTAAGGTCACCAACGGTCTCGGCGCCGGCTCCGACCCTTCCGTCGGCCGCCAGGCGGCGCTCGAAGATACCGAGCGCATCATCGAAATTCTCGAAGGCGCCGACATGGTCTTTGTCGCCGCGGGCCTCGGTGGCGGTACCGGGACCGGTGCGGCCCCCGTCGTCGCTTCGCTCGCCAAGGAACTCAACGCCCTCACCGTCGGCGTCGTCACCAAGCCCTTCCGCTTTGAGGGCCAGCGCCGTCAGAAAATCGCCGAAAAAGGTTTGGGCGAACTCGCCGGCACCGTCGACACCGTAATCACTATCCCCAACTCGCGCCTGCTTGAAATCGTTCCGCCCAAAACCAGCTTCATCGAAGCCTTCCGTCTCGCCGACGACGTCCTCCTCCAGGCCGTCCAGGGCATCAGCGAAATCATCAACACCCCCGGCCTCATCAATCGCGATTTCGCCGATATCCGCGCCATCATGGTCGGCATGGGCTACGCCATGATGAGCACCGCCGCCGCCGCCGGCGAAAAGGCGTTGCTCGAAGCCGCCCGCAAGGCCATCTCCAACCCGCTCCTCGAAGACGGCGGCGTCCGCGGCGCGCGTGGCGTTCTCATCAACGTCACCTGCTCCAACGTGCCTTCCATCCAGGAGATCGACGAAGCCTGCATGTTGATCGGCGAGGCTACCGAGAATCCCGACGTCCAGATCAACTACGGCATGGTCTTCAACGAAAGCCTGAACGACGAGGTCAAGATCACCGTCATCGCCACCGGCTTCCAGCGTGAAGGTCTCGAAGCTCCGCAAAAGACCGAAGTGCCCCAACTCGCCAAACGCGCCATGGCCGCCGCCGCCGCCGCTCCCGCCCCAATCTCCGTTCCAACCTTCATCGCGGACGAGCCGGTCACCACCCGTCTCGAACTTTCCGCCGAAACCGCATTCCCATCGATGGATCTTATGGATATTGAGGAAGCCGCCGAGCAGCCGCTTCCCGAGCCGGTAGCCGTCGAACAAACCGTTTCCGCCGCCGCTCGCAACTCCGAAAACGGCTCGCGCAACGACATCGAAACCCCCGCCTTCATCCGCCGCGACCGCCGCTTCTTTCAGTAGTTAGTCAGCGATTCGGTTCTCGCCTTTGTGCTCGCATCTCACCTGCATCCGCCTCGGTAATTTCGGGGGGCGGATGCAGGCTCTTTTCCTGCAACTCTGTCTCAGGCATACAAGTCACACCCCATTCTTTTCGCCCTCGATCGCCCCTACGCTAAACTGAATCTACTCCCTCATGAGTGGCCGTACCCGCTACAGGTATCTCGATAACCTGATCCAGGCGTTTGTCGTCGTCCTGCTGGTTTCGAACCTAGTCGCGCCTAAGGTCACCGCCGTCGGCCCATTCCGCATCAGCGGCGCGCAATTGATGTTCCCGATTACCTACATCTTCGGCGACATCTTTACTGAGGTCTACGGCTACGCCGCCTCCCGCCGGGCCATCTGGAGCGCCTTTTTCGCCTCGGCTCTGCTGGCCGTCATCGGCATGATCGCCGTGGCCCTGCCTCCCGCGCCCGAATGGCACGACCAGGCCGCCTTCGCCACCGTCTTCAACTTCGTCCCGCGCTTAGTAATCGCCAGCCTGATCGCCTATTGGTGCGGCGAATTCACCAACGCCTTCGTCATGGCAAAACTCAAACTGCTGACCAATGGCAAATTCCTCTGGGTCCGCACCATCGGTTCCACCGTCGCCGGTCAACTGGTTGACACGGTTGTAGTCATCACCCTCGCCATGGGCGGCATCCTCGAAACCTCAGCCCTAATCCGCCTCATCATCTCCGGCTACCTCACCAAAGTCCTCTATGAGGCCGCCATGACCCCCGTCACCTACCTCGTGGTGAACTGGCTCAAACGCGCCGAAAACGTCGACACCTACGACGAAGACACCGACTTCAACCCCTTCACCTCCCGCGAACACAAAGAACACTCCCTCCCGCCCGACGCCCTCCCCGAACCCGAATCGTCATAACGGCCAGTACTCGACCCGGCAAAGTACTGCAAGAAAAAGACAAAAACATCCGTTTACAACTAATTGAAATTTATTTTCGCCCATTCGAATCAACAACTTAATCCCGCCGCCGCCCGCCCAGACCTCAGTTTTTGTTGACACGCCCTGATATCGTAAAGTCGTAGTCAAATCAGCTTGCCCGGGACGGCATTTCCGCCGTCCTTTTTTGTTTTTAGCCAAACCCTGGGCGCGCGCCGCCCATGGTCGACAAAAACTACAACCCAGCACCAACTCCCCGGTCGTCCTGCCAAGCCCGACCGGTTCCCCCGCGCGTGTACGTCGCGGGTTCGGTAATCCGCTCCAAACACGCACTACCCCGGAAACGGAACCGCAACCGTAAGGGCGCGGGCCCCATTTCTTATCGCTCCCGTAAGGGCGTGGGTAGGTCCACCATCATAGCCACGGGTTACCGAAAGCGCCAGCCGCAGAAAGGAACGTTCCAATGTCCGAAAACCTCTCCTCCTCTAAGCAAGGTAACCAGAACGCTCGCCGTCATGGCTTAACGTCCAACATCGTCCTCCCTCATCAACTCAACGATTTCAACACTTTGCGAAACGAACTCCTCGCCCAGTGCCGCCCTCAAGGCGTTCTCGAAACCACCGCCTTCGAACGCGTCCTCTCCGCCCGCTGGAACATGTTCCGCGCCCAGGAAGCCGAAGCCAACCTCCTCTTTGAATGCGAAGAAGACCAGGACCCGCTCACCAATCCCAAAACCCGCCCCCTCGCAGACCTCTTCTCCCGCTACTACACCCGCTTCGAAGGTTCCTACAACCGTGCCCTCAAACAACTCAAAGATTTCCAAACGAACCGCGCCGTCGAAGCCCTCAAAGCCAACCCCGAAACCGATCAGAAAACACTCCCGCCCCTCACGGAACTCCAGAAAATTCAACGCTTTGCGAAACGAACTCCCAAAAAGCCCGCCGGCATCACCGCCGACGAAATGCTGGCCGTCTTCGCCGAACCAGACCGCAAGGAAGTCCAGAAAATGGCCCGCAACATCGGCTGCCAAGTCCCCGAATTCCTCATCCGCCTCGCCCATCACGCTTGGAAAAGCACCGGCCATTAATAATGAGCCGCAGCAGTGTGCCTCGGAAGCGTGTCTAAGCGATAGGAAACCTCTGCCTTACGTGGCAACTTCATAAAAGTTGATAAAGTTAGACTCATATCTGCTATAGTGTTTCCTAGGAGGTTCTCGTGGACTTCAACCGCTTTACTGAAAAACTCCAGGAGGCCACTCGCGCCGCCCAATCCCTCGCCGTCCAGCACGGCAATCAGCAGATCGACGTCGAACATCTCCTCGTCGCTCTCCTCGAACAGCAGGACGGCCTCGCCCCAGCTATCTTGTTGAAAGCAGGCCTTCGCCTCGAAAACCTGCACCAGCGGTTGATCCAGGAGATCGAGAAATTCCCCAAGGTCTCCATCCAGGGCAACCCCGCCGACCAGGTCTACATCACCGGCCGCCTGCAAAAGCTCCTGGCCAATGCCGACCAGGAAGCCAAGCGTCTCAAAGACGAGTACATCTCCGTCGAGCATGTACTGCTCGCCATCACGGACGATACAGGTGCCGCCGGTCGCCTCCTCAAAGACTTCGGCCTCACACGCGATCGTCTGATGAAAGCTCTCCAGGACGTGCGTGGCAACCAGCGCGTCACCTCCCAAAACCCCGAGACCAGCTATCAGGCGCTCGAGAAATACGGTCGCGACCTCACGGCCCTTGCCGCCCAGGGCAAACTCGACCCCGTCATCGGCCGCGATGAAGAAATCCGCCGCGTCATCCAGATCCTCTCCCGCCGCACCAAGAACAACCCCGTCCTGATCGGCGAGCCCGGTGTCGGTAAAACCGCCATCGCCGAAGGTCTCGCCCAGCGCATCGTCCGTGGAGACGTCCCCGAGGGTCTCAAAAACAAAAAGATCGTCTCGCTCGATATGGGCGCCCTCATTGCCGGAGCCAAGTTCCGCGGCGAATTCGAAGAGCGCCTCAAAGCGGTCCTCAAAGAGGTTCAGTCCTCCAACGGCGAAATCATCCTCTTTATAGACGAACTTCACACAGTCGTCGGGGCAGGGAAGGCCGAAGGCGCCATGGATGCCGGCAACCTCCTCAAGCCCATGCTCGCCCGTGGCGAACTCCACTGCATCGGCGCCACCACCCTCGACGAGTACCGCAAGTACGTAGAAAAGGACGCCGCCCTCGAGCGCCGCTTCCAGGCCGTCATGGTCGACCAGCCGTCCGTTGAAGACACCATCTCGATCCTCCGCGGCCTCCGCGAGCGCTACGAGGTCCACCACGGTGTCCGTATCAAAGACGCTGCTTTGGTCGCCGCCGCCGTCCTCTCCCACCGCTACATCTCCGACCGCTTCCTCCCCGACAAAGCCATCGACCTCGTCGACGAAGCCGCCGCCCGTCTCCGTACCGAAATCGACTCCATGCCCTCGGAAATCGATGAGGTGCTCCGCCGCAAGATGCAGCTTGAGATCGAGCGCGAAGCCCTCCGCAAAGAGTCCGACGACGCCTCGCGCGAACGCCTCGCCCGCCTCGAAAAGGAACTGGCCGACCTCACCACGCAAACCAGTGCTCTCCAAGCCCGCTGGCAAACAGAAAAGGAGTCGGTCCAGAAGGTCCGCGCCGTTCGCGAGCAACTCGAACAGCTTCGCCACGAAATCGAGAAGGCTGAGCGCAACTACGACCTCAATCGCGCCGCCGAACTCAAATACGGCAAGCTCCCCGAACTCGAACGCCAACTGGCCCAAATGTCGCAGCACGCCGAAGGTCCGCGCCTCCTCAAAGAAGAGGTCGACGAGACCGACATCGCCCAAGTCGTCTCCCGCTGGACCGGCGTCCCCCTCACCAAACTGCTCGAAGGAGAAATGCAGAAGCTCCTGCACCTCGAAGAACAGCTTCACGTCCGGGTCGTCGGGCAGGAACAGGCTGTCAAAGCTGTCTCGGAAGCTGTCCTCCGCGCTCGCTCCGGCCTGAAAGATCCCAACCGCCCCATCGGCAGCTTCATCTTCCTCGGGCCCACCGGCGTCGGTAAAACTGAACTCGCCCGCGCCCTCGCCGAAGCGCTGTTCGATGACGAACGCGCCATGATCCGTATCGATCTTTCCGAGTACCAGGAACGCCATAACGTCGCCCGCTTGATCGGCGCGCCCCCCGGTTACATCGGCTTTGAAGAGGGCGGCCAACTCACCGAAGCCGTCCGCCGTCGGCCCTACTCCGTCATCTTGTTCGACGAAGTGGAAAAGGCGCACTCCGACGTCTTCAACGTTATGCTCCAGATCCTCGACGACGGCCGCCTCACCGACGGTCAGGGCCGTGTCGTCGATTTCAAGAACACCATCGTCCTCATGACCTCGAACCTCGGCTCCAGCCATATACTGGAGTCCGGAAGTGAAGATGCCGTGCGTGCCGAATTGCGCCGCCACTTCCGGCCGGAGTTCTTGAACCGGGTCGACGAAGTGATCATCTTCCACGCCCTCGACCAGCGCCACCTCCGCCACATCGTCGATATCCAACTGCGATCGCTGCAGCACCGCCTCGCCGATCGCCACATCAGCCTTCAACTTACCGACGACGCCCGCGACTATCTCGTATCCGTCGGCTACGAACCGAGTTATGGTGCACGCCCCCTCAAGCGCGCCATCCAACGTGAAATTGAGACCCCACTTGCGCGGCTGATCCTCGAAGGCGCCATCCGCGATCATCAGACAGTGCTCGTGGATGTCAACCGTCTAACTTCCGGCCTCCGCTTCGAACCGGTTTCGGCTGAGGCCGCGGCCGGCCGCACGTAGGTCGTTTCCTTGAATACTCTGCGCCTGTTGGAGCGTCCAAATGACTGTGAAGAAAGAAAACGAGAAGATCTTCAGCCTGCCGATCCTGCCCATGAAAAATACGGCGCTGTTGCCGTATCTCGTCATGCCCCTCTCGGTAGGTCGCCCACGCTCTGTGGCGGCCGTTGAAGCTGCGCTCACGTCCGAGGATAAGGAAATTGTCCTCCTCAGCCAGCGCGATGCTTCCACTGAAAATCCCACCCAGGGCGATCTCTACACATTCGGCACCAAAGCCGTTATCCGCAAGATTTCCCGCACTTCTGAAGGTCATATGGAAGTGCTTGTCTTGGGCATTGAGCGTGTCATGCTCCTCAAGATCGAGGAAGACGAACCCTTCCTCATGGGCCGGGTCCAGCCCGCGCCCATGCCGGAAGAATACGGCGCCGAAGTCGAAGCGCTACGCCGCTCCGTCGTCGAAATCGCCGGCAAAGCCATCGAGTTGGCACAAGTCCAGGTGCCGTTCGAAGTCCAGACCCTCGCTGCCGATAACACCGAACCCATGCGCGTCGTGTTCCTCTTGGCTTCGCTCTTCTCGCTCGACTTACAAAAGGAACAAACCTTACTCGAAGCACAGTCTGTATCCGACGCTTACCGCCTGCTCCATAACTACCTCTCGCACGAGTTACAGGTCCTCGAGATCCGCTCCAAGATCAGTAATCAGGCCCGTGAAGAGATGACCAAGGAACAGCGCGAGTACATGCTGCGCCAGCAGCTTCGCGCCATCCAGCAGGAATTAGGCGAGAAGAACCCGGAACAGGCCGAAGTCGACCAGCTTCGCGAACGCCTCGAAAAGGCGGACCTCCCCGATGAGGTTCGCAAAGAAGCCGAACGCGAACTGAAGCGCCTCGAACGCCTCCCGTCTGCCTCGCCTGACCATCACGTCGTCCGCACCTGGCTCGAGTTCGTCTTAGAACTGCCCTGGCGTACCAAGACCGACGACAACCTCGATGTCGCCAACGCCCGCGAAGTCCTCGATACCGATCACTTCGACCTCAAAGAAGTCAAAGCCCGCATCCTCGAGCACTTAGGTGTTCTCAAGATGAACCCCACCGCCAAGGCGCCCATTCTCTGCTTAGTCGGGCCTCCGGGCGTCGGCAAAACCTCGTTAGGCCAGTCCATCGCGCGGTCCTTGGGCCGTAAGTTCGAGCGCTTCTCGCTCGGCGGCCTCCATGACGAAGCCGAACTCCGCGGCCACCGCCGCACCTACATCGGCGCCATGCCCGGCCGTCTCATCCAGGCTATGCGCCGTGCCGGAGCTAACAACCCGGTCATCATGTTGGACGAGGTCGATAAGTTAGGCCGCGACTACCGCGGCGATCCGGCCTCGGCTTTGTTGGAAGTGTTGGACCCCGAACAGAACAACACCTTCCGCGATAACTACATCGACATGCCGTTCGACCTCTCGAAAGTCATGTTCGTCACCACGGCCAACACCCTCGATACCATCCCGCGGCCGCTCCTCGACCGTATGGAAGTCCTCCGCCTCCCCGGCTACACCGAAGAGGAAAAGATCGAGATCGCAAAGCGCTACCTCATCCCTCGTCAGTTGAAAGAAACCGGCCTCACCGCCGAACAGTGCGTCATCACCCCCGAAGCCCTCCAGGAGATCATCCGCAGATATACGCGTGAAGCCGGCCTGCGTAGGCTCGAACGCCAGATCGCCAAGGTCGCGCGCAAAGCCGCCCTCCACTTCGCCGAAGGCAAACAAGAGCCGTTCGAGGTCCGGCCCGATCGCCTGATCGACCTCTTAGGACCCGAACCCTTCATGCCCGAAGAGGCCCGTAAATCCGTCCCGCCCGGCGTAGCCACCGGCTTAGCCTGGACCGAAGTAGGCGGCGATGTCCTCTACATCGAAACCGCGCTCTTACCCGAAACCAAAGGTTTCACCCTCACCGGCCAGTTAGGCGAAGTCATGCAGGAATCGGCTAAGGCGGCCCAATCCTATATCTGGTCCCACGCCAGGGAGTTAGGAATCGAACCCGCTAAGTTCAAAGACTTCGGCGTCCACGTTCACGTCCCCGCCGGGGCAACTCCAAAGGACGGCCCCTCCGCCGGTATCACCATGACCGTCGCTCTAACCTCGCTCTATACCCGATGCCCCGCCAGGCCCGACATAGCCATGACCGGTGAAGTAACACTAACAGGGCTGGTCCTCCCCATCGGCGGTGTGAAAGAAAAGGTCTTAGCGGCAAGGCGCTCCGGCATCAAACACGTAATCATGCCCAAAGCCAACGCCAAAGACCTCTACGACCTGCCGGACGAGGCTCGCAACGAAATGCAGTTCACCTTCGTCGAGCACGTAAGCCAGGTCCTGGAAATCGCCATTCCAGGCCTGGCCGCGCGGCAGTGCAATGGGGAAGAGCGCAATCGCGCGGAAACGGTAGAGGAAGTCCTCACGTAACCCCTCCCCGGCCTCTCCCCGGCCCCCACCACTGCACTCGACCACCCGAACCACGGCGCGTCAGCCCGTGGTCCACACTGCCTCACCCAGAGCCGCTCCCCACTCCCCTTCCTATCCATAAGCTACGCGCAGCCGTGGAGCAGCCGATCGGCTCACCTTACAATTGAAGGTCGTGCCTGAGATGCCCGAGGTGGAAGCAGTATGCCGGAAACTCCGCAGCGAGGCCGCCGGCAGCCACATCGACGCAGTCCGTGTGTACCGTTGCGCCACCGAGAGCGTAGCCGAGGGCGCTGCCGGCCGGAAGATCGAGACCATTGACCGCCGCGGCAAACATATCCTGATCCGCTTGACCGGCGAACTGACCCTGCACACCCACCTGCGGATGTCCGGCAACCTCTACGTCATCCCGGACCACCGCCTGCACAGCATGTACGCGCGCGTCGTCTGCGAACTCCGCGGTGGACAAGGCTTGGTGTTGGAAGACGGACGGGCGCTGGCGCGTATGGACCTGGTGGAGACCGCGAGTATCGATAGCCGCCTCGCCGCCGAACTTGGCCCGGAGCCGCTCAGCAAGCACTTCACGCTCGACGGGTTCCTCGCCGCGGCCGAGGTCTCGCGTCAGCCCGCCAAGCTCTTTTTGATGCACCAGGGAAACGTGGCGGGCCTCGGAAATATCTATGCGGCGGAGGTGCTGTTCCGGGCGCGGCTCGATCCGCGTAAACCTATGAATCAAGTAAGTGCGCGGAAGGTGGCGGCCCTTCATGAAGGAATTGTCGGTGTTTTGACGGATGCGGTACAATCGGCGGTGGCCGCGTATGCCGGGCCGGGGGCTTTTCACTCGGAGGAGAACTTCCCTGTGGCCGTCTACGACCGGGAAGGTGAGCCATGTGTCAGGTGCCGGCGGCGCGTTCTGCGGATCCCGCAGGGCGGCCGATCCACCTACTTCTGTCCCGGATGCCAGCGCTGAAGCGGAATTACCGTGCCAACTGATTTAATCGAAGTCGACGTTGAACAGCCATCACCGGAAGCGTTGGAACGCGCGGCTGGTGTCATTCGAAGGGGCGGCGTTGTGGCCATGCCCACCGACGCACTCTATACGCTCGTCGCCGATCCGTTTAACCTGCATGCCGTAGGTCAGGTATTCAACGCCAAGGGTCGCGAGAGCCACCGTTCGCTACCCCTCATGGTATCGGACCTGTTGATGGCAGAGGACCTTATGACGGAAGTGACGTCGCGGTTCCTGTTGCTGGCAAGGCGGTTCTGGCCCGGACCGCTGACATTGATTGTCCCGGCGTCGGCCAAGGTTCCACTGAAGGTGACCGGCAATACCGGCCGGCTTGCCTTGCGGCAGTCGCGGGCGAAGATCGTGGGTGCGCTGCTCGAACACATGGGCCAGCCGCTTATCGCCACCAGCGCCAACATCTCGGGCCAGCCCACCTGCCGTAGCGGCATTGAAGTCTTCGGCATGATGGACGGCAGGATCAACCTCGTAATCGACGGCGGCGTCTGCACTGCTGGCGGAGCCACTACGGTAGACATCACCGAACCGTATTGGCGAATGATCAAAGAAGGCGCGGTTTCCGAGAAAGACATCGCCGAGTGCTTGAAGGGAGCCTGAGGGCCTGAACTTACTTTTTATTGGCGACATCTTCGCGTCATCAGGCCGGGGTGTCGTTGCTGAACGTCTCCGCTCCATTGTCGACAACGAGCACATCGACTTCGTAGTGGCCAATGGTGAGAATGCCGCCGGAGGATTTGGCATCACCCCGAACATCGCGGATGAACTGCTCAATCTCGGAATTGATATTCTGACCAGCGGCAATCACATCTGGGACAAGCGCGAGATTTACGACTATCTGGCCAACCCCCATTCCTTACTGTTGCGGCCTGCAAACTACCCGGCGGACTGTCCTGGCCGTGGCATGAAGGTCGTAACCGCACGAAATGGGATGAGGGTCGCTGTTATCAATCTGCAGGGCCGTACCTACATGCCGTCAACCGAATGCCCGTTTCGTAAGGCGGACGCTCTGCTCGCCGAACTCGACCAGTCGGTGCGGGTTAAGTTCGTCGATTTCCATGCCGAAGTGACCAGCGAAAAGGTCGCCATGGGCTGGTACCTGGACGGTCGTGTCACCGCCGTGGTGGGCACGCACACCCACATCCCCACCGCCGATGCCCGCGTCCTCCCCAACGGTACGGCCTATCAGACGGACTGCGGAATGACAGGACCTTACGATTCCGTCATCGGTGTCGAAAGAGACCCGGTCATTCGCAAATTCATCACCTCCATGCCGGCACGAATGCAAGCCGCCAAGGGGCGGGTCGAATTGAATGCTGTAATCGTCAACATTGACGACGCGAGTGGCCGGGCTCGTTCCATTCGGCGGTACGTGACTACTCACCAGGGTTAGCCGTCTACACACTGGTAAACTGAGAGAAAAGCCCATCCAAATGAAGTCTTTTATTTCCCTGGCCCTTTGTGCGGCCATTCCCTTGTGTGCTCAGCTGTCGATTCAGCCGGGCGTTCCCCAGGTTGGGGCTCCGGGCGCACCCGCGGCCGCTGCTGCTCCGCCGCCCGCCGACAAAGTGCTGGGCACGATGGATGGGGATCGGCTGACAGCAGGCGACCTGCGGGCCATGCTCATCGGCGCCCCGCCCCCGGCATTGAACAGCGCCAAGTCCGACCCTGCCGACTTTCTCCGTTGGACGGCGCTCACCAAGCGATTCACCGCTCTGGCCGAAAAGCAGGGCTTTGACAAAAAGAGCCCGTATTCGGACCGCATCGCTTGGGCCACGGGCCAAGTACTGGCAATGGCGCGCATCCAGGCTGAGCAGCAAAAAGGGCCGATGACGGAAGAAGGGGCCAAAGCCTACTATGAGACCAATCCGCACCTGTACGGCCGCGCAGGCGTACGCCTCATCTATATCGCCGCTACCAAGGGTAAAGAGGCTGAAGCGCACGCAAAACTGGCCGAAGTACAGAAGCAGTTGAAGGCCGGCGCCGATTTCGCCAACGTGGCCAGGCAGTACTCCGACGACGAAGACTCCGCGGCCAAAGACGGTGACTTCGGGGTGATAGAGACTGATTCGAAGATCCCGGTCGAAATGCGGAAGGCCGTCCTGAAGCTCGACCTCAACAAAGTGAGCGAGCCCTTCCAGCAACCGGCTGGTTGGTACATCTTTCAACTGACCAGTAAAGAAGTTCGGCCATTTGAACAGGTCAAGGCCGAAATCATTCAAAACGCCTCGCAAGAAGGCGTAAACGGTTGGATGCAGCGGGAACGGGAGGCAATCGCTCTCAAAATTATAGACGCGGGCTTTTTCCAGAAGATGAAAGCGGCCATGATGCAGTCGGGCGCAACCACTCCCGAAGACGTGAAGCCCGAACAAGTGCTGGCCGAGGTGAACGGCAAACCCCTAACTGCAGAGGACTATTCCGGCTTGCTGCGCGCCATGCCGGGACAGAACCGGCAGAACGCCATCACGCAGCCGGAGGAGTTCCTGAAACAGTGGGCGTTCATGCAGCGGCTGAGCAAGCAGGCCCTACAGATGGGACTGGACCAGAAGCAGCCGTACAAGGGACAGATCTGGTTCAACCGCGGACAGATCCTTGTTCAGGCATATGTCGACGAGTACATGAACAAGATCGTCATCGGTCCCGAAGATCAGAAGGCCGGCTATGACAAAGACCCCGAGCGATTCAAGACGGCAACGGTCCAGGTGATTCGAATTCCATTCACCGTCGCGCCACCGCCCACCACCGATCCGAACGCTCCCAAGATCCTGAACGAGGAGCAGGGACGCAAACGCGCTGAAGCCGCCCTCGCCGAGATCATGGGTGGGTTGAGCTTCAACCAGGCTGTGGTGAAGTACGCAGAGGATCAGGAGTTGCGCGACAACGGTGGATTCCTCCCCCCCTTCACTAAACAGGACCGTCAGATTCCTGACCAGATCAAACAAATGGTGTTTGGGGCCAAACAAGGCGACGTATTGGGGCCGCTGAAGTTACCCAACGGATTCTACCTGTTTCGAGTAGACAAGCTGGCCCAGAAGACCTACGAACAGGTGAAAGATCAAGTGTACGAAGAAATGCGCCAGGCGCATTTTCAGAAGTGGTTTGACGGGGAGCGCAATAGCGCAAAGGTTACCGTTGAAGATCCGGAAGCTTTCCGCGCAGTAGCCGACGAGTTTACGGCGCGGCAATGAAGGCCGCCCATTCGATACTGGCTGCCTTGCCTCTCCACCCGCACACTCGGATCAGTGTTGTCTACGGCGACAACTTGCGCGGCGCCGGTGGTGAAGTTTACGCGATCACCGACGTCCGCAAGCGGCGGATTGTGATGGACCGCGAGTTGCGAAGCGTGCCTGACGAGTTTAAGCGTATCCTGATTCACGAGTTGTTCCACTTTGCATGGCCTCGCCTGGGGAATCGGCGGCGGCGCGAATGGGAGAATCTCCTGCTGCGCGAGCTGGAAGTTGGTGCTCGCGGTGAACTGGGCTGGTCTGCCGGCTGGCGCAAGGCCCGGCTAACCGGGGACGACTGGTTGAACCGTAGCCTGCGCTGGCGCGACTATGCCTGCGAAAGCTTCTGTGACACAGCGGCCTGGATGTTCGCCGAAATCCCCGAACACGAAGAGTTCACTCTCAGTGGGCGTCATCAGGAGCGGCGAAGAAAGTGGTTCAACGGGATTGGCGATGAGGGCTTCTCGGTATAATACGTTTGTGCGATCTGTCTTCCGCTTTTTTGCCGCTCTGAGTGTAGTTACGCTGCTGGTGTTGGGCAGTTGCTCGTCTTCCACCAGCGTTCGCGCGGCAGTGAAAGCCGAGAAAGATCGCAAGAAGGCCCCTGATTTTGAACTCAAAGACTCGATGGGCCGCAGCGTCAAGTTGTCCGACTATAAAGGCAAAGTTGTCCTGTTGAATTTCTGGGCCACATGGTGCGGACCCTGCAAGCTTGAGATCCCCTGGTTCGTCGAGTTTGAGCAGAAGTTCAAAGACAAAGGTTTCGCGGTCTTGGGTGTGTCGATGGACGAAGATGGTTGGGACGTTGTGAAGCCATACCTGCAGCGCGCACAGGTCAACTATCGAGTGCTGTTGGGCACCGATTCTGTCGCGCAAATGTACGGCGGAGTGGACTCGCTTCCTACCAGCTTCCTGATCGACAAAGAAGGCCGGATCGCCGCCGTTCACGTAGGCCTGGTGAGCAAAGGTGACTACCACAATGACATCAATCACTTACTCGGGTTGGGTACAAAGAGCCGCGCTGGGTTTATTGGCAACCCTCTACCCGCTTTCGCTTTACTCCCAAGGTAGTCAGCCCGTCACCGTTGCACCTCCCGCTCGCCTGCTTATCAAGGCCGGGGAAATCGCAACAGCGAAGGTGAAGTTTCAACTCGCCTCTGGATATCACACCAACAGCAACACGCCGTCAGACGAATACCTGATCCCTTTGCGGTTGACCTGGGAAGCCGCGCCGCTCGAAGTGGTAGGCATCGAGTATCCGAAACCTCACCTGGAGAAGTACTCCTTCTCGGAGAAGCCTCTATCGGTGTTTACAGGCGATTTCGAGGTCGCCACTCGCCTGAAAGCGGCCGCTTCGGTGCCGAGAGGACCGCGATTACTCAAAGGTAAGCTGCGTTACCAGGCTTGTACGACCAGTATGTGTCTGGCTCCGAAGACCATACCGGTGGAAGTCCCGCTCGATGTTCGCTAGGCGAGGCACGCGCGTGTGCGCCGGTTGCTGATTCGTCCGGGAGCCATTGGGGACGTGATCGTCTCACTTCCGGCGCTGGAGTCGCTCCGAACCGAGTACACGGAGGTATGGGTTCCACGGGCTACGGCTCCGTTGATTCGGTTCGCCGATCGAGTGCGGCCCATCTCTTCGACCGGATTGGACCTGTTGGAGTTGGGATGTGCCCCCGAGGCTTTGACGGCGGAGTTACGCTCTTTCGACTCTATCGTTTCCTGGTATGGCGCCGGTCGCGAGCAGTTTCGCCAGGCTGTGGCGGGAATGCCCTTCTACTTTTTCGAAGCATTGCCGAAGCAGGGCGGCATGCATGCCGTCGATTTCTACCTTCAACAGGTTGGGGCGCCCTTGGGCGCGTGCCCGCGCGTGGAGGTTCGGCGTCAACCCGAATCGTTTGTTGCGATCCACCCATTTTCTGGAAGCGCAAAGAAGAACTGGCCCTTGGAGCGGTTTGTTGAACTGGCTGGCCGCTTGGGCTGTGCCCAGTTCTGCGAAGGGCCCGAAGAAGGTGCGCATCGCTTTTCGGATCTTGGAGTGCTGGCCGAATGGCTAGCCGGAGCGGCGGCGTACGTCGGCAACGACTCAGGCATATCGCACCTGGCCGCAGCAGTAGGGGTTCCGGTTGTAGTTTTGTTCGGGCCCACCGATCCGCGGGTGTGGTCGCCGCGAGCAAGTAAAGTAACGGTCCTGCCGCTTAGCTCGACAATGGAAGAGGTGGAGCGAGCCGTGTTAGAGTTTACGCGATGCGCTTCATAGCTTTACTGGCGATGGCGGCGGCGATAGGATCCGCCGCGAACACGGTCACGATTGTGGGAACGGGTGCGGCAGGGTATTCAGGTGACGGCGGCGCCGGAGAGAAGGCCCAGGTGAACAATCCGTACGGACTGGTGGTGGGTCCTGACGGGGCGCTGTACATCTGCGATATCGACAATCATGTCGTGCGCCGGCTGGATATGAAGAAGAATGTGATCACGACGGTTGCCGGCAATGGACAAAAGGGTTATTCCGGTGACGGTGGTCCAGCGACGAAGGCATCGCTCAATCAGCCTTATGAGGTGCGGTTCGATAAGGCCGGGAACATGTACTTTGTCGAGATGCCGAACCACGTGGTCCGCCGGGTCGATCGCAGGACCGGCATCATCACCACCATCGCTGGTACAGGTAAGGCGGGTTTCTCGGGTGATGGCGGTCCCGCAACGAAAGCCGAATTCCGGCAACCCCACAGTATCCAGTTCGACCCGCAAGGCAGGCTGTTGATCTGCGACATCGGCAATCACCGGGTTCGCAGGCTTGATCTCACCACTGGGATAGTTGGGACTTGGCTCGGCACGGGAGAGAAGAAGCCCACTCCGGACGGAGCGCCGCTGGAAGGCACACCTGTAAACGGTCCCCGGGCGATCGACCTCGATCCACAGGGAAACTTATACCTGGCGTTGCGCGAAGGTAACGCTGTTTACAAAGTGGACCTCAAAAACAATCAATTCGTCCATTTGGCCGGCACCGGTGAGAAGGGGTATGAACCCAACGCGGCGGATGCACGTAAGGCGAAACTATCCGGACCAAAAGGAATCGCATGGTCGCCTGACGGCGGTGTATACATTGCGGACACGGAGAGCCACACTATTCGCCGGATCGATCTCAAGACGCGAGCGATCAAGACGATCGTCGGGACGGGAGAGCGCGGCAACGGTCCGGATGGACCGGGTTTGCAATGCCAGACATCCCGGCCGCACGGCGTATTTGTCGACAAGAAAGGCGTTCTGTTTATAGGCGACAGCGAAGCGCATCGGGTACGCAGGGTCGCGAAACCTCTCGAGTAGCTGCTTTACGCCACTGCGTCAGCCGCCACCGGCAACGAAGTCTGTGATCCGGGCAGGAAGCGCTTCAGTAGCGCCGCTGCCTGGTGCGCCCGCTTTTCGGCGTAAGGGGACATTCCCCAATCTCGCGAAAAATCAAGGCCAGGCACATGACAGACGTATGCGTTGCCGCGGAACTGGTATAGTGCCCGAGCCAGGCTCAACAGCCCCGCGGGATCCAACGGATCCGATCGGCCCGGATCGTCGGTGGGAATAGCGGGTTCCACCCAAGGCTCCCCTAACTGCCTTTCGGGGTGGATGAACACCACCTCCTTCGCGGTTGCAATCTCCTCAGCCAGCTTCGGCGTCAACTTGGGAACGTCATGCATGTAGACGTTCGGAGGGTGCCCTAGTAATTCAAGCACCCGGTGAACAGCCGCTGCATCCCCATGCAATGAGTCGCCAGATGCAATGAAGACGGTGTGCACACGGATCTCCTTGCCTTCTTATTTAACAACTCTAGAGATGCAATTCAAGGGCTATTCTGTTACAAACCATTGAATAATTCGTGAGCCCGCGGATCGAACAACTCCAGAAAAGCTCGTGCTGCGTGGCTAAGCGCACGACGTGCTGGAAAAACCAACCGAATCTTGCGTTCCACGTGTAATTCCCCAACACGCACCTCGCGAAGTGTTTCCTGCTCTAACTCCTGCTCTACGCACATCCGTGGCAGGAACGCCACTCCCTCGTTTCTTTGCACGAGTTTCCGGATTGTTTCAATTGTGGGCATTTCAACGTCCATATTGAGGGGCACTTTATGACGTTGGAATTCGCGAATCACGATTTCTCGATACGGTGAGAGGACGTTGTGGGCGATGAAGTTTTCCATGCCCAACTCCGTTATGGAGACGGAATGCCGGTCGGCAAAACGGTGCTGAGGCGATACGACGAACGCAAGGTGGTCGGTGTAGATGATGATCGATACCAACCGGTCGTCTGCAGGGTCGAAGCTGAGCATTCCGAGTTCCAGGTCGCCATCCACCAGTTGCGCCGGGATTCTGCTCGAAAGACTGCGACGCACCTGTACTTTCACTTTCGGGTAAAGGTGCCGGTAGGCCTGAATCTGCTTGAGAAGATACAGCGACGTCGATTCATTAGCGCCAATGATAAGGCGGCCGGCAGAGTTGTCCCGCAGCTCCGTAAGCGCCGTTTCGAGTTCCCGTTCCAGGTTTTCAAAGCGCCGGGCGTAATCGAGCACTATTCGTCCGGCATCCGTCAACAATAAGTCCTTTGCCGAACGGTCGATAAGTTTTTCGCCTAGCTCCTTTTCCAGTCGCTGGATAGCAAGCGAAATCGCCGGCTGGGTTCGTAGCATCTTCTCGGCAGCACGGGAAAAACTCTTCTCGTTGGCGACGGAGAGGAAAACACGAAGAGGGTGGAGTTCCATGCGAGAAGTTAATTGCATCCTAGCATGAAATAAGCACGATAAATGAATCATCGCTGTGAAGTTTTGGGTGCAATGATCCGATAAGAGAGTGAAGGAAACAGGCCAGTGTCCAGCTTACGTGCGATGATCGAGCCACCGAAGGCGCCAGCCCGTGTACCGCTACCCCCGTTTCCGGCGGTAGCGCGGAAATTGTTAGGAGCGATTGCGCAAGACGATTGCTCCATGCGAACGATCTCGGATCTGGTCGGATCGGATGCTGCGTTCACCGTTGAGGTTCTGCGGCTGGCCAATTCGGCGATGTTCGGGCTGCGGCACGAGGTGATCAGCGTTCTCCACGCGGTGTCCGTATTGGGCACGCATCGGCTGCGTGGGCTCGTGTTGACCGTGGGCTTGCGGGATTTTCTCCGCAGTGCGCGGCACGATGAACTGGTGCGACGCTGCTGGCGGCATAATTTGGCGACGGCGTTGGTTTGTGAATGGATGGGGCAATCGTACCAGCAGGACAAAGCGGCGGCGTACACGGCGGGATTGCTGCACGACGTAGGCCGGCTGGCGCTTTTGACCATGTATCCGGGGCGATACTTACACATCCTTCAGTTACACCGCAAGACGGGCCGGCCGATCGTCCAATGCGAGCGGGAGGCGCTGGGGCAGGACCATCGGGAGTTGAGCGCGCAGCTCGCGCGGGAATGGCGGTTGCCGGTGTCACTGACGAAGTCGACATGTGTGCAGGAATCAGACGAACCTGAAACGGGCGGGCGTGACATGAGCGACTTGATCACGGCGAGTTGTGCGGCTGCAGTGGAAATGGGGTTCAGCCTGACCGAGACGAATAACGAACCGCACCTCGAGATGTTGCAGAGCCGCGTACCCGGAAGTGTGTGGGAAGAGATCAAAGATCAACTGGTCGATTTAAAAGAGAGCACGGTTCAGAAGATCTCGATCTTCGAGAGCGACTTTCTCGCTGCTTAGGACGAATCCGGCGTTTGCGGAGACAGTTGCCTGTTAGTGCGCATGTTAGCTTGTTAGGAATGCGCGTACTAGTAACCGGGGCTTCGGGGTGTATTGGCGCCTGGACCGTGAAACAACTCCTGGACCGGCAGATAGACGTTCTCTGCTACGACGTGGAGACGGACACGACCCGCTTAGGTATGATCTCGAACCATAGCACGTCGTCACGGCTGAAGGTGGAGACAGGCCGGATTGAGGACACCGCCCGGATTAAAAATCTCGTCAAGTCCGGTGAAATCACCCATATCATTCACCTGGCGGCCGTTCTCATGCCGTTTTGCCAGGCAAATCCTGTCGCAGGCGCGATGATCGACGTGGTCGGAACACTCAATGTGTTCGAAGCGGCGCGCGATGCCGGTCGCCCGGTACGTGTCGTCTATGCATCGTCCGCAGCCGTTTGGGGTCCGGAAGATGCGTACGAAGCGCGGGCTTTGACCGAAGCTGACCAGTTGCTGCCGAACACGCATTACGGTGTGTTTAAGCAGTCGAATGAAGGGAATGCCAGGGTGTTTTACCAGGCGAACGGCATCTCTTCTATGGGGCTGCGGCCATGGACTGTATACGGCGTCGGCCGCGACCGGGGACTCACCGCTGATCCGACGCTTGCGATGAAGGCCGTTGCGCTTGGAAAGCCTTTCCAGATCCGAGTGTCGGGTTATATGGATTTGCAGTACACCGAAGATGTCGCGGAGACTTTCATCCGGTGCGCACTGTCCGATGTAGAAGGGGCGCATGTGTTCAATCTGGCGGGGTCGATTGTCGATATGAACGATTTCGTGGCCTTGCTGGACCGTTATCGTCCCGGAGCGGCGAAGTTGATCACGGTGGGCGGAAATCCCGTTCCGGTTTCTTATCGGATGAACGCGTCGCAGTTAAACGCGACGGTGCCGGGCATCCAGCAGACTTCGCTCGATGACGGTGTGCGGCAAACGCTGGATCTCTTTGACCGTTTGCAAGCGGAGGGCCGGCTGTCGCCGGAGTTGGCGTAGGCGCCGCTCATCGTGCGAATGCACGCTGCCAGCCGCGCGTTAACGCCGGGTGTTTGCGAGACTCAACGGCTTGTTGGACACGGGTGGCGACAATCGGCTTGACGCGGTATGGGGCCAGCGCGTCGAGGGCGCGCTCGGCTTTGGTGATCGGAGCTTCTGCGATCCACGAGATTAGCTGATCGAGCGCTTCGGGAGCCGTTGTGGCGGCCATTGCGCCCAAGGCTTCCCAACGCAGTTCCTCGTTAGTGTCGTCGATAAAGCGGATCACAAACGGCAAATGTTGGGCGCCACCGCAGTCGAGAATGCCCTGCAGGCACTGGCCGATGACTCGCGCGTCTTTATCGCCGGCAAGCGCTTTGGCTTTGAGGACAATTACAGCTTCGCGGCGCTCCAGGCAACTGATGGCACGGGCAATTTCCATGCGGACCACCGGCTCCGGATCGCCCCAGGCGTCCACCAGGAGTTCCAGTACATCGAAGTCGCGTAGTTCGCGGCATCCGGTGAGGGCCAAGGCAGATTCGCTGCGCAGCGTAATGGCGGTGTCTTCAGAGCCGCCAAAAACGGGTTCGCGTTGGAAGTGCCGCATACCCTTGAGGAACAACTCCTGGTCCTGGTAGCCGAGGCGCTTAAGAGCCTTGACGATCGCGTTCTTGGCGAGACACTGCGGATCGCCCTGGGCGCCCGCTTCAAGCAGGCGCTCGAACGCCTTTACCAGATCGGGCACCAACGCCTGAATCTCGTTGTCCTCAATGAGTTTGGCGGCTTTGGCGGCCACCGCATGCGACTTATCCGCGAGGCTGCGCTGCAGCAACGAGGCGCTTTCGGGGGCGAAAGGATTATCGCGAACCACCGATAGGGCGCCGAGCCGTTCTTCGAGTCGCCGGGCCATGATACTCACCGGGCGAGCGACTTGACCTGAAAGTACTCTTCCAAGCCGTATTTGCCAAGTTCGCGGCCGACCCCGGATTGCTTATAGCCGCCAAATGGAGCAAGGGGATTGTACCGGCCGCCGTTGATGTCGACTTGGCCGGCGCGGATGCGGCGGGCTACCTGCATGGCGCGGTCGGCGTCAGCGGACCAGACTCCCCCGGCCAGCCCGTAGATCGTGTCGTTGGCGATGGAAATGGCTTCGTTTTCGGAATCGTAGGGGAGGATGGACAGCACGGGACCGAAGATCTCTTCCTGGGCGATGGTCATTGTGGACTGCACGTCGGCGAATAGCGTGGGCTGTACGTAGTAGCCGCGGACGAACTCCGCGGGACGGCTGCCGCCGGCGACGAGGCGTGCGCCTTCCCGTTTACCGGTCTGGATGTAGCTTTCCACACGGGCGCGTTGCGGACCGGAGATGAGCGGGCCGAGGCGGCTGGAAGCGTCCATTGGGTCGCCTACCTTCAACGATTGAAGTGTTTTCACGGCGATGTCAACCACCTCGTCCTGCCTGGCGCGGGGAACGATCATGCGGGTCCAGGCGGAGCAGGTCTGGCCGGAGTTGAGCATCGCATTCTTGACACCGACACCGACGGCCTTCTCAAGCGGAGCGTCTTCCAGGATGACATTGGCGGACTTGCCGCCCAACTCGAGCGTCACCTTCTTGATGGTGTCGGAGGCGAGCGCCATGACACGCCGGCCCGCCCGCAGAGATCCCGTGAACGACACCATGTCGACTAACGGATGAGTGGCGATGGCTTCGCCGACCACGGTGCCATAGCCGCTGACGATATTGACCACGCCCGGCGGCAAGCCGATGCTCTCGCAAACCTCAGCCAGCAGGAAGGCATTCAGCGGGGCGATCTCGCTGGGCTTGAGGATCACCGTGCAGCCCGCGGCCAGCGCGGGCGCGACTTTCGCCATGATCTGATGCAGCGGGTAGTTCCAAGGAGTGATCGCGCCGACGATCCCGGCCGGTTCGCGGAGGATGAGCGAGTTGCCGATCGATTCTTCAAACTGAAAAGTCCGGGCAAGTTGGGCGTAGGACTTCGTGACCATCACGGGCAGGCCGGCTTGAATGGACGTGGCCATGGAGAGTGGCGACCCGACTTCCTGGGCGATGGTCTTAGCGATATCGGGCGCTCGCACTTCGAGTTCGGCCGCGATCTTGTCGAGCCAATCGGCGCGTTCCTGCGGGGTGGTTTGGGACCAGGATTCGAAGGCACAGGAGGCCGCTTCGGCGGCTGCGTCGACGTCGTCGGGAGAGCCTTCGGGCACGCGACCGATCGTTTCCTGGGTGGATGCGGACTCGACATCGATCAGGCCAGGACCCGCGGGGGTCCGCCAGGTTCCGTTCATGAAAAGTTGTTGGTGGACGGTCATGATTTTGGGGTCTTTCCTATGGCTCGGCGTAGCAGGTTCGCGGTGATCTGCTGGACACGCGGGTCCGGCCCATGGGGGCGGACCCAATGTGCCCAGGGCAGCATGTGGCCCGGCGGGGACGAGAGCCCTTGCGGCCACCAGATGGTAGATGCGTTGAAGACGAAGTTGTTCTTGGGACCGCTGTAGATGGTAGCGGTCCAGTGGACGGGACGGACGCCGCCGGAGAGGGCATCGCCTTCGGCAATCACCTCGAGCGATGGGATGTCGGCCGGATCGCCGTGGAACTCCCAACCTACCAAGCCGGGGATGCCGTCACCCGCCTTCATCCCGGTACCTTCAAAAAGCCAGTGCTTCGGCCTGGTGCAGATCCAGTCGCCGCCGCCGTTGAACGGGTAGACGGAATGAGCGCCGATCAGCTTGTTGGCGCGCGGACCTTCGGTGGGGAAAGGGTCCTTGTGGAACCACTTATCGAAGTTGCCGTAGACGCCGCCAAAGACGCCATCGCGGGAGATGACGCGCTTGGGGCGGCCCTCGGAAGAGTTCTGGAAGGGGGTGACGCCCATGACGGCGTTGCCGCAGAGGAACAGGTGGGAGACACCGGCCTGGATGGCGGCCATTGCCCCGTCATACTGGCGCGGGTCCCAGTATTCGTCGTGGCCGACCGAGACGAAGGTCTTGGCGCGGGTGAACTGGGACGGGTCGATCATGTCGGAGTTCGACGTATAGGTGACGTCGTAGCCGTGCATTTCGAGCCAGTAGGCGAGGGGGAACTCCCAGCAGAAGAACTCGCCGGAGCCGATGGAGAGGGGGTGCTCGTAGATCTGGGCGTACTTGCCATAGGGCCGGTCGAAGGAGACGGCCACGTTCGGAGCCCAGGCGTGACGGGGGTCGGTATAGAGGGAGAAGTTATCAGGCCAGCGGTTGTAGGCGGCCCAGGTGTTGTCGGAGACCTGGAAGAGGACATCGGCCTTGCGGCGGTCGCGAACGATGAAGATGGTATAGCTTTGCCAGGCGTGTTCGGACTTGGCTTCGGCGACACAGTTGAGGCGGCCGAGGTAGACACCGGAGGGCCAGTCTGAAGGGATCTTGAGTTCGGTGGCCGGGTCCCAGCGGCATTCGCGGAGGCGGCGTTCGCCTTCAATAGGCGGGGGCTGGACCTTGCCTTGGAACGGCCCAAGTTGGGTGATCAGGCGGGCTCCGGCGCCACCGTAGTAGCCCATGCGGAAGATATCGACAGTGAAGCGCCGGGCAGGCTTCGTGGAGACGTGGAAGCGGAGGGTGTCGCCGGCTTCGACCGATTGGTGGGAACAGTAGCCTTCGATGGTCGAGGAGCGGACACCTTTCATGCCGCCCTCCAGCCGGACACGGGTCAACTGCCAGTCGCGGCTGCCGGGCTTGCGGTTCTCTGTTGAGACGGTGGCATGGGCGGCGGCGGGCGCCATCGAGAGGAGGGCAGCCTGGAAGAGCTCACGGCGGCGGAACTCGTGGAACGGCATGCATACAGTGTATGCCCGGCGCGTGAGGGTGGGAAGGTTCGTTTCGCAGAATGTTGAAAAGCTGGGGGTTAGGGTGGAATTGGGTTCGTTTCGAACGAAAGGGGTGGGCCGCCGAGGCGGCCCTTTTAGTTAACGATGTTTAATGAATTTTCCGTCATTTAGCTCCCGCATGGCCTGCCGGAGTTCGTCCTGAGTATTCATAACAATGGGACCATACCAGGCAACCGGTTCCTCAAGCGGCTTGCCGGAAACAAGCAGGAAGCGGATGCCTTCGGGTCCGGCATGGACGACGAGTTCGTCGCCACGATCAAAGAGGACCAGCGAATGGTTCGCCACATCGTAAACGGGGGCGGCATCGGGACTGGCCGCCTGTTCCGTGAGCACGGGGCGAGGTTCGGAGGCGTCGCGGAACGTGCCGCTGCCGGCGAAGACATAGGCGAAGGCGTTGCGTGTGGTTTCGACTTTGATTCGCCGTGTCTTGAGAGGCGGCACGGAAATGTCGATGTAGTTCGGGTCCGCCGCAACACCTTCCACGGGGCCGCGCTTGCCCCAGAACTCGCCGCTGATCACACGGGCACGGGTGCCGTCGTCCTCGACCGTTTCCGGAATGGCGCTGGATGGGATGTCCTGATAGCGAGGGTCGGTCATCTTCAGCGCCGCGGGGAGATTCGCCCAGAGTTGGAAACCGTGCATTCTGCCCTGCGGATCGCCCTTCGGCATCTCCTGATGGAGGATGCCACTGCCCGCCGTCATCCACTGGACATCGCCGGCGGTCATGACGCCGTGGTTACCGAGACTGTCGCCGTGTTCAACCGAGCCGGCCAACACGTAAGTGATTGTCTCGATGCCACGGTGCGGATGCCAAGGAAACCCGGCCATGTAGTCGCTGGGATTGTCGTTGCGGAAGTCGTCGAAAAGCAGGAACGGATCGAAATCCTTGGTTTTGCCGAACCCGAAGGCACGCTGGAGGCGGACTCCCGCGCCTTCCATAGTGGCTTTGGTCTGCAAGATCTGTCTCACGGGACGTAATGACATGTCATTCCTCCTTTTTCAGTTATCGCGTCAAGCTTTGACGAATTGGATATCCAGGGTAATGGTGACTTCCTCGCCCACAAGGATGCCGCCGGTTTCGAGCGCCGCGTTCCAGGTGAGCCCGTAATCTTTGCGGTTGATCTTCGTGACGGCGGAGAGACCGATGCGGGTGTTGCCCCAGGGATCGGTTGTGGGAGCGGTAGGGCCTTCGACGTTGAAGACCACTTTGCGGGTGACGCCGTGAATGGTGAGGTCGCCGGTAACAGCCAGTTCGTCATCGCCCTTGGCTGCGACGCTGGTGGAGCGGAACTGCAGGGCCGGGAACTGCTCGACATCGAAGAAGTCCGGGCTTTTGAGGTGAGCGTCACGCTGAGCGTCGCGTGTGTTGATGGTGGAGGCGTCGATGGTGGCTTCCACGCTGGAGTTGACTGGGTTGGCGGCGTCGTAAGTCAGGGCGCCGGAGATGCCGGTGAACTGTCCTTTGACGTTCGAAATCATCATGTGTTTGACCTTGAACTCGGCGACGGAATGAACGGGGTCGAGATTCCAGGCGGTGGTGGAAGGGGTGGAAGTGGATAGGGTAGCGGTCATAAATTTAATCCTTTATACGATAGATGTTTCAACAACCATTTGGGATGCAAAAAGAAAATCAGTCCAGGCCCTGACGGCAAGTGGCCAGCAGATCGGTCAAGATGCGCAGGCGTTCGAGGCCGAGGTGGCCGAGCAGTTTGCGATGAGTGGCTCGGACCGGTTCGTCGAGCCGGGCCAGGAGCTCGAGCCCGGCAGGCGCGATGCGTGTGAGCACGACACGCCGGTCTTTCGTATCGCGGGCACGCAGGATGAGGCTGCGCTTTTCCAAACGGTCGAGCAGCCGGGTAATATCGGGGTCGCGGGTGATCATCCGGTTGGAGATTTCACCGCAAGTGAGACCGTCAGGCGACCCGCGAAGGATACGGAGAACGTTGTACTGCGCGGGCGAGAGGTCCTCGGTTTTGAGGAGCATGACGATAGGGTGCGAAAGCAATTCGGCGGTTCGGGCGAGGTCGAGGTAAGCAATCTCTTCGGGGATGGCGGAGCGGCGGGAGTGATTCGGTTTGTCGTTGGCTCCGTTCATCGATCTTAGAATACACGTTACAACAACTATTGTCAAGAGGAATTTTATCAAGAAGTCTTTCGAAAGATGAGCGCCGTGGAACTACCTGGCCGAAGCGGCCTTTGCGTCCGGGTTTTCGAGCGCCTTGCAATAGTCGCGCGCGAAGTGTTTCCTGATGCCGTACAGCACGACAATGGCGGCCACCAGATACAGGATTCCGGTGAAACCCATAATGCGGTCCACGCCGATGGTGCGCCGCGCCAGCCCGCCCAGCAGCGGTCCGAAGCCGGAGACGCTCGCACCCAGCAGATTCAAGACGCCTACCGTCGAGGCCCGCAGGTAAGCCGGAACGACATCGAAAGCAGCAGCGGCCTGGTTGCCGGCGATGAACCCCGAGAAGAACCCAAAGCCCATGGCAGCCAGCCGTGTGGTTCCCAAACTGGCGGCTTGACCGATGAGGACGATGCAAGGCGCCGCGGCAATGCAGGCGATGAAGACCACCCAAAACCGTGCGGACTTGACGCCGCGGGCGTAGAGCCGGTCGGCTATCGTGCCGCCGACCAGGAGGCCCAGCGCGGTGCCGATTTGCGGATACACGCTCGCCTCGAAGCTGGCACGCGCCATGCCCAAGGAGAACTTGTCATAGAGGAAGGTCGGCAGCCAGCTGTAAACCAGGAAAAGTCCGAAGGTTGCGATGGCGACGAAGGTGGTCACGGTCCGCAACGCTCGCCAACTGAACAGCGACAGGAAGCTGGAGAACGGAGCAATCGCGGCCGAAGCAATACCATGGCGGTGACAAATAGCCGCTATAAGTGGGATGAAAACTAGGCCACCGCGTGCTCCGAATGCAAGAGACGAGATCACCGCCGCCGCAGCAGCAAAACCTACATGGACAAGAAAGGTACGGAAGTTGATGACCAGAGGAGGGTTCGACAGTTCCGCAGTTTCACCCTTACCGGCAGTGACAAAAGAAGGCGGAACGCGGCTTAAGAAGCGCCACAGCGGAAGGGCAAACAGCAACCCTAACGCCCCAAGCATCCAGAACGACGCCCGCCAGCTCAGGTTTTCCGCGACATACCCGCTGATCGAACCGCCCGCGGCTACGCCGATCAACTGGCTGGTGGCAAAGATCGCGATTGCCTTCGACCGTGTTTCCGGCGGATGCGCATTGGCCATCAGGGCATAGGCGGCCGGCATGAACAGGCACTCCGAAATGCCGAGCAGTCCCCGGCATACGAGGAGAAACCATCCTGTCGGCGATACGCCTGAAAGTACGGTGAACGCGCTCCAAACCGCAAGGCTCCCCACCACGATCTTCGCCTTGGACCAACGGTCGCCCATGATCCCGGCGATCGGCGACCCTAGTCCGTAGACCCAGAGAAACAGCGAGCCGGTCAATCCCAACACGGCGTCCGAGAAACCGAATTCCTTCTGCAGGGCGGGAAAAAGCGTATAGACCACCTGCCGGTCCGCATGGTTCAGCATGTAGCAGATCCACAGGTAGCCGATGAGCAGCCATTCCGGACGGAGCAGGGATTTAATCATGCCTAGGCCCAATAAGGGAAGAAAGCTTTCCAGTTCTCGTAGAGGATCATGTCCTGCACCTCTTTCGGAATTTTGGGCAGGTTGGTCCGTGCCACTGGATCGTTCACATTCCGCAGTCCCGCAATGATGTTGTCCATTGTGCCTGACGGGAAGTCCGACCCCGGCAGGATCTTGTGTTCCACGCCGTACTCCATTGCGGTGACCATCGCCTGCCAGTAGCGCCACGGCCGGTAGTGGACCGCGCTGATATCCGTGTAGACGTTGGGGCACTTGCGGATCAGCACCATGACATCGGTTTCCCACGGATGCCCCAGGTGGGCAATGATCATCTTGAGATCGGGGAAGTCCATGGCAACGTCTTCGAGTTGCAGCGGCAGCCCCCATTTGAGCTTGGCCGCACTGGGGAATGTGGTGCCCTGGTGCCACATGATGGGCAGTCCGAAATCCTGCGCCTTCTTGAACAGCGGCCAGTACTGCCGGTCCTGCGGATCGAAATGCTGATATACCGGACCGAGCTTGAGCCCCTTGAGCTTCAGCGATTTCACGCAGTGCTCCAGTTGCTCGATGCAATCGGGCTGCGTCGGATCGACCGATGCCCAGCCTTCGATCTTTTCGGGATGCGCCGCGGCATAGTCGGCGATGATCTCATTCGGCACCCAGATTCCCGTGGCCTTCGCCTGTAGGCCGAAGACGACCACCTTATGCACCTTCTCCGACACGCGCCAGTGGTCTTCGGGTTTCGAGTCGTAGACGTGCTTATTCAGGTTGGCCGAATAGGCCAGTCCGCCGCTTCGCTTCAGCTTCACCAGTTTCGATGCCAGCGCCTCTTCGGCATACTGTTCGCTCAGGTGATCGGGGTACCACATCAGGTGTGTATGGCAGTCGATGATTGGCCGTTCGCTCATAATCTGGTCCTGTCAGTTGATCGCGGGAGTACCCGCCGTGTCAACTGTCGTATTATCCTGACCTTCGTGCTCGTCGACGTTCATAGCCACTACTGGGAATACCCCAAGCATTTCTCCGATGATTTCAAGAATCAGGCAAAGCGCGCGCGCGGCGACATGGAGGTGGACCTGACGGTCCGCTGGGAGGAGTATCACGCCGGCGCTACGACCTGCGACAAAACCATCGTTTTCGGCGGTAAGGCCAAGCTATCGGGGCTGTGGGTGCCCGATAAGGCAGTAGCCGATTACGTGGCCCAACATCCCGACAAGCTGATTGGCTTCCTGTCGCTCGACCCCACGCAGCCGGGCTGGCAAGAGGAGATGGTGGAAGGCCACCGGCACCTTGGGATGAAGGGCATCAAGATCCTGTCGATGTATGCGGGACTGTACCCGAACGACCGGCGTTATGACTATCTGTGGGAGTACGCCACCAAGCACAACCTTCCGGTGCTGCTGCACACCGGAACGACATTCGTGTCGCAGGCCCCGCTCGATTGCACGGTGCCGCGGCTGATCGACGACGTAGCGATCCGGTTCCCCGATGTGAAGATCATCATGGCGCACTTAAGCCATCCCTACGAAGGCGAATGCGTGGTGACGATCCGCAAGCATCCGAACGTCTATTCCGATTGCTCGGCACTGCATTACCGGCCATTCCAGTTGTATCACTCGCTGATGCTGCTGCAGGAGTATGGCGTGTGGCACAAGCTGCTGTTCGGGAGCGACTATCCGTTCACTACGGTGCAGGCGAGCCTCGACGGCATGCGCAACCTGAATAAGATGCTCGAGGGCACCGCGCTCCCTCGTCTGAATATGGAGAAGATGGAGCAGATGTTTTATCGCGACACGCTGAAGATTCTGGAGATCGAGGCGTGAAGATTACCGGGGTTGAGTTAGCGGTCCTCAAATCAGAAGGGCTCTATAACAACTCGGCCGGCTCTGAAGAGCCCGAAGGTCCCACTTACCTCGGCATCGTCAAAGTAACTACCGACGCCGGCATTACGGGTTACTCCGACATGGAGACCTGTGCCAGCGTCGCCAAAGCGTGTGTGGACGCGCCGCGATGGAGCCAGGAAGAAGGCATGGAGTGCTTCGACGGGCTCGCCACGCTGCTTATCGGCGAGAACCCGCTCGAAGTGGAACGCCTCTGGTACCGCATGTATCGGGGCAGCATCTACTACGGCCGCCGCGGCGTGGCCATTCAAGCGATCTCCGCGATCGACATCGCGCTGTGGGATATCTGTGGCAAGTTCTACCGGCAGCCGATCCATATCTTGTTGGGCGGTAAGTGGCGGAGTAAGGTCCGCGCCTATGCGAGCACTCTGTTCCGCCCGACACCGGAGGCGATGCAGGAAGCCGCCCAGAGGTATCTGGACGAAGGCTTCACGGCCGTAAAGTTCGGCTGGGGCGTGTTCGGCAAAGACGCGTCGCGCGATGTGAAGTTAGTCGAAGCCGCACGCGAGGCTTTAGGAGGGAAGAACGATCTGTTAGTGGATACCGGCTGGTTTGTGGAGCGGACACCTAAGGAAGCGATCCGCACGGTTAAGTCGATCGAGCAGTTTCAGCCGTTCCTGGTGGAGGAGTTACTGCACCCGGAAGACTATGCCGGGTACCGCAAAGTAGCCGATGCCGTGGATACACGGATCGCCTGCGGCGAACAGGAAGCTACGGAATGGGGTTTTCAGCGGTTGATCGAGGAAGGCGGGGTGGACGTGTTGCAGCCCGATCTGACGCGCTGCGGCGGCTTCACGGTCGCCCGCAAGATTGTGCACATGGCGGAACGCGCTAACCGGCTGGTGATTCCGCACTCGTGGTCGAGCGATTTGCTTACGGCCGCGTCGCTCCATCTGTGCGCGTTTCTGCGCCGGGCGGAGTTTGTGGAGTTCAGCACGTCGCAGGGGCCGCTGAGCCGCGCGCTCGCGAAAGAGCCGCTGCGTATGATGGATGGATATCTTGCCGTTCCGGAAGGTCCGGGTCTCGGCATTGAGGTGAATGATGCAATTATTGACCAATACCGGATCGCCTGAAGCGCAGCCGCGCTGGGATATCGAAATCTGCGAGTTCGTTGAGAAGAACCTGTACACGGGTGTCGTGTCGGACTCGCTCGACCAGTTAGGCATTCGCCACCAGGCGATGCGCGAATACCTGCGGCCAGTGCACGCCAAGTGCAAGGTGGCGGGCTGGGCGCGGACCATCGCGTGTTCGGATGTGTATCACATTCCCGAGAATCCATACGACATCGAGATCGCGGCGGTGGACAGTCTTCTGCCTGGCGAAGTGGCGGTGTGCGGCACGCAGGGATCGATCCGCAACGCGCCCTGGGGCGAGTTACTATCGACCGCTGCGAAGGCTCGCGGGGCACGGGGCGCGGTGGTGGATGGACTGATCCGCGATGTACCGAAAATCGAAGCGCTCGGCTTTCCTGTGTTTGCCCGCGGCATGAAGCCGGTGGATTCGATGGGCCGCGGACTGGTGACCGCTTACAACATTCCGGTCGAGTGCGGCGAGGTGATCGTTCACCCCGGCGACTTCGTCTTCGCGGACTTCGATGGTGTGATCGTGATCCCTTCGGCCAACGTAAAAGAGGTGATCGCGATGGCTACGGAGAAGGTGCAGCGCGAAGACGGCTCACGCGCCGAGTTGATGAAGGGCGCTTATCTGCGCGACGTGTTCGAGAAGTACGGGGTCCTGTGAAGATCACGCGTATTGAGACGATTCCGGTACGGGTGCCGATTGTGCCGGAATTCCAGATTCGCGGCTCGCTCGGCATGCACCTGGAGTCGCCGTTCCTGATTCTGAAGGTGCACACCAGCGAAGGCATTGTCGGCGTTGGTGAGGTGTCGTGTACGCCTGTTTGGTCCGGCGAAGATTCAACCACCGCGGCGCACCTGATCCGCAGCTTTCTCGAGCCGGCGCTGGTGGGCGAAGATCCACGCGACATCGAACGGCTGACGATCAAGATGCGGCGTGCCGTGGCCAACCACCCGTTCACGAAGTCCGGCCTGGAGATCGCACTTTGGGACATCTTGGGTAAAGCCACAGGAATGCCGGTGTACCGGTTGCTGGGCGGCGCTGTCCGGAACGGTGTGCCGATCAAGATGTCGGTATCGGGTGCGGAACCGCCGCGGGCAGCGCAACTGGCGGAGTTCGCCCTGTCGAAGGGATTGGCCGCGTTGAAGGTGAAGACCGGGATTGAACCCGAAGCCGACATCGAACGTGTAAAGGCTGTGCGCGCGGCGGTTGGTCCGAACTTCCGGATGGGCGTGGATGCAAACGGCGGCTGGAGCCCGCGCGTCGCCATTCAAACGATCCGGCGCCTGGTCGATAGCTGCAACATCTACTTCGCCGAACAGCCGGTGGCCCCGCTGGACCTGCAGTGGATGGTGGATGTGCGGCGCAACGTGCCGGTTCCGGTGATGGCGGACGAAAGCTGCTACACGCTGCAGGACGCGATGGCGCTGGCCCGCGCGGGCGCGGCTGACATCCTGTCGGTTTACGTGGGCAAGGGCGGCGGCATTGGTCCTGCTCGCAAGATGGCCGCGGTTGCGGAAGCGGCGGGGTTGACGTGTACTGTCGGTTCGAACCTTGAAATGGGCATCGCTTCGGCGGCGATGGCTCACCTGGCAACGGCTAGCGTGGGGATCGGAGCGGAAGAGTTCCCCTGCGATATTCTCGGTCCGCTGGCGTATGAACACGATCTGCTGGCCGAAGGTTTGGTGTTCCTGAACGGCCGCATGCACGCGCCGGACAAACCAGGGCTGGGTGTTGAGTTGGACGAAGCCGCGCTGAAGCGCTATCGCGTCGATCACTGAAGCGATATCGCGTGGATCAATAGATCTGACCTACAATAAAGGGCAAACCGCTATGCTGCTGGGACGCGTGTTGCTACTGGTGTCGTTGATTACGGTAGGAGCGTGGGCGCAGGCCCCGAACTTTTACCGGGAGCAGATGGAACCGGTCCTGAAGCGCACATGCCTTCCATGTCATAACTCGCAAGTGAAGCAAGGCGGGTTTGACCTCTCGACGCGGGAAGCGCTGCTGCGTGGGTCCGAGCACGGTAAGGTTGTTGTGCCCGGCAATCCCAACGAATCGCAACTATATAAACTGGTGGCGCATGTCAGCGAGCCCGGCATGCCGTTTAAGAGCAAGAAACTGCCGGACGAGGTAATCGCCAAGTTCAGCGAGTGGATCAAGCAGGGTGTGCCGTACGGGGAAATGGTCGCCGATCCGGATGCGCCGAACCTGACAGAGGTGCAGAAGCATTGGGCGTTCCGGCAACCGCAACGTCCAGCGATCCCGACGGTGAAGGACGCACGCTGGTCGGCTAACCCGATCGACGCGTTCGTCGCAGCCGAGCACCAGAAGCGAAACCTCACGGCGTTGCCGCAAGCCGACAAGCGGACACTGTTGCGCCGCGTCTACCTGGACCTGGTCGGCGTTCCGCCGACACCGGAACAGATGTCGGCGTTCCTGGCCGACAAAGATCCCAAGGCATACGAGAAGGCGGTGGACCGGTTACTCGATTCGCCGCAACACGGCGAACGGTGGGGCCGCCACTGGCTGGACGTGTGGCGCTACTCCGATTGGTACGGCTGGCGCGTGCAGAACCAGGTGCGCTACTCGCAGCGGCACATCTGGCGCTGGCGCGATTGGACAGTGGAGTCGATCAACCAGAACAAGCCCTACGACCAGATGATTGTGGAGATGATCGCGGGCGACGAGATTGCTCCGACAGACCCGAACGTCACGCGGGCCACCGGCTTTCTGGGCCGCAACTGGTACATGTTCAACCGCAACGTGTGGCTGCAGGATACCGTGGAGTACACGTCTACGGCGTTCATGGGGTTGACGCTCAAATGCGCACGCTGCCACAACCATAAGTACGACCCGATTCCGCAGACGGATTATTACAAGTTCCGCGCCTTCTTTGAGCCGCACGAGGTGCGGACAGACCGCATGCCCGGTCAGGCCGACACGATGAAAGACGGCCTGGCTCGCGTTTATGACGCCGACGCGCACAAGCCGACGTACCGCTTTGTGCGCGGCAATGAAGCGAATCCCGATACATCGGTCGCGTTGCAGCCTGGGGTGCCCCAACTGTTCGGCAAGCCGGACCTGAAGATCGTTCCCGTCTCGCTGCCTGTCGAAGCCTACTTCCCGGATGGCCGATCGTTTGTGCCGGACGACTTGCGCGCCCAGGCGAAGGCGGCGATCGAGAAGGCGGAAGCCGATCTCAATAAGGCAAAAGAGAAACCCGAACCCGCGCCCGTGATCGCCGCCGCCGAGAAACGCCTGGACGCCGCCAAAACGGCTGTCCCGGCGCTCGAAGCGCGCATCGCGGCCGACCTTGCCGCCATGGCGACGCCGGTTCCTGAGAACGTCGAAGAGTTAGCAACCAAGGCTCGCGAACTGGAGCGCAAGGCTAACTTCGTCAAAGCCGAGGCCGACCTCATCCAAGGCCAGTACGAGTTCGAACTGGCTAAGAACGAGCCGAAGAAGTTAGGCGCCGCGACAGCGAAGTTAGAGGCCGCCGTAAAGGCGTTGAAAGAGCCCGCCGAGGGGTATACACCGATCGGCCCTAAGTACCCGACGCAATCATCCGGCCGCCGCCTTGCGCTGGCTAAGTTCATCGCCGGGAAAGACAACCCACTTACCGCGCGCGTGGCGATCAACCATATGTGGCTGCGCCACTTCGGCAAGCCGCTGGTGCCCACGATGTTCAACTTTGGCCGCAGCGGCAAGGCTCCGACGCATCCCGAACTGATGGACTGGCTGGCCACCGAGTTCATGGCCCGGAACTGGGACATGAAAGCGATCCACCGGCTGATGGTTACCTCGGAAGCTTACAAGTTACAAACCGCCGGCTGGACCGCGGAATCCGCCCAGTACAAAGTGGACCCCGATAACACTTATCTTTGGCGTATGAACGTCCGCCGCATGGAAGCCGAGGTCGTGCGCGATTCCATGCTGGCCGTGGCCGGTAAGTTGGATGCGACCATGGGTGGTGCTGAGATCGACGAGAAGAAAGGCCACGAGATCTACCGCCGCAGCCTGTACTTCCGCCACGCGCCTGATTTGCAGATGGATATGCTGAAGGTGTTCGACGTGGCGAGCCCCAACGAGTGTTTCCAACGCTCGGAAAGCATCGTCCCGCAGCAGGCGCTGGCTCTATCGAACGGTAAGCTGTCGCTCGCGATGGCGCGGACTATCGCCGGTCAACTCAAAGACAAACCCGACTTCGTCACGGCCGCTTTCGAACGCATTCTCGACCGCAAGCCGACGGCGGAAGAGGCCCGCGAGTCGGCGAAGTACCTGGCCGAACAAACGGCGCTCTATGAGGACCCGTCGAAGCTGACCGCGTTCAAGACCGGCCCCGGCTCGCTGGTGAAACCGTCATCCGATCCGGCACAGCGCGCTCGCGAAAGCCTGACGCACGTGCTGCTCAACCACAACGATTTCGTCGCTATCCGCTAGAGGAAAGGCCTAACAATGAAGAAGCCTCATCTTTGCTCCGACCAACGTTCGCGCCGTATCTTCCTGGCCGACACCTCCATGGGTTTGACGGGCCTTGCCCTCGGGGCCATGATGCCAGGCAAAGCCGGTGCGAACGATGATAACTGGACGCCGCCGACTGGAAAGCCGCATTTTCAGCCAAAGGCGAAGCGGGTGATCTGGCTGTTCATGCTGGGCGGCGTATCGCACGTGGAGTCGTTCGACCCCAAGCCAACACTGAATAAATACGCCGGTAAGCAGTTATCCGAGACGCCGCACAAAGATGTGCTCTCGAACCCGGTCACCAAAGAGAATTTGAAAGCGTTCGTGCCCGGACAGCATGAGATCCGGCTTACGCTCTATCCACTCCAGAGCGGTTACAGGAAGCGCGGACAGAACGGCGTTGAAGTGTCGGACTGGTTTCCGCATTTGGGCGACATGATGCACGAGGTCGCGTTAGTCCGATCCACTTGGACGACAGACAATGATCACGGCGCCATCCTGCAGTTCCATACCGGGCGCCATATTTTCGACGGCTACCTGCCGACGTTAGGATCGTGGGTACATTACGGGTTAGGATCGCTGAACGAGAACCTGCCGTCCTATGTCGTGCTCGGCGAACCTCCAGGGGACTGCTGCGGCGGCGTGGGTACGCATGGCTCCGGCTATCTCGGGCCTGAACATTCGGGCGTGTATCTCGAAGTTAACCCGGATAACCCACTGCCGTTCGTATCTCCCGGTCCCGATGTCTACAAGGAAGAGCAGCAGCGCGAGTTCGCGTTTCTTAATAAGCTGAACAACATATCCGCGGTCGAGTATCCGAACGACCCGGCATTGAAGGCTCGCATTAAGTCGTACGAGTTAGCTTTCCGCATGCAGATGGCGGTGCCCGAAGCGATCTCGTTTAAGGAAGAGCTGGAAGAGACCAGGAAAATGTACGGTCTCGACAACGAACTGACGAAGCCGTTTGGGGAAGTGTGCCTGGCGGCCCGCCGACTGTCGGAGCGGGGCGTGCGATTCGTGCAGGTGTACCATGGCGGTCCACAAGCGTGGGACGCCCACAAGGACCTTAAGAAGAACCACGGCGAGTTAGCGGGTAAGGTCGACAAGCCGATCGCCGGCCTGTTGCGCGACCTTAAGCAACGCGGGTTGCTGGACGAAACTATTGTCGTTTGGGCCACAGAGTTCGGGCGCACTCCGGGCGCGGAGAACTCAAACGGGCGCGATCACCATCCTTTTGGATTCTCGGTCTGGATGGCGGGCGGCGGCATCAAACCGGGCATCATTCACGGCGCTACCGACGAGATCGGGTTCCATGCCGTCGAAAACCGGCACTACGTCACGGATATCCACGCGACCGTGCTGCACCAATTAGGCATCGACCCCAAGCGGTTGGACGTGCCAGGGCGCAAGCGCCTCGAGATCGACTACGGCAAGCCGATAAAAGAGATCGTCAGCTAAGTCCCCCGCCCTCTCACGCCCGGCCCTACGTGACGAACACGCGGCGGCTTTGATACTAGTGAGATCATTAAATCTTAAATTGTTCTTGGCTCCCACTGAACGCCCGCCCTCGTCGACCCCGGGCCTCCCGTTCCGCGTCACCAGCGCGCCAACGTGGGCACGTTGATGGTCCTCACGCCGGGAGATCGCGCAGGATGTTACAATGTAGCTGATAAGCTACACATCAACCATGGCGCTGAATATCCGAAATCCGGAAGCGGAGAGACTGGCGGCCGAGCTGGCTAGGGCGACCGGTGAGAGCAAGACGCAAGCGGTCACGAAGGCTCTGCGGGATCGGCTCGTTCGAATCCGGCGAGAGCGCACAGGGCGCCGCCTGGCGGATGAACTCGAGGAGATTGCCCAACACTGCGCTACTTTGCCGGTGCTCGACAACAGGCGAGCCGACGACATTCTTGGATACGATGAAACCGGTCTCCCACACTGATGGTGATTGATACTTCCGCGATCCTGGCAATCCTCGAAGCTGAACCTGAGCGGCGGGTTTTCATCGAAGCCATTGAGTCGGCCGATTCCGTGCGGATGTCCGTCGCGAGTTTTGTGGAAACCTCGATTGTAGTCGAGTCGAGATCTGGCGCTGAAGGATTGCGTGATCTGGACCGGTTTCTCTCCCGCGCGAATATCGAACTGATCCCTGTGGATCAGGAACAAGGACAGCTAGCCCGTTCCGCCTTTAGCCGCTTCGGCAAAGGACGTCATCGTGCGGGACTCAATTTCGGCGACTGCTTCGCCTACGCGGCTGCGATTCACTTGGGGGAACCTTTACTCTACAAAGGCGAGGATTTCAGCCATACGGACGTACCGTTCGTCAGGTTTCAGAGTGGTTGATCGCCTGAAAAATAACCTATGAGTTCCGATTAAACCGGTCGGCCCCGGTAAAGGCGGGCGGGGCCGTTGGCAGGCGGGCATTACTTCAACGGGCGCTGCAGTTTCGGTTTCGAGCGCCAGCTCTGGCAAAGCTCGCTCCAGCCAAAACGCCGTCGTCCACGGCTTGCTATCGAATACCGTCCTGTTGCCCCGCGAGTCCGAACAGCGACGCACCCATTCTGCCGCCATGACGACAATTTATCACCCAAGTGGGTGTGCGGACGCACCCAGCCTTATGGAATTTGTTGATTCTAATACAGATATAAAGTTCTGAAAATTGGTAATGCACGTGCGGGTGGTGTTGTCGACGAGCTGACCCGCTCGAACTACGCCAGGAGGCATCAACCGATGAACTGGCTCGACAATTATCGCGCCAAACTTACCACCGTAGACGACGCGCTGGAGGAAATCCGATCCGGACATCGCGTCTGGATTCACGCCGGCTGCGCCACTCCCCAGACCCTGGTTGAAGCATTGAAGAGACGCGCACATCACGTGTATGACGTCGAATTGATGCACATGCTGACCATGGGGGAAGCCTGGTACGTCCAACCGGAGTATCAAGGCCATTTCCGGCACAACTCGTTGTTTACGGGATCGAACGTGCGGTCTGCCATAGGGGGCGGCCGTGCCGACTACACACCAATCTTCCTCTCGGAAATCGAGGGACTGTTCTTATCGGGCGAGCGTCCGGTGGATGTCGTGTTATGCCAGGTATCGCCGCCGGACGATCACGGGTATATGTCGCTCGGCGTGTCGGTGGATTGCACGCTGACGGCGGCGCGGAACAGCCCGGTGGTGATTGCGGAGGTGAACGACCGCATGCCGCGGACGCTGGGCGATGCGTTTCTGCACGTTTCGGAAGTAACGCACCTGGTGGAGACCTCGCATCCTTTATATGAGCTGTTTCCGGAGCCGTATAACGACACGCAACGGCGGATTGCGGAGCATGTCGCGTCGTTGATTCCGGACGGGGCCACGCTGCAGATGGGAATCGGCGGGGTGCCGGACGCGGTGCTGCATTCGCTGATGGATCGCCGCGACCTGGCTGTGCACAGTGAGATGGTGTCGGACGGGGTGATCGATCTGATCGAAAGCGGCGTGATCAATGGGCGCAGGAAGAGCATCCATCCCGGCAAAGCGGTGACGGGCTTTGTGCTGGGGTCGCAGGTGCTGTTCGATTACCTGCACAACAATCCGTTTTTCGAGTTCCACCCGATCCGGTACACGAACGATCCGTTTGTGATCGCGCAGAACGACCGCATGGTGGCGATCAATTCGGCGCTACAGGTGGATATCACGGGGCAGGTGTGCGCGGATTCGATTGGTCCGCGGCCGTATTCGGGATTTGGCGGGCAGGTGGATTTCATCCGCGGGGCGGCACGGTCGAAAGGCGGGAAGCCGATTATCGCGCTGCCGGCGACGGCGAAGAACGGGACGATCTCGCGCATCGCGCCGACGCTCGACGCGGGTGCGGGCGTGGTGACGTCGCGGGCGGATGTGCACTATGTGGTGACTGAGTTTGGTGTCGCGTATCTGCATGGCAAGACGCTACGGCAGCGCGCAGAGGCGCTGATTGCGATTGCCGATCCGCGGTTCCGCGGCGAGTTGTGGGATTACGCCGAGCGCGTGCACTATGTCGAGCCGCAGCCGGCGCTTGCCTGAGGCGAACCTGGAGGCGCATATGGATCGTGGAGACGTTCGTTTAAACAGCGACGAATGCAAGGGATGCGGGTTGTGCGTGGAGGCGTGTCCTCCGAAGGTGCTGCATCTGGCAGCCGGTTTGAACCGGTACGGGTATCACCCGGCTACTTATGAGGGGCACGGGTGCACGGGGTGCGGCATTTGTTACTACGTGTGTCCGGAACCGGGCGGTATTACGGTGCTGCGGCTGGCGAGTGGTAAGAAGGCGGCCTGAAGGGAGGGACTTAGGTATGGCACGACAACTCCTGAAAGGTAATGAGGCGGTGGTGAAGAGCGCGGTGCTCGCGGGGTGCCGCGCGTTTTACGGGTATCCGATCACGCCGGCGAACGAAATTGCCGAGGCGGCTGCGTTCTATTTGCCGCAGGTGGGCGGTACGTTTGTACAGGCGGAAAGCGAAGTGGCGGCGATCAACATGGTGTATGGGGCGGCGTCGGCGGGAATCAGGGTGATGACCGCGTCGAGCGGTCCGGGGATTAGTTTGATGCAGGAAGGCATCAGTTACATGGCTGGGGCGGAACTGCCGTGCGTGATTGTGGACGTGATGCGCGCCGGTCCCGGGTTGGGGAACATCGCGCCGGAGCAGGGCGATTACTGGCAGATTGTGAAGAACGGCGGGCACGGGAATTACCGGTGCCTGGTGCTGGCGCCGGGGTCGGTGCAGGAGATGGCGACGCTCACCGAGACGGCGTTCATCCTGGCCGATGAGTATCGGAATCCGGTGGTGGTGCTGGCGGACGGGTATATCGGCCAGATGATGGAACCGGTGGAGTTTCCGGTGGGGGTAACTGTTCCGCGGACACCGCACTGGGCGGTGGACGGCACGGGGATCACGCGGCAGAACGTGATCTCTTCGATCTATCTGGAGCCGGATGAAATGGAGCAGCACATCCGGAAATTGGAGCAGAAATACTTACGGGCGGAGCGCGAGGCGGTGCAGTGTGAGCACTACCGGACGGACGGCGCGGAGATCGTGCTGGTGGCCTACGGAATTACGGCACGGATTGCGAAGAACGCGGTGGAGCATCTGCGCAACGAGGGGTTCGCGGCCGGATTGTTGCGGCCGATTACGCTCTATCCGTTCCCGAGCGTCGATCTAGAACGGCTGGCGCGGCGGGCGCGGATGATGGTGGCGGTGGAGATGTCGACGGGGCAAATGGTGGACGACGTCAAGCTGGCCGTGAACGGGCGGCTGGCGGTGGAGTTCCTGGGACGGTGCGGCGGCAATGCGCCGTCGGCCGATGAAATCGTGGCGTTTGTGAAAGCCCAAATGGAGGCGCCGACTTATGCCTGAAGATGCGATGTACTCGATTAGCCATGGACGGTCGGAGGTATTTTACGACCGGTTCGACCGTAAGGCGGACGACCGTCACCAGACGCATTACTGTCCGGGATGCGGGCACGGGATAACTCATAAGTTGATTGCGAACGCGATCCACGAGTTAGGCGTGCAGGACCGGACGATATTTGTCAGTCCGGTGGGATGTTCGGTGTTTGCGTATTACTACTTCAACGTCGGGAATGTGCAGGCGGCGCATGGCAGGGCTGCCGCGGTCGCGACAGGCGTGAAGCGTGCGCGGCCGAATAGCGTCGTGATCAGCTACCAAGGCGACGGCGACCTGGCGGCGATCGGGTCCGCTGAGATCCTGCATGCGGCCAATCGCGGCGAGAACATTACGGTGTTCTTCCTGAACAACGCGATTTACGGGATGACCGGGGGGCAGTTGGCGCCAACAACGTTACTCGGTCACAAGAGCACGACAACGCCGTTCGGGCGCAATCCTTACAACGACGGGTATCCGCTGCGAGTGGCGGAGTTACTGTCCACCCTGGAAGCGCCGGTTTATATCGAGCGGGTCAGTTTGGGCGGCAACAAACAGATCATGGCCGCCGGGCGGGCGATCAAGAAGGCGTTGCAGAACCAGGTGAAAGGCTTGGGATTTTCGCTGATCGAGATCCTATCGCCGTGCCCGACGATTTGGAAAATGACTCCGGTGGAAGCGCAGCACTTCGTGGAAGAGACGTTAGTGAAGACGTTCCCGCCCGGCGTGTATCGGGACAAGACGGCTACCGCGGAGCCTAGGCCGCACCAGATGCCGGCTCCTCCGGTTGAGGAATTTCCAAAAATCCTGCGGCTGGCGAACGGGACATCGAACGGGAAGAGGGCGGTACGTGAAACGGGCGATGTCGACTTCCGGATTCGAATTGCCGGGTTTGGCGGGCAGGGCGTGCTGCTGCTGGGCCAGATACTGGCTGAGGCCGGGATGGACGCTGGTCTGGATGTGTCGTGGCTGCCGTCGTATGGTCCGGAGATGCGGTCGGGGACATCGAATTGTCACGTACGGTTGTCGTCGAAGGCGGTGGATTCGCCGCTGGTGGCGCATCCGAACGTGCTGATCGCGATGAACGAGCCGTCGTTGCGGAAGTTCCTGCCGGCGATGGCTCCGGGCGGGTTTGTACTGTACAACGGTGAACAGTTGCCTGGAGGGTTGGAGCGGCCTGCGGGGGTGCGAATTCAGGTGCTGCCCGTTACACGCCTGGCAGATGAGTTAGGTGCTTCAAAGGCGGGTAACATCGTGGCGTTGGGCGCGCTGCTCGAAGAAACGCATGCGCTACCGGACGGCGCGATCGAGCAGGCGCTGCAGCGGTTGATCAAGGCTGAGAAGTGGCTTGAGTTGGACCGGTTCGCGCTGGTTCGCGGCAAGGAAGCGGGCCGGTTGGCGGCCGTTACGGCCAACTAATCAGATACACCACAGCAGGGCCGCGGACCGCGGCAGAAGAAAAGCGCGTTGTGGCGGCACAGTTGCGTTGCCGCGCGGCGCCTCATCAGTCGGTCTTCGGTTTTTCAAAACCGATGTCGGTCAGGATCTTGGGCGACGCTTCGTCCATGGCGAGCAAGGAGTGGCAGTTGTTGCAGTCCTGCGTAATGGTTTTGGCGCCGGTATTGGACGGGCGCTCATCGTGGCAGCGGAAGCAGCCGGGGAACGAGTTGTGGCCGATATGGTTCGGATAGGTCCCCCAGGTGATGTTCATCTCCGGGAACACGTTGCGATTGTAGATGTCGACCACCGCCTGGGCCGAACCCGCCGCGTTCGGGTATGCGGCTGCCCAAGCGGAGCGGATCTTGGTTTCCGCGTCGGCGTTTGACGAATAGGAGGCCTTCAGCAGTTCCAGGCCTTTCTTACGGGCGAAGGGAAGGGAACTGGGGATGAGACCGCCGGATATCCGCCGGTCGAGCGCCAGTTCCGGCGTTTCGAAGGTGTGGGACGGACGGTTGTGACAGTCCATGCAATCCATCACACGCAGGTCCATCTTCACGTAGGCATCGGCCTTGGCATCCTTGGCTGTGTAGGTGCGGATATCTTTGCCGTTTTCCGAGTGCTCCACCCACGGGATGTTCTCTCGCTTTGCGTCGGCGCGGTAGCGGATTTGGACGCCTGTCCCTAAGTGCGCTCGATGGATCTTTCCGATGCGGACCAGCAGCACGTTTTGCGTGGCGGTGTTCTTTTCGTCGTCGGCATAATGCGTGTTGACGCGAATGCGGTCTTCGCCGTATTTCTGCGGCCAGTGGCAGGCTTCGCAGGTCTCGCGTGCCGGGCGCAAGTCGGGAATCGGGGTTTCGATGGGGCGGTGGTAGAGGTCGAAAGTGACGGAGACGACTTGCCACAGGCCAGACAGCTTGGATTTCACGAACCAGTTCGCACCGGGGCCGATATGGCAGCCGACGCAATCGACGCGCGCATGCGGGGAACCCTGATATGCCGTGTACTCGGGCTTCATCACTTTGTGACATGTCAGGCCGCAGAAACCGGCGGAATCCATGAACGCGACTGCCTGATAGGTGAAGGTCGACGCAAGCACCACATTAGCGAATGTCGCGGCGCCGACGAATACCACGAGGCGCCGGAAATTGGTGTTGCTGAAATCGAGCGGAGGAAATTCGAGGGGGAGGCCGCCGCGGCGTTTGCGCATGATCATCCCAATAGGAATCAACGCTAAGCCGCCAATGAAAATACCCGGCAGAATCAGGAACGTAAGTATCCCGAGATAGGGATGGTGTTCCGAGCGCAATGAAGTCGGCAGCAGGAATAGCCAGAAAACAAACGCCGACGTAACGCCAAGGACGCCAAGAAAGCTGATCCAGTTATTTGAGAGGTAAACGAGTGGCTTCGTCCACTCGATCAACGCTCGGGACTGGTTTTGTGGCATGCGGAGTCTCCTCGGGGTGGCCGCTGTGACGGCGCGGGCTCTTTCCGGTCAGCCACGCGAGGTCCATCGGATAGACCTCAGGATCGAAGATGACGGAGTAGAAATGCCAGACTACAATCGCGAGCGTCGCCAGAACGGCCTCGTAAAAGTGCAAAGTGGTCGCCAAGTCTATCAGGAATTTGGGCAGGTTGCGCAGCGTCCAGTTATTGGCCCACAGCAACACACCTGTGAGCGCCATAACGAGCGTACCCCAAACCACTGCCCAATATTCGGCCTTTTCAATATAGGAGTGCGGACTGATAACCGGCTTCTTCTCGCGAAGGAACAGGTTATAGGCGAACGATTGCGCCGCCTCGCGAACGTCGCTCATGCGGGGCAGTAAGGTCATCCAGTGGCCGCGCAGGTGTTTGTTGACGATCAAAGAAACGCCGTGCACGATTCCGGCGATCACCATCACAACGCCGGCGATGCGATGCACCCAGCCGCGCAGCCATGCCCAGTGCGGATACGATTCCATCGGGGCCGCCCACCATTGATTGGGGTATTTGAGTGCGAAGCCGCTCCAGACGAGAACGATGAACGACGACGCGAGCAGCGCATGCTGGAACCGTTCAAACGGATACATGCGGAAGCTGCCATGGGTGGATGGTGTCAATACGGCGTAACCGTTACGCAAACGCATGGCGCGGAACTTTCGAACGAAGTCGCCGAGGTGGTGCAGAAGCATGATCCCGATGGTGGCGGGGATCATGAACAAATAGAACTGGCGAACATAGGCGATCAATGGGTGGATCGCCGCATCTTCGGCCACGTGAATGGGCCCCAGGGCAAAGCGGCTGCCCGCGCCCGGATGACAGCGGCCGCAGGTAGCGGCGAGCTTCGAACTATGCACCATCGATTTGGGATCGCTGGACGGCAGGATATCGTGAACGCCGTGGCACGAGGCGCAATTAGCGACGGTTTGGCTGCCCGTCTTGGCCGCCAAGCCATGGAACGAGGAATCGAAGGACGTGATCCTGTCCTTGGGCAGGCCGAACTGCCGGGTCAATCGAAGGTCCCCGTGGCAGCTTCCGCAGGTTTCGCGGATATGGCTTGCATTGACGGTAGATGCCGTATTGGAAGGGCGAAGGATGTTGTGCTCGCCGTGACAATCCGTGCAGACCGGGGCTTCCGCGACGCCTTGAGACGCAGCTTGTCCGTGCACGGATTTTTCAAACTTCTGTTGAACCTCGCCGTGACACATGCCGCACGTTTGGGGAACGGACTTCTTAAACTCCGCCGTCCGGGCTTTGGTTAACTCGTGGGCCCCTCCGTGACACGTATCGCAGCCGGGGGCGCCGGTGTTTCCCTTTTTCAACTCCTGTCCATGGACGCTGGCCGCATGGCCGCCGACCTGCTCCGCGTGGCAGGTAACACACGCGGGCTTCGGCGTATTAGCGGCGTGAGGATACTCGTCGTGTTTCACGTGACAGGTGGCGCAGCCGACTTTGGCGTGCCCCGACTTGCTCACCTTGGCGGCCGCATCGTGACAGCCGGCGCAGGTTGCGTCTTTGTTTTCGGGCTGAGCGGTTGATTGCGGAGCGCTTGCGGCTTTCGGCTGGGCTTTGCCGGGTGTTTGGGCGGGGAGCGATAGCGGCCACCCCATAAGGGTGGCCGCCAGGATCAGCCAGATCGGTGAGACGTGGCGGGATGTCATCGCGGACCGGGCTGAAAACCACATGAGACTACTCTGAAACCTTCCTTAAGTTACCGAATGATCTGGAGATTGGAGGAGGAAGCGTTCAACTCCAACCAGCTCCAGTACACGTACAGACCCCCGAGCACGACGCCGAATACGACGGCGGCTCCCGTCAGGATTTTGCCCCAGCGGTCGATAACTTCGAGCTTGTGGGCGAGCACGCCCTGTTGCGCCACCATCTGGACTTCATCGTCGCGGATATGCAACGTGTCGTCTTCCTGGTTAGCGATCGAACGACGGTAAACGGCCATGGCGATGACAATGATCGTCAATACAGCCCAGACTAATGCGTATGGGATGAGAGTGTGAGTCATGACGCAGCCTCCTTGAATAACTGATGGCGAAGAGTTCGAAAGCTAGGCATGTTCGAAGGCCGTCCTCCGGCGTGGAGACAGCGCTTTCGCCACTCGCAGGTTAGCTGACATCACAGCGAGCGCCACCATGTACACCGGATCCTGTGTGGAAACCACTGAGTGAACCCCGGCGTCCCAGGCGCGCTCTAACATCGCTGACAGGCGGCTGGGCTTATCCCGCGTTACCAACACGACGCGTTCGGGACGTGCGATCGGTTGCGGTAACCGGTCCAGGTGTTCCGGATCCACCACCAGCACGCCCTGCGATTGGACATCCGGTTCTTCGACACAGATGACCTCGCCGCTCACGTTGGTTGCCAACATATTGCGTAGCGCAGTCCGGTAGGACGGATCCGATATGGCAATCTGGACTTTCTCCATCATTCCAGCTTTCGGCTCCCACTACCTGACAAGCACGCCGCCTGCCAAAAAAAGAAGGAAGGTCGCGACGCTTACTTCTTGGTGGCGCAGTCCGCCATGGATTTGCTCTTCTCGTAGCACTTGCCAACCGCGTTGAGGTCTTTGCTCTTGGCGGAAGTGTGGCACGCCACGCAGGGCTTCTTTTCTTTCTTGGTGTATTCAGGCTTGCCATATGAGTGGCTTACGTTGATCACCAACCCGCAGACGGCCATGGCCACCGGGAACAACCATTTGGGCATTTTCATCAATCACAACTCCTTTCAAAACTGGAGGGCAGGCTTTGAGGGGCCTGCCAATTCAGGAACTTCTCCTCTGATAATACACTTCTCTATCCGAAATCAATCTGGGGGAATTGGCGCATCGTTCAGAAAACCGGCTGTGTGGGTTGCCCCATCAGTCCCCATGGGGGCCTCCGGTTGCGGTAGGATAGGCGAGACGCGAAAATATATACAGGCTGGGAATGTCCAAGTTACTGGAGCAGTGGCAGAAGACGAATTTGATGGAAGCGGTCTTCGATCACTTGTCGGATGCACTCATTATTTATGACAATCGCCGGTCGATTACCGGCGTGAATCGAGCGGCCGAACGTCTGTTCGGAATGACGGCGGACGAAATGGTCGGGCGTGAGTGCAGCGAGGTGTTCCGCTGCGGGCAGTGCGAGCCTGGCTGCGGTGTCCTGATCAGTCTGGATCACGGGCACACGCCGAACGGGACGATCCGGCTGCACACCGACAACGGACGGGAGCGGCTGGCGGTAATCCGGACATCGCCGATCTTTACAGACGACGGACAGTTGGTCGGATCGGTGGCTACGGTTCGCGATGTCACCGACGAAGTGGAACCGCAACGCCGGGAGGTGATTGGCGAATCGCCGGTGATGCAGGAGCTGATGCGGTTTGTACGGCGCGTTGCCGCGAGCGAGGCGTCGACGATCCTGATTGAAGGCGAAAACGGGACCGGAAAGGATCTGATCGCCAAAACGCTTCATTACCAGAGTTTGCGCCAAGCCGAGCCGTTTATCGCCATCAACTGCGCCGCGATTCCGGAAACGCTGCTCGAGAGCGAACTGTTCGGCTATGAGAAAGGCGCATTCACGGATGCCCGGCAGCAGAAGCGCGGCATTTTCGAACTGGCCGATCACGGGACGTTGTTTCTGGACGAGATTGGCGAGATTCCGCTGGTCCTGCAGGCCAAACTGCTGCGCGTGCTCGAAGAGCAGAACTTCAGGCGCCTGGGCGGGTTAAAAGACATTCAAGTCGATTTACGTGTGATTGCGGCGACGAACAAGGGACTCCGGGAAGCGGTTCGCGAGGGCGCGTTCCGGCAGGACCTGTACTTCCGGCTGAACGTAATTCACATTCAAATTCCTCCGCTGCGTGAGCGACTGGAAGACATCGTGCCTTTGGCCCGTTTCTTTGTCGAGCACTACAACAAGAAATTCAAGCGCCAGCTTGATGGAATTACGCCGGATGCAGCGCGTGTGCTGATGGCGCATGACTGGCCGGGGAACGTCCGCGAACTGCGGAACGCGATTGAACGGGCGATGATCTTGGAGGAAACGCCGCGGATCACACCGGCCAGCCTGCCGCTCTCGTTGTCGCATGCTCCGCAACACGTGGCCTACGCGGCGGCGGCGAATGGATTGCCGGAGCCGCTGGGTATCAGCAGCGCCGCGGCAGCCGCTACGGCCAGTCCGGTTCCTGTCGCGACCGCCTCGCCGGAGTTCGGCTTGTCGTTGGAAGAGAATGAGCGCCGGTTGGTCCAGATGGCGCTCGAAAAGACGAACGGAAACCAGACGCAGGCGGCGAAGCTACTGCAAGTGACGCGGGACACGTTGCGGTACAAGATGAAGAAGTACGGGCTGCATTAGGCGGTCGGTTCTGGTCAGTTGGCCGGGATCTGAGCACCGTCCAGAGTGGGCGCGCGCACCGAGTCTACCAGGCGGACCGCCACGTTGCGCGCACCGTGGGTGCGAAGAAACACGGGCCAGCGGCTTTCGATGCTATCCAGAAACTCCGAATGCGAGAAGCCGAGAAGCTGAAGCCAGACCGCCCGCGGATAACACACGAGTAAGACGAGGTCGACTCCCGCCGCGCTCGGAAGTGACGCAGGGGGTTGTAGGGAGACGCGATCGCGAGCCGTGTCGGTGATGTAGTCGGAGCCGGCGACAACAAAGCGGCGCAAAGCCGCCGGGTGACTGCGCAGAATGTCGAAGGCTGCGCCGAACGCGGATGATATGTCTGTGTTGCCTGGAACCTGCCTCATTCCGCGCAGTTGTTCCAGGAGGGCGTTTTTTGTTTGCTGCAGACGCATGGAGGCGGAACCGCTGGTTGAGCGCTGGGCTGGCGCTGCGGGCATGGCGAACTGTCTGACAGGATCGAGTGTGGACTGAATCTGGATTATCCAGACGAGGTCGCCATAGTCAACTTCCGCGGCGACCACTGATTGCATGACAGCCAACATCTTACGAAACTGCTCCTCTGCAAGGGACTGGCTGCGATCTACCAGGAGCACCCATGCGCGGTAGCGACGGCCAGAAGGGGATTGTCTGGTCTGACCTATGAGGGGTGCGGCACCGTTTGTGAGCAAGGCCGACAAGACCAACCAGATGGCCCAGCGTCGGCATGTGGATCTCATAGCAGCAATCCCCGTAGAGCGAAGTAGCCCGAGCCCGCCAAGATGAGGACGACGAGAGAGGCATCCACGACGCGCGGGAATGCCGGCGTGTCCGGGCTGCTGCCCGATAGGCGGACATGGCGGATCAACTCACCCAGTAGAGCTGCGAAATGCACGAAACCGGAAGCGACGGCACACAAAGCTGAAAATATCGCTGCCAGAGCGGACATTGCCGCGACCGTCACAACACAGATGCACACCCAGCTCAGCACAGTGGCCGCGAGCGCGGATAACAGCGCCAGAATCAGAGCAACGGTGACCGCTAGACCCAAGCAGATGCCGGAGATTTCGATGGCATAGTGGGTGGCGAATGACAGAATGAAGGGGATCGCCAGCGCGATCGTGGCCGAGATGACCGTGGGCAGAACCCAGTTTGTTGTGATGGAGGAAAGCTCATAGCCCCGGTTTGCAGCGGTCAGGGATAGAGCGACATCTAGTAATAAGAAGGTGGCAGTGACGAGCGGACGTTCTCTGAGAACCGCGAACAAGCGGAGCCGAACAGCGGCGTCACCGTTAAAACGCCAGAGCAGCACAATGCCGAAAGCGCCTTGCAGCCCCGCCAGCGAGATTGCGAGAAACCCCAACTTTTCGGCCCAGAGAGAGGCGAACCCGCCGCTCAGGCGCGACACAAAGCCGGCATGCTGAACTGCATCTGCTGTGGTTTCAGACGTAAGCGGAAGTAAACCGGCCATTAGGCCAATGGACGAATCAGCCGCGGGGTTTGTTTCTGCTCCGAACAGCAGATCGAGCCCGAGCACCATGGTACGCGCCTCGGCATAGAACGCCGCCACAGAAGCCCCAACGAGCAGCGGAATTAGAAGAGCGTAAATGGCAAGCTGCGACAGGTTACCGGTGTAACCTTTGGCGTTCCAGATCGGGCGCGCCCAACCGGCGCCGCGCGCCGTGACCCAACACCACATCGACCAAACCTGAACCCGCAGGAATTGCACGGTCGTGAACACCCAATGCCACACTGCGCCATGCCACGCCTCAATGTGGTTGTTGGCGGCGGCGGCCCGGCCAGGCAACATAGCGAAGGCGCTTAATAGCACGGCAATCGACAAGCTCACGAGAAGTAAGACCAGCCGGGTAATACCGATCTTATCGATGGCGCCGATAGAATCGCCACCATCGTGTGGGGCAGGTGATGCGATCTTAGCTGGCCGATGAACAGGGTTCGGCATAGGTAGCGGCGGTAGCCTCACGGCAGCCGTACCGATATCACAACCCGACGGCGCGTTATCTTGCCGCACCAGGCGCACGATCGCGGAAAGGCGGTGGTCTGGCCAGCGAGATAAGCGCAGTCCCTCCTCCAAGACTTGGTTGGGGTCCGCAAATAGGGCAATTTCGAACTTCTTGCCTTCATACACGCGGAGCGTGCTTTCGGCAATATAGACCATCGCTTCGAATCGGCGGTCATCGCGCACGGTAACGGGCGGTTGCACGAAATGGTCCCCAGTTTCCACTGCTTTGACAACGGGAACAATCGCCGACGAGACATCGGCAACCAATCCCGTGACACAGGTTCGGTGAGGCACGAGCGCGAGATCAAGCGGCTTTTCAATGGAAATGGACGGCTTCACCGTAACGGTGTCACAGCGCAGCCATGAAGTTAGTAGAAGTGGCAAGGCGATTCGAAGTAACATGGTTCCTTCTTTCGTTGTGACCTAGAACATGGATCGAGTGACGAGAACAGGGATTGACCGTAGGATTTCTCGTCGCGCAGGCAATGGTCCCGGTTCAATTGCGAAGCGGGACGCGATGACGCGAATCAGGAACCGCTCCCCAATTCCGGCGGAAGCGGTGCCGATGGTTACTGTCCCAGACACCTCGCCGGTGGATGATACTGCGACCGCGCCCTGCTGCAGGGTTTCGCCACCCCCGGATTCCGGCGCAACGGCCAGGTAGTGCCGCCACTCGGGGCGAGGCGTGTGGGCGCGGATAGTTACGCGAACGCCAACCTCAGAGCCGGGAACCGGCGTCAAGATTTGAAGCATTTCGCCCGGATGGGTTGCAAGCGCCTCTTGGCCCGCGCGCCAACCGATGGCCCCTGGAGGACACAGCAGCACCACAAGGAATAGCGCGCTGCCGGCGACCGCGCGCACGGTGATACGAACCCCGCGGGTGGGTGTTGCCACGGCAGTGAGCAGAACTCCTCCGTAGAAGAAGCCGGCACCGCCGGCAAGGAGCGCGCAGAGGAAATTGACAATCGTTCGCTGTGAGGGATCGAGCCCGGCGCTGGCTTGATCGAAAGCATATGCCAGGAAAGCTAACGCGAACGCGGAGAGAAGCAGCACAGCGAGGAAGCTGGGGGCGGAGAAAATTGGGTTTTGAAATCGGATTTTCGGTTTCATCCTGACCGGAATGGTACCCCGGGCCGCGCTATGATTCAACTAACTGGTTGAAAAATATAGACTTGTGATGCTGATCGATGTTGTTTGAGGCGCGAGCGGGGAAATACAAGGTTCTCATGAAAATCATGTAAAATTCGTTAGAGTATGAGCCCGGTCCCGGCACGTCTTGGACAACCACCACCTGAAGTGGTTAGGAACTTGGCGGAGCGACTGCGCCAGGACAACGATTTCTTCAAGCCTAAGAGCAATAACGGGAAACTACTGAAGCTGTACGCGGATAAATTTCCGGATGGAGCGACGGACCGGGAAGCGTCGTCTGTGCTCGGCCATGTCGGCGCGAGTACGCCGGTATCTCGCCTGAGAGCCGACTTGGTCAAGTGTTTTCGGACCGATCGAACATTGTGGGAACAGCAGCAGATGCTCATACTGTCCGATAAAGGAGCGAAGAGAATCCTTGAACTCCGGCCGCTTTGGGAAACACTGCCGCCAAGCATGATCGTCTGGTTTCACCAATGTGCCCGGGTTCCGATGCCGCAACGGCGTGACGAACCCGCGCATAATGGTGAACTACAGCCGTTTATCGTTCTCTCTGAACCGCTTTTCTTCTACGTACGGAAACTTGGGGCGTATTTCCGCTTTCTCGACATCAACCACGACGCGATGTTTCGGTCGAAAGAGAAGGAACTCGTCGCCGCGGCCAAAAAGCAGTTGCACCAGATTTTTCCGGAAATGGCGGCGCAAACTGGCGAGTTCGTTGCCGATATGGACATGGTACCGGTGAGACTGTATTTGCCGGCTGGCGATAGCTATGCGAAAACGGCCATCCGGCGTTGGTTCCGCGACAATCTTCAGCACCGCGTCGGTTACAAAGAAGCGTCAGCGGTGGCAGTGACCGACAGCGTGAACTCGAATATTATTGTGCTTGCAAGCAGAAGCAGTTTGCCACTGCTTGCCCAGTTTCAGGAGCAACACGAACTGCGGCTTCGCCTGACGGGGGACGGCATCAGTTGCGGCGACCTCAGTATTGCGGACGAGGCAAGAGATGGCGAGGGGGCGACGCTTTCGCGTGTGATCGTCACAAACTGGACGTTCGAAACCGGACGCGTTCATACTTACGTCGCCTCTAACCACACGCGAGCGATTCGCGCTGTCGCGGAACTACTTGTCAGCGACGCGCCGATGTTAAAGGACATTGCAGGCTCGCTCCTGATTAACGGCACAATTGCTAGCCGGTTCCAACTCGCCTTCGACGTCGAACTGCACTTCCACGAAACGACAGCTACCGTGAAAGGGCTGTTGCCACAACTCGAGGGGAAACCGCTCCTGTACCGATAGTCCGGGGGGGAGATCCGGTTGCTCGGCTGTTACTACTCTGTCACCGCTATAATTCACCCCATGACCCGGCGCACCGTGCTCGCCTCCGCCCTTTCCGCTATCCCGCTCCGCGCCCAACCGCCGCGCCGCCGAACCGCCGTTTCCATCCAGGCCGACCAGTTCCACATCAATGGCCGCCCCACTTACCAGGGGCGCCGTTTCGACCACCTGAAGATCGAAGGCCTGCTCATGAATTCCCGCATGATTCAAGGGATATTCGACGATGCCAACCCTTCTACCGTTAGCCGTTGGCGGTACTCCGATACCGGCAAGTGGGATGCGGAGCGGAACACGCGTGAGTTCGTGGCAGCTATGCCCGAGTGGCGCCGGCATGGATTGCTCAGTTTCACCATCGGCCTGCAGGGGGGAAGTCCGGAAGGCTATTCGAAGCTACAGCCATGGCGAAATAGTGCGTTCGAGCGGGATGGGACGCTAAAGCCCGAATTCATGGACCGTCTGGAGCGCATTTTGGACAAGGCCGACGAACTCGGGATGGTCCCGATGGTGAACTACTTCTACTTCGGCCAGGACGAGCATTTTGAAAGCGACAAAGCCGTGCGACACGCCTGTCACGAAGCGTCGATGTGGATTCTGACCCGCGGTTACCGGAATGTCATCGTCGACCTCGTGAACGAATGTGATAACCGGGCCTACCAGATGGAATCGCTCAAGGCGGCGAATGTGCCCGAGCTGATTGCACTCACGAAGTCGTATGAGCATGAAGGGCGGCGGCTGCTGGTGGGCGCCAGCTTCAACGGCGGGGTTGTGCCTTCGGACGCGGTGGTGAAAGCTTCGGATTTTGTGCTATTGCACGGCAACGGCGTGAAGCAGCCGGCGCGCATTGCCGAGATGGTCCGCCAAGTGCGAGCGCTGCCCAGCTACCGCGCGATGCCGGTGCTGTTCAACGAGGACGACCACTTCGACTTCGACCAGCCGTCGAACAACATGCGCCAGGCGATTGAAAGCTACGCGTCGTGGGGATACTTCGATCCGGGTAAGAACGACTATTCGGACGGCTACCAGTCCGTTCCGGTCAACTGGGGGCTAAACACACCTCGCAAGAAGGCCTTCTTCGCGTTTGTGAAACAGGTGACCGGCGCGTGACCACCCTTCGCGGCGCCGTCATCGGCTGCGGCTTCTTCGCTCCATTCCACCTGGACGCCTGGCGGCGGATCGAATGCGTTGAGATAGTGGCCGCCTGCGACCCGGACCTCGGCCGCGCCGAGGCGGCGGCTCCGAAGGCTTACGCGAGTGTACATGCGCTGCTGGCGAACGAAACCATCGACTTCCTGGACGTTGTCACGCGGCCTGAGACCCACCTGGAGATCGTCGAAGAGGCCGCGCGCCACCACCTTGCGGTCATCTGCCAGAAACCGATGGCCCCAACGCTTGCGGAAGCCGAGCGGATGGCGGAAATCGCGGCTGAGGCAGGTATCCGGCTGATGATTCACGAGAACTGGCGGTGGCAGCCCTGGTACCGCGTCGTCCATCAGGCCATAGAGGCCGGCGACATCGGCCAGCCCGTCACGTACCGGTTCCGGATCCGCAAGCGGGACGGCTTCGGCGACTCTCCCTATCCGGCCCAACCGTACTTCCGGGACATGGCCCGTTTGTTGATTTACGAGACGCTGGTTCATCCGATCGATACCGCACGATTTCTTTTTGGGGATTTCAAAGAAATCACGGCCACGATGGACAAACGTAATCCGATCGTACGCGGCGAGGATTTCGCTCAACTGCTGACCCTGCACGGTTCCGGTCTTCGCGGGATAATCGACGGCCACCGGTTCACCGATCTCGCCCTCGACAGTCCGCCTCTGGGCGACGCCGAATTCGAAGGAGAATCGGGGGTTCTCACGGTGACGGCGACGGGCGATGTGCTGCGAAATAACCGGATTTTATGGCAGAACTGCGTGAAAGCGGGGTATCGGGGAGACAGCGTGCGGGCGACTCAGCAACACTTCGTCGACTGCCTCCGGACGGGCGAACGGTTCGAAACAGCAGCAGCGGACTACCTGCAGACGTACCGTGCGGTGACGGCGGCGTACGCGTCCGCCCTGGAACGCCGTCCGGCAGTACCCTAGTCCTGCTCGAAATAGTGGGCGATGTACAACTGTAAATCAGAGTGCTATTCTGCCAACGGTCGTTTGTTTACGGCCATTAATCCTGTTTGGGAGGTCTGCCATGACACGCCCTCTGTTACTCGCGCTTCTCTCGGTAGCACCGCTGCTGGCCGGACCGTTCTCAGCGGAGATCGGTGAACGTTATTACAACAGCGACCGCTACAACTGGTATCGCGACGTCACGTTTCATGGCCCCAACGGGACCGAAGTGTATTCGATCATCGGCCTGGACGAAATCACCTCTACCGTGTTGGGCGATCTGGGCGTGCTCGTAATGTCGGGGGAGGCAACCTTCGACGGTACCGTGCAGGTACTGAGCTATGGCCAGGGCGGATGCTCGCCGTGCGAATCGAACATCGTTGGCCGGTTGCCCTACCGCTCGGGCGAAATTGAATATCCCGCCGGCTTCCGGGACATACCGGGTTACGAGCCGCTGCTGACCGGTTGGGATAGCGCGGGTTATTTAAAGGGCGTTCTGTACATGGAACCCACAGGGTCAATGGGCGCCTACGATCTGCAAACCATGAGCTACACCTGGGATCTAAAGGTGCACACGCACAATCCGGAGCCGGCGACGTGGGCTCTTCTCGGAGGAGGGCTCGCGGCAATGATATGGCGGCGAAGGCTATTCAACCTCCGCCGCCAGACTCCCAACCAACAAAGCTAAATTAACTGCTGCGTAGCGCGTAGCTGGACAGCACGCGCATATAGTTGGCACGTTCAAACACCGACTTATCGGGAACCGAGCGGTGGCTCATGCTGCCGCGCATCTGTTCGGCAGACTCATATTCGTGAGTCTCCATCCAGTGCAGCAGGTCGGCCTCTAGGTCCTTCAAATAGGGGATACCGCGGAGCAGCAGGGCGGAGGTGAGCATGGCCACGGTCGCCCCGCCCATCAGCGACTTCAATACTTCCAGATACGTGTGGACGCCGCCGGTGATGGCGAGGTCGCACCGCACCTTGCCGTACAACAGGCCAACCCAGTGGATCCGGAGCAGCAACTCGCTCGGGTCGCTGAGTTTCAGGTTCGGGAACGCGTCGAGCGCCTCGACATCGAAATCGGGCTGGTAGAAGCGGTTGAACATCACCAGCGCGTCCGCCCCGGCGACATCCAGCCGCTTTGCGATATTCGGAATCGAGCTGAAGAAAGGCGACAATTTAACGGCGAGCGGGATGCGGACACACGCCTTCATGTGGCGGACCAGATCTTCCAGCCGCTGCTCGACATCGGCGCCGGAAATCGAGGGATTGGTGGGCAGATCGTACAGGTTCAGTTCCAGGGCATCGGCTCCGGCCTGTTCGATCAGCTTTGCGTGTTCGATCCAGCCGCCCAGCGAAATGCCGTTCAGGCTGGCGACGATCGGGATGTCGACGGCGGATTTGGCGCGCCGGATGTGCTCCAGGTAGGCATCCGGCCCGATGTTGTATCCGCGCATGTCGGGCAGGAACGAGAGCGACTCGGCGTAGCTGTCGGTGCCGTCTGACAGGAACCGGTCGAGATGGGTACTTTCCAACTCGATCTGCTCCTCAAACAGCGAGTGCAGCACAACCGCGGCGACGCCCGCGTCTTCCAGCCTCAGGATGTTTGAAACATCCTTTTGCAGGGGCCCCGATGACGCCACGATGGGAGTCCGGAGCTTCAACCCCATGTATTTGGTGGAGAGGTCGATCATTTGCGTGTTTCTCCTGGTTACTTCTTCGGCGCCTGGGCAGCCAGCGCTTCATAAAGCGCCCACCGCTCCTGCACGTCCCGTTCGGCTTCATGCAGCAACTTCTCCGCCGCAGCCGGATCGGCATGGGCCAGCATTGTGTACCGGCCCTCGTTATAGGTGTACTTGCGCAGCGGAATGGTGGCCGGTTTGGAATCCAGTTGGAACGGATTCTTGCCTTCGTTCACCAGCCGCGGATCGTAGCGGAGCAGCGGCCAATAGGCGGACTGGACGGCAGCCTTCTGCTGTTCGAGCCCGTACAACATGTCGTAGCCATGGGCGATGCAGTGCGAGTAGGCGATGATCAGCGAGGGCCCGTCATAGGCTTCCGCGTCGCGGAACGCCTTCACCGTCTGCGAATCGTTGGAACCGAACGCCACGCGCGCCACGTACACGTTGCCGTACATCATGGCCATGGCCGCCAGGTCTTTCTTGCCGGCCGGTTTGCCGCCCGCCGCGAATTTCGCCACGGCGCCGCGCGGAGTCGCTTTCGACATCTGGCCGCCGGTATTGGAGTAGACCTCCGTATCGAGCACCAGGATGTTCACGTTCCGGCCCGAGGCCAGCACGTGGTCCAACCCGCCGTAGCCGATGTCGTACGCCCAACCGTCGCCGCCGACGATCCATACGCACTTCTTTACGAGCGCGTCGGCCAGCGGTTCCAGTTGGCGCGCTTCGATCTTGTCGATCGCCTTCAGCTTCGCCTTCAACTCCGCTACGCGTTCGCGTTGCGCGAAGATCTGCGGTTCTTCCTTCTGTTCCGCCGTCAGGATGGCAGCGGCGAATTCGGGGCCGAGGTCGGCCGCGAGGCGTTCCACCAGGTCGCGAGCGGTCTGTGCCTGCTGATCGATACTCAGCCGGATACCGAGCCCAAACTCTGCGTTGTCTTCGAACAGCGAGTTGGACCAGGCAGGGCCGCGGCCCTCCGCGTTGACCGTGTACGGTGTCGTCGGCAGGTTTCCGCCGTAGATGGACGAGCAGCCCGTAGCGTTCGAGACCACCGTACGGTCGCCGAACATCTGGGTCATCAATTTGATGTAAGGCGTTTCACCGCAACCCGTGCAGGCTCCCGAGAACTCAAACAGCGGTTCGAGCAACTGAACGTCTTTTACCAGAACGTGATTGATCTCGTCGCGCTTGATCTCAGGCAGCTTCAGGAAGAAGTCCCACCAGGCGCGTTCGCGGTCGAGCTTGCCGTCGCGGGCCGTCATGTTCACGGCTTTATGCGCGGCGTCGCTCTTGCTCTTCACCGGGCAGACTTGAACGCACAGGGCGCAGCCGGTGCAATCTTCGGCCGCCACCTGGAGGGTGTACAGCCGGTCGCCGAATTCCTTCCATTTCGCCTTCGCCGTCAGGAAGCCCGACGGAGCGCCTTCGAGCGCTTCGGGCTTCACCACCTTCGAGCGGATCACCCCGTGCGGGCACACCAGCATACACTTGCCGCACTGGATGCAGAGTTCCGCATCCCATTCGGGGGCCGTGTCGGAGATGTTACGCTTTTCCCACTTTGCCGTTCCGGTTGGGAACGTTCCGTCGACTGAGAATGCGCTCACCGGGATGAAATCTCCACGGTTGATCAGGATGGGTCCGGCGACCTTGTGGACGAAGTCGGGCGCCGCCGCCGGCATCGCGCCGATATGGCCGTCCATCGCCGAAACGACGGCCGGGATGCTGACTTCATGCAGATGGTCGAGCGCCGTGTCGACGGCAACGAAGTTCTTCTTCACCACCGTCTCACCGCGTTTGCCATACGTCTTCTGAATCGACCGTTTGATGGCCGCGATCGCCTCTTCTCGCGGGAGCACGCCGCTGATCGCAAAAAAGCACGTCTGCATGATCGTGTTGATACGTGTGCCCATGCCCGATTCTTTGGCCACGGAGTTGGCGTCTACCACAAACAGGCGCAGCTTTTTCCTGATGATGGTTTCCTGTACCTGCCGCGGCAACTGGTCCCAAACCTCGTTCGGGCCGTACGGGCTGTTCAGCAGGAACGTTGCGCCTTCTTGCGCTCCGTCCAACATGTCGAACCGGCGCAGGAACGAGAACTGGTGGCAGGCCACGAAGCTGGCCTTAGAAATAAGATAAGTGGACCGGATTGGGCGTGGACCGAACCGCAGGTGAGATATCGTCACCGAGCCGGACTTCTTCGAGTCGTAGACAAAGTAGCCCTGGGCGTAGTTGTCCGTGTCCTCGCTAATGATCTTGATGGAGTTCTTGTTGGCGCCCACCGTACCGTCCGCGCCGAGCCCGTAGAACAGGCAGCGCACCGTGTCGGGATCTTCCGTCGAATAGTCCGCATCCCACTCGAGTGACGTATGCGTCACGTCGTCCACGATACCGACGGTGAAGTGGTTCTTCGGTTTCGCCTTGCCGATTTCGTCGAAGACCGACTTCAACATGGCCGGCGTGAATTCCTTTGACGAGAGGCCGTACCGGCCGCCCACCACTTTCGGTTGCGCCTTGCCTTCCGGCCACGACTCGTTGAGCGCGGCAATCACGTCCAGGTAGAGCGGTTCGCCGATACAACCCGGTTCCTTCGTCCGGTCGAGTACTGCGATCTGCTTCACGGTCTGGGGCAGGGCATCAATGAAAGTTTCCACCGCAAAGGGCCGGAACAATCTTACTTGCAGCACACCGATCTTCTCGCCTTTGGCCACGAGATCGTCGACCAGTTCGCGAGCCATCTCGCCGCCCGAGCCCATCAGGATCACTACGCGCTCTGCGTCCGGCGCGCCGCAATAGTCGAACAGTTTGTACTGGCGGCCGGTGAGTGCCGCAAACCGGTCCATCACCTGCTGCACGATGGCGGGGCAAGCCATGTAGAACGGGTTTACCGTTTCGCGCGCCTGGAAGTAGACGTCCGGGTTCTGCGCCGTACCACGCAGCACCGGATGATCGGGGCTGAGTGCGCGCTCTCGGAACGCCTTCACCAAATCGTCGTTGATCATCGCCCGCAGGTCTTCTACGGAGAGCCGTTCGATCTTGGTTACTTCGTGCGAAGTGCGAAATCCGTCAAAAAAATGAATGAAAGGAACGCGCGATTCTAATGTGGCGGCTTGCGCAATCAGCGCGAAATCCATCACCTCTTGAACCGAGGCGGACGACAACTGGGCGAATCCTGTTTGGCGGACTGCCATGGTGTCCTGGTGGTCGCCGAAAATCGACAAAGCGTGGGTTGCAATCGCGCGGGCCGCGACGTGTATCACCGTCGGTGTCAGCTCGCCCGCGATCTTGTACATGTTCGGGATCATCAGCAACAGGCCTTGCGACGACGTAAATGTCGTGCCTAACGCGCCCGCCTGCAGTGCTCCGTGCAGCGCCCCCGCTGCACCGCCTTCACTCTGCATCTCGATGACGCTGGGAATCGCACCCCAGATATTGCGGCGCCCTTCTGACGACCATTGATCCGACCACTCGCCCATGGGTGAGGATGGGGTAATCGGATAAATAGCTATTACTTCGTTGGTTTGGTGCGCCACCCAAGCGGCGGCTTCGTTGCCGTCGAGCGCAACTTTAACCCTTCCGGGTACTTGTGCAGGCATATCCGGATGACAATAGGGCAATTTGCGGGCCACCTCCCGCGCGTGAGGCCAACCCGAATGCTCAGTTGCAGTTGGGGGAAACGGCAGGTTCCAGCGGCGCAAACGAACCTGAGGGAATACCCCCAACCCTGCCGGGAATTCCCCCACGAAAAAGGCAGCAGTTTGTGAATGGATTTTCGGCACGCACCCCCAAACCCCTCCGTTATAAGGACTTAAGAAATTACTACCCGAAGCTCCCGGTTTGGCCTGTACAATGCAAGATGAACCTACCGAGATCATGGGTCACTTCCTCGTACGCGGAATCAACCTGGCGGGACGTGTCGGGAACACCCTGGATAGTCCGAGTGAGGAGCCTAAACAAAAAATGTTTCTCCGCATCTGCCGGAAGTCTAGCTTCCGAATAGCCGCTGTCCTGGCCGCACTGGTTCTATGTGCCGTCCTGGTCAGCGCCCCCTCTTCTCCATTTACAGAGAAGGATAAAGCCTATTACGCGGACCCGAACATGGTGAACTTCGTCCGCCCGGGATTGGTATTTAAGATCCTGAGCGCTGAAATTGCCACGGACGGTACCATCCGCGCACGTTTCCGCGTTACCGATCCCCGGGGCTTGCCCCTCGACAGGCTTGGCGTCACGACGCCCGGCACTGTTGCCAGCAGCTTCGTGGCCGCGACGATTCCGTCCGGCTCACCCTATTACACTTCTTATACAACCCGCGTACAAACCAGCCCGATCACGGGGCGCAGTGCGACCCAAGCTGGCGCCGATACCGGAGGCACTTATCAGACCGTGACTGAAGGCGAATATATTTACACCTTCGGCACCAAGGCTCCGGCGAGTATCGACCGGAACGCCACGCACACGATTGCGATGTATGGCAGCCGTAACCTGACCGAGTTCGACATGGGTACCAATTACGATGACGACGCTTACACGTTTGTCCCGGCCGGCGGCCAGGTCACCACGGTCCGCGACGTTATCAAGACGGCGAGTTGCAACAAGTGCCACGATCAACTCGCGGCGCACGGCGGTTCCCGCCGCACCATGGAGGTCTGCGTGGTGTGCCACCAGCCACAGACTACCGACCCCGATACCGGTGAATCGGTTGACATGACAATCATGACGCACAAGATTCACATGGGAGCTGAGCTGCCCAGCGTTCAGGCCGGCAAGAAGTACGTCATCGTCGGCAACGCCCAGTCCGTTCACGACTATTCGACGGTCGGCTTCCCGGCCAACATCCGCCGTTGCGAGGCGTGCCACGAGCAGGGCCAAGGGGTGGCTGCCCAGGCGGCCAACTACCTGACCAAGCCGAGCCGCCAGGCGTGCGGCGCTTGCCACGATAATGTGAACTTTGCCACGGGCGAGAACCATCTAAGCCTGCCGCAACCAAACGACAATCAGTGCGCGAATTGCCACCGCCCCGAAGGCGAGCTGGAATTTGACGCGTCCATTAAGGGCGCGCATACCATCGAGTTCGAAGCCAAGCAGGTGCCGGGTGTTGTCGCCGACATTATCCGTGTGACGGACGGCGTTGCCGGCAAAAAGCCCACCGTTGTGTTCAGCATAAAGGATAGCTCCGGCGCTCCGATTCCGCTGACCTCAATGCAGACCACGCCCAATCGTGTTGGCTTGGTTCTAGCCGGCCCCACTACCGACTACGGCTACACCAGTTTCGGTTCCGACGTCACCACCGGCGGCTATGTGTCAGAAGATCCGACGCGGACCTCCACTTGCACGACGGACGGCCAGTGTACGTACACGTTCACCCACGCCATTCCGGCCGATGCCAAGGGGACCTTCTCGATCGGCATCGAAGCGCGCCGTGCGTCGAAACTGCTGGCAGGCACACAGAAGGAGATGGACTCCGAGTACAGCGCCATCAACAAGGTGGTGAACTTCTCGGTGGACGGCTCCGCTGTCGCCCCGCGCCGCGTCGTCGTCACGACGGCGAAGTGCAACGCTTGCCATGGCTTCCTGTCTCTGCATGGCACCAACCGCAACCAGGTCGAACAGTGCGTGCTGTGCCACAACGCGTCGGAAACCGATAAGGCGCGTCGTCCTACCACGACCAACGCTGCTGAGAAGGCCAAGGCTCCGCAAGCCGTCGGAATGGCCTATATGATCCATCGCATCCACACCGGTGAGGGTCTCGCCGAACAAGGCGCGGACTACACCGTCATCGGCTTCGGCGGCAGCGTCAACGACTTCAGTGAAGTTCGTTACCCTGCCTTGACCAAGAGTGGCGCGGCCGGCTTCACCGGTAACTGCGCCATGTGTCACGTCAACGGATCGGAAGGCCAACTGCCGACCGGTAAGCTCGACATGACCAATCCGCAGGGTCCGCTGAACCCGGCGGGCGCCGTTACCGCGGCTTGCATCGGTTGCCACGCTAATATCGCGGCACAGTCGCATGCGCTCGGTAACACCACCAAACTCGGCGAGGCCTGCGCCACCTGCCATGGCCCCAGCGCCGACTTCTCTGTCGCCCGCGCTCATGCGCAGTAGTTCGCGATAGAGGACTCTCCTAAGAGGGAGCGGTCTCTACGTAACAAATGAGACCGCTCCATCTCAATTAGAAAGATGCCTAGGAATGCCGCACCTGGTGAGTATCCAATGACTGCTGCAGAAGCTTCCTCTCCGAGCAGGATCGCCGTTCAACTGGCGGCGGCCCTACTCGTTATTTGCTCTGCGGGCTGGGCGCAAGAAGCTCAGAAGCCCGCGGCCGAAGCGGCGCCGGCCGCCTCAACGCCCGCTTCGCCCTATGCGGGCTCGGAAGCCTGCATGGGCTGCCACGAAGATATCTATAACAATTTCTTCAAAAGGAACCGGCACGCCGCTATCGACAAAGATAAGCGCCGCGGCTGGGAAACCCGTGTTTGCGAGTCCTGCCATGGTCCCGCCGCCAAGCACGCCGAATCGGCCGACCCGGCCAACATCTTCAATCCGAAGAAGGGCACTCCGTCCCAAACGGACAAAACGTGTCTGAAATGCCATACCAACCAGCCGAGCCATGTCGGCCGCGTGATGAGCGGACATGGGCGCAACCAGGTGGCCTGCGCGTCGTGCCACTCGGTCCATACTCCGCCGGCGATGGCGCCGCGCGCCATGCGCATCAACGAGCAGTGCGCCACCTGCCACATGGATATGCGCGCCCAGTTCCAGAAGCCGCACACCCATTTCCTGGCGCAGAAGCAGCAGCCCAACCAGCCGATGGCCTGCACCGACTGTCACAATCCCCACGGATCGTTTCTATCGAAGAATATCGGCCAGACGATCGGGGGCGAGCCGGGATGTCTCAAGTGCCACTCCGATAAGCGCGGTCCGTTCGCCTATGAGCACGCGCCCGTCAGGCTCGAAAGCTGCACCACCTGCCACGAACCGCACGGGTCCACGAACCCGCGCATGCTTACCCGAAGTAACGTCACGCAGCTTTGCCTGGAATGCCACGCTAATCTCAACAGCGGCGCGGCGCTGGGTGGCATTCCCCCAGCCTTCCACGACCTCCGGAGCGCGAGATTCCGGAACTGTACCATCTGTCATCAAAAGATACACGGCTCGCACGTGAGTAAGGCGCTACTGCGATGAAACCGCTATTTGTGTTGCTTTTGAGCGCCGGCCTGACGCTCGCCCAGGAATCCAAACCGGCGGCTGCTGCCGCCGAGCAGGCCAAGCCCGCGGAAAAGACCGAAGAGGCCAAGCCCGCCGGCAAAGAGGCGGCGGCCGAGTCGCCCAATCCCACGCCCGAGCGCAATGTCTCGTTTCAACTCGATATCGGGAACCGGTTCGTCCAGACCGTCGGGGGCGACCTCAATACCTATCGGAGTGTCGTCAACCTCGGCTCCGGCCCCAAACTGATGGGCCTTGAGGCGAACATCACCGATCCCAAGCGCCGCGTGTTCGATCGTCTCAACATCGGCGCCCATAACTGGGGTGGCGACCCGTATAACACCTTCCGCATCGATATGGAGCGGACAAAGGTATACCGGTTTACCGGCGATTACCGCAACATTCAGTACTTCAACTTCCTGCCTTCCTTCGCTAATCCGGGTGCACCCCAGACGCTGCTCAACCAGCGCTCCTACGACGCGCAGCGCCGCTACTCGAACGCGGAACTTGAAATCCTCCCCGGAAACTGGATCGTACCCTATTTCTCTTGGATGCGCGACGAAGGCACGGGCCGCGGCATTACCCCGTACGTCGCCAATTCCAATGAGTATCCGGTCCCCACTCTTCTGGACGACCGCACAAATCTTTTCCGTGGCGGGGTTCGTCTCGAAATGGGCCGCTGGCACGCCACCCTCGAACAGGGCGGCGGCACGTACGGCGATAACCAGAGGATCTTCAGTTCCCTTCGCAACGCCGGCAATCGCACCACCCCTGTCCTTGGCCAGAATCTCTTCCTTTCCGATCTTCTCGGCACTTACGACGTCAACGGCCGCAACATTTTCACCAAGGGTCTCCTCACCGCCGCTCCCGCGGATTGGGCCCATTTATATGCCTCCTTCATTTATTCCCGGCCTACTTCGGACGTTACTTATTCCGACCGCGGGAGCGGTCTTTTCCTCGCCGGCGTCGGGCGCTTCTTCAACACCTTCCAGACCCTGTTAGGCTCCGAAGCCAAGATGCCTCGGACCTCCGGTTCCGCCGCTGCCGAACTGCGGCCCACCAAATGGCTCCGTGTGCTCGAATCTTTCTGGACCGACCGGTTCCACAACGCCTCTTCGGCCCTCCTGGCCGAACAGTTTCTTACCGGCACAACGGTCGGCGATGCCCGCAACCTGTTCACCGCGGAACGCACCGTCGTCAACTACAATCGCCAGCAGTTGGAAGCTTTCGTCGACGTCATCCCCAAAGTCACCCTGCGCGGCGGCCATCGCTATGTATTCGGCAATGCGATAACTCCTCCGTCTTTGCTATCCAACGGCTTGCCTGAATCCGGCGACATCCGCCAACAGGTCGGCCTGGCTGGTGTCACAGTCCGCCCGACCTCCAAAGTGAGTGCGAACCTTGATTTTGAAGGCTCCTCCGGCGACAAGAGTTACTTCCGCACGAGCCTGCACAATTACAAACAGGTCCGCGCGCGAGTGCAAGCCCAGTTACTGACCAACCTCCGGTTCTCGGGTAACTTCTATTTCCTCGATAACCAGAACCCCAACACTCGCGTTTCGCCTACGCTCCGATCGTTTACCGACTATAGCTTCCGGAATTACGCCATAACCGGCGCCATCAACTGGCTGCCGCAAGCAGGCAAGTACTTCAGTTTTCTGACTGAGTACACGCGCTCCGTGCTTCGTTCCGACGTCGGCTACCTCGAACCACAGGCGTTGCTGCCGGCGACCTCGCACTATCGCGACAACGGCCACGTTGTTACCAGCTTGTTGGAAGTCCGCCCCCGCGGCGCCGGCCCCCATATGCCGTACCTGTCGTTCGGCGGATCGCTTTTCCGGTCGGGCGGCACCCGGCCAACCAACTATTACCAGCCTGTCGGACGGCTGGCCTTGCCGTTAAGTACCATGGTTGAGGCCTACGGCGAATGGCGCTGGTATGGCATGACCCAACCCCTGTTTCTGTACGAAGGTTTCCGTACCCACACGGGTGTAATCGGACTCAGAATATCCCGCTAGGAGGCACCCTATGTGGTGGCTATTGGCATTCATGATCGTTCCCGGCGACGCGCAGCGCGGGGCCCAGTTGTTTGAAGGCCAGCGCTGCGTCGCGTGCCACTCGGTAGCAGGTAAGGGCGGTAAGTCCGCGCCGGATCTCGGCCAGCGGACCGCCCGCGGCTTCACGCCGTCTGTTCTCGCATCTCTTATGTGGAACCACGCGCCCCAGATGTGGGCCGCCATGGAGCGCGCTAATATTCCCAAACCGCAGCTATCGGCTCAGCAGGCCGCCGACCTCTATGCCTACTTCTTTGCCTTTCGCTACTTTGAAGTTCCCGGTGACGCTGCCCGTGGCCGCGCCGCGTTCGTGTCGAAGAAGTGCGGCGAATGCCACAGCGTAGATTCCGGCGGCGCCGCTCCGCCGCTTACATCCTGGAAGTCGACCACCGATCCCATCGAACTCGCTCGCGATATGTGGAACCACGCTCCCAAAATGCGCGAGGAACTCACGAAGCGGAAGATCGACTGGCCCAAGCTAAGCGGCCAGGAACTGACTGATCTCCTGGTTTACGCGCGCAACGTACCCGGCGCCAAACCCGCCAGTCCGCGGTTCTCCCCTGCCTCTCCGGAAACGGGCGAGGTGCTGTTCCAGGCCAAAGGCTGCGCCGGCTGCCACAAAGGCGAACTCGACCTCTCGAAGGGCCGCCTTCGCTCCCGCACATCGGCAGACCTCGCTGTCGCCATGTGGAACCACGCCTCCAAGATGATCCAGCTTCCGCCCGACATCACCGAGCAGGAAATGCGCCGCATCGTTGGCTATCTGTGGTCCATTCAGTACTTCGAAGAACCCGGCAACGTGAAACACGGCGAAAAAGTCTTCGCCTCGAAAAAGTGCGGTACCTGCCATGGCGGCAACTCTCCCATCGCTCCTCCCATGGCCAATAAGACCAAGAAACTCGATTCCATCGGCGTCGTCACGGCGCTGTGGCACCATGGTCCCGACATGCTCAGTAAAATGAAGGAGAAGAAGGTCGCATGGCCTCGATTCCAAAATGCTGATATGGCGGACTTAATTGCCTACGTTAATTCGATCAATTGACGGCCCCGGACAACCGTCCCGCGCCACCCTGTTACGGCGCATCCCGCTTTTTGCGGAACTGAACGATTCCGACCTCGCGGCGCTTGCCCAGCGAGCCGTCGAAAAGAAGTACCAGGCTGGGGAACAGCTGTTCTATGAAGGAGAGCCGTGCCGCGGCCTGTTTCTTTTAATCGACGGCGCGGTGAAGATCTCAAAGACGTCTTCCTCGGGCCGCGAGGTCATGCTCGCCATGATTCCGGCGCCGTCAGGCGTTGCCGAGGTCACCGTCTTCGATGGCGACCCTTATCCGGCCTCCGCCATTGCCACCCAATCGGCGGCAGCCCTCTTCATCGATGCTCGCGAGTTCTTCCAGTTGTGCCACTCGAACCCCGCCATCGCCCTCACTTCCCTCAAAGTCGTCGGACGGCGCCTTCGCCAGTTGGTCGCCACAATCGAGCGCATCAGCTTCGGCTCCATCCGCCAGCGCCTCGCCGCCCAAATCCTCGAATTCGGTACCGACCAGTTCACCCTGCCGATGACCCACCAGGAACTGGCTTCCCGTCTCGGCACCGTTCGCGAAGTGGTCACCCGAAACCTCGGCCGCTTCCAGGCTGAAAAGCTCATCGAAGTCTCCGGCCGCGAGGTCCGTATCCTCGACCGCGACGGCCTCCAGCGCGAAGCCGAAACCGAACTCTAAACCTCTGTCCTCCCCTATCGACCGGATGGTTTAGCTTTTTTCATTCCCGTACCCTGTCATTGGGAGCGACTAATGGCAGATTTCTTTCAGAACGGACGTGTAACTACTCTCCACAACCTGAATCGCGACGCCGCGGCCCGGCTCGAACGCCAACTCGTTGAATTCAGTGAAAATACCTCAGTCACTCTGGTGCTGCCCGCCCTCTACTCGGAGTTTGAAGGGCCCGCGATGGCGCGCATCGCCGAGCAACTCCACTCCGCGCGCTTCCTCGGGCGTATCGTCCTCGCCCTTGGCCAGGCCGATGAAGGCCAGTACCTCCACGCGCGCTCATTCTTCGACAGTTTCCGCGTACCGGTCGACGTCCTCCAAGTCGATCACCCCCGCATCGCCTCTTTGCTCGACCGCCTCAAAATCGCCGGACTCGACCCCGGTCCGGGTGGCAAAGGCCGCGCCTGCTGGCTCGCCTACGGCTACGCCCTCGCCCGCCGCGATTGCGACGTCATCGCTCTCCACGATTGCGACATCAAAACCTACACCCGCGAACTCCTGGTGCGTCTCTGCTACCCGCTCATGCACCCGGACCTCAACTTCGATTTCTGTAAAGGCTACTACGCGCGCTGTTCCGACCGTCTGCATGGCCGCGTCACCCGCCTGTTCATTTCGCCGCTCATTCGCGCGCTCCACAAGCTGGCTCCGCATGCCGACCTGCTCCCTTTCCTCGACAGCTTCCGTTATGTCCTCGCCGGCGAATTTGCCATGAACGCGAAACTCGCGCGCACCAGCCGTATTCCCAGCAACTGGGGTCTCGAAATCGGCATGCTCGCTGAGGTCCACCGCTCCTGCGCCGCCTCAGCCGTCTGCCAGACCGAACTCGCCGATAATTACGACCACAAGCATCAAGTCCTCAACGCCGGCGCTCCCACCACCGGTCTTCGCAAAATGGCCGCCGACATTGCCGCCGTCCTGCTCCGTGCGTTAGCCGCCGAAGGTGTCGCGCTCGATCGGGGCGCACTCGATTCCGCCTCGCTCGCCTACGAAAACGTCGCGCACGACATGCTCGAATGCTACGCTGCCGACGCCGCCGTTAACGGCCTCCGGTTCGATCGCGATGCCGAAGAAGGCGCCATTACCGCCTTTCGCTACAGCCTTCAGGACGCGTCTGCCGGCTACTTGGCAGACCCTGCCGGCGCCCCCCGCGTCCCCAGTTGGGCTCGCGTCCAATCCGCGCTCCCCCACTTCCTGCGCGACCTCGAATCCGTCGTCCACGACACAGACTTCGCCAAAGCCCGGCCCCGTGTTCACGTTGCCATCGCGTCGTCTTCGCCCGTCGTCACCATGCCGGTGCCGCTATTGGCCTCCTCGGCGGCGGTGTGACCGATCAACTCCAACACCGCCCGGTTCCACCCTGCGGGTCCGCCTTCCGCCGTCACGCGGGCCCGCGGCAGCGCCCGTTGCATTTCCGTTGCGAACTCATCGCCCACAATCACGGCATGGTCGCAAACGGCCAGCATCGGAATATCGTTCGGCGCATCGCCCAAACCTACCGTCACAACTTGGCCCCAACGCGAGCGGAAATGGTTCGAAACCACACGCACCGCCTCGCCTTTGTCGATTGCATCGTGGATATGAAAGAACCGGCCGCCGCGCGTCCAGCGCTTCCCCATCCGCTCAATCGCCCGCAGCAGCGGCGCCACATCCGGACCATCCACAAGAAACGGCTCATCGTGTTCGCGAACCTTCGCCAACGTTGCGGCTTCAAGCGTCAGGCCGGTCACCGCCGCTACTTCGAGCGGTGTCATACCCGAAAATCCGCGCACAGCCACACCCGACTCTCGCGCTGCCCGTTCCAGCAACTCCACCATCTGCGTGTAGGGCGAGCCAAACCGCACCACGTACGCGGCAGAATAGTAGATGGCCGCCCCGTTCTCAACGATGTAGGGGTATTCGATATTCAACAAACCGTGCAGCGCCGCCAACTCCGCGTTCGTCTTACTGGTAACGGCCACCAGCGGAATTTTACGCCGTCGCAGTTCTTTGAGCGCCTCACGCGCCGCGTCGCACGAGTAATTCCGCTTGTCCAGCAGTGTGCCGTCTAGGTCCGTGAATATGACAAGCATGTCTCCTGTGCCATCACAACACGCCGCTAACGGAGGCACCATCCGGTCTTTACCGGAGCCGCCGCCCGCCAACCCGCGCTACACACGCTTTGGCGGCTGGCCTTTGCTTGTGGTCGCCTTCGGCAGCCTCGTCGCCATGATGATTGTTTCCGGCGTTGCGGGCCTTCGAAGAACGGGCGAACTCTACAACTCCCTTTCCGAACTCAACCGGTCTTACCGCCGCAGTTGGCGCAGTCTCGACGCCGTCCGCTCTGGCATCCATGTCTCCAGCGTCCTCATCCGCGACTACCTCATGGACGGTTCGCAGTCCCGCGCTCGCGAGACTCGTGAAGAACTCCTCGGTATTCGCCGCGAATCCGAACAGAACCTGAAAGCGCTCGAAACGGCCCTTGCCCGCAGCAACCCCGACGAGGTGCGCGCCCTCCGCAAAGAGATCGACGGCTATTGGGAATCCCTCGACCCCGTATTCGAATGGGACGCCGCCGATAAGCAGGCCTCCGGCTACGCCTTCCTCCGCCACGTCGTCATGCCCCGCCGCGAAGCCGCCCTCAAACTCGCCGGACAGGTCCAGAAGTTCGCCGAGTCCACCTTCCTTGAACAGCGCAAAGCGGCCGACCAGGAACAGCAGGAATTTCTCGCTTTCCTCAGGAAAATGGTCACCGCCACCGTCATCCTCGGCCTGATTGTCGCCATCATCAGTGTCGTTTGGGTCGCCGTGCTCGAACGCCGGTCCGCCCGCCAGCGGCTCCGCGCCGAACGCGCCCAACATGAAATGCGCCAGTTGTCGCAGCAATTGGTCCATGCCCAGGAGGAAGAGCGCCGCGCCATCTCCCGCGAACTCCACGACGAAATCAGCCAGATGCTTACCGGCCTCCGCATGGACCTGCGCTCTCTCAAACGTGTCCATCGCGCCTCGCCCACAGACTTCGATGCGCACGTGGATCAAACCTGTGTCCTGCTCGAACAAACCCTCCAGGCCGTCCGCGACATGGCCATGGGTCTACGCCCCACCATGCTCGACGACCTCGGCCTTGAAGCCGCCCTCCGCTGGCAGGCCCGCGAATTTGAACGCCGTCACGACATCAACGTCACCCTCGAAGTGACCGGCGACTTAGGCTCGCTCACTGACCGTCAGCGCACCAACCTCTACCGCATCGTGCAGGAAGCGTTCACCAACTGCGCACGCCACTCCAAAGCCAAGTCCGTTTCCGTAATCCTCGCCGCCGGCGCCGATGGCCTTATGCTCACTATCCTGGACGACGGTGTCGGCATCGAACCCACCGGCGGTTCCGGACTAGGCCTGGTCGGCATCCAGGAACGTGTCACCGAAATGGGCGGCGTCTTCCAGGTGCGCTCCACGCCGGGCCGTGGAACGGAGCTATCCGTCGAACTCCCCGTTCATGAGGCGCAACTCCATGCCTGAAGAGATCCGTATCCTGCTCGCTGACGATCACTCCATCGTACGCCGCGGACTCAAAGCTGCCCTCGAGGAAGACGCCACACTCCGCGTAATCGGTGAAGCCGCCAACGGCCGCGAAGCCGTGCAACTCGCCGAGCAACTAACTCCCGACGTCGCCATCTTAGATATAGCCATGCCGCAGCTGAACGGCATCGACGCCGCGGCCCAGATGCAAAAGGCCAGCCCCGCTACGCGCGTCGTCATTTTAAGCGTTCACTCCGACGAAAGCTATGTCCTCCGCGCCCTCACCTCCGGCGCCCGCGGTTATCTTTTGAAAGATAGTGCCGAAACCGAAGTCGTCTCTGCCGTCCATGCCATCCACCAGGGCAATTCCTGGTTTAGCCCCGCCATCGCGAAGACATTACTCGAAGAGCACGTCCGCTACCTCCGCAAGCGCGGCTTGGAAGACTCCTACGACTTACTGACCGACCGCGAAAAGCAGGTCCTCCAGTTACTGGCCGAAGGCCGCTCGAACAAAGAGGTAGCCAACCTTCTGCAGTTAGGTCTCTCCACGGTAGAAACCCATCGTATGAACCTGATGCAGAAGTTAAACCTCCACAGCACCGCCGAAATCGTCCTCTATGCCGTAAGAAAGCGCTTGGTCAGCCAGTAGGTCGGTTCCGCTAGTTTGGCGCCCACTTGGCCGCCGCCAGCAGAAAAAGGCCGCTCCCAAGCGCAATCACTGCTGCGTGCGGCAACCGCAGTGCCTTCGGATTGCGTATATCGAGTTCGGACCGGCCGGTATAGGGCATCCGCAGATGCGCGAGTTCCGCAAATATATACGCGACGTTTCGTACAGTTGCTCGAAGGGCGCCTTGAGACGTGGCCAGAACAATCGCGAACAGCCCTCCAAGAACGCCCGTGATCACGAAGATGCCGATCCAATTCCAAGCGCCTGCCAGTGCACCGACAGCCGCCATCAGTTTGACATCGCCCGCACCCATGCCCCGTAACGCAAATAACGGAAAGTAGATCGCGAGGGCGAGTGCCAATCCCTTACCGGAGTAGACGACGCCTGGCCACTCAAATAAAAACGCATGAACAGCGATGCCAAGCAGAACACCCCCCAGCGACAGCCAATTCGGGATGCGCCGGTAACGTATATCGTATGCCCCGGCCACAAAGGTGACCAGAATCAGCAGAACACCTAAAATCGGGGGCGGGTAGCTGAACATAAGGAACCGGGTGAAGTTCGACTCCCCAATTTACCAACGTACGAGCGATCTTTCACCGGAGCACGGGTACGACGGTTCGGGTTGGGCCGGCGCATGTCCCGCGTAGCGCGAGTGCCTGTGGCACAAGTATTCTGGTAAATGCAGCACAGGCCCCCAACGGCCAATCATCTATCCTATGACCCCCACTATCTTTGTTGCCGGCGCTTCCGGAGCCATCGGCCGTCGTCTCGTCCCCTTGCTTCTCGAAAATGGCTGGCGTGTCTCCGGCGCCACTCGCTCGCCTGACAAAGCCGCGGAATTGAAAAAGGCTGGAGTCGAACCGGTTGTGGTCGACGTATTTGACGCCGACGCTCTGCGGCGACACTTAGAGATGATCCGGCCCGACGTTGTCATCCACCAGCTGACTGACCTGCCTTACGCGCTTGAAGCAAGCAAAATGCCTGCTGCACTGGCGCGCAACGCCCGCCTTCGCGACCTTGGCACACGCAATCTGATTGCCGCCGCTGTGCATTCCGGCGCCGGACGCTTCATCGCCCAGAGCATCTCTTTCATTTATGACGAGGGGGCAAAGCCCCACCACGAAACCGATCCGCTGCTGCCGGTGACACATCCGGTGTATGGCGAGACCGTGCAGGGAGTGCTTAGCCTCGAACGTCAGGTGGTTGAGGCGCCGCTTACAGGACTTGTTCTTCGCTATGGGTTGTTTTACGGGCCCGGTACGGGGTTCGATGCTCCGGTCGCGCCGGGGTCTGTGCATGTCGATGCGGCCGCTAAGGCGGCCGAACTGGCTGTCACACGCGGTGAACGCGGCGTCTACAACGTTGCCGAGTCCGATGGTGCTGTGTCGAGCGATAAGGCCATCGCCGCGTTCGGCTGGAACTCCGGTTGGCGGCTTGACTCCCCTGTGTAAAACCTGAAGACCGTTCAGGATGACAACCAACCCGCAAGCTATTCTGGAAATGTCCATTGCCTATATCGATTCCAGATTCGGAACTATCAGTGACCTTTGTCCGCGCTTCCGGCCCCGGCGGCCAGAACGTGAACAAAGTCTCCACCGCCGTCCAACTCCGCTTTGATGTTGCCAACTCTCCTTCGCTTCCCGACGACGTACGCCGGCGACTGCTCGCATTAGCCGGCAGCCGCCTCACCCAAGACGGCGTCCTCATTATCACCTCGCGCGTTCATCGGACGCAGGAGGCGAACAGAGCCGAAGCCCGCGCCCAATTCGATCGATTGATCGCCCGGGCGGAAGTCGTCCCCAAACCTCGCCGCCCAACCCGTCCCACCCTCAACTCAAAACGTCGCCGCCTGGAAGCGAAATCCCAACGGTCCTCTTCGAAGAAACTCCGCGGTCGCATAATCGACGACTAAGCCGGACTAATCTGTCGCGCAATGCTTTGCCGCGAGCGTGGGCATCAAGCCTTCGCGCTAAGCCGGCGTGCTCCGGCGCACGGCCTTCGGATGCTCCCACACCTCCGGCTTGATCTCCATCCCGAACCCCGGCAGTTCCGGAGCCGTAATGCAGCCGTCCTTCGGAACCAGCGGATTGGCCAGCATCTTCGGCCAGTCCCCTTCATAGAAGCGCTGGCAGCTTTCCTGGATCCAAACGTTCGGCAGCGCTGTTGTCAAATGTGTCGATGCATAAAACAGCAGCGGACCGCCCGCCGTGTGCGGCGCCACCGGCAACTGTTGCGCGTCCGCCATCGCGGCAATCCGCCGGGCTTCGCTCAACCCGCCGCACCAGCACAGGTCGAACATCACATACTTCGCCGCTCGCGAATCGAGTAACTGTTGGAATTGATACCGTCCGGCCATCCGCTCCCCAATCGTCAGGGGCAGGGAAGTGGCTTCCGCCAGTTGCCGGTACTGCGCGAAGTTACCCGGCAGCAGCATATCTTCGAGCCACATCGGCTTCAATGGCTCCAATGCCCGTGCAATCCGGATCGCCGACGTCAAGTTCCAGTTACTATGAAACTCCACCAGGATCTCGATGTCGTTGCCGAACGTATCGCGCAACCGCCGTATCGGGAACAGCCCCTCTTCGATATCGGCGACGGTCACGAACTGGTGCTGGTTCCGCCGCGCCGCCGGGTCGAACGGCCACACCTTGATTGCCCGTATGCCATAGCCGTCCATCACCTCGCGCATGATCTTTTCAGGCTCTTTGTGGAAGTCGTACTTATGCGGGAAGCAGGTGTTATAGAGCCGCACGCGCGGGTTCGACTTACCCCCGATCAGCCGGTAAACAGGTTGGCCCATCGACTTACCCAGTAAATCCCACAATGCGAGATCAATCGCGCTCAGCACCCGCATCTCAGTCCCGCCGGCGATCTGGTAGTCGAACGCGTTATATAGGTCGGTCCAGATACGGTCGATATTACGCGGGTCCTGCTTCAGCAGCATCTGGGCAGCCGTCGAGTGGATCAGCGCCGCCTCCGCTTCGTTCCGTGGATAGGTCTCACCCACGCCCGAAAGCCCGTTGTCCGCGTGAATCCGCACCCAGGTCCAGTGCGGCCAGAACGGCGCGGCGTCGCGATTAGGCCAGTAGATGGTCTCGATGCGGGTAATCTTCGTAGGTGGGGCGGCCGCCCATGGTGCGGTGGATGAAAACAGGAACTGGCGTCGTGTGGTCATGGCAGGTCAGAAACAGTGACGGTATATCGCAGGTTGATCGGCTTGCCGGCCTCAAGCTTTTCGAGGCGGGCGCCGGGATAGTTCGAGCCCAAAAAGCCGTACTGGCGCAGACACCATTCGGTCGGAAAGCCTGGATTGTCCTTGTCCGAATCGATGCGGAGCCGGGCGCGCTTCCCCTGGTAACTCGCACTCAGTGACGCCCAGGGATGTGTAACATGGTTCTCGTCCCCGCTCAGCCTGCCGCGGTCGGTATCAATCGCCGTCTCCGTTCGAGGTGCAAACCGGACACTAAACCCGCCGTACCCCTTTTGCTGCTCCGGCGCTCCGCCGATCGAAAGCGCCTCAAGCGGCGTGATGCGAATGGAAAACTGGATAGTCCGGTCTGCGCCCTTGGCCGCATGCACCTTCACGGCTACATCCTCGTTTGCAATGGTCCTGCTCCCCACCACCCACGTCTGCTTCAGTCGAAGCAAAGCCGATTCACCTTCCGCGCTCCGCCCCTCGAATCCACCAAACCGGTGCTCGACACCCTTGTAGACCCAAAGGTCGTACCGTTCCCCACCCACCTCGACAATCGGCCAGGCCCAGAACAGGCCGTGATGATGGTAGTGGTCCTTCGGAAAGTCGTCAGTCACCGTAACTCCACTCGGAGTGTTCACCGGATGAACGTAACAGCACCTCTTCCGGTCGTCCGGTGCGCCCGGCGCAAGCTGCGGCCCGTAGTTATACACCAGCACCGTCTTACCGCCATCCAATACAGCCAGCCGCCCACTCTCCAACTTCTCAAAAGAGAAGTTAGCCGCCAAAACGGGCGCCGCGAACACGAATAGTAAGTTACCGTTCACGCAGCGGCCTTTCGAATCGCCTGCTCATTCACCGTCACACCCAAACCAGGACCGGTAGGCACCCGCAGAGTTCCCTCTTCCAACTCAAAAGGCTTCTTCAGATAGCTGCCCGTCAGAAACTGCAGGCCGTTCAGCGCGCACGGGTACTGCACTCCATAAGCCCCATACAGAGCCAGCGAAGCCGCTAGCGATACGTCCGGGTCCGTCAGCCCGCTCCCCAGCACCATCATCCCGGCGTCCCGTAAGATCTCCACCTGCCGCCGCGCGTCCCACAACCCCGCGGTCCGCGCGGGTTTCATCGCGACCCCGTCCAGCAGCCCAAGGCGCATAAATTCGAGTAACTCGGTAGACGAGACAACCCCCTCGTCCATCAGAATCGGCAGCGCCCCCAACCTCTTCAAGTCCCGGAACGCGGTCAAACGGTTGGCGGCCACCGGCTGCTCAAACACGTCGACACCGGCATCGGCCAACTGCCGTGCGACCTTCATCGCCGTGGCCGGCTCATACCCTCCATTGGCATCGGCCCAGAGGAATGAGTTCGGCGCCAATCGACGTACCAGTTTCGCCAGCGCCACATCGAACACGGGGTCCGGCGCCACCTTGATGTTGAAATGCTTGTACCCCCGCTTCCGCCCACCTTCCACCAGGGCCGATGCCTCGTCGAGCGTACGCGCATTCACCGTCCAACTGATCGTGATCCTCTCGAGCGGCTTCCGCCCCCACATTCCCGCCACCGGCTGTCCCACCACCTTGCCTGCGATGTCGTGCAATGCGAGATCGACGCCGGCCTTGGCGATCGGCATCCCCGTCGAGAACGACGGCGCGATCGCGCGGTTCATCACCTGATGCGCGCCCGAGATATCCACCGCGCTCTTGCCCAGAAGGGCCGGCGCAAGATAACTCCGGATCGCCGTTTCCACCGACTCGACAGTCTCATAACTCCAGGTGTGTGTCGGAACGCTCTGTCCCCACCCGACCACGCCCCCATCGCAGGTGACCTTTACAAACACCGCCGGCCGCGCAGGCTTAGTGAAAAACCGGAAGTAACTCGTAACCGGGTAGTTCACGGTCAGCGTTTCAATTGACCGGATAATAGGAGCCGCCGCGGCACCAACGCCCAGCGACGCGGCGGCGACAAACGATCGTCGTGTCATCGCGGCTTACAGCATTTCCAGTTTTGTGGGGTCAAAGTGGACCCGCCGCTCTGTCCGCAACGCCTCGGCCGCCATGCATCCCGCCACCGCGTGCGAGAACCCGGCGTGAATATCGGCGCGCGGTGTCTGGCGCGACCGTATGCACCGCAGCCAGTTCTCCATGTGCGACTCCACCGGCTCTTTCGCGATCTTCACCTCACCGATAACCCGGTCCGGCCTCTTACTCCCTGCGCCTGTAATCGTCAGTGCTTCCGCATCCAGCGTCCCGCGTGTGCCGTACCAAAGGTTGCGTCCGCCGTTGTCATTCGTCAGTGTCATCGAGAACCGGACGATAAAGCCCTTTGGGTAAGTTAGAGTCGCGTCGAACACATCGCTGGTCTCGCGTCCGTCCTTCCATAAATACACGCCACCGCTCGCCACCACACTCTGCGGAAACGGGTCGTCCAGGAACCACGGCACAAGGTCGATAAAGTGACTCATCCACAAACCGGGGATGCCGTTTGTGTAATCGAGGAAAAGCTGCCACTGCCTGAACCGGCCGGCATCGAACGGACGATCAGACCGTCCGAACAGGAACCGCGGCCAATCGAGATCTTCCTGCTTGATCATCGAGAAGTCACGCTTCCACCGCGCCTCCTGCATATGCACTTCCATATCGACGCGCGTCACCTGTCCGATCGCCCCAGACCGCATGGCCGCCGCCGCGCCGATCAGGCCCGGGTCGCTCCGCCGCTGCGTCCCGATCTGCACAATCTGCTTCGAGTTCTTCACCGCCAGATACGCCCGCCTGGCCTCATCGAACTTCGTCCCCATCGGCTTTTCGCAGTAGACGTCTTTGCCGGCCTCAATCGCGTCGGCCAGCATCTGGCTATGCGTAAAGTCCGGCGCCGCCAGAATTACGGCATCAATCTCCTCCCACGCGAGCATCTCGCGATAGTCCACCGTCGCGCGGGGCTTCTTGCCAAACGCACGCTCGATGTTAGTAACAGCCGCTTCGCGGTGCGGACCGTAGATATCGCACACCCCCGCGATCGTCACATTAGACTCTTTGAGCTTCGTGAGGTCGGCGATATGGTTCCGCCCTCGTCCTCCCGTCCCGATCAGGCCGATGTTGATCCGGTCGCCTGCGGATCGGACGCGAGTGCTCGCGGCTGCGGGTGCTAAAGCGGCCGTGGATAAGAAAGTGCGGCGCGTGGTACTCATAAGTTCTCTCCTGATTAGCTTTGCCGTATGCGAACCGTGTAAGTAGCGCGGCGCTGCGGATGCGCCGCTGTTAAAAGTATTCGATACAACGTGTCGCCCCACGCATTGCGCAGGCGTCCGTCTTTCACCTCAACGCTATCAACCGTCGCGGCCAGTTGGCTCGAGTCGAACACTGCGGTTGCGCCCTCAAACCGTAACTCCCCGCCCTCGACCGTAGGTCGCCGCGGTGTCATTAACGTAAACTGCAGCGGACCCCTACCGTCGCGCAGCACCGTCTCGTCCACAATCGCGATCTCATTCGCCGACCGATCGAGCCGGTGTGTGCGCCGCCAGCTTTCGATCCCCGCTTCCGCGGGATAAGCCTGCGTTAACTCCATCGTGAGTTGGGCCCGCGTCTCGCCGCCCTCATAAGCAACGTTGGTGGCGCGAAACTCCTCGCCGGCCGCCTGCATCAAGCCATTCACTGTAGGCAGGTTGTGCCAGGCGGACTGCATGGTCCAGATATCGTAACGCTGCGCACTGAACGTCTTCGCGCTATAAGTCTCCACGCCAATGTCGATAAACAGCGGCTGCCCATTGGCGAACACGATGAAGTTACCGACATCGTTATGGTTGTGGCTCTCCGCGTTGTGTCCACCCTGCGCGGCGAGATACAACCCATCTGTCGACCCCCCACGCGACCGCGCCACCATCACCTGAATGCCGGATAACCACGCATCGCGAATCAGCGGCGGCTGACCATCGGCCTTGCCAATCTCCGCCCGATTAAACAGCGCCGGTAACACCCGGCCGATACTGTCGCGATACGTCCGCCCCTCGCCGTGCTTATGCTCCACCCAGGCGCCGAGTGCCTGCATACTCGCGTCTTCGATACGCCGTCCGTAGCGATACACAAGGTCCCCCGCCGGCTGCATCCTAGGAGGTGCATCGCCAAAGTTCGTATACCAGTTGCCGGCGATATGTGCGCGATAGATATACCGCCCGATCTCGCGTACCAGCGGGACCTTATAGAAATCCATCCGCGCGCCAGATGCGGAATGGAGCAAATCCAGGCAGTCAAACAGCGACGCCCCCGCCCGCCCCCAATACCCTGGACCTTCGTCGCACCCGCCGTCTTCGTGATAGCCCTGGACGAAGTTATCGAGCGAAAATAGACTCTTATAAGTATCGGCCGCTCGCCGCCGCTCGTCCGCTTCCATCAACAGCACACAGGTCAGCCAGTTCGAATTGATCCATGGATTCCAGTTATTCACCGGACGGTCGCGCTTCGTCAATCCCATCCACCAAAAGTCGGTCCGCGTGCGGCACGGCAGCAGGATTCGCCTGTCGATCTCCAACCGTACCCGCTTCCGGATCAGCGGCGATACCGCATCTAACTGCGAGTTAAGTAGATAGTCGGTCCACGCCAGCAGGCTCCCGGTCTCGGCGGCAAACAGGTCCACCGTCGGCTCCGCCACATCGGGCAACCCCTTGCCCGCCTTCTGCATATTGATGTGCGCCGGAACACCCCAATACGTCTCTTCGCAAGTCGCCCAGATACCGTTCGCAATCTGGTCGAGAAACCGTCCCTTACCTTCCACCGCCTCTGCAATCGCTAACTCACGCAACGCCTCTCTACGCTCATCGCGCGCCGCCTCGTAGCGCGACCGGTTGCCTTCGCGCGCAAATTCCAGGAACAGCGTCGCGGGCAATACCTGCCAAGGCTGACGTAACTGCCGTTCACCCGCTTTGATCGCAGCCGCCCGCGCCGCCTCATCTAAGCCCTGCCACCCGTGTCGGTCCTGAATTCTAGGGTATGGCTTCCATTCGGCGCGCGAAATCAATGCCGCGGCTATCCGTTCCGTCGGCCACTCTTCAGAGAAAGAGAGTTTGCGGCCGGCGGCGGCGGTTGTCCGGCCGCCGGCTAGCGTGGCAGGCGCCGTGGCAAGCAAACTCCGGCGGGAGAAATCCATTTCATTGCTCCTCATCCTCAACCGTCATGCGATTGAAATCGATCGTCCGGCGTAACTTGCCGTGGGTCAGCACCAGCCGCCGCGAACCCACCTCGGCGTTGAGATACGGTCCTTGAAATAACTTCCAATCGTCGTAACGTATCGCGGCCCCGTCCACCCGCGGCACTTCACCATAGCGGACCTCAATCCGGTGGTTACGTATCGTTTGGAACGTAACAGCCGGCCTCGGCTCAAGTTCGACTGTCAGCGGCAGGCCTGCTATCTTCTGCTGAAATGCTTCAAAACTCGGGAACTCGTCCACAGAAGCAGCCTGCACGATCGTGCCGTTCTTCAGATGCGGACTGTACAGCCGCCTGTCACCTGCCGCGGTCAACCGCCACTCCCACTTCGCCAGTGGCTTGTACGCGAGATAGGTGCGCCCGCCCCGTGCGAACAGCCAGCCGGATGGGTGCTCCACGATTGGCGTCAAGTCCCGCGAAAAGAACCCGTGTACATGCGGAAACCGCGCATCCGCCGGAATGTCATAGAGCGCCACCACGGTATCTAGATTCTGCACAATCTGCTCGTATCTCGACCCACCGAGAAACTTATCCGGCGAATCATAAGTCTTCTTAGACCGCGCTACGGCTTCCGTAATGAAATCCGGCATGCCCGTGAAGTACATCTGCAGTTCAAACACCGACGAGTACGGGTGGGTCGAGAACATCGTGTTGTGCGCACTCCGCGGATCGTCCACATTCCACGTCACGTCCCACGAATGCTGCTGGATCGGCTGCAACAGCCCGCCCTGGTCGGACCCCACAGCATAATCGCGCTGCATGTAGGTGGTCTTATAAACCGGCGCATTCCGTAAATCCGAATACCGCCACCGGTTCCGCGTCCGCTTCCGTTCGTAGTGAACATAATCCTGCGACCGGTCTGTTGCGATCCGCTCAATCACCAAAGGCGGCTGATAAGCAGAAGCCGCCACATAGAAGAATCCGTAGTAACTATAACCCGGCAACGGGTGCCCCAACCCAAATAAGATCCACCCGAAGTCCGACGAGACACCATCCCACTTCTCAAGAACCTGTTTATCGTCCGTGCGCGCATGCGAGCCCGCGTAGATCCCGTTCAACTGCTCCACCGCATAGTCGGCAATCACCCAATCGAGCATCATCCGGGCGCGCTTTCGCATTGCCGGATCTTTCGCCCACTCGGCCAGATAAGACAACGGCAGTAGATAGACGCCGATATAGTGTGTGCAGTCGTACTCGCCCTGTCCGATCGTCGTCGTCGTTTCCATCCACTTCAGAATCCATGTTTCGGATTCCTGCATATTCTCCGCCGAAGTCTTCCCTGTGTACCACGTTTCGCCGCCCTCATTGGGATACATCTGCGACATCAGATACAGACATGTGTAATAGAGTAGCCAGTGGTTTTCGGTATCCCCGCGATTCGGCATATATGTCTTCCACGCCTGCCGCAAAGCTCCGCGCGCCTCCGGTGTAAGCTGTCCCTTGTCGAGAAAGGCAACCGCCGTCGCCGGGAACATCCAAAACATATCGCCGGTCGGATCTTTCAGTAACTCGATCAGCTTCTGCGACGCCCATGCCGCATCCTGCTTGAGATATAATTTCGCCGCGATATGCTGATACCCGGTATTGCCGTGCGCATTATGCGCGATCACCTGGTTCACCCGGCTACGGAAACTATCCTCCCGCGTACCCGCCCAACCCGCCACCGCCATGCCGAGCAACGCAACCAGCACCTTCATCGCACCACCTCCGGCACAAACACCAGGTCGGTGAAAATCGATCCTTCGAGTCCCACCGCTTGCCAGCTATCGCCCGCATCGTCCGACCGGTATAGCGCCTCTTCGTGAACGCTCGCGTACAAGCGCCCCGCATGGTCCGGATCGAACGCGACACGCCACACCTGCATTGACGGCAACCCCGCATTTGCGCTATGCCACGTCATCCCACCGTCGTGGGTCACCATCACGCCAATGCCCCACCCGCTAACCGCAGCCCGTTTTGCATCCGTCGGATCGAACCGCACGTTATAAAGTGCTCGCGACCCCGGAACCCCTTTCACTCGCGACCATTCCGTCCCGCCATCCGATGATAGCCACAGTCCCGCGTCCATCGTCGTGGCCATCCATACGCGCGCATCACCGGGCGACTGCGCAACATCGGTCGGCTGCACGCCTCTCAGCGCCTGCCGCCACTGCGCGCCGTTATCGCTAGTTAAATGGATCCCGTCTTCGCCCCCCGCGATCACCCGCCCCGCCCGCGTCCGGTCCACCCGGATCGTCTGCGTAAACTTACGTGTCACCGCCGGCCCCGACCGTTTCCAACTCCCACCGCCATCCCGCGACACAGCGATGCCGTCGGGCAGCGCAATCCACACCGTATCGGGTGCGGTCCGATCCACAGCAACATCCTGTAACTCCGTAACATCGCTGTCGGTAGTAATACGCCACGTCCGGCCCCCGTCGCCCGACCGTATACAACCGTTCCCCGCCGCCATGTAAATAAGCCGCGGATCTCGCGGATCATAATCGAGTGTTGCTATTGACGGATGCATAAATCCCAACCGCTCCCACTCCATTCCGCCCGTATTCAAAAAAAGGCCGCTGGGCAGCAGTTTCATTCCCACTACCCAGCCTTTCGATGTCATGCCGCACGCATAGAACCGGTGTGCTGGCAGCGCCGGCAGTACCATCGCTAACAGTGCGGCCACGAGTCTCACAACTTACCTGCCGACCATAGAACCGCGTTCCTGACTAACTGCCGGAATGCCTGGTGCTCATGCGCGTCGCGCCCGTGGCCTAACTGGATATACACCACGCGCGACTTTTCATAGGGACTAATCCACACCAGCGGACCGTCGCTCGTCGCTTCATCCGTCCGCAGCAGCACTTTCGACTTAGGAGAAATCCACATCCCCTTGTAGGTCTCATCCAGAATGCGGAACGGCGGAATGCCCTTCACCACCGGATGCTCAGCCACCACCTTCGCGTTCATCTCCACGTCGTGCTTGAACGTCGACGCCGCCTGCCCGTCCAGCGGTTTGAGTAAGTACCGGCCGCCCACCACCTCCCGCCACCACCATTCCCAACTGTTGTAGTCCGCAATCGCGTGGTGAACCACCACCAAGCCCTTGCCCGATTCAAGAAAGCCCTGTAAGATCGCTTTCTGATCGGCCGGTATCTCGTTCACTAAATCATACAGAACGGCCACATCAACCGCTTTCACCATGTCCTTCCGGAAAGCCGTCGGATGCGGATTCACCGTCGTCTTGATGCCCGGCGCCCCTTCGAACACGCCATAAAACGACGTGTCGTGATCGTGCCCGCCGACCACTACCATTGCCCTGACCTTCTGCCCCGCCTCCGGCTGTCGCGGCGCCATCGCGCCCGCCGCCGCCCACGCCACGCCTCTTACAAAACTCCCGGCGAATCCCGCCGTCTGCATTGCTGCGACGTCATGCCCTAGCCCGGTATGAAACACCCGTCCCAACCCATAATTCACCGTCCACAGCAACGGCTCTTCTTTGCCCGTCCCATTCTGTGCCGGATCGTCATAGGCCGTGGCCAGCACCTGTACGTTCGGCTCTATCCGTAACCGGTGATATAACTCGTCACACGCCGTAAACTCCGTCTGGCCCGCCGCAATCGGGTGCTTCGGATCGGTCCACTTCACCTGAAAGCAGTGCCGCTTTCCATGCCCGCTCTTCGGTGGACCTTCCACCCACGACCCGCCAATCATCTGCCGCCACGCCGTCCACTCCGGCTCCCGTATCCCGGTGCGCACGTGCCTGTCGCCCAACACCTCCATCGTGCCGAACGCATAATCGGCCGCATGTACGGCCACCAGTCCGCCGCCCTGCTTCACGAACTGTTCCACCGCCGCCTCGGCCGTCTTATTCCACCGCCCGCCGTTGTAATCCGACACAAGCACGTCGTAGTTAGCCAGTATCTCCGGGGTAAGTCCGGCCGGCTCTTCCGTTACCCGAACCCGGAAGTTACCGGCCTGGTCCAGCAACTGCCGCAGATGAGGCGTGGTCGTCCGCCAATCGTGGTTGTTCTGCCCCGACAGGATCAACACCCGCATCGTGCCGTCCGGCACACGGGCCAACCCAGCGGCCGCCGCGAATGCTAGAACGATGAGGCCGCGCATGAAGGCGCCTCCTGCTTGGCGATCAACTCCTGCAAGTATTCGCGGCTCCTCAGCGCCTGGGCCGGCGTGCCGCATTCCACCGACAACACCCCGTTATACTTCGCTTCCGACAGGATCTTGACAACTCGCGGCCAGTCGATCACCCCATCGCCGCACGCGCAACCCACGGGCGTACCCGTCACCTTGCCCTGTTCATTCTGCGCCTGTCCGAACGAAATATCCTTGGCGTGAACGTGGCACAGCAGCGGCAACACCGCCTTCAATCCCGCATAAGGATCTTCGCCGCCCAGGAACGCATTCCCCGTGTCGTAGTTCACCCGCAAGCACGGTGAATCCACCAGCGTAGCGATCCGCAGCAACCCCGCCGTTGTTTTCGAAATGCTCTGGTGGCACTCGATTCCGATCGGAATTCCGTACCGCTCTGCAACCCGCAACGCGCTCTGCAGCGTGTACTTCATAACATGCCACGCGTCATCGAGCGTCACCCACGATGGGCGAATCCCCTCATCCGTATTGATAACGGGAGCGCCCATCGCCGCCGCAAACCGGATCGCCTTCTGCAGATACGGCACGCTAATCTCCGGCCGCATCAGCGGACAATGCGCGCTCAGTCCCGATGGCTTGATCCCGTACTGGTCCAGGATATCCTTGATCTCCAATGGATCTTCATCCATCGACACCGAATGGAAGTAACCTGCCTCGCTCAGTAACTCCCGTCCGTTGTGGACCATCGGCTCCACCCACCGGTAACCAAGCTCGGCCGCCCGCGCGATCCCATCCGCAAACGACTTATCCTCGCACCGGATAAACTCCATGTTGACGCCGACTAAGATACTCATACATCCCACTCCTTTCGCCACTCCACGCGAGCTTTCTGCTTATACGCCATATTGCCGATATGGCACGCCATCGCGCCGTAATGGCCGTCCACGGCGTTCGCATTCGGTTCCTTGCGCGTCCGTATGCAATCGAGCCAGTTCGCCATATGCGCCACTTCCTGCGACCCCGCTGAAGTCACCGGCTTATCCGGACTGCCCGCCGGCAGGAACTTATACCCATACCGGAAGATATTCAGCCGTCCGCCGCTGCCCATGAACACAATATCGGCGCTCTCTTTGCCGATCATGTCTGTAATCGTCGCCTCAAATGTGACGTTGATGTTGCCCGGGTAATCGAGAATGAAGTTCACGTTATCTGGCGTATCGCGGCCGTCGTCATACTGGTAAATCCCGCCCAGCGCTACCGCCGATACCGGCGCACGCAAGCCCAGATACCAATGCACCACGTCCACCATATGAACAAACAACCCGCCCGTCTGCCCACCCGTCGAGAAATCCCAGTACGCGAACCGGTTGAAGTAACGCTTCGGATCCCACTCGCGCTTCGGCAGCCACCCTAACACCGCATCCCAGTTCAACCCTTCCGGCTTCCGTTCCATGCCCGGCGGCACCGGAGTAAGATAGCCGCCATTGGCATTCCACAGCGTCCTCACCATGTGGACCTGCCCAATCGCACCCGTATCGAAGAACCGCTCCTTCGCTTCTTTAAAGTGCGTGTAACTCCGCTGCTGCACACCCACCTGGACCAGCCGCTTCGTCTCTCGTACGGCCTTCACCACCTCCAGCCCCTGCTCGGCTACCGATGTCATCGGCTTCTCGACAAATACGTCCTTACCCGCATGCAATGCGTCCACCGTCATCCGCGAATGCCAGTGGTCCAGTGTCGCGACAATTACTCCATCGATGTCTTTGCGGTCGAGTAACTTCCGATAATCCTCATATTGCTGCACCGGCGTCCCGATCAGTTCGCACGCCTGCGACCGTCTTACGTCCCATGCATCGCACGTGGCGACAAACTCCATGCCGCCCGCCTTCTGCGCCATCCGAATCAGGTGCGTCCCGCGGCCGCCATTGCCGATAATGCCCAGCCGCACCCTATCGTTCGCGCCTAACACGCGTCCCGCCGATGCCGCCGTCGCCAACCCGCCAAGAAAGGTCCGTCTTTCGATGCTCATGTGTACGCCTCCAGATCCCACTTGTGATTCCATTCCACTCGCTGCTTCGTGTAATACGACTGATTGGCCATGTAACAAGCCACGGCCGAATAGTAACCATCCACCTCGGTAGCCACCGTGCGCTGCCGCGACCGTATGCAGTCGAGCCAGTTAATTAGTAATCGTTCCGGACTAGGTGGAGTTCCTATCCCCTTCTCCGCCGGCGCCTTGCTGTACCGGTCGTTCGGCACATACTCCCACGCGACGTCCTGCACATACCGTTCTGCCATCAGCGTTCCGCCCGTCCCGCGTAGAAATACGCCCGCGGTGGTCTTCACGCCCGGCGCCGACAGCGGTTCCGCCTCAAACGTCACGTTCACCTTCTCCGGGTATTCCAAAATGGCGTTGATCACATCGGGCGTGTCGCGGCCGTCGTCCAGGTAATAGATCCCGCCGCCCGCCATCGCCGCCTTGGGCTTCGTCAGCCCCAGCCAGTGGTGCGCCGAATCCAGCACGTGGATCATGATCCCCATCACCTGGCCGCCGCAGTAGTGCCGCCATTTATATGGACTGAAGTAGATATCCGGATTCCACGCCACCTTCGGACCGCGCCCCAGCCACCGCTCCCAATCCAGCCCCGCCGGCTTCTGTTCCATACCCGCTGGTGCGGTTTGGATGTACCCGCGATTCGACGTGTACCACGTCCGCGCCAACCCCACCTTTCCCATCACCCCCGTATCGAGAAACCGCTTCTTCGCTTCCACAAATTGCGGCAGCGCGCGGCCCTGCATCCCCACCTGGACCACCCTCTTGTGCTCCCTCACCGCCCGCACAATCGCCTGGCCATCCTGCGGGTTATGCACCATCGGCTTCTCGATGTAGATGTCTTTCCCGGCCTTGGCCGCATCCACCGCAATCGGCGCATGCCAGTGGTCCGGCGTCGCCACAATCACCGCGTCAATGTCCTTGTGATCGAGCACGCGCCGGTGGTCGTTGTAGCTCGCTGCAGAGGTTTGCGCCAGTTCGGCCGCCTGGTTCCGGCGGACATCATAGACGTCGCACACCGCCGCCCACTCCACGCCGCCGATGCGGTTTAACTGTTTCATCAGGTACTGGCCGCGGCCCCCGGTGCCGATAACACCCAGGCGGATACGGTCATTGGCGCCCAACACGCGGGTCGCGGCGGACGCGGCGAGAAACGAACGGCGGCTAACTTGGGCAGGTTGCATCGGCCCATAGGGGAGCACGTCTCATGCCACCCCTTTCAGGGGATAAACCGGACCGAATCGCGCCTTTTCACCCCGCCCACCCTGGCCCATTGCGTGCTCAGCCTTCTCCAACATGCGCTTCGTGTCCCTCTTCCTGGGTGTCCTCACCCTGGCCTCTGCGGAAAACTACGTCCACCAGTGGCGCGCCGTCGCCGACCGCCTCATCCAAACCCCACCCGAATCCTACCCCTTCAACTGGGGCGAAGGCGTCCAGCAAATCGGTCTGATGAAGGTCTACGAGCGCACTCACGACCCCAAATACGCCGACTACATGGAACGCTGGACCGCCCTCTACACCACCAAAAACCTCCGCGACCTGCTCGACACCCAACCCAAACCCCGTACCGGCCGCCCCGGCTACTGCGGCTACTGGAGCCCCGCCACCGCCATCGCCTACCTCAACAAGGTGCGCCCCAAACCCGAATACCAGTCCCTCGTCGAAGGCATCCGCAACTTCGTCCGCCCCGGCGGCGGTGCCGAACGCAGCCCCACCGGAGCCCTGGGCCACTGGATCGGCAGCCACCAACTCTGGGTCGACACCCTATACATGGCCTGCCCCCTACTAGCCGCCTCCGGCAAACCATCCGACGCCTCCGACGCCGCCCACCAAATCCTCGAATACGCCAAACCCCTCCAAGACGACAAAACCGGACTCTTCTATCACATGTGGGACTGGCAAACCACCCAACGCTCCCCCAGCCTCTGGGGCCGCGGCAACGGCTGGGTGCTAATGTCCATCGCCGACACCATGGAAGCGCTACCCAAATCCGACCCCCAATACGCGAAGTTGAAGAAGGTTGCGGCAAGGATGCTGGCAGGCCTAACAAAGACGCAAGACCAAGACGGCATGTGGCACACGATCCTAGATGACAAGGCAAGTTACCCCGAAGCCTCCGCCACCTCCATGGTCGCCTATGGTCTACTAAAGTTATCCCGCCTAGGCGTCCTAACTAAGAAGGAAGCAATCCCCCCAGCCCTCCGCGCCTGGACCGCCGTCAACCAGTACTATGTCAAGGACGGCGTAGTAACCGGCGTCTCGGCGGGCACGGACCCGGGGAAGGCCGATAAGTACAAACAGATTCGGCAGGGCTCGCAGACGTGGGGGACGGGGGCTTATTTGATGGTCGGAAGTGAGGTGGATGGGCTGCGCTAGGTGCGCCTTCCTCACTAACTAAAATGAGGGCGAACAGCGCGTACCTCTGTTGACTAGTCGATGAATTCAAGTAACACACACAGCTCAAGAAGGAATCCCCTTGCGGTTTGCATCGACCATCCAGTCTCGAACTCCCTTGAGGAAGGCCCATACATCGCCGGTAGCTGGACGTACGTAGTTCGCGGCCTTCGGGTCCTCCCCCATCCGTTCAAAAATATCAATCAACCATGTAGGGCCGTGCCCGGTGGCGCCGAGATGGTTCAGCCAGGATTCCAACTCCCCCCCAGGTACGACGAAGGTGCCATATTGCCGCATTTGAGTCAGGAGGTCTTCTGCAGCTTGACGATCTGCGCTCCCGAGTATCATTATTCCCCCATCACGTTTCATATCTTTACCGGTAGCATCAAGTTCCTTTTTGATACTGGATCGTAGGCTCCCCCAGGACGAATGTGCAAGTTGAGGAACATCAGCACTCGAGAGCAATTCTGTCCAGTTCGTACCGCCTTCCTTAAGCACATCAACATCGACAATTCCAGCAGTTGGAATGCCAAGTTTTCGGAGTGGGCGAAGTATCGTCGGAACGGTTTGTTTATTCTGCGCGTTTATGAAAAGGCAGTTTGGTGAGTTCGATGCTCTCAATTGGCCCCATTTGATGGTCTGAATTGGCCCCACCTGGACAGCCCGGGGGGATGGCGGTTTGCCATCCTGCCGGAGATGGAAAGGAGAGCCAAATTGGAGCTGTTTG
>JADLDI010000007.1 GCA_020846745.1 Bryobacterales bacterium | reverse complement strand
GTTGACGGGGGTGAGGAAGGACCGCGGGCTGACGCGCCGCGGTTCGGTTACGGCGGCGGCTGGCGACCGGGGTTTCGCGCCAGGAGTAACACGGGCGAAAGCGGGACCGGCAGTAGCGGAGGGGGTTTTGGGCTTGGAAAGTGCGGTTAAGTTGCTGGTGGGGCGGGGGTTAGAAGATATTTTGAGTTTTTTGCAATTGGTTGTGAATGAGTTTTTTCGGGGTGGGCGAAAAATGGGCGAAAGTATCGGTCATGGCGGATTTTTGTGATCTCTCGCCAAGACCCTAAGACGCAAAGAACGCCGACGCGAAATGCGGATGGCGTTGGCCCGAATAAGATGTTTGTTTCCGAAGACAGGGGCGGACCTGGTCGAAGGGGGAGAAGTGTTGGAGGATGTCGTCGGATTCTGCAACGCTTCCTGACGGGCCCGTGAAGAAAACCTCGCGAATGCGATTAAGTGCGCCCTCTGGCTCCGGCAAACCATTGGTTGTGAATGGATTTTTTCCACCCGCCTCTTTACAGAGGGGGCTCAGGTCGGGCGAGTGCTGGATGGGAACCATAGGCGGAACGTGGTCCCGTCCGGCCCGGTCTTTTCGACTTCGATGCCACCGCCGTGATCTTGCAGGATTTTTTGGACTACCGTCAGGCCCAGGCCTGTACCTGTTTCTTTACCATGACTGACGAAGGGCTTGAAGAGGCTTTCGCGGATGGCTTCGGGGATGCCCGGCCCGTTGTCGCGGACGCGAATCTCGATGGTTTCGCCGACGGTCTGCGCCGATACGGTCACCGTACCTGCCGGCGATGACACCGCTTCGCATGCGTTGTGGAGCAGGTTGAGGAGGACGCGTTCGAGTTTGGCGGGGTCGAACCAACCATGGCAATCCACCGGAACGTAGGATCTGACGGAAATCTGGTGGAACTCGGGCAGGACCGTCACGTTCTGAATGGCGCGATCGACGACTTCGGGAACGGAGGCGTAGCGCGGCCGGATGGTCTCGCGATGGCGGGAGAAGCCGAGCAGGGAGTTGATCTCGTCGGTCATGCGGTTGACGGCGATGCGGATTTCATCGAAGAAGTCCTTACGCTGCGCATTGGTCAAACGGCTTTCCGACAGGAACTCGGCATAGGCCAGGATGGCTGTGAGGGGGTGGCGCAGGTCGTGTGAGATTGTACTGGCCATCTGGCCGATGGTGGCGAGCCGTTCGGATTCGATCAACCGGGTTTGCGCTTCCTGGAGGCTGACGCGCATGCGCTGGAAGGCGGCGGTGAGCGTCGACACTTCGTCGGTCCCTTTGGCTTCGAGGGGATAGGCGAAGTCGCCGGCTTCGAGCGCCTTGACGCCCGCCACCAGTTGCTCCAAGGGTCTGGTGAAGGTGGTGGAAAAGAAGTACACCAGCAGACACCCGGCGACGACGGCGGCGATGCCGAGGCCGACAACCCATTGGTTGAGATTGTGCAGGAAGGCTGTGGCTTCGTCGTAAGACTTCAGGACGGTCAGGGCGACTTGGGGGGACTTGCCGGAGGTAAGCGGGACGGTGGTGGCGAGGTAGGTTTCGCCGGCCAGGTCGACGGGCGTGGGGTGGTTGTGTGGCTGCCCGATCAGGTGGGCGCGTGCGGCCAGTTCCGCCTTCTGGCGATCGGAAACGGTAGTGACCACGATCTGGCTGTCGAACTGGAAGGCGACCTGGCTCGACGCGATACTCGCGACATCGGCGGCGACGCGGGCATCGATTTCGTAGCCGACGGCGAGCATACCCATGCGCGAGTTGTCTTCTACCGGTCCGAAATAGAGCGGCTGCAGGAAGACCTCGAACAGGTGCCCGCCGCCGTACCACCAATCCCGCGACTGCCGCGCGGCGAGCATCCGGGTGATTGCCGTTTGCGCCTGGTGCTCGGTGAAGCCGGGGCTTGCGGTGTGGAGAGCCATGACCGCTCCATTGGCATCGGCGAGGACGAACAACTGGCTGCCGGCGAGTTGCCAGAAGGTACGGGACGCGTCTTGAATGGTGGCCTTGTGTTGCGAGGTCATGACAGCCTTGAGAGGGGGCAAGGCGGCCAGCAGGGCGGCGGAGCGTTCGAGCGTGGCTTCGCGTTGCGCTTGCATTCGGGAAAAGGCAAGCGTGGAATTGCGCAGGCCGGCCTGGATTTCTTCCCGCGCCCGCAGTTCCACCCGTTGGCGCACGATGAGCAGCGTGGAGGTGGTGAGTAGCGACGACATGGCGGCGAAGGCGAACAGGAATTTGTTGCGTAGCGTACCTCTAAACATTTCGATGATTCCCGGGTGCGTCTAGAGGGTGAACTTATAGCCGGCGTTGTGAATGGTGATGAAGTGGACCGGCGAAGCGGGTGACTTCTCGAGTTTCTGCCGTAGTGTGAGGATGTGCGAATCGACGGTCCGCGTTGACGGGTAGGAGTTATAACCCCATACATCGTTCAATAACTGGTCGCGGGTGACGACACGGTCGATGTTATGGGAGAAGTACTTGAGGAGCTTAAATTCCTGCGGAGTTAGTGAGACCGGGCGTCCGGCACGATGGACTTCCATTTTGACGAAATCGACAGTTACGTCGCCGAACTGCAGCTGATCGACGGGAGGGGGGCGGCGTGTGGCACGGCGCAGGACGGCGCGGACGCGGGCGAGCAGTTCCTTGGGACTGAACGGTTTGATGACGTAGTCGTCGGCGCCGAGTTCGAGCAGCAGGACACGGTCGACCTCGTCGGCCGACCCGCTCAAAATGAGGATCGGCACGTGTTCGTCTTCGCGCCTGATCTGCTTGCACACCTCTTGCCCGCGGAGCTTGGGCATGCGCAGATCGAGCATGACGAAATCAGGGCGCGACGCACGGAATGCAGCCAGCCCCTCTTCTCCGTCGGCGGCGGTTTCTACGGAGTAGCCTTCCACTTCAAACAACTGCGTGAGCGCTTTGCGGGTGGCGCGATCGTCCTCAATCACCAGGATTTTTTCCATAGGGCGTCGGAAGGAGCAGAACGTTACAATCATAGATAACTTCTCGATAGCCCGGAAGGTTTGCGAACAATCCTGACGCACACGATGGTGAGGGACGGTGGCCTGGTGATTCGGACCTGAGCCCGGGGGGAGGAACGATGCCAGGCGTAACGCGGACCATGGCGGCAGTCACGGGGCTGCTGCTCGTCACAATCGGGGCCGCTGCCGCACAAACGAGCGCGGTGGAGCCGTCCGGAAGTATTGAAGAACTCAAACGGGAATTGCAGGATTTACGGCGTGCCGTGGCGGAGGTGCGAAGCGAATTGAAGCGCTCCGCGGAGGAATCGGCTGAACTACGCCGCGAAGTGTCGACACTACGCGCGCGGCTGGAACCGGCGGCGGCGCGGCCGGGCGTTGCCGCCATCGTGCCGGAAATCGCAGCGATCCGAGAAGAGCAACAAGTGTTAAATGCGAAGGTGGAAGAGCAGCACCAGGCGAAAGTCGCGAGCGGATCGCGCTATCGCGTGAAGCTTTCGGGTATGGCACTGATGAACGTCGTGGGCACGCGCGGCGAGGGGGACAACATGGACGTGCCGTTTGTGGCCGAGACGAAGCCGGCCGGCGGATACAAAGGCAGCTTTGGCGCCACGGTGCGGCAGTCCACACTCGGCTTACAAGTGTCCGGACCGACGGTGTGGGGCGCGCGCACCAGCGGGGAAGTGCGGTTCGACTTCTTTGGCGGATTTCCCGATACGCCCGACGGTGTTACGGCCGGACTGATGCGGATGCGCACGGCGAGCCTGACACTCGATTGGGATAAGACGACCGTCGTTGCGGGACAGGAGGCGCCGTTCTTTTCGCCGCTGGCGCCAACGTCATTTGCGACGGTAGGTTATCCATCGCTTTCTTACGCCGGCAATCTCTGGACGTGGACGCCACAGGTTTACGCGGAGCACCGGTTCAACGCACCGGGTAGATCTACGTTGTTAGTGCAGGGCGGATTTCTTGATGCGCTTACCGGGGATACGCCTGTTAGCGAGTATGAGCGTGTGGCCACCGCTGGTGAACGCAGCCGGATGCCGGCATTCGCGTCGCGTGTTGGATGGCGGCGGGGGGAGGGAAGCGACCGGACCGAGATTGGCGTGAGCGGGTATTACTCGCGGCAGAATTGGGGGTTCAGCAGGAATGCCAACGGTTGGGCGGGAACGCTCGACTGGACGGTTCCGCTGTCGGACCGGTTCACGTTCTCAGGCGAGTTCTACCGGGGCAACGCAATTTCCGGCTTAGGCGGTGGAGCGGCGCCCAGTGTGCTGTTGCTTGAACCTTCACGCGGCGAGCGGAGCGGCATCCACACTGTGGCGAGCGCGGGCGGATGGTCGCAGGTGAAGTTTAAGGCGCTGGCAACAGTCGAGTTTAACGCAGCGATCGGCCAGGACCAGGCGCTACGGTTGGGCAAACTGCAGTGGGACCAGGCGCAGAACCCGGTACGGCGAAATCTGAGCGGATTTTTGAATGTGATTTACCAGCCACGGTCGAACCTCTTGTTCTCTGTCGAATACCGCCGCCTGCGCACGATCCGCGTGGTAGACGGCATTTCGAACGCGGGCCACATCAACATCGGGGCGGGGATACTGTTTTGAGAACCGTTGCGTTACTATTCGCGATCGCTCTCGGGATCGAAGCGCAAACGGTAAGTGTCACGGGCCAGGTGGCGATTGTGCGCAAGCAGGGCGCCGCCGGCGGAGCCGATAGCGCGAACGCAGTGGTGTGGTTGACGCCTTTCGGGTCCGCGTCCGCGCCCCTGGTAAAACCGGGAACGTTTGAGATTCTGCAGAAGAAGAAGCATTTTCTGCCTCACGTGTTGGTGGCGCCGATAGGGTCCACGGTGAGCTTCCCGAACCTCGACCCCTTCTTTCACAATGTCTTTTCGATGTTCGAAGGCAAGCGCTTCGATTTAGGGCTTTACGAATCGGGCGCCACCGCGAGGGTGAAGTTCGACCGGGCGGGCATCAGCTACATCTTTTGTAATATCCACCCGGAGATGAGCGCCGTTGTGGTTGCAGTCAACACGCCTTACTATGCCGTAACAAACAAGGCGGGCCAGTTTGCCATTGCCGACGTTCCGGCCGGCCGCTACATGCTGGCGGTGTGGCATGAACGCGCCACCGCGAAGGCAGCGCCCGCGACGATACGCGAGGTGACCATCAGCCCTGAAGCCACGGCGTTGCCGAAGATCGAACTGATCGATGCGGGCCACTTGATCTTGCCGCACAAGAACAAATACGGGCAGGACTACGAAGTTCCGTCGCGCTCGGAACCGGTCTACAAATGAAGCGGACGAGCAGTTTACAAGTTTGCGAGAATTGTTGACATCTTGTTGACAAGCCCCTGACAACCGTCACGTCTGCCTGCCGCAATATGGGACTGCAGGACAGACACATGCTAAAGAAAAACCTCCGGAAAGTTTCCTCCCTACTTCTGGCCGTCAGCTCGGTGGCAGCCGTGGCCCAAGGCCAAACGACGGTAACGCTCTACGGGGCGCTATCGAACTTCGACGTGCTGAACGACAGCGGCCACGACGCCTACGGATTTGAGATCGAGATCCAAGGAGTTACCAGCATCGGCGGCAGTTTCAGTTGGAACCGGTATGGGGCTCCGAACGTGGTGCCGTTCAACGGCGGTGTGTATGTCCGCTACATGGCGAAGTGGGACCCGGCGACGGGTAAGTTCACCACGGCTACTCCTCCGGCGGTGAACATGACACCGACCAACGGCCACCAGTGCGTGCTGGGCACACTGAATTACGACACCAGCGGTTGTGAACACTTTGGTGTTTGGACGATGGCCAACCCGACAAAGACGGTGTACCGGTGGATGTTCGCGGATCCGAACAACCCAGGCTCGCTGGTCAGTTCCTCGACGCCGGTGGCGATCCCGGCGCCGGTGTGGAATGTGCTGCCTCCGGCCAAGCCGGCCGATCCGCCGATCGTCGCCGCTGACGTTGTCGCGCCGATCGCGCCGAAACCGGCCGAAACATATGGCGACGCGCAATGGATGAAGGTCTACAAGACGGAACACGACCGGCAGGTAGGGCTGGACGAACTGCTGGCGGACAACCCGGTGGTGCCGGAACAAGCTGCCCAGGTGGAAACCAGCTGGTATCTGGTTCAGGCCAAGGTGGGAGGCAACGGCAAGCGGAACCAGAGGCGTAACCAGGGGTCGCTCGGCAATGGCAAAAAGGCCGTGGTGCGCCGCTATGAGTTCTTCAAGTTCACCGGGACCTACGATGCGGTGACGCACGAAGCTGTCTGCGCCGACCTGCTCTGCAACGCTCCCGCCGATAGCGAAGTGGGTGACTTCATCGGTGCGCAGAATGCCGCCGGTAACCTGAACGTTCCGGCCCAGCAGACGCTTACGGTGACGGTGTCCGGCAACGGCCAGGTGGACGGCGCGCCGGGCGCGATCCGCTGCCCCGGCGCCTGCAGCGCGACGGTGAATGTCGGCACGGCGTTTACTTTGACGGCCAAAGCGAATTCGGGATCGGTGTTCGCGGGTTGGACAGGCGCCTGCGCCGGGACGTCGCCGACCTGCACCGTCGAACTCGACTCGACCGCCGATACGACCGCGACCTTCCTGCCGCTGTACACTCTCTCGGTTTCCCGCTCCGGCAAGGGTTTGATCACCAGCAATCCGGCGGGTATCAACTGCGGCTTGACGAAGGGCGGTAACTGCTCTACGAAATACGCGCAGGGTACGGCTGTGACGCTCACGGCGGCGCCCGATGCCGGCGCGGTGTGGTCCGGTTGGGCGGGGGCCTGCAGCGGTACATCGCTGACCTGCACGGTGCCGATGTCGAAGGACACCAGCGTTCAAGGCAACTTCAAGTAATCTGAGGGTTCCCTCTAAGTTGCGCACCGGTCTTAAACGGGCCGGTGCGCTTTTTTGTTTTTGGGGGTGCTGATACACTGGCGAGTCGATGCGCCTGCTTTTTGTTGGTTCGCTCACGGCGTTCGCGCTGATGGCGTCGTTGTCGGTGGAGGTGGTGTCCAGCCGTCCCGATATGGTTACCGGCGGATCGGCACTGATCGCGGTAACCGGGGCTTCGACAGTGAAAGCTGAACTCGATAACCGCGATGTGTCGGGTGCGTTCAAAGCTGCGGCCGGCGGCCGGTTACTGGCTCGCATTGAAGGTTTGAAGGTTGGCCGCAATGTGCTGAAGGTCAAAAGCGGAGGCGAGAGCCGCAAGCTTACGTTGGTGAACCATCCGATTACAGGACCGGTGTTCTCCGGCCCGCATCAGACTCCGTTCGTTTGTACGACGCAGGAGGCAGGCCTGGGCGCACCTACGGACGCGAATTGCAGCGCACCGACGAAGGTGACGTATTTCTACAAGTCGACAGAACCACGTCCGGCTGTTACCGGCGAAGCCGCGCGCCCGTTGACGGATCGCGAACGAGGTTGGAAAGCGTTTGAGCCGGGCGGTGCGGTGCCGGGCGACGTCGCGAAAACCACGCTTGCGGACGGACGCACGGTCGATTTTATCGTGCGCCGCGAGATGGGGGTGATCAATCGGGCGATTTATGTCATCGACATCATTCACGAGGTGGGGAAGCCGTCGCCGGATCCGTGGAATGCGGCAGGGGCATGGAATAAGCGGCTGGTGTACTCGTTTGGCGGCGGTTGCCGGGCCGGTTATCGCCAGGCGACGGTGCCGGCGGGGATCAGTGAATCGGTCCTAGGAAAGGGCTATGCCCATGCGGCTTCGTCGCTGAACGTTTTTGGGAACAATTGCGACGACGTGATCTCGGCGGAGACGATGATGATGGTGAAGGAACACTTCACGAAGACGTTCGGCCCGCCCGCGTTTACGATTGGGTCGGGCGGCAGCGGCGGGTCGATGCAACAGCACCTGATCGCGCAGAACTATCCGGGTTTGCTCGACGCGATTACGCCCGCGTCCAGCTATCCGGACATCACTACGCTGGTGGCCCCGGTGGCGGACTGCGCGCTGCTCACACGCGCCTTCGAGGGGTCGCCTGTTCCGTTTACGGAAGAGCAGAAAAAGGCGGTGAGCGGGTTCGCGGTGTGGGGTACGTGCGCGAGTTGGATAAAATCCGGGTACTCGCCCCGGTGGATCGACCCGGAGTTCTGCCACTCTTCGGTTCCCAAGGGCACGCGCTGCACGTTGCAGGATAACGAAGTGAACGTTTACGGGCGCACACGGTCTGGCGCGGCGCCTTCATACTACGACAACACGGGTGTCCAGTACGGCTTAACCGCTTTCAATACGGGCAAGATCAGTGCGGAGCAGTTCATTGAGCTGAACCGGCGGATCGGCGGGTTTGATGGCGATGGCAAGATGGTTCCTACGCGGTCGGCTGCTGATGTCGGCGCGGTGAGAACGGCTTATCGCACCGGCCGGGTGAACGCGGGCTTCGGGTCGCTGAGCCGGGCGCCGATCATCGACCACCGGCCGCACGTCGATGCGAGCGGCAACATTCACGACACCATCCGGACGTCGATCATGAACGCGCGGCTGGTGAAGGCGAACGGAAATGCCAACAACCGGGTGACGTTCACGAATGCACGGCCGGGCGTGAACGTGATCGAGTTGGCGGACCGGTGGCTAACGGCAGGCCAGCGCCCGCCGGATTTGAAAGACGCATGCTGGACCGCTTCGGGCGAGAAGATCGAAGATGCGGCGCGTTGCGGTGAACTGTATCCGGTATCGGGAGATCCGCGGCTGGCGGCAGGCGCTCCGCTGACGGCGGATATCCTGAAGTGCGCGTTGAAACGCGTGTCGGCGGCAGACTACAAGCAGCCGGTGACGGAGGCGCAACTGGGCGAGTTGCGGGCGATCTTTCCGGGAGGCGTCTGCGACTGGTCGCGGCCGGGCCAGGGGCAGGAGCTTCATCCGGTGGTTTGGCAGCGGTACGGCGGCCGGCGGTAGGGGGTGTGAAATGGAGGGGTCCGTGTGGGGAGGGGAAAGCCGAACACCGCTTCCTTGCGGTCGCGGCTCCGTTGTAGGGTGCTTGTTTGTAATTGTTAACGGACGAGGCCAGATCGCGTTTGAGGCTGGGGGGAACTGGATAGGTTGCAACGGTGAGGGTGATTGGGCTTCGGGCGGTTTGGTGCGCCGGCCGGGTCGCTGACGCTCCCGCTTGTGGGAAGCGGCGGTTGGAAGCGAATCGGGCGTGATGGGACTGCGGGATTGCGCGCGGCGGCACGGTTACGCGGGATCGTGTTTGGTTTGCGATAGTTTGCCGGGTTAGAGGAAATAACGAACACCGCTTCCTTAGGGATTGAGAAAAAACGCGGCCCGCGCCCTGACGGTTGCGGTTCTGTTTCCGGAGCAGTGCGTGTTTGCAGCGATTTGCCGAACCTGTGGGGCGGCGCTGAATCGCATTCAGCGGATTTTTCTCATGGTCGCGGCTTACGGTTTGCGGAAGGTGTGGACTAGGCCAGATCGCATTTGAGGTTGGGGGGCACCGGATAGGTTGCAACGGAGAGGGGGGTGCGCTACTCGGCTATACTCGTGGTGAGAGTCATAGGCGCGCTATTGCGCCTGCGAACGACTTGCAAGAGTCGTCGGCTGCCGGTTGGTTGTGACGGGCACTGCACTCCAGTTGCTGCACGATGCCGCTGTACGAATTCGACAAGTACGAAGCTCATCTAAATAAACGGCGGACCGAGCCCGGCAAGCCTTACGTTCCGTTTCAGAACGCCTCCGAGCGGGCCTTCCTGCTTTGGGGTGAGCACTGTACGGAGTGCGCCGCACCCGACTGTTACTCCACCTGCGACCTGTACCAGCCACGGCCGGACCGGCGGTGCCGGCGGCTGGAATTCGGGATGTACGCGAATCCGGCGTTTCCGGGCGGGAACGGTCCTGGAGCGGAGATGGTGTTCAAGCGGTGGGGCATGCTGACGGCGCGCGGCAATGCCACGATGTTTGGCGAACACACGGTCAAACGCCTGGAACGTACGGCCGGCGCCGTGAGTCCGGTGACGAATTGGATCGGCCGCCTGTGCGACAAATTGTTTGGCGACATCCGGTATTCTTATCTGACCTTCGCCCTGCTCGAACGGTTCAACGATTGGCTGCTCAGGCGGCCCAAAGCCGAACGGCCGGACGCCTTCGTCGTCGAGTGCTACAACCCGACCTCGACCGATTTCACGATGCACCTGCATATGGCGGTGGACCGGACGCAACTGCCGAAGTCGGTCCGGCCCGACCAGTTGCCGCCCCCGTACAATTCCAAGCTAGTCATCGGACCAGGTTACTTTCGCGAAGAGATACCGCTTACGGCTTTTGAGCGGATTGTCGAGACGAAGCTACCGTTCAATTTGTCGCTGGCGCCTGACGCCGCCGGCCAGACGGCTACGCATCTGGTGTTCCTGACGCTCGACTTTGTGACTTACGCGGACCGCTCAAAAGCCCTGGTTGCGGCCAAGCCGGGAGATAAGCCGGCGCAGGTGCAGCAGCGGCCCGCGGCCAAGTGCGTTGTGTTCGATCTGGACCATACATTATGGTCCGGTGTGCTGCTCGAAGGCGACGTCCTATTAAAGGATGGCGTGCGCGATGTGTTGAAGGCACTGGACGAGCGCGGCATCCTGCTGTCGCTGGCCAGCAAGAACTCGCGCGAGCATGCGCACGAGAAACTGGTGGAGCTGGGTATCGAAGAGTACTTCCTGTATCCGCAGATTAATTGGGGCCGCAAGTCCGACAGCCTGAAGACGATCGCGAGCGAGATCAGCATCGGCATCGACACCTTTATCTTTGTGGACGATAATCCGTTCGACCGGGATGAAGTGTCGGGGTCGCTTCCTGAGGTGGAGGTGCTGGATGAGACGAACGTATTCCGGTTGCTCGAACATCCGCGGCTGAAAGGGTCGAGCAGCGCGGAGGCGAAGGGGCGCCGCCTTATGTACCGGGAAGCTATGGTTCGTTCGGAAGCGGCCAAGGATTTTGGGGAGGACTATACCGGGTTTCTGCGCTCGTGCGAAATCAAGCTCGAAATCCGCCACCTGACCCAGAAAGACCTGGGGCGTGTTTCCGAACTGGCGCAACGGACCAATCAGTTGAACTTTTCGGGCACGAAGTACAAGGGCGAGGAAGTGGTCGGGTTCATGAACGATCCGACGCTTGAGAAGTACGTGCTGGAGGTCTCGGACAAATATGGTTCGTACGGGATCGTGGGGTTCTGCGTGGCCAGGCGGTCGGCGGGGGCCGTGCGCGTGCTCGATTTCATGCTGTCGTGCCGCGTGCAGGGCAAGTTCATCGAACAGTCGCTTTTCCAGCACCTGATCAGTCGCGACCTGTCGACCGAGCGTTTGGAGATCAACTTCAAGAAGACCAGCCGCAACGCTCCGGCGCAGGCGGTGCTGCGGAAGCTGGGGTTCGATACGGAGACGGATGGTTTGCTGGTGCGTGAGGTGAAGCCTGGCGACCTGGCGGTCGATTTTATGGAGATTGTCGCGCCGGTTTGAGGGCTACTGCTTCTTCTTCTCGCGATTCCACAGGTCGCGTGAGAGGGCGCGTCCGCAGAACGGACAGTAGTTCATCCCCACATAGGACGGCCGCGGCGAGCCGAACACGAAGAAATACTCGGTATCGATCTCGGTGAGGATTCGACCGTCCTGAAGTTTGTGGACAGGTCCGACACGGATGAAGTCGCGGTCGATGAAGGTCGCCAATTCGTCGCAGCAGGTCACCACCATATTGTAAAGTTCGAGGCTTTTGTGAAAACCTTTCCATGGACCCTGGCGTCTAAAGGGTACTGGGATATGCTGTGGTATTGTAAGAGGCAGTTGGGAGCAAGGTATTGAGGCAGCGCGCCGCAATTGTGCTGTTTGTACTGGGAATCGGCGTCTGGAGCGCGCTGTTTGCACAGCGCGGAATGCGATCGTTCCTCGATGAAGAGGACAACCCCGCGCCGACACCGGCAGACGCAAACGAAAAGACGGAATATCAGTTCGCCCGGCTTCGGTATCAGTCGAAGCGGAACGGGTACTGGGGCCGCGGGGGCGGTAGCTGGGCTACCGACTACCCGAAGGCCGACCGGCAGTTCCTGCAAGGCGTGAGGCGCCTGACCCGCATTCATTCCCGCTCAGTGGAAGAGATAGTAAATCTCGACACTGACGACGTCTTCAATTTCCCCTGGATGTACGCCACCGAAGTCGGCCGCTGGGACCTCAACGAGCGCCAAGCCAAGCGGATGCGCGAATACCTTCAGAAGGGCGGATTCTTGATGACCGACGATTTCCACGGCACGTTCGAGTGGAGCATCTTCATGGAAAGCATGCAGCGAGTGTTCCCGGACCGGGCGGTCGTCGAGCTTGAAAATAAAGAAGAGATTTTCCATGTGCTGTACGACCTGGACCAGCGTGTCCAGGTCCCCGGCATTCAGATGTTCTATACGGGCCGGGTATATGAGAACGACGGTATCGAGGCCCGCTGGCGAGGGATTCACGACGAGAAGGGCCGGGTGATGGTGGCCATCTGCCATAACATGGATTTGGGCGATGCATGGGAGTGGGCGGACCATCCGCAGTATCCGGAGCACTACGCTTCCCTCGCCTACCGTGTCGGCGTAAACTACATCATCTATGCGATGACGCATTAGCGGTCCGAGCCGGCCGGGATTGCCGACAGGAGAAAGCAGCTTCTTAGAATGTTCGAATTCCTCTTTCGATATCCGCGTTCCGTATTCGCGAAGGGGGAGTTTGTCCTGTTAGGGACGTGGCCGAAATGGGTGCTGATTCTGCTGATTCTGGCGGGTGCGGCGGTGCTCGGATGGCTGATGCGCGACCGGTTGCGGCGTGCCGCCGCAGCAGGCGTAGCTGGTTGGCGCACGGCGGTGATATGGGCGCTGCAAAGTACGTTACTGGCGGTGATCCTGATTCTGCTGTGGCAGCCCGCCATTCTGGTTTCGACGCTCAAGCCGCAACAGAATGTGGTCGCGGTGGTGGTGGACAATTCCCTCAGCATGAACCAGGCGGATGACGGGCAACCGCGTCTTGAAAAAGCCAAGTCGCTGTTGCAGGGCGGCGTGCTAACCGATCTGCAAAAGCGCTTTCAAACACGCGTGTACCGGCTGGGCGATATCGCCGAACGGATACCGAAGGTGGACACGCTCACGGCGCAATCGAGTTCCACGCATATCGGCGACGGGTTGAAGCAGATTGTGTTTGAGTCTGCCGGGTTGCCGCTGGGTGCGGTGGTGCTGTTGACCGACGGGGCCGACAACGCCGGCGGCATCGATTACTCGGCTATCAGCGAATTGCGGAATCGCAGTATTCCGGTGCATACGGTCGGGTTTGGGCGGGAGCGGCTGGCGAAGGATCTCGAGATCGCGGATGTACAGGTGCCGGCGCGCGCATTGCAGGATTCGCGTATCGCGGCCCAGATCACGCTGCGGCAGACCGGCTATTCCGGCCGCCGGGTTCGCCTTACCGTCAAGGATGCGGGGAAGGTGCTGTCGTCGCGCGAGGTGACGCTCGGCAAAGAAGACAATCTGCAAACCGAGACGGTGCTGTTCCAGGCCGGTAAGCCCGGCGCACGCGCGCTGACGATAGGCGCCGAGAGTTTGGGCGACGAAGAGAATACCAAGAATAACTCCACGGCGCGCATGGTGAATGTCGAGGCGGGCAAGCCGCGTGTACTTTATTTTGAAGGCGAGCCGCGCTGGGAGTATAAGTTCATCCGCCGCGCTTTGGAGGATGATAAAGCCGTTCAACTGGTCAGCATGCTGCGAACGACGCAGAATAAGATCTACCGTCAGGGTATCGGCGAGGCCAAGGAATTAGAGGAAGGGTTCCCAAGTAAGGTGGAGGAGTTATTCGGGTACCAGGCACTGGTGATCGGCAGCGTGGAACTGGGCACGTTTACCGTCGCCCAGCAGGAACTCATCAAGGAGTTTGTGGACCGGCGGGGCGGTGGTCTGCTGATGTTGGGAGGACGGGCGGCGCTGTCTGACGGCGGATACGCGAGGTCGCCATTGGTCGACTTACTGCCCGTGACACTGCCTGACCGGAAGGGTACGTTCCACCGCGACCCGGCCACGGTATCGCTGGCCCCGGCGGGTTTCGATAGCCTGATTTGCCGGCTTATCGAAGACCCCGCGCAGAATATCGAGCGCTGGAAGAAACTGCCGTATCTAGCGGATTACCAGGAAATCGGAACGCCCAAGCCGGGCGCGGCCGTGCTGGCGCAGCTGAATCCCGGCGGGCGCGGCGAGATGCCGTTTCTGGTGACGCAGAATTACGGACGGGGCCGGAGCGCTGTGCTCGCTACCGGTGGAACGTGGCGGTGGCAGATGAGCCAGCCACTCGAAGACATGACGCACGAAGTCTTCTGGCAGCAATTAATGCGTTGGCTGGTTACCGATACACCTGGACAGGTTATTTCGTCGGTTTCGAAACCGACGCTGCTCGATGAGGCAAAGACGAAGATTTCGGTCGAGGTTCGGGACAAGAGTTACTTGCCCGCGTCGGACGTCGCCGTGGAGGCGCACGTGATGGGTCCGCAGGGGTCTGGCGGCACATTCGCGATGTTGCCCGACCCGGTTACTCCGGGGCTTTATACGGCTGAATTTACGGCAGACCGGTCCGGGCAGTATCTGACGGAAATCACGGCACGGCGCGCGAATGAAGAGGTTGGACGTGATGTTCTTACTTTTCAGCGGCAGGATGGCGTGGCTGAGAATTTCCATATCAACCAGAATCGCGACTTATTGGAAAAGCTGGCCCAGCAAACGGGCGGACGGTACTGGAAGCCGGGCGATCTACGGAAGTTACCGGAAGAGATCAGTTACTCGGAGGCAGGGATTAGCGTTCGCGAAACGCGCGACCTGTGGAACCTGCCCGCGGTGTTCCTGCTGTTAGTGGGCCTGCGCGGAGCGGAATGGCTGCTGCGGCGTAAGTGGGGGGTGGTATGAGGCTTCTTGCAGCCTTGCTCGCAGCGGTGCTTTCCGCACAAGCTGCTGTGCACTATGTGACGGTGGCCGGACTCGGTGGCGAACAGGATTACGAGACGCGCTTCACCGGTTTGGCCAAGGAACTGGACAAGATCCTGAACGGCTCGGGCGGCGAGGTGAAGGTACACACGCTGTTCGGTGAGAGTTCAACTAAGGCCAAGATTCAGGAGACGATCAACGCCGTTGCGCGTGACGCTAAACCGGACGATGCGTTCGTGCTGATCCTGATCGGCCACGGGACGTTCGATGGCGCGGAATATAAGTTCAATGTGAAAGGTCCGGATGTTACGGCGGTCGACTTAGCGGCATGGTGCGATCGTGTGCCGGCACAGCGGCAGTTAGTGGTCAATACAACGAGCGCCAGCGGCGGCTCTGTCAGTGCGTTGCAGAAAGCCAATCGTACGGTGATTTCCGCCACCAAGGCCGGTACGGAGAAGAATGCGACGGTGTTCGCGCGCTACTGGGTGGAAGCTCTGCGCGACCCGACCGCCGATACCGACAAGAACGAGACAGTCAGCGCGCTGGAGGCGTATCGGTACGCCGACCGCAAGACCACCGCGTTCTACGAAACGCAGAAGCGCCTGGCTACGGAACATGCGGTGCTGGAAGATACAGGCAAGGGCGGCGGCGTTCGCGCTCCGTCGCCCGACAACGGCCAGGGACTGGTGGCGTCGCGCTTTCCGGTGCTGCGGCTCGGCTCGGTGCAGCGCGCGGCGTCTGACCCGGCCAAGCAACAACTGTTAGCTCGAAAGGAACAGATCGAACAGAAGATCGATCAACTGAAATACGAGAAAGCGGCCATGCCGGCCGATCAATATCGCAAGCAGTTACAGGGGTTGCTGCTTGAGTTGGCACGGATACAGGAGGCAATAGACAAATAGCGTGGTGTTGCGGGTGTGGGGACTGGCAGTATGTTTCGGGATGGTGGCATGCGCCGCGCCAACGCAAACGGCGGGCTCGGGTGAAGATCGTGTCGCGCCGTGCCGGCAGTTAGACCATCGTGGTAAGCGCGCCGAAGCCCGGGCGTGTTATGCGAAGCTCGCCCAATCGAGCGATCTCTATCTGCTGGCCGAAGGATTGTACGGGTTGCGCAACTATAAGGCGGCGCATGAGGCCTTCCGCGTGGCGGCCGACCGCTTTCCCAAAGATCCGCGCATAAAGGTCCGCTGGGGACGCCTGTTGATTGAGCCGTTTAACGGTAACCGGCAGGATGGCGCCGACCTGTTTCAGGAAGCCTTAGAGATTGACAAGAACAACGCCGCCGCGCACCTGGGCCTGGCGCTGATTGCTTCTGGGGGGTTTGAAAGCAAGGCGACGGAACTGGCGAAGAAAGCCCTGGAGCTTGACCCGAAGTTAGTGGAAGCCCAGGAGTTACTAGCCAACCTTGCGCTCGAAGACTCCAATCCCAAGAAGGCGGTTGAAGAGGCGGACAAAGCGTTGAAAATGTCCGGCGAAGCGCTCGATGCGCTGGCCATTCGTGCAGCGGTTGAGATCCTGGCGGACCGTCCAGCAGAGGAATGGCTGCAGAAGATATACGCGGTCAACCCCGTGTACGGCGCAGGCCATGCGCTGATCGCGCATCACCTGGTTATCAACCGGCGCTACGAAGAAGGAATCGCGCATTACAAGAAGGCCATCGAACTGGATCCGGAAGACTGGGCTACGCACAGCGAGTTAGGCGTCAACCTGATGCGGGTCGGCTTGGAAGACGACGCCCGCAGGCAGTTGGAAAAGGCCTATGAGAACGGTTGCAGAAATGCGCAGACGGTTAACTCCCTGCGCCTGATGGACAGCTACAAGCGCTACGTCACGTTTAAGACCGATACGACGATTGTCCGCTTGGACAAGAAAGAAGCGGACCTGCTCAAGCTCTACTTCGAGGAGGAATTGCGGAAGTCCATCAAAACGTACGAAGCCAAGTACAAGGTTAAATTACCGCGCGCGGTGCAGTTGGAAGTCTATCCGGACCATGAAGACTTCGCGGTCCGGACCATGGGTATGCCGGGACTTGGCGCTCTCGGAGTTACTTTCGGCGACGTGGTGGCAATGGATAGCCCGTCCGGCCGCAAGCCCGGCACGTTCCACTGGGCCAGCACGCTGTGGCATGAGTTATCGCACGTGTTTGTGTTAACTGCTACCAAGCACCGTGTTCCGCGATGGTTTACGGAGGGCGTGGCGGTTCACGAAGAAACAGCGATCTATCCGGATTGGGGCGACCGTCTCACGCCCGACATCCTGATGGCCGTCAAGGATAAGAGGCTACTGCCGATTTCTGAACTTGATCGCGGCTTCATCCGCCCGAATTACCCGAACCAGGTTATCGTCTCTTACTTTCAGGGTGGACGGATCATCGATTACATCGTGCAGAAGTGGGGATGGGACAAGGTGCTGGCGATGATGCACGCGTTCGCCGCCCGCAAGAGCACGCCCGAGGTGATCGAGCAGGTGTTGGCCGTAAAGCCCGAAGCCTTTGACAAAGATTTTCTTGCCTGGCTCGATAAGTCTGTTAACCCGACCGTCAACAACTTCGAACAGTGGCGCAAGAGCATCCGCGCACTGGCCGAAGCGACGAAAGCGGAGAAGTACGACGAGGTGATCAACAAGGGCGACGAGGTTGTAAAGCTCTATCCCGACTATGTGGAGGCCGCGAATGCCTACGAGTTCCTGGCCAAGGCGCACATCGCGAAAGGCCAGAAGAAGCAGGCCATCGCGGTACTTACGACCTATCTGCGTAACGGCGGGCGTTCGCCCGACACGCTGAAGCAGTTAGCCGCCCTGCAGGAAGAGGCCGGAGACAAGAAGAGCGCCGCCGCTACGCTCGAGAAGGTGAATTATATCTACCCGGTCAACGACGAAGAGTTGCACAAGCGATTAGGCGAGTTACTGCTTGGCCTGCAAAATAATGCGGGCGCCGTGCGCGAATTTCAGGCGGCGCTGGCCAGCGGCGCGCAGGATAAGGCCACCGCTCACTTTAATATCGCCCGCGCTTACCAGGCCGCACGGCAATCAGACAAAGCGGAAGATCATTTACTCCAGGCATTGGAATCCGCACCGGGATTTCGCCCCGCACAGAAGATGCTGCTGGAGATCAACAATCGGAAAGAGAAGCCCTGATTCATGTCCACCGTTGCTCAAGTGACACTCGATTCGACGGAACTGAAAGCTCGTATAGAGCGGTTCCAGGAAGCACGCGACCAGATTCTACAGCAGGTAAGGAAAGTGATCGTCGGGCAGGAAGAAGTGCTCGAACAGATTCTGATCGCGCTGTTTGTCGGCGGCCATTGCCTCATTACCGGATTGCCCGGCACGGCAAAAACATTGATGGTGCGCACCATCGCCCAGACGCTCGGACTGATCTTCAAGCGCATCCAGTTCACGCCCGACCTGATGCCGTCGGATATTACCGGCACCGACATTATTGAAGAGGACCCCACCACAGGTCACCGCCGCTGGACTTTCGTCCAGGGCCCGATATTCGGTAACGTGCTGCTGGCGGATGAAATCAACCGCACGCCACCGAAGACACAGTCCGCGCTGCTCGAGGCCATGCAGGAGGTGTCCTGTACGGTCCGCGGTAACGTTTACAAGCTACCGGCTCCGTTTTTTGTGCTTGCGACGCAGAACCCTATCGAGTTGGAAGGCACTTACCCGCTGCCGGAAGCGCAGTTAGACCGGTTCCTGTTCAATACGGTTCTCGACTATCTCGATGCCGCCGACGAAGTGAAAGTTATTAGCCTCACTACAACGACGCAGAGCGCGAAGGTGGACGCCGTCACGAACGCCGAGGAAATTTTGGGGTTTCAACAACTGGTCCGCATGGTGCCGATCGCCGAGCCGGTGGCCCGCTACGCCGTGAACCTTGTGCGGGCCACGCGCAACAGCACGGCAGAGGCTCCTGATTTTATTCGGAAGTACGTCAATTATGGCGCGAGCGTCCGGGCATCGCAGTTCATCGTGCTTGCGGCCAAAGCCCGTGCGCTGGCCCGCCGGCGGTACCACGTTTCCTACGAAGACGTCACCGCGCTGGCGATCCCAGTGCTGCGTCACCGCATTCTGCTGAACTTCCAGGCAGAGTCGGAAAAGCTGAGCCAGGATCAGATCTTGCGCCGGCTGCTCGACCACATGCCGCCGCCGAAAGACTAACCGACATGCTGCAGCGATTCCTCAAGCCGGAAGTTCTCGCGAGCGTTGCCAGCCTGGACCTCATCGCCAAAACCGTGGTGGATGGATTTGTGTCCGGATTGCATCGCTCGCCCGACTACGGCTTCAGCCAGGAATTTGCCGAGTACCGCCCATACACTCCCGGGGACGATCTACGCCATGTGGACTGGAACGTTTATGCGCGTACCGAACGTGCGTATCTGAAGAAATACCGTGGCGAGACGAACTGCCAGTTGACGCTATTAGTTGACGCGAGCGCCACGATGGGCGCGCCAAAAGGCGGCGTGCCGAAGATCGATTACACACGCTATCTGGCGGCGTCGCTGAGTTACCTGGCGAATCAGCAGCGCGATGCCGCCGGGTTGATCATATTTGATGACGAAGTGCGGCACTATGTTCCTCCGTCAACGCGGCAGGGGCAGTTACACCGCCTGCTGCACGGTATCGAGCACGCAGAACCGAACGCTCGAACCGATTACGGCAAGCCGTTTCACCACTTTCAGGAAGCCATCAAGCGCCGTGGAATCGTTGTGGTGATATCGGATTTCTTTGCCGATCCGGAAACGATCGTGAAAACGATCGAACCGATCCGTTACCGCGGTAACGATGTTGTTTTGTTCCATATTCTGCATCCGATGGAGGTGCGGCCGACGTTCGACGGCCCCGTGATTCTCGTTGACGTTGAAACGAACGACAGTATGGAGGTAACTCCGGAGTACGCGCTCCATGAGTATCCGGCGAAGATCGATAACCATATCCAGGAACTGAGGAGCAAGGCGCACGGCGCGGGCATGGACTATTACCTGGCGGTAACTGACCGGCCGCTTGATGGCGTGCTACGCGAGTATCTGAGCATTCGCCAGGGGAGGTTATAGCGCGTGGGTTTTCTGTCGCCCTGGTTTTTTGCGGGACTGTTCGCACTCGGCCTGCCGGTTTACCTGCACTTACTGCGTCAACACCGGAATACCCCGGTGATGTGGAGTTCGCTGATGTTTTTCGAACAGCGGACACAAAGCTCAATCAAGCACCGGCGGCTAAAGTACCTGGCGCTGCTGGCGCTTCGTATCGGGTTGCTGGCACTGTTGGTGTTGGCGTTCGCGAATCCGTTCGTCTCCGAACGCGCCGGCGCGGGAGACGGGACACGGCGGCTACTGGTGGTTGTGGATGAATCGTTCAGTATGCGCGCGGGCAACCGGCTGTCGGAAGCCAAGCGCATCGCGAGCGAAGTGCTGGCCGGGCGGAAATCGGGCGAGAAGGCACAGGTGGCCGCGCTTGCATTTCAATTACGCATGCTGACAGAGCCGATCGACAATGCAGGAGAATTGCGCGCCGCCGTCGAATCGATCAAACCAAGCGACAGTTTCGGCAGTTACGGCGAGTTTGCGCGCGCGTTGCGCGGACTGGCCGCCGCATCGCCGCAGAATCTGGAAGTGCACCTGATCAGCGACATGCAGAAGTCGGCTATGCCGGGCGGGTTTGCGGATCTGCAGTTACCCGGCAAAGTGAAGCTAGTCAGTCATCCGGTGGAAGCGAAAGATCAACCTAACTGGACCGTTGAGTCGGTTAGTGCGCCCGCATCCGTTTCAGACACGAAGAAAGCGCGTGTTCAGGCGACCATCGCGGGTTATGCAACCAACGACACGACGCGTAGCGCGAGCCTGGTTATTAACGGCAAGAGTGTCACGAGTAAGCCGGTTAATGTGCCCGCGAACGGCCGCGCGACGGTTGAGTTTCAAGGCCTGGATGTGCCGTACGGCTTTTCAAAATGTGAAATCCGGATCGATTCCGCGGATGCGCTCGCGGCCGATGACGCGGCGCTGTTTTCGGTAGAACGGTCGGATCCGCGGAAAGTGCTATTTGTGCACGAAGGGCGCGACAGCAAGTCTCCCCTGTATTTTCAGTCGGCGCTCGGCTCGGCCGCGGATACGGCATTCGCCATGGAAAGCGTGGCGAGCGAGCAGACTGGAAATCTCGAACCCACGCGCTTTGCCTTTGTGGTCTTATCGAACGTACTTTCTTTGCCCCCGCAGTTTGAAGAGAGGTTACAGAAGTGGGTGCGCGCGGGTGGCAGCTTGTGGATTGCCGCAGGACCGTCAACGGCCAGCCACTCGCGCATTCCGGTTCTCGATGCGGCTGTGACGGAGGCGAAGCAATTCTCGCGCGCGGGCGAACGGTTCGCCACGGTAGGAGATACGGATAATACGCATGCATCGATGCGCCGCACGGGTAAATGGGATGGCGTGAAGTTCTATTATATAGTGAAGGTGGATCCGGCCGGCGCTCGCGTAGTTACCAAGCTTTCCGACCAGACGCCACTAATACTCGATAAGAAGATCGGCGAAGGCCGCGTGCTGTACTTTGGGTCTACGTTCGATAACGTCTCGAACGATCTGCCGCTGCTGCCGGCCTTTGTGCCGTTTGTTGAGCAGACCGCACGATATCTTGCCGGGATAGAAGAGCGCAGTAACTCGAAAGTAGTGAACGCTTTTCTGGAACTTCGGTCGGCGAAAGAACAGTCGCTTTCGGTGGAAGTAATCGACCCTGGCGGCACACGTCCGTTGTCGCTGCGTGAGGCCACGACGGCTGAGACGTTCCAAGCGCCGAAAGCCGGCTTCTACGAAATTCGCCGCGCCAACGGGCGCAATGAGATGGTGGCGGTTAATCCCGACCGCCGCGAGTCAGAACTAACCGTAATTCCCGCGGAGACCATCGCGCTGTGGACCGGCGAGGGTGGTCCACAAAATGCGGCAGGCTCCGCTTCGTTCGATCTGGAGCAACAGCAACAGCAGCGAAGGTTGTGGTGGTATGTCATGCTGCTGGTACTGGCTGCGGCGATGGCCGAATCTTTCCTGGCCAGCCGCTACCTGGGAGTGCAGAGGGAACAAACATGAATACGCGCGAACTGCTAAACGAGTATTTGCGGCGTCTGGAGCGGCGCCTGCGAATGATCACGCTGCTGGGCGGAGCGGCATTTGTCGTTGCGGCGGCGCTGGTTGCCACCGTCCTGCTGGTATGGATCGTCAACCGCTACGCATTCTCGGCGGAAAGCCTGACGGGCGCGCGCCTTGCGCTTTTCATCGTGCTCGCGCTTGCCGTTGGTTATGGCCTTGCACAACCCCTCATCCGGCTGAATCGCCGCCGGGCCGCTGCGCGCGCGGAAAAGGTGTTTCCCGCATTCGAGGAGCGACTTATTACGTATGTTGACCGTGCGCCCGCGGCCGACCCGTTTGTCGACCTGTTGGCGATGGACACCATGGAAGTGGCTCGCCAATCCGAACCCAGCATGATGGTTCCCGGCGCGAAGCTTGCAGGCGCCGCACTTGCCGGGCTTGCGGCCCTGGGTGTTTTGTTGTGGCTGATTCTTGCGGGACCCGGCTATATGGGGCATGGCGCATCGCTGCTTTGGGCCGGAACGCCCAAGGGTGACGTGAAAGCGTTCTATGCCGTGAATGTGAAACCCGGCAACGCTACCGTTCGCCGAAAGGCCGATCAGCTAATTACCGCTGAGTTAGTTGGAGTTTCAACAGACAAAGTCCGGTTGTACGCCCGCTATCACTCGACCTCAAAGTGGGAACAGGTGCCGATGGCTCCGCAACCCGGTGGTCCGGGGTTCGAGTTCATGTTTGCCGGCCTGCCGGAGAGCGTCGAATACTATGTCGAAGCCGGCGCGGTCCGCTCGGAGCGGTTCAACCTGAACGCGATCGACTTACCGGCAATCAAGAAGATCAAAGTTACTTACCAGTTCCCCTCCTGGACCGGCCTCCAGAACGTAGTGGAAGAACAAGGCGGCGACTTGCGCGCCGTGGAAGGAACGGAAGCGCTGCTCGAAATCGAAACCGATAAGCCGCTGGGCCAGAGCGCGATCGTTGTCGACAACGAGAAGAATAACGAACTCACGGTAACAGGCAATACTGCCCGCGGCAAAATCAAGATCGAAAAGGACGGGCTGTATCACATCTCGACGCGCGATCGAGACCAGATGGTCCGCATCAGCGAGGACTTCTTTATTGAGGCAAAGAAAGAGAACCCGCCGACCATTCGCATCAGCCGTCCGGGCCGTGACTATAAGGCCAGCCCCATTGAAGAAGTCGCCGTGGCCGTTGAGGCCGACGACGATTTCGGTTTGCAGGAAGTCACCGTTCATTATTCAGTCAACGGGGGGGAAGAGAAGAAGCTCAGTTTGTTAAAGCAGCGTGGTTCGAAGCAGTCGGCCGGCCAGGCGCTGATCGCGCTCGAAGATTTCAAGCTGGTTCCCGGCGACTTAGTAAGTCTCTACGCTACCGCTAAGGATGCACGGTCCACTACCCGTAGCGACATCCTGTTTATCGAAGCCCAGCCGTTTGAACGCGAATACTCGCAATCGCAGCAGCAGGGCGGAGGTGGCGGGGGCGGCGGAGAAGAAAACGATGGCCGCGGTATTTCGGCTCGTCAAAAGGAAATCATTTCCGCGACCTTCAACCAGCAGCGCGACAGCCACGCCAAGAGCGCGGCGGACAAGGCCGAGGCAGGGAAGTTCCTCTCGGATACGCAAACTAAGTTGCGCGACCAGGCTAAGTCGCTCGCCAAGCGCATGCAGAGCCGCGAACTCTCGATGGAAAACCAGGAGTTCGGGAATTTCGCCAAAGATATGACGGCGGCGGCAGACGCCATGGGCGCAGCCTCTGAAAAGCTGAAGTCTCAGAATTGGAGCGCTGCGCTGCCCGACGAACAGAAGGCTTTGCAGCACCTGCTCCGTGCCGAATCGACGTTCCGGAAGATACAGGTGGCTTTTGGACGCCGCGGAGGCGGCGGTGGAGGTGGCGGCGCCGCGCGCGACCTTGAGAACTTATTCGACCTTGAACTCGACACGGAAAAGAACCAGTACGAGACCGGCCAGCAATCGGCCAAGCAGGACCAGCGCAATAAAGAAGTGGACGAAGCCCTGCAGCGGTTAGAGCAACTCGCCCGCCGCCAGCAGGAACTCGCGCAGCAACAGCGGCAGAATCAACAGAGCTTCCAGCAGCGCTGGCAGCAGGAGATGTTGCGCCGCGAAGCGGAGCAGTTACAGCGCAAGATGGAGCAGATGAGCCGCCAGCAACAGCAGCAGGGTCAGGGGCAGCCGTCGCAAGGGGGCAATAGCCAGTCGCAAGGGCAGCAATCGCAATCGGGCCAGCAGCAATCGGCCCAACAGTCCGGTCAGCAGTCAAGCCAGCAATCCGGACAGCAACAGCAACAACGGCAGCAGCAGCAGATGGCGCGGAACTCAGGTATCGATCCGCGCGTGCAGAAAGCGCTGGAGCGGTTGCGGCAAGCAACCGAGGACATGCGCAAGGCGACCGGCCAGAACGGACAGCAGAGCGATGCCGAAGCGCGGCGGGCGGCGGAACGACTACAGGAAGCGCGAGACGCGTTGGGCAGCATGCGGCAACAGCAGGCCGGCGATGAGATGGCCGAGTTAGCCAACAAAGCCGAGCAACTCGCTAATCAACAGCAGAACCTGACGCAGAAATTGAACAAGGCTTACGGTGCGGCGGCTCAACAGCAACAGCAGCAGGGCATCGGCCGCGCGATGGGGGATAAGAAGCAGAACGAAGAACTCGCCAACGAGCGCCAGAAGATGATGGAAGATTTGCAGCGGCTCGAAAAGCAGTTACAGGAAGCGGCGCGCGACTTGGCCGGGTCGGAGCGTGCGGCTGCCTCGAAGCTTCGCGAAGCTTTGGGTAACTTGCAGCAGAACGAACTCGGCCTGCGCATGAAGTACAGTGCGGATTGGATACGGCGCGGTCTCGGCCAGTATGCCGTGATGCGCGAACCCACCATTAATAACTCGCTCGAGCGGTTACGCGAACAGGTGAAAGAAGCGCAGCAGCGGATGAGCGGCAATGCCGGCGGCAACAAGCAACAGCAGCAGGGCGGCAAAGAAGGTATCGAGTCTGCTTTGAATCGCCTGGAGCAGATGCGCCATCGGATGGAGATGCTGACCCGACGGCCAGGTGAGCAGAACGGCCAGCGCGGCGGCCAGCAGGGCCAAGGCCAGCAAGGGCAGCAGGGGCAGCAACAAGGTCAGCAACAAGGCCAACAGGGGCAGCAAGGCCAAGGTCAACAGGCGGGCCAACAGGGGCAGCAAGGCCAGCGTGGACAAGGGCAGGGCCAAGGGCAGATGGGAAACCAGAACCCCGGCGGCCAGGACGGTCAGCGTGGCGGCCAAAGCGGAATGCAGGGAGGAATGCGCGAAGCACGGCAGGGTGGCGGCCGCGCGGAGGGCGATTTCTCCGCTATGAACAGCGGCGGGTACCGGCCGGAGTTGGGCCGCATGCCCGACCCGAACGGCGTTCGCGGGGCGCAGGAAGCCTGGCAGCAGGGCATGCGCGAGTTATCCACTATTCGTCAGGAACTCGCCGGTGACGCCGAGGCGAGCAAAGAGGTGCAGCAATTTATCCGTGACATGCAGCGGCTGGACCCCAGCCGTTTCCCCGGAAACCCGGCGCTGGTCGATAAGGTGATCAGCGAAATGCGCTCGGGCGTCGAACAGCTTGAGTTGCAATTGCGCCGCAAGTTGGAAGATCAGTCCGGCAACCATGTGCGTAGCGCAACACCGGCAACGGTTCCGAACGGCTATCGCGATTCGGTGGCCGAATACTTCCGGCGTCTGAGTAAGTCGCGGTAGATGAACTTAGTCTTACTGAGTTTGCTCACCGCCGTTGCGCTAACCGCGCAGGACCGTCCGCGCGTTCGCCCCGTGCCGGACGCCGGCCGCAACATGCAGACGGGTCCACGGATAGGCGAGCGGATTCCGGCATTCACGCTGAAAGACCAGAGCGGACGCGAGCAGACCTTCGAGTCGCTACGCGGGCCGAACGGGCTGGTACTGGCTTTCGTCCGGTCCGCCGATTGGTGACCTTACTGCAAAGCCCAACTGGTCGAGTTAGGGGAGAAAGCCAAAGAGTTCGAAAGGCAAGGTTTGAAAGTAGCCGCCGTGACTTACGATTCGCCGGCGGTGTTGAAGCAGTTCAGCGACCGTGTATCGCTCGCATATCCACTGCTTGCAGACGAAGGTTCGAAGGTGATCCGCGCGTTCGGCATCCTGAACACCAACATCCCCGAAGATAACCAGTTCTTCGGGGTTCCATTCCCGGGTACTTACATTGTCGACGCGCAGGGAACGGTGAAATCAAAGTATTTTGAAGACGACTATCGCGAGCGCTTCACCGCCGGTTCGATCCTTGTCAAGGACTTTGGACTGCTGGGCGAAGAAGGGCGTGAACTTACGACCAAACACCTGAAACTGCGCACGTGGGCGAGTAATACGAAAGCCTACGTCGGCAGCCGCGTAACCGTTGGGCTTGACGTGGAGTTATTGCCCGGCATGCACGTTTATGCGCCGGGTGTCCAGGATTCATATAAGCCCATCGACTGGAAGATTCAGGAGTCGCCCGCCTGGGTGACGCTGGCCGGCAGTTATCCCAAGGGCCGTCTGCTACGTCTGCGCGCCATCAATGAAACAGTTCCTGTCTACCAAGGCAAGTTTCGGCTGACACGCGAAGTTGTTGTCGGCCAGCCAAAAGAGATCGCAGCGGCGCTAACTCCCGATCGTGAGCTAAAGGTTCAGGCGTGGTTCTACTATCAGGCTTGCGACGACAAGATCTGCTACGCTCCGGTCACCGTCCCGCTCGATTACCGGCTCTATATCGCCGAGCAGGACCGCACGCGGGCGCGTAAGTCTCAACCACCGACGACCAGTTCGAAGTAATGCGAGGCATACGGCGCCAGCCGCACCCACAACCCCGGTTCGGCCATCTCCGCCCCGCGACGCTCGAAAGTGACGCCCTCGTGCGGATCGTGCAGTATGCAATCCGGCAGGTTCGGTATGTGTACGCGACCCTCTGCCATAGCATCGGAGAAGTTAACGATCACCAGCGGTCCGCCCTCCCACAGCCACGCGAGCAGCGACGGATTAGACGTAGTCAGCAGTGTCCAGTTAGTCGCGGTTGGACGCGTGGTCAACACGGCTTTGTAAAAGCGGTATAAGTCCGGATCGCGCGGGTCCGTGCGGTCGGGTGGATAGCGACGCAATTGGACCGGCAATTTCCGCTTGGCCCCGTGCAACTGGCCGTGGTGTATCAGCGTCGCGCCCGGTAGTGAGTAGGTTGCCACGGCCGCCGCCCGGTGCCGGTCCGGCGCGAACGTTGCGGCCGCGCGGGGCTCGTCGTGATTCTCCAAGAACCTTATGAGCCGTGATTGATACTTCAGATCCGCGCCCAAGTGGGCACGCACCGAAGCCGCGTTTTCATGCACCAGACGATCGTACAGGCGCTTGTCGTAGCAGTAGTCGAAACCTTCGCCCAGCAGTGCCGGCTCCAGGTCCCAATACGCCTCTGCAATGAAGAGGAAGTCCGCGCGCGTCTGCTTCACGGCCGGAATAACCGTCTCCCAGAATTCCGCTGCCGGGGCCGGCAGGTTCCATGTCCGTGAGAACACGTTACTAATCAGCAGCATTGCCATGTCGCAACGGACGCCGTCGCACATGGCCGCCATGCGACGTAACGAGGCCACCGCCGCCGAGCGATACTCGTCCGCAAACGCGTTCAACTGCACGGTGTCGGTCCACGGCGGAAAGTGCGGGTCGCGGCCGGGGCGCAGCGGCTGCAAGTAATATTCGGGGTGCTCGGTGGTCCAGCGATGATCGGGCGCCGTGTGGTTCGGCACAAAGTCGAGCAACAGTTTGATGCCTCGCGACGACAGATCGGCTCGAGCTTTCGCGAGGCCCGCCTCGCCGCCTAACTGGGGGTCTACTGTGTAATCCGCAATGCAGTAGGGCGAGCCCGCGACATCCGATGGTTCGAAATCGGGCAGTGCGCGCTTGTACTCAGGTTGTAACTCTGGCAGCGTCCGCGCGATCCGGATTCCCTCCTCCGATCGCTTCCAAACACCCATCAGCCAGACGGTGTCGATTCCTAACTGTTGTAACTGGTCCCACTCGATCGGTGGAACGTTCGCCAGGGAAATGGTTTGTTGATAACGAGTGGATAACTCAGCCAGCCACGGAAGCATATGGAATTCGTAGATAAGCATGTGTTCAGCGAATAGGAACCAGAACCGCGGTTGAATTGTATCTTACCCACGACCCGCCACCGTTCGCACAACTGCCCGACAGCGCGCGGCAGGATGATCGCAGCAGCGCCAGGCGCCGGTCGCCACCCGCCTGCTGAGCCGGGATGGCGAAGTTGATCTGGAATACACCCACCAACCCCGGGACAAGGCCTATAAATAACGGCGCCACGGCCTGCCCGTCAAGCAGTACCGAATACTCTTCGGCACTGTCCGCACGCCGGTAAGACGGCAGCACGGCCAGCGGATCGAATGGCGCGGCGAAGCCCGACGGAACCGGCGGATCGGGCATCGGCAGTCCCGTTAAATATGCCACCACGGTTTCACCCGCGTGTGCCGGAGCATCTCGAGTTACTAAGGAATAATCGGCGGCGTGCTGCAGGATAGCGTAGTAATTCTGGTCTGCGAAGAACTCGCCGGGACTCCAGGGGCGAGTGGCCTGATAGGTTGTTAGGAGGCGGCCGCCAGCCTCGAGGATCACCTCCACATCAAGGCTTCCGAAACGCGCATCTACCGGGACCTGGAAATTGACTTGCTGGTAACTTGATCCTGGGATGACCGCCAATATTGGCGCGGCGACACCACCGACGGTCAAGCGAACCCCGGCTAACTCGATGGGTAACGGCTTCGTTGTCGCTTCCACCACCTTTGCGATATCGAGCCCGCGCACAAACAGCGAAGCCAGCGCACCCCGCGCCGGGACACCGTTGTCAAAGTTCGCCGACGTGGTGACGCCGAGCACAGCAATCTGCGCTTTGGCCGGCTGACCCAGCAACAAGACGGTTAGTATTGCCAGAACCCGCACGCTGTCCTCGCAGGGCCAGTTTAGCAAAACGGCTTATCCTGTATTCTCATAGAGATACCTATGCGCGCGAGTCGAGTGAGGCGAAAGCTGGCAGACGGGCAGCCCGTCATGATCACAAAGATGAATACAGCCGACCCGGTGATCTGCGACATCATCGGGCTGATGGGCTTCGATTGCCTCTGGATTTGTCAGGAACACATCGGGCTCGATTGGGAGCAGTTGGGCAACCTGATCCGGACCGCCGCTATGCACGACATGGATGTGATGGTGCGCGTGGCGAAGGGCAGTTATTCCGACCTCATTCGGCCGCTCGAGATGGGCGCCGCCGGGCTGATGGTGCCGCATTGCGGTTCAGCCGATGAAGCCCGGCAAATCGCGCAGATGACGCGCTTCCACCCGATCGGCCGCCGGGCCTTTGATTCCGGCAATGCGGATGGCGCCTACTGTCTTCTGTCGCCCGCCGAGTATGTGAAGCATGCGAACGACAACACATTCGTGGTGGTGCAGATCGAAGATCCCGAAGCCATCCCGCAGATCGATGAAATAGCATCCGTAGCCGGAATTGACGGATTGTTCGTCGGTCCCGCGGACCTGGTACATTCGTTGGGCGCTCCGGGGCAGTTCGATCATCCCGAGATTGCGCACGCGGTGAAAGACACCGCGGCGGCTTGCGCCAAGCACGGGAAAGCGTGGGGGATGCCTGTATCGGCGGAAGCAGCCGTCAACGTCATGGAGCAGGGAGGCAAACTGCTTGCCTCCGGGGCGGATGTGCTCGGCCTCACGGCTTACTTCCGCAATGTCAGGAAACAATTTGAAGTGCTGGGCGTACAGTTCACACCAAAAGTAAGTTAGAGGTAGTAACGGATGGTGAAGGGGTTTGTTTCTCATGCCCGAACGACTGTGTTGTTTGGTCCGGGGACCTTTGCGGAGTTAGGTAAGCACGCGAAAGCGCTCAGCTTCCGGCGTAGTTTGCTGGTGGCGGATTCCGGAATGATCCTCGCCGGTTATGTCGACCGGGCAATGGAATCGCTGCAGGCAGAGGGAGTGGCGGTGATGGTGTTCTCGGAGTTCGGCGAAAATCCGGATTCCGCGCAGATACAACGCGGGCGCGCAGCGGCGGCGGCGTTCGGACCGGATTCCATTGTTGCCCTTGGCGGCGGATCGTCGCTCGATTGCGCGAAGGGCATCAACCTTATCCTGACCAATGGCGGGACGATCAAAGATTATTGGGGCGCTTACGGGAAGGCCACACGGCCCATGCTGCCGATGATCGGGATTTCTACCAGCACCGGCACGGGCTCAGAAGCGCAGACGCACGCACTCATTTCCGACGCGGACACGCACGTCAAAATGGCGATCGGCGCGCCCGGTGCGGCCTTCCGGCTGGTAATTCTCGACCCGGAACTTGCGGCTACGCAACCCAGGCGCCTGCTCGCCGCCACCGGGTACGACGCCATCTCGCATGCTGTGGAAACCGCTGTAACAACCAAGAGAAACATGGCTTCGCTGGCCTGTTGCCGTGAAGCGTGGCGGTTACTAAGTAATAACTTCGAGAAGCTATTGGCCAAGCCCGGCGACATGGAGGCGACCGCCGCCATGCAGTACGGGGCGTACCTGGCCGGCGCGGCCGTCGAGTTATCGATGCTGGGCGCCACCCACGCGACGGCTAATCCGCTGACTGCCCGGTACGGGACCACGCATGGGGTGGCGATCGCGCTGATGCTCGCGACTGTGGTCGGCTTCAACGGCGTCGAGAAGTATCGGGACGAACTGCCCGGCTTCTCCATCGACCGTTTGAATGAAATGGCCGAGGCGGCCGGATTGCCGAGACGTCTGCGCGACGCCAAGGTGCCCGAACCCGACCTGCCGCTGCTGTCGGGCCTGGCCGCCAAACAGTGGACCGGCCAATTCAATCCGCGGCCTTTCGACGCCGCTTTAGCGCTGGAGATGTACAGATGCGCTTACTAACGTTGGCACTGATTGCCATTAGCGTTGCGGCACAAGACTGGCCGCAGTTCCGCGGCAATCCCAAACTGACTGGCGTCGCCACTTCCACGCTGCCTTCCACGTTGAAACTCCTCTGGACCTGGGATAGCGGCGACCTGATTGAAAGCTCGCCCGCCATTGTGGGCAACACGGTTTACGCGGCGTCGCACTCGTCCAAACTGGTGGCGCTCGATATCGCCACCGGCAAGCCGCGGTGGGAGTTCAAGACGGAAGGCGAAGTGGGCGAATCGTCTCCGGCCGTGGCCGGGGGAATGGTATACGTGGGCGACTTGAACGGCATGATCTATGGCGTTGACGCCGCCACCGGCAAAGCCGTTTGGAAACATAAGGCGTTTTCTGAGGTGAAGTCGTCGCCGGCGGTTATCGGCGATCGAGTGTTGATCGGATCCTACGATGAGAACCTGTACGCGCTGCAGGCGAAGACCGGTAAGGTGCTGTGGCAGTTCAAGACCAACGGTCCGGTACACTGTACGCCGGCTGTGTCCAACGGAGTTACCTATGTCTCCGGTTGTGACGCTAAGTTCCGGGCGATTAAGATCGCCGATGGAAGCGAGGCGTATGTGGTGGATGCTGAAGCCTACGTGGGCGCATCGCCGGCGCTGACCGAACAGTTCGCCTTTTTCGGCACTTATGAGAATCAAGTATTAAGCGTAAACCTCACGACTAAGAAGGTGGCGTGGACTTACGAGCATCCACAGCGTAAGTTTCCGTTCTACGCTTCAGCCGCGCTCGCCGGCGATAAGGTTTTGGTGGGCGGCCGCGACAAGATGCTGCACTGCCTGAACGCGAAGACGGGAAAAGCCCTGTGGACCTTCCTGACCCAGGCGCGGATCGATTCATCGCCCGCGGCGGTTGGCAATCTCGTGTATTTCGGATCGAATGATGGACGGATCTACGGGCTCGAAATCGCCACGGGGAAAAAGGTGTGGGAATACGAGATTGGCGCTGCCGTTTCCGCATCGGTGGCCATTGGGCAAGGGCGGCTGATAGCGGCGGCCCAGGATGGGAAAGTTTATTGTTTCGGGCAATAGCCAAAGAAACGACATCAGAAGTATGACATAATGGCCTCCAATTGGAGGAGATTGGCTGAATCTTCAGCTCATCTACGATCGGAGGCTACATGTCGTTTTCTGTTCGCCGCTTCGCATCGGTGGGCGCATTGTTCGCCGCCAGTGCGATGGCAGCTACCATTCGCCTTAACTTCGACCCGTTTGCCGGGTCAACTGCTTTAACCGATCCTGGACGGCAGGTTGTCGGTAACGAGCTTTTTACCAGCTTCAACACGGCAACTGACGTTTTCTCGATCAATCCCGAACGGTTCAACATCACCGCTCCCGTTATGTTCTTGAACGACATCGCCGCAAACATCCCTGCGAGCGGCGTGAACGTGGTGGTTCTCGAAACTACCGACAACGACAATAACCCGGCAACAGCGTTTAACGCAGGGACCGCGGCGAATCTGATCGCGGCCCAGGTTACCACTCCGGGGCCGGGGTTTTTCATCTATTTCAATAGTGGGCTAAACCTTCCTCGCCTGGTTTACTCGACCGACCTTAACGATCCGACGGCCGATCTTAAGGTGTTGGCCCGGCTGACAAATCTAACCGGTCAAACCAGCGCCCTGGCCGACTTCACCGCCGCCAACTTCGCATTCGATGTACCGGAGCCGGCGAGCATTGTCTCGATATCTTCAGGAATGGCCCTGCTGGGTATTTGGGCGTATCGGCGCCGGCGGAAGTAGGCGCCACCGGAAAATGATTTGCGGCTCCGAGACCACGCGGTCTCGGAGCTTTTTGTGTCTTGGGCCGTCTAGGGCGCCAAACCGCGGAGATTGTGTATGCATGAGGTATAATCGCGTGCATTCCGCCACGATTTCCGGGCGGAGCACTTTGTCAGGGGAGAGCCGATGACGAGACTATTACTGTACATGCTCCTTAGCCTGCCCTTTCTCTGGGCACAGGTCGAGACAACCACCTCTATCACCGGTACCGTCGCCGATCAATTAGGTGCTGTGTTTCCGGGCGCGACCGTCAAACTAACCAACCAGAACACAGGCGCCACCCGCGAATCCACTACCAACAGTGAAGGCGTCTACTCGTTCCAATCGCTTCCAGCCGGTAAGTACACCATCGTCGTGTCAGCCCAGGGCTTCAAGACGACGACGATTCGCGACCGTACTGTCGAGACCGCGCAACCCGCGCACGTCGATATCAAACTGGAACTGGGCTCTACGTCCGACCAGGTGACCGTTTCCGCCGCCGGCGCCGAACTTATCAATACGGCCTCGGCTGAGGTGACCGGCAGCGTCACGCCGGAACTGGTTCAGAACATCCCACTGGGCCGCGGCAACGTTTTTGACTTGCTGCAACTCACGCCGGGCGTGGTGCCGCAGAATGCAGGGCAAAACCTGTCGTTCGCCTCCCGCTCGTTGAACTTCGTCGACGCTGGCAACACATTTCAGTCGACCGGCGCATTCATCGCCGGCAACCGCGACTCGGGGTCGAACATCTCTGTAGACGGGTCAAATATCCAGATCCCGGTCTACGGCCAGGCCACTCAGTTGCAGTCGCGCGCCAGCGTGAATGAAGTGCGCGTAGAAGCCGCGAACATGAGCGCTGAGTTCGGCAACGGCGTCGCCGCGGTCAACTTCCTTACCAAGAGTGGATCGAACGCCTACCATGGCGAGCTGTTCGAATACTTCCGCAACAACCACCTCGACGCCAACTCGTATCTCAACAACGAAGCCAACCGGCGCCTGCAGCCCTACACGCAAAATCAGTTTGGCGGCGCGATCGGCGGACCGGTCGTCAAGAACAAGTTAATGTTCTTCGGTAATTATGAAGGCTTCCGTGTCGTGCAGCGCCAGCAGGACTTTGCCGTCGTCCCCGAAGAAGCCCTGCGCAACGGCGACTTCTCCGGCTATCGCCCCCCCGGTCCCAGCGGGACTTTCCTGCCGACGCCGATTATTTACAACCCCTATGACGTCGATCCGCAAACCGGTCTGCGCCGGCCGTTCCCCGGCAATCGTATTCCCATGGGCCAGACGACACTTTGCGCGCCGCGGCCCACCTGCGTCGACCCGGTCACCAAGGCTTACCTCGATAAGTACGTCCTCACGCCCAACATCGTCGTCAACGGCGTTGCCCAGTACACCAATGCGGTTCGCACCACGATGGGACAAAACCAGGTGACCGGCCGTATGGACTGGCTGCGCACCCAGAATTCGACCATCTTCGGCCGCTTTACCTTCAACAAACAGGACTCGCTCCAAGGCGGTTTGCAGCCGTTGCAGGGCACGGGTAACAACTCCGCATCCACGAACGCCGTGGTGCATTGGACCCAGGTGCTCAGCGCCTCCAAGGTGAACGACCTCGGTGTCTCCTATACTCGCCCCAACTGGCAATACACACGCCCGCTCGACCTGCCGGATTCGGCCCGTGAAATCGGACTGCCGAATACGTCCGGCTACACCGGCGCGGTGCAGTGGTCTGTGCCGGGATTCAACCTCGGCGTCGGCACCAATTACATCTTCAACGCCTATTCGAATAACATCCAGCTCAAAGACGATTTCGGCTGGGTGCGCGGGCGCCATAGCCTCAAGTTCGGATTCGACGGCATCAACAAGCGCTTCATCTACTACAACCCCTCGGGCGATAAGGGCCAGTTCTCGTTCGGCAAGCTCTACTCGCAGGCGTGCCCACCGGGCAACAGCACTTGCGAACAGGCACGCGTTGCGCAAGGATTGCCCACCGGCGGACTGGAACTCGCCGACTACCTGCTGGGCGCGTATTCCAGCACCCTGCTGATCGTTCGCCAGATTCCTTATGTCGGCCACCAGCAATATCTCGGCTTTTATGCCCAGGACTCGTGGCGCGTCACCAACAAGCTGACCCTCAACTACGGTCTCCGTTACGAATACTGGAGCCCCTGGACCGTCCCGAGGAACGCGACTCTCAGCTTCAACGACAAAACCGGCCAGCCCGCCTTTGCCTTGGCGAACCCCAACGACTTTCTCGACCCTTCGAAGTGCTTCGGTGGATGCGCTCCGTTAACGTCCGGCGTGTCGCGCCAAGCGTATAAGATCGGCACCAAGAACTTTGCGCCACGGCTTGGCATCACATACGCGCTCACGCCCACCACGGTCATCCGTACCGGCGCCGGCATCTACTTCGACGGCAACATCAACATGAACCAGTTCAACGACATTCAGAGCGGTGCGGCGCCTTTTTCGCTTCGCTATGAAGTCGTAAACGATCCGGCGCGCAACCTGCCACAGCGTCTCGTCAGCAACGAGTATCCGGCGGGATTGTTGGGCGTTCCCCCGCAGCCGAACGCCAACCCGCCCGCCAGTTTCCGCTTCGCGCAGCCCTATTACCCGATTCCGGCCGTCTACCAATGGTCGTTCAGCGTCCAGCGGCGCCTCGGTGCGTCGTGGGTCGCGGAAGCCGATTACGTCGGTTCGCACACCATCCACCAGTTCCAGTTCATCGACCAGAACGCCGCGGAACTACCCATCGGCTCGCTCGCCAACGTGCCGCTGCAGCAGCGCCGCCCGTATCCTCAATGGGGTGTCCTCGGCACCTGGGCGCCCCTCGGCTGGGCCAAATACCACGCCGGTACGGTCAGCATCAAAAACAATCAGTGGCATGGTTTGACGCTGCAAGGGAACTTCACCTGGGCCAAGAACATCGCCACTTCGAATATCATGAATTCCGATCACGGCAACATCAACTTCCGTTACCCGTACATCTGGGCCGGACCCTCGAACATCACACCGAAGTTCTGGTTCATCACTGCCGTCAATTATCAAACTCCCAAGCTGAGCGTCGGCAAGGGTTTGAACTATGTGGTGAACGATTGGGTACTGAGCGGAACCTTCACCGCGGCCACCGGAAGCCCGCAGTTCCCCACCACCCAGGACCTCAGCCTGACCGGTTACTCCGGCGCATCAAGCCAGTTTCTGCCCGACCGCGTCTGCGACGCCAACCAGGGCGCCGGTATCAAAACCCGGCTGCAGTGGTTCAACACGCAGTGCTTCAAAGATCCGGCCGTCGGCGCCTGGGGCAACGCCAATCTGGGTGTGATCACCGACCCTGGAATCAACAACTGGAACATCGCCACAGCCAAGCGCATCCGCATGCCGTTCTCGGAAAGCCACGCCGTGGAGTTCCGGGCAGACTTCCTGAACGCCTTCAACCATACGCAGTGGCTCGCGTCGGACAAGAACCTGCGCAGCGTAACTTATGGCCGCATCAACGCGGTCCGGCCGCCGCGGCAGATCCAGTTCGCGCTTCGGTACCTCTTCTAGAAAACGCCGGTGCAGGGCCGGGCGGGCGCGCAGCCTGTCCCGGCCCACCCAGCGCCGGGCTACCGCTTCCGCCGCTGCTCGATCATCCGGGTTGCTTCGGGGCTATCCCACATCGGCGACGCAATTCCGTTCAGATCCCACATCACCTGGCCCGACTTCAGCGTCAGCTCAGCCACTAACTTCTTGTTGCCCTCCATCTTTAGCCGGCGCGAATCGATGAAGCCGAACTTGCCTTCCTCGACGCGTAGCACCGCGACATCGGCAACGGCGCCGACGGTCAGGTGACCGTAATCGGTCCGGTGGATCTCCTGCGCGGGTGTCCACGTGCACCGCACCAGGACATCCTCAAGCGACATGCCCATGTTGAGGAACTTCGAGGCCACGTTCAGCATGTCCTTCATACCGGCGTTCATGCTGTCGACGTGTAAGTCCGTCGAAATCGAGTTGGGATAGAACCCCTGCTTGACCGCCGGAATCGCCTGCCGGAACGAGAAACTGCCGCCACCGTGGCCGACGTCGAAGATCACTCCGCGCTTCTGCGCCGCAAAGAGATATGGCAGCACCTTTCCATTCGCATCGAGCATCGGCACCGCGCTCAAATAAGCGTGCGTGTAAATATCGCCCGGCCGTAGCTTCTCGCCCACCAACTGCGGGAACGGGCGCTCGTCGCGGAACGTCGCGAAGTCCACCATTACCGGGATATTCGCGAGCTTGCCCGCTTCCACCGCGCGCTCCACCGCGATCCACTCGGGCCCGGCATAGTGCGCGATTTTCACGCCCACCACCTCTTTCGGGAACCGCTTCGCCATGGCCGCGGTCTGCGCGGCGTCCATGTCTGAAGTGTCCTGTTCGATATCCATACGGCCCGCCATGCCCTTGCCCACGATGTTGAGCATGGCGAACACGCGGGTTTTGGATGTGTCGATCACGTTGGTCTTGAACTGCTCAAAATTCCGCCAGCCGGAACTGCCCGCGTCGCTGATCGTGGTCACGCCGCTGCGGAACGTGAAACCGTCCGGCCGTACGCAATTGGCGCCCGTGTATTCGCGTCCCATCGAATCCGCAAACACGTGGGTGTGGATGTCGACCAGCCCCGGTGTGACGTACAGCCCAGTGACGTTAACGGTACGGCGCGCGCTCGAAGCCGGGATGTTGGCCGCCACTTGCGCGATGACGCCTTTGGCGATCGCCACATCGCGCACCGCGTTGATGCCATTCTTGCCATCGATCACGTGACCGCCCTTTAGAAGAAGGTCATACTGCGGCTGGGCCAAGACGGCGGCCCCGGCCATTAGGAAAAGAAGAAGGCGCATATGTAGAGTGTGCCACTGCTGAAAGTCGACCGTGAGGTCCGGTTTCCCGCTCGCTCGTGAGATGTTGGCGATTCATGTGCTTGTGGTACGCTCAAACGCATGAAAAGGCGCAGCCTGTTACTTGCACCCGCAGCCGCGCTCGCCCTTCAGGCACAGTCTGGGAAAACCACCCTGAAGGTCGGCGACACGGCTCCTGAATTCGATTTGCCCTCCACCAAGGGCGGCCGGGTAAAGCTGTCGGATTTCCACGGGAAGAACACCGTGGTTCTGGCATTCTTCCCGGCCGCATTCACCGGTGGTTGAACCAAGGAAATGAAGGCGTACCAGGATGGTCTCGCCAAGTTTGAAGAATCGGGCGCTAAAGTGTTTGGCGTCTCAACCGATAACCTGCCCAGCCAGAAATACTGGGCGGATGAAGTTCTAAAAGTCCAGCAACCGATCCTGAGCGATTTTATGCGGAAGGCCTCGAAAGACTACGGTGTGCTGATCGCGGATCGCGGCATCGCGAACCGTACCACCTTCGTCATCGACGCCGACGGCAAGATCCAGCATATTGAAGAAGGCTCGGCAGCAATCGATCCCACAGGCGCAGCCACCGCGTGCAGCCGGTTGAAGAAACACTAAACGCAAATCGCCAACCGATGACGGCGGCCGATCGCCGCCTGGCCGTTATTGCGGCCGCCGTCATTCTCCTTTCCTGCCTGTACGTCTTTCACAACTACCGAGCAGCCTTCCCCCAGGCTTCCCTCGATTTAAAACTCAGCAAGAACGAAATCACCGCCCGCGCCGAGGCCTTTCTTAAATCCCGCAAGCTGAATGTCCAGGGCTACCGCAACCTCACCCTGTTCTCGCCCGACGACGACGCCCGCCTCTTCCTCGAACGCGAAGCAGGCCTCGAACAGGCGAACAAGCTCATGTCCGGCGAGGTGGTGGTTTGGCAATGGCGCGCCCGCTGGTATCGACCGCCGGAAAAGGAAGAGTTCCGCGTCTGGCTCACCCCGGACGGCCGCACTGTTGCGATGGACCATATCATCGCCGAGGACGCCAAAGGCGCCTCGCTTTCCCGCGACGATGCCCGCACGGTTGCCCAAACCGTGGTCCCCGCAGGCTACCGCCTTGTCGAGGAACGCTCCGAAAACAAACCCAATCGGGTGGACCACTTCTTCGAATGGGAGCGCGAAGGCTTCTCCCTCAAAGGCGCAACTTACCGCCGCGCGGTCACTGTCCGCGGCGGCGAGATAGGCGCGTTCCGCGAGTACCTCAAGGTTCCGGAGCAATGGCAGCGCGACTTCAGCGCCATGCGCTCGCGCAACGAACTCTATTCGCAAATCGCGCAAGGCTTCTACGTTCCGCTCATCCTGGCCGGACTGGTGGTGCTTATCCAAGCGGTGCGCGCCGGCCAGGTCCGCTGGGCGCGCCTCGTCAAAGCCTGCGGTGTACTCGCCGTCCTCATGGCCTTGAACCAGTGGAATACCCTGCCGTTCTCGCTGGACTCTCTGCCCACCAGCACCCGGCTCGACACCGCCATCCCGCTGCTCCTGCTGCAAGGTGTCGGCGCCGGCGTCGCGGTGTTCTTTTACGTGATTCTCGCCGCCGCCCCTGGCGAAACGCTCTACCGCCGCCTGCTCCCCAATCGCTTGTCCGTGTCCGCCGCTTTCTCCCGCCGTGCCCTCGACACTCGCGAGTTCTTCCGCGCCAGTGTCACCGGATACGCCATGGCCGCCGGCCACATCGCCTTCATCACCGCGTTCTATTTGATTGGACAGCGCTTCGGCGTCTGGAGCCCGCAGGACGTCGAATACTCAGACCTGCTGTCGACCGCCCTGCCGTGGCTCTATCCACTAACCATCGCCCTGATGGCCGCCACCAGTGAGGAAGCCTGGTTCCGCCTGCTCGCCATTCCGCTGCTCGCCCGCATCGGCCTTCGGCGCTCGATCGCCGTCATCGTCCCGGCGTTCGTTTGGGGATTCCTGCACGCCAACTATCCACAGCAACCGGCGTGGATCCGCGGAGTCGAAGTCGGCGCGATCGGGGTGGTTGCCGGCATGGTCATGCTGCGCTTCGGCATCCTTGCGACGCTCGTTTGGCACTACACGGTAGACGCTGTGCTCATGGGATCGTTCCTCTTTCAGTCGAGCGATTGGTACCTGCGCGGCACCGGGCTTCTCGTCGGCGGCGTTGTCCTGCTGCCCCTGGCCGTATCGCTCTACCGCTACCGACGCCATGCCGGATTTCTGGTCGACCCTGCGATGACCAACGCCGCCGATCCGCACCAACCGGCCACGGCGGAAGAAGAGCACCCCTCCGGCCTGCTGCCGCCCATCCCGGCGACCCTCAGTCCCCGAATCCTGTTCGCCGTCGCCGCCCTACTCGGCCTCGCCGCCCTGTTCGTCCACCCCAAGCCCTACGGCGATTTCATCCGCCTCAGAATCAACCGCGACGAAGCCCTGCGTCTCGCCGGACCGCCTCCCAAAGGCTGGCAAACCTCCATCGAATTCGTCACCAACCTGCCGGTCGCCGAACTCGAATACGTCCGCCGCAACGGTGGCGACCCCAACGAAGTCGCCCGCACCAAACTCACCCCCGCCGTCTGGCGCATCCGCCACTTCCAGCCGCTCAACAAGCAGGAACGCTGGATCTTCATCTCGCCTGAAGGCCGGTTGCTCCGTACCGACCTCATCCTGGACGAAGACGCCCCCGGCGCGAACCTCGAACAGCCCGCCGCCCGCGAACTCGCCGAGCGCTACCTCAAGGACCAGCAAATCGACCCTGCCCGCTACCGGCTGGTCGACGCCGCCGCCGAGAAACTGAAACACCGCACCGACCACACCTTCACCTGGGAAGAGAAAGACTGGCGGATCGGCGACGCCCGCGCCCGCCTGTTCCTGGCCATCCGCGGCGACCAACCCTCCGGCTTCCGCCGCTACCTCAAATTACCCGAAGCATGGGAGCGCGACTTCCGCCGCCTGCGCCTGCAGCGCTATCTCCTACCCGCCGTCGGCGGCGGCATCGGTCTGATGCTGCTCGTCGTTTTCATCCAGAACCTGCGCAGTCATCCGTTCCGCTGGAAGCGCTACGCCGCCGTCGGTGTCCCCTTCTGCCTGCTGATCCTCGCCCAGTTCCTCAACGACTGGCCGGGCCGTTGGTCCAACTACAACACCGCCCAGTCCCCGCAGGAGTTCCTGGCCGACGTGACCATCAGCCTGATCGTCCGCGCCCTGCTCGCCGGCTTCGGTGTTGCTCTCGCCATGCTCGCCCTTGAAGTCTTTGCCGGACCCCGCCGCTTCTCGAACTCCCCCTGGACCCTCGCCCCGGCCATCGCCGTCGCCTTCGGCGGCGCCATGCGTCTCATCAGTTGGGGCGAACAGTTCGTTGCCGGCAACCGCTTCTCGCTACCGCTCTGGTCCCCGCCCCCTGTCGATCAATGGTCGCCAGCCGTGGCCGTGCTGCTCTCCGCTACGGTCAGTGCTGCTTTAGCCGGCCTACTCGGGTCGATCCTCGCTACGGCCGCCGCCGGCCTCTTCGCACCCCGCAAACGCCTTGCCTACGCCCTCACCATCGCGCTAGCCCTCGCGCTCAGCCGCTCCGATTCTCCCGCCCTGGTTGCCTACAACTTCGCCGCAATCGTCCTCTTGCTCGCCCTCGCATCGCTCATCGTCCGCACCAGCGGCGGCGCCGTCGCACAGTGGGCCGCCGCCGTTTTCGGCGGACAGGTGATCCTCGGCGCCTACAAGCTGTTCACACAGCCCAACCAGGAACTCCAAACTCAGGGCTACCTCGCCCTCGTCGCCGGGCTGGCCGCCACCGCAATCTGGCTTGCTACGACGCGGGTTCCTCGGGCTTTTTCTGCAACTCCTCCAGCCGCACCATCACCGAGTGGCTCGATTTAATCAACTCCGCCAGAATGTCTTCCCGCGACCGTTTGTCCACCGGCTCGTTTTCCGGTTCCGGACGGTCCAGCAGCGGCCATAACTTCGACCGTATGTCCGCCGGCAGAATCGATTCCAGATACTCCAGTGCCGTGCCCCGCAGTTGCTCATCGTCGGCATGCAACCCGTGATACGCGATATTCAACGGTTCCGGCGGGTGAATCAACGCGAGCAGCGTGAACAGGTGCTGTAACGACCGGTTCGTGCGATCCCTGAGAAACTCGTCCACAAACGGCGAGTTTTCGGTGTCCTCCGACCGGTCCAGCAACCTCTGGCTCTCCCACACCGGCCGCGACACCGCCACTTCCCGCCGGATCGCCCCGTAGATCTCCTCCGGGTTGAACTTCAGATACTGATTGTTCGCCATCATCGCCGCCAGCGCCCGCCCGCACTGAAACCGCACTTCAAACCGCCGGTCGTTCAGCCCGTGGATCACGCCTGCGGCCACGCGCGGGGTCGACACCACGCTCAGCACACGCGGGATCCGCCGCCTGATCGCAAACTCGGTGTTTTGGTCCAACAGCGCGTCCGTCAACTGCCCGGTGTGCGACTCCGCCACCCGCCGCAACGCCGCGGTCACTTCATTCGATACGCGGTCCCACCCCAGCAGCGTCATCACGTGCGGCACCAGGTGCGGCTTGATCTTCGGATTTGCCTCCAAGAATCGTAAAATCTTGTCGGCGTTACCAGACCGCAACACCGCCACCTGCTGCACCACCGGATCGTTCAGCGCCGTCGCGCCAACCACCGTCGGCGGGCTCTCCTCTTCCTCCCTCCGCGGCGGCCGTGTCGAACCAATCGCCGTATAGTTGCGCGACGGCTCTTCGGGACGCCCAATCCGCCCCGCATCCAGAATCGTCAGCGAGTCCATAAACGCGGTCATCGCGCCTGTCTTGTTGATATCCTCCAGCGCCGCATACTCGCCGCCGCGCTCGCGTAACCCATGCTCCAGCGCATCGATATACGCCCCCTGCAGCCGCGACGCTACAAATATTCCCGCGAGCGCCACCAGAATCGAAACCGTCAGAATTGCCGGCGCTGCGATCGCCGGACCGAGCATCAGCAGCAGCGACACCAGCCCGAACCCCACCGCATCGCCCATCCGGTCAAACCCCACATCGACAATCGATTTCGCCGCGCGCTTCTCCTGCGTCGGCATCGACGTATAGAAGAGTTCGAATCCCGACCGGAACAACGACCCGCGAAACACCGCTTCCAGCCCCCGTGCGATCGTCGCCGCAGGCAATCCACCGAGCACCAGCGCGCCAAATCCGCCAAACGACACGGCAAACGGCAGCGTGCCAACCGTTCGCGCAATACCCAGGCGCCGCAGCGACACGCTGCTCAGCGCCGTCTGCACGGCAAACGTCAGTACTCCGGTCACCGCGTTTACCAGCGCAAAGAACCGCAGCAGGTTATCCCCAGGACCGTAGAACGCGCGCGCCGACGACTTGAATACATAATCGATCATCGCGGCGCTGATCGTACCCAAAATCACCAGCGCGGCGAGCGTTTTCAAATAGGGCGCCTGGTTCAGAATCTCCAAGCCCGACGGTCCCCGCGGCTCGTCGTCTGTCCGCTGATTAGCGGCCGGCGGCGCGGCCATCCCCCGCTTCACCACCAGCAGTAACAGTGCGCAGGCAATATGAAACGCCCCCAACACCGGCAGCATCGTCTCGGAATGGAACTTGGCGCCGACCCGCTCCGTGATGATGCCGCTCATCATTCCCCCCAGCGTTCCCGCGCCCGCGATGCGCCCCACCAGTTGCTTGACGGTCCGCGGGTCGAACCGCTCGTTGATCATCGACCAGAAACCCGATGTCAGCAACGACCCCAGCGCGACCGACTGCAGGTATAAGATCACCGCACACGCCCGCGGAAATTCATCGATCGCGAACCAGATTACAATCTGCATCGCAGCCGATATCCCGAACGAGACCGGCATCAGCCGCGCCGGCCCGATTTTCATGATTGCCCGCGAACTGGCCAGCACCGCGACGATCGAAAACAGCGACGCCACGATTACCATCGCGGGCAGCGATTTAATGTCGAACTTAGTAAGGAAGAACGCGTCCCGGAACGCCTTCGACCCGGTATGGTAGGCGATCATGAACAGGCACGCCATCATGGCGGCCCAGACGACCTGCGTGTCTGTCCTCGTTCGGTCCGGCGTCACAATGTGGCAGACTGCACCGGGTTGCGCAATACGCCGATGCCCTCAACCTCCACTTCTACGATATCGCCTGCCGACAACGCCTTTGTAGATCCGGGCGTCCCGGTATAAATCAGGTCTCCCGGCTGCAGCGTCACGTTCTGCGAAATCACACTGACAATCGTCGCCGCCGTGAAGATCAAATCCGACGTCCGCTGCTGCTGCACGACCGCGCCGTTCAGCCGCGTGGTCAACAACAGGTCGTTGTAATTCAACCCGGTCACCAAAACCGGACCCGCCGGTCCAAACGTGTCCGACCCCTTCGCCCGCCACCATTGCAAATCCTTATTCGGGCCGCGCTGCCAGTCCCGCTCCGATACGTCGTTGCCGCAAGTCACGCCGAAGATGTAATCCGGCGCGTCCTCAACAGTCACGCGCGTCGCCGTGCGCCCGATCACCAGCACCAGTTCGCCCTCATAGTGCACATCGTGGGCGTTATGCGGGATCACAATCGCATCGCCCGGGTTTACCAGGCAAGTGATCGGCTTATAGAAGACTTCAGGCGTCTTGGGCTCCGGCCGTGTTCCCAAATGCGAGCGGTAATTCATCCCAATCGCAAAGATCTTGGGCGGCGCCACCGGCGCAAGCAGTTGTACCGACCCGGGCGCGACCACGCCACCGGTCGCAGTTCCCCCTTCATAAGGAGCCGCCGACAGTGGCTGAACGGAGTCGCCTTCGAGAATTCCCCATTGCGGGGCGGCAGCGTCAGGTGTTTGGAATCGAACGTATTTCATCGTGGGCAAACCGAGAATTTCCTCACCTGTCAGAGTACACCGCCGCACCCGGTTATCATCCTTCTTAGTGTGTTTGGCGTCTTTGCGCCCTGGCGAGAGACAATCCCTACCGCACCGCCGTCACCTGCACCTGCACCAACTGCTGCATATTCACTTGCAGCGTCGTCCGCGCCGGCGGATTCTTCGGGAAGTACTCCCTAAAGATCGCGTCCATCGTCGACATCTGGCCCACGTCCTTCAAGTACACATGGGCATCGACGATGTTCGACAGGTTCATGCCGGCCAGTCCCAGAATCCCTTGAATGCTCTTGATCGAGTCGCGCATCTGCTCCTCAACTGTCGCGCCGCTACCTGATTTTCCCGAGGTGTACAGCGTGTCGCTGGCGATCACCCCGCCATTCGACGACGTTGGACTCGGACCAGCCGAATCCGGCACCACCCGCCCCTTCGTCTTATCCTTCGACGCGATAAACGTAAACTCCACGCTGATCGTCCCCGGCAGTTTCGACACCGGAAAACTCGCCCGGCTCGGCGCCGTTCCCAGCTTCCAATACTCCTTGTAGATTGAATTCAACTTCCCGTACGTCGTGCCCTGATAGTTGCTCGGGTCCATGAAATAGACGTTCGTGAACACCGTGTCTTTGAAGCCGACCCCGCCGGCTTTCAGGATCTGCCCGATGTTCTCCATCGTCTGCTTCGTCTGCGCCTCAATCGCCGGGTCCAGTTCATCGGTTACCGGCTTCCGGCCGCCGCTGCCCGACACATACAGCGTGTCCCCCGCCCAAACGCCAGGCCGGTACGGACCCATGGCTTTCGGAATTGTCCCCGCGGGCGGCACTACAAGCGAAATCTTCGACTTGTCGGCATACGCTATGCAACTCACCTCGAGGTTCGCCCCGCCCGGCAACCCTGGAAACTCGAGCGTCGTCCGCGCCGGATAATGCGCCGGCCCGAAAAAGCTGCCGTACACCTCGTTCATGTCCTTGTACTGGCCCATGTCCTTCAACTGCACGTGGCAGCTCACCACGTTGCCGAAATCCATGCCCGCCGCCCGCAGCACATGGCCCATGTTGTTCATCGCCAGCCGCGTCTGCTCTTTGATGCCGGCCGGCTGTGCCCCCGTCTGCGGATCTTTATCGATCTGCCCCGCGATATACAACGTCTCGCCCGCCAGCACGCCCGGACTGTAAGGCCGCCCCGCCTTAAACTCGCTCGGATAAATAAACTTCCGCGCTACCTTATGCGTCTGTGCGGCCGCCAGGCCGCAAACCGCCACACCAACCGCAATCAACTCAAGTATGCGCACGCACTTCTCCTCTGGGGCATTAGGCTATCAAATCCCTTCACCGTTCGCGACTGCCCGCCCACTACATGTCCGCCCGCTGTCAGGTGTGCGATACAGAAACGGAGGACGGGGCTCTAACGCAGAAGCACCGCCACGAACATCACCACGTAGAAGAGCGTACACCCGACCAAACCGGCCCGCCGCCACAACGATGGCCGTAGCTCCGGCGGCAGCAGTGTCGTGTTGACGATCAGCACCTGAACCGCGGCGAACGCGAGGATCGGCCCGGCCACCACGCCCAGCGCTTTAAACAGCGTCATCGCCGAACCCCAGTTGACGGCCCAGACCGCCCACAGCGTGAACGCCGCGAGCACGGTGTAGTAGAGACGCCCGACGTGCGCCCCCTTGCTCCGATGGAACCCCGCGATCCAGAGAATGTCCGTGACCGTGCGGATGAGCGTATCCGTATTCCCCAAGTGCGTCGAGAACAGAATCCAGAAGCCGTTGAGCAGCGCCAGGAACCAGAAGCCGTGCCACAGATGCTCTGCCATGTATTTGGCCTGGAATGCGCCCGCGCCCACGTCGCTCAAGTCGGCGCCGGGTGGCGCGATCGAAGTGGCAAGGTTGATGTTCAGGAACATGCCGATAAAGCAGCCGCCGGCCCAAAGCAGAGTCTGGTCAGCCGAAACATACTTCCACCAGAGCTTCCACCGGCGTTGATTGTCGGGGGTGATCGGGAAAACGGTCCCGGAGTGCGACAACTGGACCTCGCGCCCGCCCAGGGCGCTCGGGATCGCGCCGACAACGGAACCCATGCCGAACCCCTTGTCGCGCACCCAGTTTGAGATCACAACATTGCCTATACCGCCCGACCCCGCCGTGGCGGCCAGCGTGGCCAGCAGAACCATATCGGTATTTGCCGGCAGATAGCCGAACTCAAAAAATCCGGCGCCCGTCTTGATCCAATGTGCGGCGGGAACGAATAGCACGTTCGCGATCACCAGAAACCCGAAAATGTACGTCACCATCGCCCACGACGCCAACTCGAGCATGCGCTCAATGGTGCCGCCCAGCAGCAGGATGAAAAACGTGCAGCCCACTATGGCGTAGGTGATCCATGCGAGCGTCGCCGTATCGGGCCCGCCAGGGAGTCGCCCCGCGACCATCGAGAACACGACCGTTGCGCACGCTGCACCCAACGCCGGCATGCCGAGCTGTGCCAAGGCTGCCAAAGTGTACACGCCGGCCCAGAACTTCGACCCCGGCCGCAGACGCATGAATCCGGCCGTGACAGGCTCACCGGTATAAAGCGTGTATCGGATCGCCTCCAGGTTGAACACCCACTGCAGCGCGATCGCGAGCGTGGCGATCCAGAACAGGCCGGGGCCAAAACGCACGGCCAGGGCGGGTCCGATCAGCCATTCGCCGCCGCCGATCGAAGCCGCCAGCAGGATCGCGCCCGGTCCGATGACGCGGAGCGCGTTGCGCACGGTAAACGGAGGCGGCTCCGGCAGGTCCGCCAAGTCCCACTTCGGGAGTGACATCGGCTAGCTCTCCTTCTGAGTTGCTGCCAACTGCGGAATGAACACCTGCGCCTTTTTGGCTTCAATTACGTTATCGATCGCGAGGATGCCGCAGATATCTTCGCCGGCTCGAATGCGGCGCTCGATCTGCCGCTCGGCAGCGGCGATTGTTGTGGCTGCGGCCACCACGTCATCCAGGCTTTCCGCCGCGATCACGACAACACCGTCCTGATCGCCGACGATCCAATCGCCGGGGCGAACGGTTTGACCACCGCATGTAACGGCTGTGTTGAGATGTCCCAGGTACTGTGCACCGCCGGCGCTGGGGACGGCGGCACGGGCGTACACGGGAAAACCGACTTTAGTCATCCCACGGACGTCGCGCACCGCCCCGTCGATCACGACTCCGGCGAGCCCCTTCGACTTTGCGGCGAGGCTGGTCAGGTCTCCCCAAAGGGCAGTGTCGCAGTGCGCGCGCCCGTCGATCACCAGCACGCTTCCCTCTGGCGCTGCGGAAACCGCTTTCGCCACCATCAGGATGTCTGCCGCGTGAATTTCGAGGGTGAACGCCGGGCCCGCCATTGCGGGGTTGCCCGACCAGCAGCGGATGTCGTGCACCATGGCGCCGCGCTTGCCCATCGCATCCGACAGCGCGCCGGTCCCGAGTTTCAACAGCCGTTTCGGCAGTTTCATTACGCCATCACCACCTGGGCCGGATTGATGGCTTTGTACTTACCTTTGTTTGCGGTAATCTCAAACGCAAGGGGTACTTGGTCGATGCCGTCGAGGGTATGCGTGATCGCCGGCTTCAGGCGGACCCGGCCGCTCGCGACCAAACCAACCGTATGCTCCAGGTGCTGCAGTGTGCTGATGTCTGGAAAGACGTAGCGCAGGCTGCGCTCGCGCAGCGTGTCCACCGGGAACTCAATCGAATCCCCGAACCACGAAACGCCAACCAGCGTTCCGCCGGAGCGCACCGAGTCGATCGCCTGCATCAGTGTGCTGATTCCGGCCAAGCCTTGTTTCGGGCTGCCGCCCGCGCATTCGAAGATTACATCGGCGCCATTGCCGCCGGTGAGGTCGCGAATCGCCTCCACCACGTTGTCGCGGCGGCCATTCAGCACATGGTCCGCGCCCAGTTCCTTGGCCATCGCGCATGCCTCTTCGCGGATGTCGACGGCGATAATCTTGCCCGCGCCGCTCACTCGGGCGATCTGCATGCACTCCATGCCCATACTGCCCTGGCCGAAGATCGCCACCGTGTCGCCCACCTTGATCTGAGCTGTCTCAACCGACGCCACACTATCGCTAAGCGACTGTAAACAAGCGGCTTCACTGTCACTGATCGAGTCGCCCACCTGGGTGAGTGCGATCTCCGGCAGCACCGCATATTCAGCAAAGCACCCCGGCAGTTGGAACCCGATAATCGGGCCTTTGCGGCACCTATGGGCGCGGCCGTCCGTGCACAGCGGACATTCCTGGCACGGCAGTTTGGCGCGCGCGGCGATACGGTCGCCCGGGCGGAATCGCGTTACGCCTTCGCCGACTTCGACGATCCTGGCGCAGTATTCATGTCCGAATAGCTGCACCGGGGCTTCTGTCTCGAGCCGTTTCTTAATCTTTTCAAATGCCAATGTCCGAACGCCGAAGGCAAGCTGCGCCTCGGTCACGCTCGGTTGCACGCAGAGGATCTGCGCCAGTACGTGCTTCGGGCGGAGGGTAGGGACCGGGACCTCATCCAGGCGCATATCGCCGAAGCCATAGAATCGCCAAGCTTTCATTGTGGAAAGCTAGTCTATCGAACTGACAACGGATGTGCAGTACTGGATGCGAAAAACGCGGTCACAGACGCCGGTGCTCCTTCAGGATGCACTGGTCCATGACGGTCACCAAACCTGCCTGCTTCGCCCGGTCGAAGGCGGCCTGGTTGATGACGCCTTCCTGCATCCACACGGCTTTCGCACCTTTCGCAATAGCAGACTCCACCACGTCCAGCGCCGCAGCCGGACGGCGAAAGATGTTTACGATGTCAACCTGGTCCGGAACCTCATCAAGTTTCGCATAAGCTTTCTCGCCCAAAACCTCTACCTCTTGGGGGTTTACGGGAATAATCCGGTAGCCCTGCGACTGCATGTAGCGAGAAACGCCGTAAGATGGGCGGAAGGGGTCGGACGACAGCCCTACGACAGCGATCGTCTTCGAGTTTTCAAGGAGAGTCCGGATTTCGTCGTTCATGTGGTTGGCAGTTTCAGCGTCTTCTTGAAGCGGTGAACCTCTTGGGGCGTTAGAAAACGCCAGTCGGTTGGTTCCAGGGTGCCCAGCTTCAGGAACCCTATCTGGGTGCGCCGCAACTTCTCCACCATCACGCCGAAGTACTTGAACATGATGCGGATCTGGTTGGTGCGTCCTTCGATCAGCGTCACCTCATACCATGGATTTTCGGCGCGCCGGATTAGTTTCAAGCCGGCTGGCGCGGTGCGTCGGCCGTGTAAGGGGACCCCGGTGCGGAACTGCTCTTCCTGCTCGGCGGTCAGGTAGCCGGTCACCTTGGCTTCGTAGATTTTTGTGACATGGCTCTTGGCGGACAGGATGGCGTTGGCGAAGTCGCCGTCGTTCGTCAGAAGCAGTGCGCCCTCGCTACCATAATCCAATCTGCCAATGGGATACACACGTTCCTTAAAGCCTTTCAGGAAGTCCATTACGGTCTCGCGGCCTTGCGGATCGTGGGTGGTGGTCACACAGTTCTTGGGCTTGTGCAGCAGGATGTAGAACTGCTGCCGCGGTGGCCGGATGTTCATGCCGACCACCCGGATGTCGTCCACCTCGGGGTCGGCTTTGGAGCCGAGTTCGACGATGGTCTTGCCGTTGACCTGGACCTTGCCAGCCACGATCAGCTCTTCCGCCTTGCGGCGGCTGGCTACTCCCAAGCGGGACAGGATCTTCTGTAAGCGTTCTTCAGCCATCTGACTCGCCCGCTTTCTCTTCTTCGAACCCGGAATTGGGTTCGTTTCGAATAACGGGTTCGCCGGACGGCTCTTCCGCCGCTGCTTCCGGCTCTGGTTCCGGCTCCGTGTCCGGCTCCGGATTGGGTTCGTTTCGCAAATCCGGGGGCGCGGGCTTCGGTTGGGCTTCGTTTGGAGGGGGTTCGTTTCGCAATTCCGGCTGATCTTCAGGTTCGGCGGCTGGCGCAGCGGTCTGCTTTTCGCCCTCTTCGGGGTCGCCCACAGCCAGGCGGCTCCACTCTTCAAACTCTTTCAATGAAGGCAATTCGCCCAAATCCTTCAAGCCAAACTGCACTAGGAAGTCCTTCGTCGTCTTGTACAGCACCGGACGTCCGACGACCTGTTTACGGCCGGCGGCGGTGATCAGCTTTCGTTCGAGCAGCGTCTTTAAGACGCCGCCGCCCTGGACGCCGCGGATCTCCATGATTTCCGGCGCCGTAATGGGCTGCTTGTATGCGATGACTGCCAGGGTCTCGAGCGCCGCCAGCGACAATTTCAACGAAGGCTTTAACTTTTTTATGTAACTTCTTAATTCTTCATGAAACTCTGGCTTCGTTCCCATCTTGAAGCCACCCGCCACTTCGCGGATCAGGAGACCTCGTGTGGGCTGCTCGTAATCGGCCATCAACTCGGCCAGGATCTTCTCGACGCGCTCCTTCGGCTGGCCAATCGCCTGTGCGATTTGCGCGAGCGGCATGGGCTCTTCGGCGATGTAGATGACGGCTTCGAGCAGTCCTCTGAGGCGTGCCTCTTCGGCATCGGCTTTGGGCGCTTCCGTTTCGATGCCGAGTTGCTCGACAACGGATTCGACCTGTTCGGCAGTCGGGGTCTCCTGCGCAGCTTCCTCCGCGACCGGAGTTTCCGTCTCCGGTGTTTGAATATCCTGTTCTTCCATGTTTTCTATACGTACTCTTGTTCGAGAGCGGCGAGCGCCTGCTCCGATCCGAAGACCTGCTCGAAGTTCTGGTGGCGCTTTAAAGAAATATCTCCAAATGCTTCTTGTTGGACAAGTTGCACTGCCTGCATCCGGACCATTTCGAGGATCGCCAGGAACAGGCAGATCATCCCGCGGCGGCTGCGCTGGCGTTCAAACAACTCGGCGGCTCGGATGCTCGACTTGGCGCTGATCTCTTCCTTGAGGACTGTTCGCAAGTACCGGATCATGTCAGGTACGGTCACGTCTTCCTTGCCGATCTCGTACGTAGGCCGTTGTTTGGCACGGCTCATGATCGTCTGCAGGGTCCGCACCAGGTCGTAGAGGGTGACCGCGAGTTCGCCCTGCTCGTCTTCTTCGCTGACGAACTCCTTGATCTGCGGATTCGACCAGATGGCCTCTTCGATCAGCCGCTTTTGATGCAGCATCTCGGCGGCATTCTTGAAGCGTTCGTGTTCTAAAAGCCGGTCTACCAGTTCCTTGCGCGGGTCTTCTTCAGGCGAAATCTTCTCGAGTTCCGGATCGCGCGGCAGCAGCATCTTCGATTTGATCTGGATGAGCGTCGCCGCCATGTAAACGAACTCGGAACTGAGTTCGATGCTCAGCTCCATCGCCTTCTGCATGTACTCCAGATATTGCGACGTGATCTTGGCAATCGGAATGTCGTAAATATCGATCTGTTGCTTGCGGATTAAATCCAACAGCAAGTCCAGCGGACCTTCATATACTTCAAGTTGTACATTAAGTGGAGAAGGCACCGCGGCCGCGCTCGGATTGGCCTCCTGAGCCGTCGCCTGTTCCCCCAGCCCCTCCGGCTGGGGAGCGTTGCTGTCGGCGTCCGTCGGAACGTTTGACACTGACTCTCAACATACCATGCCAGGGGGCAGGAATAGCCTACCGGAAGGTGGGTTTGAGCAGCTCCGGTTTCTTCTCGTTGAACACCAGCGTGACATCCACTGTGAGGCCTTCGTGGTTGGGCGTGAGGACGACGCGCGTGCTGCGGAGATTCTCGAAGATTTGCTCCTCTTTGATGCGCGTCAGGAAGTAATCGGGGTAATCGGCGTTAAACGGCTGGCCCGGTTTCATATTCCACAAACGCTTGATCTCATGCTCTCCATGAAGGTCGAGCCCCTTCATGTAAAGGTTTCCATATGTATATATCGGACCAGGAACCACGCGATAGGTCACATTGACAACCTTCTTGTTGTCATCCACTTGGCGCGAAATCGTCGATTTCACGTTCATGTGACCGTTACGGCGGACGGCGGCGTGGATCTTCTCCTGCGCCTCTTTGGCCAACTGCATGTTAGCGACTTCTTCGGGTTTTATGCCGGTAAGTTTCGCCAACTCCTGTTCGCCACCCGGTACGCCCGTCACAGCGACGTCGCCGAAGCTGTAGGTGGGACCTTCTTCCACCGTGACTAGGATCTTCAAACCTCTTACGTTCGCATCCGGCGTCGCCTCGATTTTCGGGAACTTCACACCCACCCGTCCGCGCGCTTCGTACATCGGACGAATGTTGTTGTCTATCAATTCGCGCAGCCGCTTCTCTGTATACTCCACGCCCACCGCGACGCCGTTGAGGGTATTCTGCAGTTCGGCGTTGCCAAGAAGCTTGTTGCCTTGGAAGAACGTCCCGGCTACCACAGGAGGAGTATTCTTCGGGTAGAAGAGGACGAACAGATCGTTGTTGTCCTCGGACCCGACCTTTACCTGCACGTCCTGTTTCGCCACCTCCTGCACCACTTTCCGATACCGCTCCATCACCTCGTTGGTGCCAGGAATCTTGTTGCGAAACAGCGGGTCCAACGTCGCGAGCTTGGCGCGCACCGCCTTCTCGTCGACCTTCAACCGCTCGTCAAACTTCATCGGAAGCATCTGTTCGGCGTCGGTCACCTCAAACGTGACCGCATAGCCATTCCCGGAGGGTTGATAACGATACGCAACGGATGAGAATGCCCCATGCGACGTCAACACCTGCTGGGCTTTCTCAAAAACCTTCTCGCCACCGGGGTCTCCCACCTTGATGCCCAGCATCCGGATAATATCCGCTTCCTTATAAAGCTGGCTACCCGTAATGTTGATGCTGACGATCGGGAACACCTGCGACGCCGCCGCCTGTTCCGCACCAGCCGGAGCCTTCTTCGGCGCAGCCTTCTTCCCCGCCGGGGCCCGCCCCACCTGCCCAAACGCAGTGATCGTCAACGCCAACGCCAGCAAAACGCGGTACATGCTTCCTCCATTATGGATGCGTGGTGGCGTTGGGACGTTCCGCCGACTAGGATTCGACCATTCGAAAATACAATAGAATTGTAGTATTGATACAATGATTCAAGCATGGTTGGCGAGCGGCGACCTGCCTCCTGGTGTTCACTTCGCTCGTTGGGCAGAGGTCCAAACCCGGCTCGCGTTCAACTCCACGCGAAAGCGACAGTTTCTTGGTTTCCGTGAGGCGTGCGACCTGCTTCGCCGGGCTGGATGCCGGTTGGTCTACCTGGATGGCAGTTTCGTTACTGCCAAGCAGTATCCGGGCGATTTCGACGCGTGTTGGGACATTCAAGGTGTGGACGAAGAGGCGCTCGATCCGGTGTTTTGGGATTTCTCAAACGGTCGCGCCGCGCAAAAGGAGCGCTTCGGTGGCGAGTTCTTTCCGGCGCAGTTGCCGGAGGGCGCGACTGGTCGAGCGTTTGTGGAGTTCTTTCAGGTGAATAAGGTGACTGGCGCGCTCAAGGGAATCGTAGCGATTCGGTTAAGAGGGGGCAGGCAAAGATGATCAAAAACGAGAAGCAATACCGCATCACGAAGGCGCAAGCCCGGCGTTTCGAGGAATCGCTTGCCGAACTCGAAAAACAGGACCGCCCGACGAACATCGCACCCCGCCTGTGGCAAGCTCAACGAGACGCAGCGGAGAGTCAACTGCGCGACTTGCGGGACCAAATCGACGCCTATGAACAACTGCACATGGGGAAGGATGATGAACTCCTCCTGGAAGCTGTGGAGGATCTGCCGAAGACCCTGATTCGCGCCCGCATCGCCGCCGGTATGACGCAAGAAGGTCTCGCGCATCGCCTCGGCGTGAAGACGCAGCAGGTGCAGCGGTATGAAGCGACAGACTATGAAAGCGCCAGCTTTGCCCGGATTCGCAAAGTAGTCGAGGCACTCGGACTTCGTTTGCCGACGCCCGCTCGGCTAACTCACATCGGCCGCCAGAGTAGGTGTTAGCCCCACTAACTCAGAAGGTTCACTCGAACGAATCAGCAAGGCTGCGCACCCAATGCCTGCCCCTCTTCGGCGCTTCACGCCTTTGGAATAGAGCAAAAGAGCAGACCCGAGACGACCTGAGACAACAGGCATTGACTCCCCCTCCTCCCAGGTATAGACTCTCCCAAGCGAAACAGGAGGGGAATCTTAATGTTCAAGAGGTTCGCGCTTGGATGTTCCCTGCTCGGCGCGCTCTACGCGCAAGAAGAACGCGCTTCCATCGCCGGATTGGTTACCGATCCTTCGGGATCTGCGGTGCCCGGCGCAGTCATCTCCGTCCGCAGCGTCGAGCGCAACACCGTCTCTCAGGCCGTCTCGAGCGACGCCGGGCGCTTTCAGGTTGGCTTTCTGCTCTCGGGCCGCTACACACTTAATGTTGAGGCGCAGGGCTTTAAGAAGTACATCCGCGAGAACATCGAACTGGGTGTCGCCCAGAAACTCGGGCTCGACGTTCAGATGGAGATCGGCGCCCTCTCCGATAGCGTCACCGTTACGGGCGAAGTAACGCAACTTGAGACCGAATCCGCCTCCCGCGGCCAGTTGATCACGCGCCGCGAACTGCACGACGTTCCCAACAACGGTCTGAATCCGTTCCAGCTTGTATGGGCAATCGCCGGTGTTACACGCACGACAGCCGGATGGGGCAGCATGAGTCCGCAAGGCGTTGCGAACGCCACCAACTTCTCTTTGAACGGTGGGCGCCCTGGGGAAAACGAAGTGCTGCTCGATGGCGTCAGCGATGTCCACGGCGGTCGACAGGTGAAGAACGTTCCGTCCATCCTGATCCTCGACGAGTTTAAGGTGATCACCAATCCCTACGACGCCCAGTATGGCCGTACGGGCGGCGGCGTCATCAGCTTCACCACCAAGAGCGGCACGAACCGCTTCCACGGCCAGTTATGGGAGCACGTTTCGAACAAGATACTCAACGCGAACAGTTTCGCCAATAACCGCGCCGGCAACCCCCGGCCGCAGGCGAACACCAACGTCTTCGGGTTCGAGGCAGACGGACCTATTTACATTCCCAAACTGGTCGACGGCCGCAACAAGCTATTCTTCATGTTCTCCTATGAGGGCTGGCGCGGCCGCGGCACCGACCTGCAGAACTTCACCATCCCGCTCGACGAACAGCGCACCGGCGACTTTTCCGGACTCCTGAACGGCGCCGGTCAACAGGTTGTCATCTACGACCCGCTCACTACCGTCGCCGACGGCCAGGGCGGCTTCCGGCGCACGCCCTTTGCCGGTAACCGCCTGCCTTCCAATCGCCTGAGCCCCATCGCCGTCAACGCCACTTCCTTCCTGCCTAAGCCGATCTTTGCCGGTCAGGGTCCCGGACGCCTCAACAACTACGTGCTTCCCACGCCGAACATCTGGGGCATCAACATGGTGGCCTCTCGAATCGATTACAACATCAGCGACAAGCATCGCGTCCATTTCCGCTACTCCAACACCCCGTTCAAAGAGGTTCGCGCCATTGGCTGGGGCACGAACGTCGCTGAAACCAGCGGCAACGCTCCGCTCACCCGCAACGGCGTCAACTGGAGCTTCGACTGGACCTGGGCCGCCGGCCCCACCACTGTCTGGAACGTGAAGTTCGGCCTTACGCGATGGGAAGACTTCGCCGGCAACCTCATCGGACGCGGCTACGACCCGCGCCAGCTCGGCTTTCCCGATTCGCTCGTCCGCCAGTTCAACATCCTGCAGTTTCCGCGTTTCAATTTCGCCGGCGGAGGCAACTACACGGCCATCGGCAGCGGGCGCCCCGGCAATCTGGAAGCCGACTACGCCTACAGCTTTCAACCCAACGTCAACCTCGTCCGCGGCAGCCACGTGCTCAAAATCGGAGCCGAAGGCAAGCGTTTTGACAAGAACCGCGTTCCGCTTGGCCTGATCAGCGGATCGTACAATTTCGACCGCAGCTACACACAGGCCAACCCGCTGCGCGGCGACGCTGTATCAGGCAACGAATTCGCCAGCTTCCTGCTCGGCTATCCCGTCGGGGGCGCCGTCGAAGATTTGATGCACCCCGCCCATCGCAACTACTTCTATGCGGGCTACATCAACGACGATTGGAAAGTTACGCCGAAGCTGACGCTCAACCTCGGCTTCCGCTACGACTATGAACAGCCCTTCGCCGAACGCTACAACCGCATGGTGCGCGGCTTTGCCTTCGACCAGCCGGCCGCCATTCAAGCCCCCGGCCTTTCGCTGAAGGGCGGTCTTCTCTACGCAGGCACAAGCGGGACCGCCCGCCAGGCCTACTACCGCGACTTCCTCCGCCCGCAGCCCCGCGCCGGCTTCGCCTGGAAGGCGCGCAACAATCTGGTGATCCGCGGCGGCTGGGGCCTGTTCTTCCTCGGGCAGTATGAGGAAGGCGCATCGACCGGCTTCAGCCGCACCACGCCGCTGATCGCGAGCTTCGACGGCGGCGTCACTCCGGCGCGCACGCTGGCCGATCCTTTCCCCGATGGCCTGCTTCGCCCGGTCGGCAACTCCCTCGGCCTTGCCACCGACATTGGCCTGGGCGTCGGCGCTCAGTATCTCGACCGCAAGCTTCCCTATTCCCAGCAGTTCTCACTCGGCTTTCAGGTGGAACTGCCCGGCGGCTGGACCTGGGATTCCGCCTACTCCGCCAACCTCACCCGCCGCCTGCCGGTTTCCGCGCAGGCCAACAACCTCCCGATCAACCAGTTGGGCCGCCCGTCGGGCTACTACACCGAGGCCGTGCCGAACCCGCTCGCCGGCCTGCTCCCCAACAACGCCGCCAAAAACGGCAGCACCATTCCCCGCCAGGACCTGCTCCGCCCGTTCCCGCATTTCACCAGCGTCGGCCTCTCCAGCCTCCCCATCGGCAGCCAGGATTATCACGGCTGGCAGAATCGCATCGCGCGCCGCTTCTCCCACGGCATGACCCTCCAGGCCGCCTACACCGTCTCAAAAACTCTGGAAAGTGTCAGCTTCCTGAATGCCGAGTACTTCAACCTCGCCCGACCCCTCGATTCCCCTCTCGAGCGCCGTCTGATGCAATTCGACGTGCCCCAGAAACTCGCCCTTCTCGCCACCTACGAATTCCCCATCGGACGCGGCAAGCCGTACGGCAACGCGCTTCATCCGGTGCTGAACGCGGTGGTTGGCGGCTGGCAGGTGAACGGCGATTTCACGCTCCAGAGCGGCTTCCCGATCGCGTTCCCGAACGCCGCTCCCGTGGCGGCCCGCAGCGCCAAACTCCCCGCCGGCGAGCGCACCCTGCTGCGATGGTTCGACACCTCGCTGTGGCGCGACCCCGCCACCGGGCGTCCCATCCCCGTCCAGGCGCCCTTCACCTTGCGCGACTTCCCGACCATGTTCCCCGACGTCCGCTTCCCCGGTCTCAAAAACCTCGACCTGTCCCTGTTTAAGGACTTCCAGATCCGCGAAGCGATGAAGCTGAACTTCCGCGCCGAGTGCTACAACATCTCCAATACACCGTGGTTCAGCTCACTCGACGGCAACGGCGCTAACGTCACCGCCGCCACCTTCGGCGCGCTCAACCTGTCGCAGGCTAACTCCGCCCGCCGCTTCACGCTAGCCATGCGCCTGATGTGGTGAGAGAACTGAGAGGACAACCTCAAATCTCACGCCCAGTTGCTCAAGAAGATCAACTGATTCCTCATCTGCTCGTGTGAGAGCGCCGCCCGTATTCGTATTAGCCGGCGTTGCACTTCACCTACAGAACGTAAGCTCTGGTGCATCACGACAATGCCGCCGTGGTCCTTGCCTTGCTGAATCCAGTTACGGTGAAGCACGCTGAAATGTCCGGCGTTGAAAGTGATCAGCACCCGATCTTCCGACGCTGCAAATTCGAGTTGAGCCTCATCGCTGCTGCGCTGCCGTTTGGCGTCCCGAACGGCCAGCACATCGAAACCGCGCTCGCGTAACGCAGCTAATAGTGCGTTCCACGTCGCATCTTCGTCAAAGTACAGGCGGAACGGCCTGGGCACCAGGTCTTCTTCCGTTCAATGCGGCGTTCGCCAAAGCGGCCGATTCCTCTTCGTCCCCCTGCAACTGGGCATCGATGTCGCTCTTATTCGCCTCATAATACGCTAGCGCTGCGAGAACCGAAGCGAGGCTGATGTAGCCGTAGTTCGCCGCAATCTCTTCCAATGTCCAGCCTAAGTTCCACCAGGACGCAATCCGATGAACGGTGATTCCGGTGCCCGCGATACACATGCGGCCATCTCGAACATCCGAACTCGCCTCCAGCAAGCTGGAAATCTCTACCGCCATTTCTTCAGTGTAGCCGCTCCCCAAACATGTCTCTATCAAAGCTTGACCTTCGGGTGCGAACTGCGACCGATTCGCCGCTGGCCCTTTGCGTCCTAAAGCTGATAATAGCTGCAAGGAGAAATCATCATGACCGAAGCGTCGTCAATCGGCGTCGATCAGACTGGTTTGGGGCGGAGATCTCGCCGCGCGGTGTGCCTTCTGTTTCTCGCCGCTACCACGGCGCCCTTGCCGGCGCAAAGCCAGGCAACCAACGACATCCAGAAGTGGCGCATGCCGCTTGCCGAGAAAGCCGAAAAGATCCAACGCAACATCCTGGAAATTCACGATGTCGAGGGAACCTATGTGCCGACTGTCCCGCTGCCGCCGGACCATACTGTATCGGGGCGCAACGGCGACATGCACACCAGTTCCTGGACCGGTTGCTACCTGATGGGCATCGCCTTCCGTCTCGGCTGGGCCAGAAAATCCGGTACCCGGCAAGATGTGGACTCGGCGTTGGAGTTGGGCGGCAGAATCCTGGACGGGATTACGATGCTATCCAGAATATCGGGCACACCGGGCATGCTCGCCCGGTATGTCGTGCGTGGGCACGGCGTGGGACCCGAAGAACGTACCTTCGACAACGCCCGCAACTGGTGGTTCCAGGGGAAGGGAAGATATCAGGACTTCCGCTACCGCAGCCATCCGAGCCATCACAATTACCACCACGTGCTGCGCGGCCTTGCCCATTATTACTACTTCCTGACCAAGGACAATCCCACGCCGGCCGCCCGCGAAAAGGCGCAGATCGAGTTGACGCGGACGCTTGTCAACGAACTGATGGAGTTCGCCTACAAGAAGAACAACATGGTCCTGATCCGCGAAGACGGCAGTGTGAGTGCCCAGCAACTGCTCACCGGCGTCATGGAAGGCCGCCCTTCCACCCGGGCGCTGATGGCCACTAACTGCCTCAAGTTCGCCTATTGGATCACGTCCGATGGCTGGTATCGCGAGCGGTATGAGGAATTGGTGGAGCGTTTCAAATACAGAAGTGCCGGCGTCATTCCGCCCGACCAATGGCAGGGATCAACGCTTGGGCTCCACACGCCAGACCATGACGATACCGAACACACGCTGCCCAGCCTCTGGCTCGTCTCACAGCTCGAACAGGAACCCAAACTGCGGGCGTTCTACAAGATGGCCATCGCGCAGATTTTCTCAAGCAAACGCGATCATAAGCGGACCCCTTTCAATTTCTTCTACGCGGCCGCCACCGGCGACACCACCGGCGCGGACATGGCCGGAGCGCTCGAAACCCTACGGCTGTTCCCTTCAGACTGGACCATGCTCCCCATCATGAACAGCATTCGCAACGATATAAAGACCGTCCAGCGGGAATCGGGACGGGAATCCGCTTCGGTGCTGCCCTTTAACCAGCAGCCTTACGACAACGCGTACACCTGGAAAGCCAATCCGTTTCAACTGGACCGTTATCAGGCCCGTGAGATCGTTTCGCTATCGATCTCCGCTGAGGATCCCTACGTGTGGCTCCTATGCGATGCCCGCGGAACGCTGTATCGCTCCTATGACGGCGGAAAAACTTTCCAGGTCCACCCACAGCCGCCCGGCTCTCGCGTCCACAGCGTCACCTTTGCCTCAAACCGCAGCCGCGTTGCTGTTATCGCCACCGATACCGGCGTCTACTGGACCCAGCAGGGCGGCTACGAAGGCACTTGGCAAAAGGCTTCGCTCGGGGCCGGCGGTGAATCCGCGCGCCGCGTAATGCTCGATCCGGTGAATCGGAACGTAGTCTGGGCGATCGCGCCAAGCGGTGTTTACCGGAGTGAGGACCTGGGCCTGGAGGGCGTCGGCAAGGTCTGGCAGAAAGCCTCACGGCCCTTTCCCGGCGAACGCGACACCGTCTACGGCGTGGGGCTCGGCCGCAGGAACATGATCTATGCCACCAGCCGCGGCAAGATCTACCGTCACGAGGTCGGCGCATCCAGTTGGACCCTCACGCCGCGCGACACCGAGGAATACCACATGATCCCGGAATTCCGCGACGCCGTCGTGTCCCCGTCCAACTCCGACAACGTCTTCTTCCTCCTCTCCGTCGACGTCTGGGGCCAGAGCTGGCCCGTCGTGCTGCACTCTTCGGACGCAGCCGGCACGCTCGCCGTCACCGGCCTGAAATTGCCGCGCGCCTATCTGCCATCCAAAGGCTCCGGTTTGGAGAATGTCCGCATGCATAAGATCGCAATCGACCCCCGCCGCGACGACACGATCTACGGCGCTTCCGACAAAGGCTTCTGCCGCTCCTCCGACGGCGGCATGACCTGGGAAGTCCTGAACAAGGGCCTGCGAATCCCGTACGCCTATCAAGTGTTCGCCCCGGCTGAATCCCCCGGAAAGCTCTACCTCTCCACCCCCGCCGGCTTGCACCTAAGTACCGACTCCGGCGCCACCTGGAGCAAACCCATCGTGGTGCTGAATGGCTTGGACACCCGCCCCACGGATCGCGGCGGAATGGAATACCTGGTCGCCTACTGGCCGGGCCGATACTTCGGGTTCATTGATGACAAGGAGGCTCGAAGGGTGCCTGGGGAGGAGTGAGCGTAGGCAAGTAACTGCTCCTGAAACGGAGCCCGAGCGTCAGCGACGGGTCTCGATCACTGCCACCGCCTGAAGGCGCGGCACCCGTTCCGTTGCACTGGCTCCTGTGACCGCCAGATCAACCAAATCATAGTCGGCGTCCCTTGGGTTCCGGAATCGAATCGCCAAACTCTTCAGCAGTGTCGATCCAAAGGCGAATTGCGTCCTGCGCGTTTCCGAGGGCCTCTTCCTGTATCTCGCCATGCGCGCTGCATCCGGTCACTTCGGGGACTTCTGCAATGTACGCGCCGTCCTCGTCGCTCCAATAGCTAATGACTTCGTACTTGATCATCGCTCAAAACCAAGTTTCACCTTTAAGATAACCGATCGAACCTGCTTCACTGCCCACATCAACGCAAGCGTCCCGACCGAGGCCTCTTCCGTTCAGAAATTGCGCATACATAAACAGCATGAGCGTGGCTGGTCACCCAAAAAAGACTCCAATACGCGAGCCTGTGAGATCGCCAACACGTGGGAGCACTCCCCCCTTCGTGTATTCCCCAAATTCCACTAATTAGGATAAGCACTTCGTCCATGATGGAAGCGCTAAGGTCTTTATCGCCACGACGAAGGCCAAATATCTATTTCGCCACATCCGCACACACGCAACAGGCGCCGAAGGTAGCCGGTGACAAATTAGAACGCCCCTCACACGAACCGCTCTCAGAGGCTGCGGTGCAATGTTCACCTTCCTTAACGATTTGACTGACTACCAGCCGATTTGGGCAGTCGCAGGTCGGAACACTTGGTGCCCCACTAGTGCACAGAGCCGCCGTCTTGGTGGCCACAACAGAAGACGCGATGGTTAACGTGGCACCAGACCCACTTATCGTTATGTTTTTCCCTGCCGCCAAAGATACGGCGCCACTGATGTTGTTAAGCGACGCTACACCTGTAACTGCCCCATACTTCCCATTGAAGCTGCTAACGCCAGTGACAGCCCCTGTTAGGCCGTTGAAGCTCGAAACGCCCGCCGAATCTCCCGACGTATTGATTAGGCTCCCGCGCACATACACGTCACCGTTTGAGGCAACGCGGAACGCTTCGTCGCCTAACATGTTCTCGGCGCGAATTAGGTCCGACGTATCCTGGCGATTCTTGAGCAAGTCCAAATGAGCTCGCGGCGACGATGTGCCCAAACCTGCTCGCCCGTTCTTTTGGATCCAGAACTTCGTTCCGTCGCTAGCGCGTGCGGAGATGATCGGATCGGTGCCTGATGATTCGGTCGTGCCTTCGGCGATCACGTCAATACCCCAGCCACGCCAACTATTAACCTCCCGGTTCCGGAAGCGGGCAACGAAATCACCGGCTGGCTCACCTAAGACCTCGAAACGTGTCGAAGGCGCAAGACCAACACCCAGATTCCCTGGAGCGAAGAGGCGCGCACCGGCGACCGTGGTTGTCGGAGCAGGTAAGACCTGAACTTTGTACGATCGTGAAGTTGAAAGGCCTCCTCCACTTACAGAAACCTGGAACGAGAAAGTGCCGGCTTGGGTCGGCGTGCCGTACAAGATGAAGAAGCCAGCCGTGCGGTCAACCTCCCATAGTAGGCCGGGAGCCACAGTACTGGGTGTGATCGAGAAACTATATGGTCCATAATTTCCGACAACCCTCAGCCAAAACCGATAGTCGGCTCCTACCGTAGCTGCGGAGAAGGCGTCCGGCGCTAGTACTAAGCTGCTCTGCGCAGATACCGACGATGCAGAAGCAGCTAGAATCCCGAGCAGAAATACGAACGATCTCATTAGTCCTCCTTGTTACTGAATGCGTGCCGGGAAATGACGGTTCCCGGTGGCGAACGGAAAGTGCTTGAAGCGGGAACCCAACGACAAAAGATTCGGCTAAAATCTATCGTTAATATCAGGCTCCGAAACCGATTCACCCAATTAGGGACGGCAGTGGCCAGTCAGTCGGGGCAAGACCAGACCGGGACGTGGCGACCCTCTGGCGACGAACGATAAACAAAGCCACCAAAGCTACACCTACGAGCGCCCACGAAGAAGGCTCCGGAACGATGCGCGCATGCTCGGCGATCTCGGCGTCCGTTCGTTGAATGCGCGAAATGTGGAGTTCGTCGACTAAGCCGAGGCTCGTGCCGCCCCAGTAATTCAGGTACGCCCAACTTGGACTGGATGGATGCCAAGGCTGGCTTGATGAGGCACTCATGGCTCCATTCACATACAGCCGCGCGCCTGAACCCCAACTCAGCGCGACATGTGACCATTGACCCACAGGAATCAGAGCACCCGACGTGAGGGTATACATGTTGGCAGGGTCCAAGGCCCAGCCACCGGCGGAGATTTCGCCCGCACCATCAATGCCGAGGTGCAACACATGGCCAGCCGGAGGATAGGAGGTTGTATCGTTCCAGTTGAAGTTTATTATGCTCGCGACCGTCGTGCTCGGCTTCAGCCACATCTCGATTGTGCCTTGCGTTTCGAGTGCGGATGGCAGACCGTACTGGATGAATGAACCGAGGTCCAGACCAACGCTATTCTCGAGTCCAGGCACTCCAGATTGAAAGACCGGAGTTCCGTGGGGAGAGCCAGCGGTCGATCCCTCGAAGTGGTCGAGGACCACCGTATATGTATCGGGAACGATAAGGCTGGCGAGCGTTGTGGGCGTGAGTAGCGCCAGCACGATTAGCGCTGGGCAGAAACTTGTGACGGCATTGAGTGCTTTCGAGCCTAATTGGACGTGCCTTGTCATAGTTAACCTCCTTGTATGCTTACGCCTTCCGACAGCCCAGCGACTATCGTCTAAGCCCGCGCAGAATCGCTCACAGAAGGATTTGAACAAGAGCAGGTGTCGAATCTGGCGCGGTTCGGAATATCATGGTAAGCGGGAAACCGGTTTTCGATCCTGAAGAAAGTCTGAAGAATTCCTGATGGTTCACCTGCGCAACCGAAAACCATCTCGGAGCCACGGACACCAGCAGACTTAGCCGAGATGGTGATGTGGACTACACATGCGCTGTGATTCAGCTTGCTAGACTTTTTAACTTGCCGGACGTTGGGGGTAGAATAGGGACCAAGATTTGGGAGGAAATCGTGGAGTATCGATTTGGGGCGTTCAGGTTGAATGCGGACCTGCTTTACGACGATGTGCTAGTCAAATTGGAGCCGAAAACGTTGCGGCCGTCAGGGCCGTCAGGGACGTCAGGGACAGATAGGTATGGTAACAGTGTCACAACCGGCTGAGAGCAACCCACGGCGAGCGCCACTACCCCTATCGCCGTCCTATTGCCGTCAGTGCCGTCCCTGACGGCAAAGACGGCCACTTACACCTACGACGGTCTGGGCCGTACCCGCGCCGTCGC
>JADLDI010000006.1 GCA_020846745.1 Bryobacterales bacterium | reverse complement strand
GCCGGAGAATTCAAAACGAACCCAATTCCACCGCGGCCGGAAAACCGTCCACCGCAATCTTCGCCCAATGTTCCCCCGCAAACCAGCCCCGAGGCGGCTCCGACCCCGCCTGAACATGTAGAAAATATCATCAAATAACCCTCGGCCCCATCCCGCCCACCAACCAACATGCCCGTAGTGTCTCTGCCTCCACTTCCATGTCCCGAACGGCCTGCGCCAACTACTCCGCTAAAGCGCTATGTTAGTTAGTCCGATTCGATGCAGATAACGGCGATCAAAACGGTAGTGGTCAACGCCCAGATGCGCAACTGGGTGTTCGTAAAAATCGAGACCGACCAGCAAGGCCTGATCGGTTGGGGCGAGGCCTCTCTCGAATGGAAGACCCGCGCCGTCGTCGGCGCCGTCGAAGACTTCGCCCCCATGCTCATCGGCGAAGACCTGTCCCGCATCGAGCACCTCTACCAGAAGATGTACCGCCAGTCCTTCTGGCGTGTCGGAGCCATCGGCATGAGCGCCATCTCCGGCATCGAGCAGGCGCTCTGGGACATCCGCGGCAAGGTCCTCGGCGTCCCCGTCTTCGAACTCCTCGGCGGCCGTGTTCGCGACCGTGTCCGTATGTACACCCACCTCGGCGGCGGCGACATGAAAGCGGTCTACGAAACCCAACACGCCACCGACCCCGCCCCGATGGTCGACCTCGCCCTGCAAGTGGTTGCCCGCGGCTATTCAGCGGTTAAAGTCCTCCTCACTCCGCCCACCGAATCCCTCTCCCGCGCCATCGAGTTCCAAACCGCCGAGCGCTTCATGCGCGCCCTCCGCGAGGCTCTGGGCGACTCCATCGACATCATGGTCGATTGCCACGGCCGCCACTTCCCCGGCAATGCCGTCGAGTTCTGCCGTGTCCTCGCCCCCTACCGTCCTTACTTTATAGAGGAACCCGTACCGCCCGAGAACGTAGACGCAATGGCCGAAGTCCGGCGCTTAAGCCCCGTCCCCATCGCCACCGGCGAGCGCCTCCTCACGCGCTACGACTTCCGCCCCGTCCTCGAAAAACAAGCCTGCCACGTCATCCAGCCTGACCTCTGCCATTGCGGCGGCCTCTGGGAAGCCAAGAAGATCGCGGCCATGGCCGAGGCTTACTACGTCGGCGTCGCGCCCCACAACCCGCTCGGACCCGTCGCCAACGCCGCGGCGCTACACTTTGCTCTCTCCACCCCCAACTTCCTCATCCAGGAAGACATGCTGGCCGACGTCCCCTGGCGCTGGGAAGTTGTGCGCCACAATTTAAACACCGATAACGGCTACTGGCTGCCCGCCGCCGCCCCTGGCTTGGGCGTCGAGGTGGACGAAGCGGCGGCCGCCAGGCATCCTTTTAAACAGGAGATTCTGCATGCGACGACTATTCGCGCTCACGATAACGCTGTGCTTGATTGGTAGCCTCGCGGCTGCACACGCCGAAACGTGGGACCTGAGGGTTTCGGAAAACGGGCGCTTCCTCACGAAGGCAACCGGCGTCCCGTTCTTCTGGCTCGGCGACACCGCCTGGGAACTGTTCCATCGCCTCAACCGCGAAGAAGCCGACCGCTACCTCGAAAACCGCAAGCAGAAGAAGTTCACCGTCATCCAAGCCGTCGCGCTCGCTGAACTCGATGGGCTCGACACACCCAACGCCTACGGCGAAAAGCCGTTGATTGGCAACGATCCCACCAGGCCCAACGCCAGGTACTTCGAACACGTCGATTGGATCGTCAACCGCGCCCGCGAAAAAGGCCTCTACATCGGCATGCTGCCCACCTGGGGCAACAAGGTCGTGAAAGGCTCATGGGAGAAAACCCCGCAGGTTATCTTCAACTCCCAGAACGCCCGCGTCTACGGCAAGTGGATCGGCACACGCTACAAAGACACGCCCAACCTCGTCTGGATCCTCGGTGGCGACCGCAATCCCGAAGGTGTCGTCGAAGTCTGGCGCGCCATGGCCGAAGGCATCAAAGAGGGTGACAAAGGCCGCCACCTCATCACGTTCCATCCCAACGGCGGCGGCTCTTCCGCGACAGTGCTCCACGTGGAACATTGGCTCGACTTCAACATGATCCAATCCGGCCATCGCGCAAAGGACCTGCCGAACTACCAGTTGATCGCCAAAGAATACGCCCGCACCCCCGTCAAGCCCATCCTCGACGGCGAACCCCGCTACGAAGATCATCCGGTGAACTGGAAGCCGCAGGAGCAAGGCTGGTTCGACGAAGTGGATGTCCGCCAGGCCGCATACTGGGCCGTGATGGCAGGCGCCTTCGGCCATACGTACGGTTGCCACCCCATTTGGCAGATGGCCTCGCCCAAGTGGCCCAAAATCGGCCAGGCGCGCCATGAGTGGACCGAGGTCCTCGACCTCCCCGGCGCCTCCCAAATGCAGCACCTCCGCGCCGTCATCGAATCCCGCGACTTCCTCTCCCGCGTACCCGATACCAACCTGATCGTCAACAACCCCGAAGGCGCGGACCACGCCGCCGCCTCCCGCGGCGACGGCTACATCATGGTCTACATTCCCACCGGCAAGCCCGTCGAAGTGAAGCTCCAGGGCTACCGCCGCGGCGGCGCAGTCCGTGCCTGGTTCGTCACCTGGGTCGATCCTCGAACCGGTGAATTCAAGCAAGGCGCTGAAATGCCGGGCAAACCGACCTTCACCCTGACACCGCCAGGTACACCCGGCCGCGGCAACGATTGGGTAGTGATCCTCGACGCCATGGCCCGCTAGGTAGCCCCGCTACCTCTGACTCCGGCAAACCATTCGAAACAAGCAGCATCTAACCGAGCCGCGACCGCCAGGGAGCGGTGTTCTGGATTGCACACGCCCCCACGTAGCTGCTCCAGAAGGCCCTCCAACGGCGGCCAACGAAGTATCCTCATATTAGAGATGCTTCAGAGATCTTTATTTCTTCTATTGGCGCTGGCCGCATTCCTGCCGGCCCAGTCGCCGCTTGGTACCGTTACCGGTGTTGCGCTCGATCCGGCGGGCGCGGCCGTTCCCAATGCCGCTGTTTCGCTCGAGAACACGCTCACCGGAATCAAGAAAGAGGTCGCTACAAACGATGCCGGAGTCTTCAATTTCCCGAACCTCCAGCCTGGACGCTACAAGCTCGGCGCGGCCGCTTCGGGATTCAAAACGTTCCAGACCACCGAGTTTCCGGTCGATGCGTTCCGCACCGTGCGCCAGGACATTCGGTTCGAGGTAGCCGCCGCGGCTACCGAGATCACGGTGGCGGAACCGATGGCCACCGCGATTACCCTTGAATCGCCCGCGATTGCCCACCGCCTCACTTCCCGGCAGATCGTCAACCTGCCTACCAATCTGCGCTCGGTCTTTAACAATGCCGGCGACTCCGGTTTGATTTTCCAGATGATGCCGCTCACGATTCCAGGTGTGCAACAGGTGGGCGCGGGAGCCGCGTGGATCGTTCCCGGCTCCAACGGCAATGGTGTGCGCCTCAATGTCGACGGTATCGAAACCAACTTCGGCAACTTCGGCACCCCCGATCCGGTCTCCCAGCCCTCCCTCGAATCGCTTTCCGAATTCACGGCCAACCTCCTCACCAACCGTGCGGAGTTCGGCGGTATCGGCGCCGTTTCGTCCGTCACCAAGTCTGGCGCAAACGACATACACGGCGCGCTGTTCTGGTATGTGCGCAACTCGAAGTTCGATGCGCGCAACCCGTTCCTGACGGCGAAGCCGTTCCAGAACATCCACAACTTCGGCGGATCCGTGAGCGGTCCTATCAAAAAGGACAAGACGTTCTTCTACCTGACTTGGGACGAAACACGTGGCTCGCGCGCCTACGCTTTCGTCTCGAGCGTCCCAACCGTTGCGCAGCGCGCCGGCAACTTCGCGGGCGTCACGCTCACCAATCCCTTTGGCAGCGTGGCCAACCCTTACGGCCCGAACGGCCAGATCCTTCCGCAGTTCATCTCGCCCCAGGCACAGAAGATCCAGGAGCGGTTCTTCCCGCTGCCCAACTTCGGCCCCGAGAACTCCTCGAACAACAACTATCGCGCCGCGTTCAACGGTCCGGAAGCGCACCGCACGCTCGAAGCGCGCATCGACCATAACTGGACGCCCGGCCATTCGATCTTCGGCCGCTATCAATTCAAGAACACCGATTACGATATTCCAGGCGCACGCTCGGCGCTGCCTCCAACGACGGTCGGCACCTCGACCAACAACCGCAACGTCCAGTTCTTCACCTTCGGCGATGTGGCGACGCTGCGCCCGTCGATGGTGAATGAACTGCGCGCGGGCCTTGTGGTCCTCGACTCGTCCTCGTCGATCGATATTCTGGGCGACCAGGCGCTGTCGCAGTTCGGCATCACCGGATTGCCTTCGCGCGGCGGCGTCTACGGCATTCCGAACTTCAGCATTGCCGGCTACACCGCCGTCACCCAGCGCCTGCTGAACCCCGTCATCGACGGGCGCTTCCAGCTTTCCGACAACCTATCGTGGACCCGCGGCAAGCACACCATGAAGTTCGGCGGCCAGTATGTCCGCTGGTATGTGAACCGCTTCTTCCCCGTCTCGACGGATACCTACGGCAACTTCTCGTTCACGAACCGCTACACCGGCAACGCCTATGCGGACTTCCTGCTCGGCCTGCCGACGCAGGTCACCCGGCTCGATCCATACCCGCCGCAGTACACGCGTTGGAACGACTTTGCGTTGTATGCGCAGGACGACTGGAAGCTGACCACCCGGCTGACGCTTTCCTACGGCTTGCGGTATGAATACAACGGCGCGGCGGCGGTTCGCGACGACAATATCTATTCGTTCGACCTCGCGTCGGGCAGCATCGTTGTCCCGTCCGACACCGCGCGTAAGCTAGTCAGCCCCTACCTGCCGTCCACCTTGCCCGTAATCACCGGCAGCCAAATCGGGTTGCCGCGCACGCTGCGCAACACCGATACCAACAACTTCGCGCCCCGGTTCGGATTCTCCTACCAGCCGTTCAAGAGCGCCCGCACCGTGGTCCGCGGCGGTTGGGGCATCTACTATGCGCCGTTCTCGGGCGCAGTCACCGGCGCACTGGCCGCGGGCCCTTACGGTATCTCCACCACGGCCATCAACTCGATCGCAAACGGCGTTCCCCAGTTCACGCTCGCCAGTCCGTTCGCCTCGCCCGGCGCGGCCGGAACCGTGACGCTGAACGCGATCGCGCCCAATCTGCGCAATGCCTACTCCATGCAGTACAGCCTGTCGATCGAGCACGAAATCGCCCGCGACCTGGGCATTCGCGTGTCGTATATCGGATCGCGCGGCGTGCAGTTGGTCTATCAGCGCGACGTCAACCAGCCCCTGCCTTCCGACCAGGCCTTCAACGCCAATCGCCGCCCATACCCGCGGTTTGCGAGCGTGAACTACGCCGATAACGGCGGCAACTCCATCTACTCCGGCCTGCAGCTGCAACTCACCCGCCGGTTCTCTCGTGGCGTCTCGTTCATGTCCGCCTGGACCTGGGCCAAGCAGCTATCCGAAGTCGACGACACCGGCAACGCCGACCTGCAGACACGCATCGAAAATGCCTACGACCGTCGCCGCGACCGTGCCGATGTCTACTCCGTGCCCCGCCACCAGTGGATGAATCAGTTGGTGTGGGACCTGCCCTTCTTCCGCCAGAACCGCTGGATCGGCGGCTGGCAGGTCAACGCCCTGGTGAACGTATCCACCGGCAACTTCCTCAATCCGCTCTGGCCGGGCGCCGATACGACCGGCACCGGCATCACCTCCGCACGGCCCGACCTCCTGTCGGCGGTCCAGTATCCGGAAACGTTGAACCAGTGGTACGACAAGACAGCGTTTGCCCGCCCGGCCACCGGACGGTTCGGCAATGCGGCCCGCAACTCGGTGGTCGGTCCCGGTTACTTCCTCGGCAACTTCGGGTTTTCGAAGGGCTTCCGCCTCGAACGCTTCGGGCAAATCCAGCTCGGCGCCACCTTCCAGAACGTCTTCAACCACGTGAACTTCGGCGAACCCAACATGCAGGTGAACTCCGGAGCCGCCGGTGTCATCGGTTCCACGCACATCTTCCCCGCCGCGGGTTCTCCGCGCACCGGCCAGCTATTCCTCCGATGGAACTTCTAATCGAGAAGTTGATCTACGGCGGCGATTCGCTCGCCCGCGACAACGGCAAGGTGATCTTCACGCCGTTTGTGCTGCCTGGCGAGCGTGTGATCGCGAGCGCGGTGTCGTCGCGGAAAGACCTGACGCGCGCGCATGCCACCGAGATTGTCGAAAAGTCGCCGCACCGGACCCAACCGCCGTGCCCGTACTTCTCTACCTGCGGCGGGTGCGCATATCAGCACGCGGCCTACGCGTATCAGGTGGAGCAGAAGGTCGAGATCCTGAAGGATGTGCTGCGCCGGGTGGGGCGGTTCACGCCGCCCGATTCGATCGCGGCAATCACCGGTCCGGAGTGGGAATACCGCAACCGCGTCCAACTCCATTTCGATGGGCGCAAGATGGGGTATCACCGCGCCGGGTCGCACGACATAGTTTCCGTCGACCAGTGCCCTATCTCGTCGCCCGCGATAAACCGCGCCATCAAGAGCCTGCAAACGATGACCCGGTCGCGGCGGTGGCCATCGTTTTTGCGCACGTTCGAGTTGTTCTCGAATGAAGAGAAGACGCTATTCAATGTGCTGGACGCCGGGTCGCAACGGCTGTCGCGCAACTTCTTCGAATGGATGAACGGCGAAATTCCGGGCGCGCTCGATTCGTCGCTCGTCTACGACGGGTTTCGCGTGTCGCACCGCTCGTTCTTCCAGGTGAACCGGTTTCTCATCAACCAACTGGTGGAAGCGGCGACCGCGGGTGCGGAGGGGGAAACCTGCCTGGATCTGTATTCGGGTGTCGGGCTATTCTCGAGGGCCCTGGCGGCGAAGTTCTCCAAGGTGACCGCGGTCGAGGCCGTGCAGAGCGCCGCGCACGATCTCGAACAGAACGTCCCGGCTGTCACCTCCATCCGCCAATCGGTAGAGGACTACCTGCTCACCGTCGACTCCCCGCCCGACTACGTGATTGCCGACCCGCCACGCGCCGGACTCACTGACAAGGTGACGCGGGAACTCCTCCGTATCAAACCCAAGCGCGTCACCCTTGTCAGTTGCGACCCCGCCACACTCGCGCGCGACTTGGCCGCTCTGCAGCCTGCCTATGGGATCGGTTCGATTACTTTGATCGACCTGTTCCCGCAGACCGCTGCCATTGAAACCATCACCCACCTGGCGCTGGCTATCTGACGTCGACCGCCACTTTGCCTTTCGACAGCGTGACGCCCCCGGCACTGCTGATGGGGCACTCTCCGGGTGCGAACTTGTTCACCGTCGCAACCGCGAGCTGATCGACCACTTTTCCGCTTACCGGCACACCGTCCGAAAGATGAACATGCAACGTCTTGTAGACCAGTTCCGGACGGTTGCTCTTGTCGATGATCATCCCTACCGTAGCACGATTTCCCGTGCTATCCACTTCGAGGCAGGTCACCGAGCCTTCGACCTCGGCCGGGGCGCCATACGGATTCACTACTTCCAGCACCTTCGCGTGCCCCGTTGAAACCCCGCTGTGCCGGCGCCGTGCATTGATCTCGAACCTGTTGGTTCCCGCCGTTCCCGTCGCCACCGCGGTCAGGTCGTCCGGATTGCCGCCGAAGATCTCACACCTGTCGTAAAGCGTAAACCCCAGGTTCAGCATCCAGTCGTTTTCCGCACAGCGGTCGGTCCCAAAGGCATAGTCCGCCAGGTCGTACCCGCCAATGGTTCCGAACGCTGTGTTCACCTTCACGGTGTTCGCGTCCACCTGTTCCACCGTGTTCGGCGTCCCTATGGCAATCCCGTTCCCCGTATTGCCGGTCACGAAATTACCCATCACGATGTTGTTTGTGCCGTAAACAACGATGCCGCCCAGATTCAGGTTCTTCTTCACAATGTTATTCGCAACGTAGGTCGAAGACGTGGGATTGATGGCGACACTCGTGTTCTCTTCCAATGTGTTGTGGATGATCGAATTGCGGCCGGAGCGGGCGTCTGTCGAGATCCCGATCCCGTTCTTCGAAATTACCGAGTCGATCACGTCGTTGTCGGTACTGTTGTTGGCGATTTGCACGCCCCAGAGCTTGTTCCCCACAACACGCATGTTCTTGAACGTGTTGTCGAACGAGCCGATCATTGTGGCGTCGCCGCCGGCGTAGGTGAGGCTGATGCCGAGGTCGTTCGCTTCCGCCGTCACGCCGTCCACCAGGTTTTGCGACGACCCTTCCAGAAACAGCCCTCGCACGTTCTTCCTCATCTCCACCTTGCGAATGGTGTGTTTGCCGCCTTGCACCAGATCGATGCCGTACGTGCACCCTTCCACCTTTCCATTCTCGATGCGCACGCCTTTCACGTTCAGCACCTGAATGCCGATCGTTCCCGACGGGTTCGCGCACCGCACGGTCTTGCCGCCGAGATCCAGGTAAACGTTCGGAGCGGCGACCACTATGCCGCCCGCTAAACAGTCGGCTGTTAACTTTGTGTTCGCCTTTACGGGACCGGCCGGGCATTGCGCCCACGCCGCTTGGGTTGCAAACGCAACCGCTGCTGCCAACAAACTGCGCCTGATCATATCACTCCCATCCTCGATCCCGAGGTTGCGTTCGCGACAGGAACTTCGTTCCTAGAACTGCGGCAGAATCGGACTGGTACATATCCGGTTCACAGCTTACAATTGCTCCGATGAGCACAGCCATCTCTCTCGCCGGTAAAACCGCCCTGATCACCGGCGGCGGACGCGGTATCGGCAAAGCAATCGCCCACCGCTATGCCGAAGCCGGCGCCAACGTCGTCATCGCCTCCCGCAAGGCCGAAGTTCTTGAAACCACCGCCCACGAACTCGCCTCCCTTCCCGGACGTGTCGAACCGATTGCCTGCCACGTCGGACGCGTCGACCAGCTCGAAGCTTTACTCGCTCGTACGAACCAGGTCTTCGGACCGGTGGACATCCTCATCAACAACTCCGGTACCAACGTCGGCCAGGGACCGTCGCTCCAACTCTCAGACGATGCCCTCCTCAAGACGTTCGAGGTCAACCTGCTCGCCGCGCACCGGCTGTGCCGCCTCACCGTCCCTTCGATGATCGAGCGCGGCGGCGGCTCCGTCATCAACGTCGCTTCTATCGCCGGCCTCCGCCCGCAGTTCGAGTCCCTCGCCTATTCCACCTCCAAAGCCGCGCTGATCATGGCCACCCGCCTCTGGGCGGTGGAATGGGGTAGGCATCAGGTCCGGGTGAACGCCATCTGTCCCGGCCTCGTGGAAACGGACTTTTCCCAGTTCTTCTGGAAGAACGAAGCCTTCATGGCGCGCCTCGAAGCCAACCAGCCGATCGCGCGTGTCGGCAAACCCGACGAAATCTCCTGGATCGCGCTCTATCTCGGTTCCAACGAGTCGCAGTGGACTACCGGCCAGTGCTTTGTCATCGACGGCGGCGCGACCGCGAACTGAAACCGGAGCCGCCTGCCAAGTTGTCCGATTCGAACGCCGCCTCCCGGACAGATTGTCGGGCAAAGATCCATGCTACCCGCGCAACCTGTTGGAAACACATAATCTCCCTAGTGGCGTCTTAGTTGCTTCCTATTGCGGGCATGGGTCAACAACGATTTCGGATCTCGACCGTCCTCCTTCTAAGCGCGGTCGCTGCACTCGCCCAGAACCCCAAGATTTCCCGCGACCTGCGGCAGACCGCCGGATCCGCCAACGTCGACGTAATTGTCCAGTTCAACCAGGTGCCCACCGCGGCACACCATAAGAAGGTCTCCGGCCACGGCGGCACACTCAAGATGCCACTCGAGGTCGTCAAAGCTGGCCAGTATTCGGTCCCAGCATCCAAACTGGCCGACCTGGCCGCCGACCCGGATGTGGCCTACATCTCGCCCAACCGAACCCTGAAAGGGTCCCTCGACTATTCGGTCGCCACCGTGGGAGCCGATATTGCGCTGCAAAACTCCTGGAACGGTGCGGGCGTAGGGGTCGCCGTAATCGATAGCGGTGTTACGGACCACTGGGACCTCCGCGTCGGCTCTGATAATCCCTCCTCTTCGAAGGCGGGCAAGTCGCGCGTTGTGTATAGCGAATCGTTTGTCGCTGCCGCCAAAAACGGCGCGAAAACCCTTACGGACGAGTACGGCCATGGCACCCATGTGGCCGGAATCATCGCGGGCAATGCCTCCGGTTCCGACGCCAAGATGTCTACCCGTACCTTCCGCGGTCTCGCCCCCAAAGCGCACATCGTCAACCTGCGGGTTCTCGATCAGACCGGGGCAGGGCAGGACAGCTATGTCATCGCCGCCATCGCTCGCGCCATCGCGCTGAAATCGACCTACAACATTCGGGTGATCAACCTCTCGGTCGGCCGTCCCGTTTATGAAAGCTACACCACCGACCCGCTTTGCAAGGCCGTCGAAGCTGCCTGGAAGGCCGGCATCGTAGTCGTGGTCGCCGCCGGCAACGATGGCCGCGACAATAGCGGCGGCCGTAACGGCTACGCCACCATCAACGCTCCCGGAAACGATCCCTACGTCATCACCGTCGGCGCCATGAAGACCAAGAAGTCTCCCAGCCGTGCCGATGATGAAATTGCCAGCTACAGCTCCAAAGGGCCTTCCTTCATCGATCACGTCGTCAAGCCCGACGTTGTCGCGCCGGGCAACCAGATCGTCTCGCTGTTGATGAACAGTAATAACTGGATCTCGGAACTGTACCCACAGAACGTTGTGCCCTATTCGTACTACCAGACGACTGGGGCCAACGTCCGTTCCTATACCTATGCGTGGCTGAGCGGCACCAGCATGGCCACTCCCATGGTCAGCGGCGCCGCGGTGCTCATGCTGCAGAAGGACCCCTCGCTTACGCCCGACCAGGTGAAAGCGCGCCTGATGAAGACCGCCTCGAAAAGTTTCCCGTGCAGTTCCACCGCTATCGATCCCGTCTCCGGCGCCACTTACACCAGCCAGTACGATATCTTTACGGTCGGCGCGGGCTACCTCGATGTCTGGGCTGCTCTGAACAATAGCGATCCGCTGACGGGCCGAGCCTTGTCGCCCGTCGCCGTATTCGACGCCGCAACCGGCAAAGTCTCGCTGGCCGGCGTGGATGGCAGCAGCGCCGCCTGGGGCAGCAGCGCCACTTGGGGTACCAGCGCGGTCTGGGGTTCCAGTGCCGTGTGGGGCTCTCGCGTCATCGACAGCACCAGTGCCGTGTGGGGCACGAGCGCGGTCTGGGGTTCCTCGAACCTGTCGGGCTTCAGCGCGGTGTGGGGCTCCAGCGCGCTCTGGGGCACCACGACTTCCGCCGCTAACGCCTCAGGTCCGGCGGGCTCGAACAGTATCGCCGCAACCTCTTCGATCTCGTCACCGGAATCCGTGAAGGTCGCAATCTACGGTGAGCAGTAGTGCGAGCTGCCCTCAGTTGCCCTTGGCGCCGATCAGCGATTCGATGCTGACCAGGTCCGTCGGATAGTCGCCGGTGTAGCAGGCGTAGCAGTAGTCGAGCCGCTCGGAATCGCCTACGGCCTCGCGCAACATCGGCAGGGGCAGATAGCCGAGCGAGTCGGCTTCGACGAAGCGGCGGATCTCCTCCACTGAGTTGTTCGCCGCGATCAACTCGCCCTTCGTCGGCGTGTCGACTCCATAAAAACAGGGCGACACCGTCGGCGGACACGAGATGCGCATGTGGACCTCGCGCGCGCCGGCGTTGCGCACCATGCGGACGATCTTGCGGGAAGTGGTTCCGCGGACAATCGAATCATCCACCAGCACCACGCTCTTGCCCTTCAGCAAATGACGCACGGGGTTCAGTTTCAGCTTCACGCCAAAGTCGCGGATGGCCTGAGAAGGTTCGATGAACGTGCGGCCGACGTAGTGGTTGCGGATTAGGGCCTGCCGGAATGGCACGCCGGCCTCGGTGGCGAAGCCGAGCGCGGCGGCAACACCGGAATCCGGTACCGGCACGATAACGTCGGCGGTCGGGGCCGGGCACGCTCGCGCCAGCAGCTTACCCATCTCTTCGCGAGAGTGCTGTACGCTCCGGCCGAAAACCACTGAATCCGGCCGGGAGAAGTAGACGTGCTCGAATACGCAATGCGCCGGGTTACGCGGCTTGGCGAAGCGCTCGCGGCTGATGCCCTTGGGACCCACGATCACCATTTCCCCGGGGTCGACATCGCCCACATACACCGCGCCGATCAAATCGAAGGCGCAGGTTTCCGACGCAAAAACATAGGAAATGCGGCCGCCGGAGAGTTCCAACTGGCCCATGGCGAGCGGCCGGAAACCGTGCGGGTCGCGGGCGACGATCAGCGAATCCTGAGCGATCAGGACCAGCGAATACGCGCCCTCAATCTGCAGCAGCGCTTCACGCAGCGCTTCAGCCAGGTTCTTCTCGCGCGAGTGCGCCATCAGGTGCAAAACAACTTCGGTGTCGGACGTCGCCTGGAAGATCGCGCCTTCCGATTCGAGCATCGCCCGCAATTCGGCGGCGTTGGTGAGATTGCCGTTATGCGCCACGGCGATCTGGCCCTTGGCGCAGTTGACCGCGAAGGGCTGGGCATTGAGCAGTACGGTGTCGCCGCTGGTGGAATAGCGTGTGTGGCCGATCGCGACGTGTCCAGGCAGCCGGCCGATCACTTCCGGGCGGAAAATGTCGGCCACGTGCCCCATCTCTTTGTGGCACTTCAGGTGTTTGCCGTCGGTGACGGCCAGGCCGCAGCTTTCCTGCCCGCGATGCTGCAGCGCGTGCAGACCCAGATAGGCCAGGTTGGCGGCTTCGGGATGGCCGTAGATGGCCATCACACCGCATTCTTCATGGAACTTATCGAACACCAATCGCGGCCTCCTCAAACGGTCAGAATCGGTTGGCGGTTAGACGCTCACCGGCAGGTCTGCTTCCACCATGTTCGGCAGCGCGTCTTCCCACGCCTGCCGTAAAACACTCACATCGGCATCCACCACCGTTTCTCCGCCGGAACGGAACGTGAGCCTGGCTGCCTGCGTTTTGCCGATGACGGGGGAGGATACGCCATGGCGTTTTGCGATCTCGTGGACCTTGCCGGGGGCCACGGTCGAGACGAGCACCCGCGACGGGCCCTCGTGAAAGAGCTGGAGTTCGGATTGTACATCAGCGGGCAGGTCGACGTGAGCGCCCACCTTAGCGGCGCCGAACGAGCATTCGGCCAGCGCCACGGCCAGGCCGCCATCCGACAGGTCGTGCGCCGATTCCACCGCGCCTTCATTGACCATCTCGCGAATCGCCGCGTGCACCCGTTTTTCGTAATCCATATCGAGCGCGGGCGGCAGTCCCCACACCTGTCCCATCACGACTTTGGCGTACTGCGTGGAACCGAAGCGTGTCACGTCGGTGTCGCCCCAACCGCCTACGAGAATGAGACACCGGCCCGCTTCCACAAACGTCGGGCTCACCGGAGCGGCGGTCTTCATCAGGCCGACGATCCCGATCACGGGCGTGGGATGGATCGGTTCCCCGAGCGTTTCGTTATACAACGAGACGTTGCCGCCGGTGATCGGGGTCTCAAAGAAGCGGCACGCCTCGGCCATTCCTTCGATCCCTTCGACGAGCTGCCGCATGATCTCCGGCCGTTCGGGGTTGCCGTAATTGAGATTGTTCGTGGCGGCCACGGGCAGTGCGCCGACGGTCGAGAGGTTGCGGCAGCATTCGGCCACCATCAGCTTGACGCCTTCGCGCGGGTCGAGCATCGTGTAACGGCCATTGCCGTCGAGCGCCATGGCGACCGAGGTTCCCGTCTCTTTAATCCGCACGATGGCCGCGTCGTGTCCCGGACCCTGCAACGTATTGGTTCGCACCTGATAGTCGTACTGCTGGTAGATCCAGCGCTTCGAACATAGGTCGAAGGAACTCACCAATTGTTGGATTGCACCACCGAGCGAGGGATTCGCGGGAATGGCCGCGGGGCCTTCCAGGGGTACGGAACGGTACGGGGCGGTGTTATGCGGCCGGTCGTAAAGGGGAGCTTCGTCGGCCAGCGGGCGGTTCGGGATCTCGGCCACGACTTCGCCGTGATTCTTGACCCGCAGGATGCCGTCGTCCGTGACGGTGCCGATCTGCACGGCGTCCAATCCCCACTTCTTGAAGACGGCGTACACTTCGTCCTCGCGGCCCTTTTCCGCCACCAGGAGCATCCGTTCCTGCGATTCCGACAGCATGATCTCGTAGGGTGTCATGCCGGTTTCGCGCTGCGGGACGAGCGCGAGGTCGATCTCGATGCCGGTTTCCGCGCGGGAGCCCATTTCGCAGGTGGAACACGTGAGGCCGGCGGCGCCCATATCCTGGATACCGACGATCGCGCCGGTTTTCATCGCCTCAAGGCAAGCTTCAAGCAGAAGCTTCTCCATGAACGGATCGCCCACCTGGACGTTCGGCCGCTTCTGCTTCGATTCTTCGGTGAACTCGGCGGACGCCATCGTGGCGCCGTGCACGCCGTCCTTACCGGTCTTCGCGCCGACGTAAATGACAGGGTTGCCGATGCCGGTGGCGCGGCCGTAGAACACTTCATCGTGCCGGAAGACGCCCAGCGCGAACACGTTCACCAGCGGATTGCCGGAATAGGAGGCGTCGAATACGCATTCGCCGCCAACGGTCGGCACGCCGAAGCAGTTTCCGTAATGCGAGATTCCGCTCACCACGCCTTCGAGGATGCGCCGGTTGCGTGCGCCGAACTTGGGGTCGTCAATCGGCCCGAAGCGTAGCGCGTCCATGACCGCGATCGGCCGCGCGCCCATCGTGAAAATGTCACGCAAGATGCCGCCCACGCCCGTCGCCGCGCCCTGGAACGGTTCGATGAACGACGGGTGGTTGTGCGATTCGATCTTGAACGCGATCGCCCAACCGTCGCCGATATCGATGATGCCGGCGTTCTCGCCGGGCCCTTGCAGGACCAGCGGACTGTGTGTCGGCAGCTTCTTCAGATGAATACGGGAACTCTTATAGGAGCAGTGCTCGCTCCACATCACGGAGAAGATGCCGAGTTCGGTCAGGTTCGGCTCGCGCCCCCCCAGGATTTTGAGGATGCGTTGATACTCGTCTGCTGTGATGTGGTGAGCCGCCAGTAGGTCTGGGGTGATGGCGGTCATTGTTTAGTGGCGTATGCGGAAACGATGGAAGTCAGAATACCTAAACCGTCGGTGCAGCCCATAAGCGGGTCGGCTGCGCGTTCCGGGTGCGGCATCATGCCAGCTACGTTGCGTTCCTTACTGAGAATGCCGGCGATGTCGCGCAGCGATCCGTTGGGATTGTCAAGGTAGCGGAAGGCGACACGGTCGTCGGCTTCCAACTCGTCGAGCGTGCGCTCGTCGGCGAAATAGCAGCCTTCCCCGTGCGCGATCGGCAGGCGCAGTTGCCGGCCTTTTTCAAGGCCGCTCGTGAAGATCGAATTGGTCGTTTCTACCCTGAGCAGCGTGTCGCCGCAGATGAATTTCAGGTTCCGGTTGCGGATGAGCGCGCCCGGCAGCAGACCGGTTTCGACCAGGATCTGGAAGCCGTTGCAGACGCCCAGCACCGGACCGCCCGCTTGCGCGAAGCGCTTCACCGCGTTCATCACGGGTGAGAACTTGGCGATCGCGCCGCAGCGCAGGTAATCGCCATAAGAGAATCCGCCGGGGAGGATGACACCGTCGACATCGCCCAACGTCGGCGAGTCGTGCCAAATGAACTCGCTCTGTTGCCCTAAGTTATGCGTCACTGCATACCACGCGTCGTGGTCACAGTTGCTGCCTGGAAAAACAACGACCCCGATTTTCATTCGGCTCTACTATTCTATCAGCCTGGGCTGGGTTACTCCTCCCCGGTGTCTTCCACGGCTGCCCCGCGATAGGCCCAGGTCAACAACGCGGGAGCGATAATCGTGGTCATCACCGACATGAAGACCACCACGCCGTAGATCTCCTTCTTCACGACGCCGAGCGAGAGCCCGATTTGCGCCACCACCATACCCACTTCGCCTCGGGGCACCATGCCGACGCCGACGCGCAGGGCATCGGTGCGGCCAAGCTTCACCGCGCCTAGTCCGCAGCCCACAATCTTCGAGATCACCGCGGCGATCAGGATGACGATGGCAAGGGTAAGCACATGGAGGTTGCCGATGGCGGTCAGGTCCATGTGCAGCCCGATGCCGGCGAGGAAGAACGGCACGAAGAGTTCGCTGACCCCGAACACAAGGTCGTGCACGCGGGTCGTCACGTTCTCCGAGAGCGCCATACCGGCCAGGAACGCGCCGATGATCGCGGCGACGCCCATATACACCGACACCACCGAAAGCCCGAACAGTAGGATCATCGCCAGGGCGAACTGCGATTCGCCCAGGTTCAGGTTCTCGGCACGCTTGACAACGCGCCCCATCGCTCGGGTTCCCCATTTCGCCACCAGCACCGTGAAGCCGATCGCCAGAATTGCCGTGGTCGCCAGTTCCGCATAGTTCACGCCGCCCTTGGCCAGTCCGCTGACAAGCGCCAGCACCAGCAGGCCGATCACGTCGTCGATCACCGCCGCCGCCAGGATGATCTTGCTGGCTTGCAGGTTCAGCAGTCCCTTTTCGCCCAGCACGCGCGCCGTGATGCCGACCGAGGTCGCCACCATGGCGGCTCCCGTGAAGATCGCTTCAATATGCGGCTCACCCCACAGCCGCAGGATGCCCCACCCCGCTATAAACGGCACGATCACTCCGAGCGTCGCCGTGACGGTCGCGGTGAGTCCGACCGACATCAACTCCGAGGCCTTGACGTGCAACCCCACCTGAAACAACAGGAACATCACGCCGAGTTCCGCCAGCGCCGTCAGAAACTCGCCGGGCTGGATCCAACCGAAAAGGCTCGGCCCAATCAGGATGCCCGCCAGGATGTTCCCCACAATGCCCGGCAGGCCGAAGCGCTCGAATAGTTCCTCCAGCAGTTTTGCCGTTCCAAACACGACGAAAATCGTCAGCGGCAGCGTGACGTCGGAAGAAGCCAACCACAGCGCCAGGTGAGAAAGGTCCACTCACGCAATGTTAACGGACAAGCAGCTCTGCTTCGACTCTGCTGCTTTTTCACCGGCGCCAGAAAATACCCACCAGCACCTCCACCTGGTTTTGTGCCGCGCTAACGCTATAGCCGCGGCTCCCATAGAAATTAATGGGGTCGTTGAACCATCGCGTGTACCGCACCTCGGGCGCAATGCGCACGTGGCGTCCGCCGAACTCCACCCCGCCGCCCGCCACCACTCCGTGGCTCACGTCCGGCTTCCAGTCTCCGCTGCGGGTGTAAGGAGTGCTCGCGCCCGTCAGGATGTCTATGCTTTCGCCCGCCGCTCGGTAATGCCCGCTGATGTAGCGCGGCGCGTACCCCACCACAGCATATGGCTTCAGGGCTAAAATGGGCAACCGGTACTTCAGCAGCATCGGAAACTCCCACGAGTTCGCTCGATAATTGTCCTGGTTGCTTCCCCAAAACCCGCCATTAAACGTCCGGAAGCCCACGCGGCGGTACAGCGCATCCACCTCCACCCCAAACCGCAGCGCTAACCGTACGTCCACCATCGGACCCACCACATACCGCTTCGACTCGGAACTGGCCCAATAGCTGGCCAGATCATCGCTCACGCGGCCGCCCGCTTTGACGCCGAAACCAACCTGTTGTCCAAAACACGCCGCCAGGGCGCCACTCAACACCATCAGACACGCAATCCGAGACACAAAACCTCCTACAAAACCTCGGACGCGGGCGATTTCAGTATAGCCTAAGTTTGCGGCGATGCTTGTGAGCGACAATATCGCCATCAAAGGCTTTCATCGTGTAATTAACCCGGATTGCCTTCATGTTGCCACACCCGCTCCGCTCCACACAAAAAATGGCGGCTGCACCCGTAGGTAGCAGCCGCCCAAGGGAAGCTCAAACCCGTTAGTTCTGCTGTGGCTTCTGCCGCTTCTGGAACCGCTGGCCGAACTGGCTGCGCATCTCGTCGGCTTTCTGCCGCTGTTCCGGCGTCAGCACCGCATAGATCTTCGATTTCGCCACCAGCCGGCTCGCATGCATCTTAGCGATCAGCGGAGCCGCGTTGTTCGCCAGCGACTGTAGCTGCGCTTCCGATGCGCCCGACTTGATGGCATCGCGTTCCTCGGTCCGCAACGCTTTCAGCTGTTCCCGCGTATCCGCGTTCGCTTCACGCGTCTGCTGCATGATCCCGCGAATCTGCTGCTTCTGTGTGTCCGACAGGTTCAACGCCCGGAACATCCGTAGCATGCCGCCACGGTTACCGGCACGCTGGCCTTGATGATGTTGCTGTTCGGCGGGTGCGGGTAAGGTCGTCGCCTGTTGCGCGAAAATCGCGCCTGCGCTCAACGCGGTCCCCAATATCGCCGCAAGTATCGTTCGTTTCATGCTTGGTATCTCTACCTCCTGAACTAACACTAAAGGCGTTTCGTAAAGGGTCTAAGTGGCCGCTGTAAATGTTCGTAAACGCCTACGTCAGTCGATTCTCCACGCGCTCAGCGTGTGCTCCGTCCGGACGTACATCCGTCCGTTGCTGAACGCCGGATACGGACGCACCTGTTCCTCGGCCACCTTCACCTTCTTCACCGCCTTGTACCCTTTGGGCGACGCCGGCGCAATCTGCAGCTCGCCGTCTTCCCTCAATACAAACAGGTGATCGCCCGCCAAAGTTACGGTGCCCGCCCCAAATCCGTCTACCGACCACTTCACCTTCCCCGTTTTCCACTCCACGCACCGCAGCGCCTGCCCGAACTCCTGCCGCCCGTGGAACCCGTACAGATAGCCGTCCTTCACCACGCTGGTCGCATAATGGTTCGACAACGAATCGTCTCCCGACCATACCGGCTTCGCTTTATCTCCTTCCACCTTCAGCAGTACCGCTCCCGTTCCATAGCTCGCCGACGCGAAAATCTCGTCACCCGCCACCAGCGGGACCGCCGCATTCACGCTTGCCGCCTGCCGCGCCCGCCACTTGAATTGCCAACGCACCCGCCCGCTACTAGGATCGGCGTCCACCAGGCCCTCCCTTGTAAAGAAGATTGCCCGCATCTGCCCTCCAATTGTCGCCACCACCGGCGACGAATACCCCGCCTCGTCGTTCAGCGCCTTCCAAAGCGTCTTGCCTGTCTTCTTATCGATCGCGACCACCCCCGCCCCGTTCGCCCCGCCGATGTTCATCAGCAGCCGGTCGCCTGACACCGCCGGAGAACACGCCGCCCCAAAGAACTCCTTCCTGATCCCGAATTCCTTCTTCGCATCCACCTGCCACACCCGCTGCCCTGTCCCCAGCCGGACACAACTCAGCGTGCCCTCGGCGCCATATACGTACACGAACTCTCCGTCCACCGCCGGCACTGCTCGCGGCCCTTCGCTAAACCCGAAATCGTCCCGGTAACCTGCCGGATACGCAAACTTCCATTGCGTTTTCCCGGTTCCCGGCTCGATACTCTCTAAAACCTCCTCACCCCCAACCCGTTGAAACAGCAGTACCCTTCCGCTCGCCACCGCCGCCCCCGCAAATCCCGCCCCGGCATCCCGTTTCCAAACCCGGCTAAAGCTCCCTTTCCCGTTCCACGTACCCCCGTACGCGCCGTTACGTCCAGGACCTAGCAACTGCGGCCAGTCCTGTCCGCCCGCTACTGCCCAGCTTCCCAGTAGGACAAAAACGAATCGCATGCTCCCCAGACTATCCAAACACTAAGCACCACCCTTACGAGAGTTTCATTAATTTTAGTCAACGACGGCGATTCGGCCATCAAGCTCTTGCCTTCGTCCTTCTTCTCCGTTATATTGGAATCCTCTACCCCGCACCACCCCAGGCGATGCAGGACCCCACCCCAAAACCTGCATCGCCTACCCCATTCTTGGCCTTCTTTTTCCGACCACGGCCATTCTAGCCCCAACCACCATCGCTTCCAACCGCTGCCGCCCGAAACGGAGCGGGAGTGTCAGCGACCCGGCCGGCGCACGCAATCTCCCGAAGCGCAATCTTGATTAACGTTTAACGCAATCGTAATTGGGTTCGTTCCGCGCGGATTCTTGCAGGGCGGTCTGGTAGCCGATTTTGGCGTACTGGCTGATGAGGAAGTTGACGGAGATATCGAGGTTGGCAGCGTCGTCGCGTATTTCGGCGGCTACGGACGGGGGGAAGTGTGAGACGCAGTGCATCACTCAAATGGGCGGCGACACCCAAGCGCTGCCGGCGATCTCTTTCAGGTCCCATCCGCGACGGTACTCGCGGCTAATGTACTGGTTGGCTTCGCGGCAATTCGTAACGCGAAAAGCGAGCGGATCCCACTGAACGCGATGTCCGACGCGGAGGGCCACGTTCCCTAACTGATAGGCTTCGGTGAAGGGTCCGGCGTAGCCGAAGTTACAGGGCGCGTTGCTGCCGTTCCGTATGGCGGTGACCCAGTCCTTGTGGACCTCTTCGCGCCCCCAATCCTTTTGCGGAGGAACCGGATAGTCGACGTTCACGTTGGCGAAGCGGCCGCGGCGACCCGGCAGGGTGCCTTTGGTGCCCACCCACACCATGCCTCCGGCGCCGCGGCGCAGGGGAGGCGCACCGGGCTCGGGAGGCGGGGCCGGCGGTTGCAGGTGTTCGGGCAGTGGCAGATCGCCATCGTACCAGTGGATGGAAAACAGAGGATGCGTTCCGCCGCGCATGAAGTCGAACCGGATGTGGCAGAAGTCCGGATACATTTCCTTCTTCATGCCCGAAGTCTCAACCACTTCCACCACTTGCGGAGCGCCGAGGTCGAGCGCCAGAAACACTTCGTTCATCGTGTGCGCCGCAATATCGCCGAGGGCGCCGCTGCCGAACTCGGTCCAGCCACGCCATGTGCCCGGATGATAGACACGGGGGCCGGAGCGGAACTGGTTCTTTCGCGCCGGACTATAGACGGCGTGACCTTCCGGCCACTTGTCGATAAACGGGCGCATCCGGGCGGGGCCGATCCACATGTCCCAGTTGAGGTGGCGAGGCACAGGATCTTCTCCGGAGGGCCGGTCATGTCCCTGAGGCCAGATCGGACGGTCGGTCGTCATGTGGACCTCAGTCATCTCGCCCAGTACGCCCGACTGCACCATTTCGACATTGCGCAGCACGGCAGCCTCGGCGCTGGTTTGCGTGCCCATCTGCGTGACGACTTTCGTTTCAGCGGCCACGCGGGCCACAACGCGCGCTTCATGAACGGTTTGGGTAAGCGGCTTCTGACAGTACACGTGCAGCCCGTGCTTCATCGCCCAGATACTGATATAGGCGTGGCTGTGGTCCGGGGTCGCGACAACAACTCCGTCCAACTTCTCTTTCGCGATCATCTTGCGGAAATCGGTGTACCGCTTGGCCTTGGGATATTCGGCGCCCCGCTTTTCGAGCGTGTTGGTGTCGACATCGCAAATGGCGCAGATGTTTTCGCCCAATGCCGACAAAGCCTTGGCGTTCGACCGGCCGATTCCGGTAATGCCGATGATCCCGATGTTCAGCTTCGCGTTCGCCGAATACCCTTTGGCTAAACCGGACGGCAAGATCAGGAACGTCCCCATGGTCTTGAGCGAATCGCGCCGTGTGGCGCCGGTCTGAGGCGACATGTCGTGCCCTCCCAACGTGGAGTGTGGTCCTGCTTCGGTATAAATACTATCATAGACTCTTAAATTCCTGTTACGATTGCAGGAGAATCCCATGCAACCCACGCTCGTGCTCGTCTCCCTGGCTATCGCTTCCATGCCCCTGGCTGCCCAGCAACCGACGATGGCGCTCGTCGGACTGCGGCACTCTCACACCTGGGGCCATCTGGACCATATGGTGAAATCGAAGGCAGCCAAACTAGTTGCTGTTTCGGAAACCGATGCCGGCCTGATTGCCGAAGGCAAAAAGGTCACCGGACCGGACGTCAAGTACTTCACCGATTACAAGAAGATGCTCGATGAGGTGAAGCCGGCCTTTGTCTGGGCTTTTTTGGAAAACAACCGCCACGCGGAAGTGGTTGAAGCGTGCGCCCCGCGGAAGATCCACGTCATCTTCGAGAAACCGCTGGCCGCCACGTATCCGCAAGCGGCGCGTATCCGCGACCTGGCCCAAAAGTACGGCATCCAGGTATTGACCAATTTCAGCCCGGCTTTCAGTCCTCAGTACTATGCCATCAAGGCGAAGCTCGATTCGGGCGACTTAGGAGCGCCGTGGCGGTTGCGCGTCACCACCGGGCATGGCGGCGTGTTCCCGAAATCGGGTAAGAGCAAGATCTTTCACGAATGGCTGATCGACCCGGTAAAGAACGGCGCCGGCGCACTGATGGATTTTGGCTGTTACAACGCCCTCTATTCCCTATATTTCCTGGGCCGCCCGGAGAGCGTCTACGCTTACGCTCTGCACCTGCGCCCCAACGACTTTCCGCAGGTGGAAGACGGCGTGACGATGGTACTGACGTACAAGAATGCGGTGGCGATTCTCGAACAGAGCTGGGACCTGCCTCCAGGCACGGGCGGCTTTGAAATCGTGAGCTATCAGGGATTGATCCGCATGGAGGACGGCAAGCTGGAGGTTAAGAAAGGCCGCGCCGCGGCCGCTCCGCTGGAAGTTCAACCGTTGCCGCCGGAGCGCGCCGATGCCATCACTTACATGGTCCATTCAATCACTACCGGTAAGCCGGTGGAAGGCCTTGTTTCACTGAACTACACCGTTGCCGTGAACGAAATTATCGACGCGGCTAAGCGGTCGATCAAGGAAGGCAAACCGGTCGCCTTACCTGCCGCGCACGCTGCCAAGGCGACTCACTAGGCGAGGGCTTTTCATATCCCTTCGGGACAGGGAGGTCAGAAGTCAGCCCTGCCTCCGGTGGGGACCGGATTGAATAGGGTGTGACTCGGGGTGGTGAGAAGCGGTATGGTGCAAGAGGACATCGGTCGCAGTTACGGCCCTTAGTTCATTCGTGCGAATGCCG
>JADLDI010000005.1 GCA_020846745.1 Bryobacterales bacterium | reverse complement strand
TGGCCGCCGATGAAAGTGCAGTGGGGCGGGGCCGCGGGCTTGCGGCTTTCGGAAAGGTTTTGCCCCCGCCCTGACGGGAGTAAGGAAAAATGCGGCCCGCGCCCTTACGGTTGCGGTTCTGTTTCCGGAGCGGTGCGTGTTTGCAGTGGTTTACCGGAGCCGGGGCGATGCCGGTTGTTTCCAATGGTTTGCCGGGAGCTGAAGCTTCGGCAACGCGGTAGCGTAGAGACCCGTCTGTTAGCATGTAGGCGTGCGTGTGCGCGTGCTTTTCTTCGGCATGGTGAAGGACTTAGCAGGATGTTCGGCGGATACGCTCGAACTTCGAGAAGGCTCGAAGTTGGGTGATGTTTTTGACTACTACGCAGCCCGGAACCCGAAGCTTCGCGAATTCGACGCGAGCATCGTTCTTGCACGCAACGAAGAGTTCGCGCCGAGATCGACCGGGGTCGCCGATGGAGACGAGATCGCGTTTTTGCCACCGGTGAGCGGCGGACGCGACCGCTATACGCATCTGATCGCGGACGAAGATACCGGCAACTTCTTCGCTCTGACGCGCGAGGCGATCGACACCGATGAGATCAAAACTGAACTGCTGCGCGGGGAAGATGGCGCGGTGGTGGTGTTCGACGGCGTGGTCCGCAACAACACAAAAGGCCGCTCGACCCGGTACCTCGATTACGAATGCTACGAAGGCATGGCTGTCAAGATGATGGCTCAAATCGGCCGTGAGATCGCCGCCGCTCACTCGATCGGAAGGATCGCATTGGTGCACCGGCTGGGCCGGATGGAGATCGGCGAATCGAGCGTCGTTATCGTGGTAACCGCACCACATCGGCGGCCCGCCTTTGACGCGGCGCACGAAGCGATTGATCGACTCAAGAAACTAGTTCCGATCTGGAAGAAGGAATACTTTGCCGATGGCGAAGTGTGGGTTGAGGGAGAGTGGGACGATTCAGTGGTAAACCGCTAATCCGGTTGCTCGCGACCGGCGCACTTGTCGGAATCGGCGCGCTTTCGCAGGAACCGTCTGTATTCAGGGTTGACGTGAAGCTGGTGCGATTGCTTGCCACGGTGAAGCAGCCCGACGGCCAGCTTGTAGGCGGCCTCAACAAAGAAGATTTTGAAGTGGAAGACAGCGGCATCAAACAGGAAATCGCGCTTTTCGAGCGCCAAACCGAGCAACCGCTCTCTGTTACTTTGCTGGTAGACACGAGCGCCTCAACGGCGAAAGACCTGAAGTATGAGGAAGAATCGGCCGTGCGGTTTCTCCGCGCGCTGGTAAAAGAAGGCCATCCAGACGACGCGCTTGCGCTCTACAGCTTCAACCACGAGGTAACGCAGCAAACGGGCTTTACGCGAAACCCTAAGCGAATCGAGAAGGTGCTGCAGAGCCTTAAGGCGGAAGCGGGCACCTCACTTTACGACGCCCTGCACTTTGCGTCCGACGCGCTCGAGAGCCGCCAAGGCCGGAAAGTAATCGTGGTGGTTACCGATGGCGGCGACACTACGAGCGCCAAATCGTTCCACGATGCGCTGCGGGCGGCTCACCGCGCGGATGCGATCATATACGCGATTGTCGTCGTGCCGATCACAAACGATGCCGGGCGCAACGTCGGCGGCGAAAACGCTCTGGTCACGATGAGCAAGAGCACGGGCGGGCGGACCTTTTTCCCCAGTGCCGGCCCGAAACTCGATGCTGTTTTCACGGACATTTTGCGCGACCTACGAACCCAATATCTGATCGGGTATTACCCCCGGAGTTTGCCGCCCTTGCCGGTAACGAAATACCGCACGGTGAAACTGAAGGTGCATCGCCCAGATTTGCAGGCTTTCACGCGCGGCGGCTATTATGGGGAATAGTTGCTCACCTACCGAGCCCTACCCCTACCAACAGGGGGACCCGCACCAAGGAGCGTTCGTGATCGAAAAGGGAGACAAGGCAAAGAAGGGGAAAGCTCGCGCGCCCGAGCAAACCTTTGAGGAAGTCCGGTACATCCGGCACTTGATCGACAACGAAGTGCCGATTTGCGTCAAGTTGCAGGACAACGAAGAAGTAAAGGGAACGATCGAGTATTACGACCATAACTTCATCCGTCTGACGCGCGACGGCAAACCGAACCTGTTCATCTACAAGCACGACATCAAGTATTTCTACGAAGCGAGCTAGATAGGTGGCTTCTTACCTTGAAACAGCCGCGGAGATCGCGCGGGAAGCCGGCTCACTGCTGGCGACTTACTTCGAACGGCGGGTCGCATTTGAGCTGAAAGGCGACTACGACCTAGTAACGGAGGCCGACCGCGCTTCCGAGAAGCTGGTTGTCGAGCGGCTCCGCTCGCATTTTCCAAACCACTCGATTGTGGCGGAAGAGGGGGGTGGGCACGAATCGAATTCCGAATTCCGGTGGTATGTGGATCCGCTGGACGGCACGACGAACTTTGCCCACGGGTTTCCGATGTTCAACGTCACGCTCGCGCTCGAACAGGCCGGCAAACTTATTGCGGGTGTTATTTACGATCCGGTACGCCAGGAGATGTTCGCGGCGGAGTTGCACGGCGGCGCGTATCTGAATCACCGCCGCATTCACGTCTCGAAAGCCAAGCGCCTGGAGGAAAGCCTGTTTGCGACGGGCTTCCCGAGTGCGAAGCGGCACCAAAGCGTGAACGTCCACTTTTTTCACCAGATGGCCATGATCACCCATGGCGTGCGTCGCGCCGGTGCGGCGGCGCTCGACCTGGCCTACGTGGCGTGCGGGCGGCTGGACGGATTCTGGGAATTCGGACTGAAGCCGTGGGACCAGGCAGCGGGCATTCTGCTGGTGGAAGAAGCGGGCGGGGAATGTTCGACCATGACGGGGGACACCCGGAGCGTGTACGGTCCGCACCTGGTGGCGACGAACCGCACGGTGCATGCCCAAACGCTCGGATTGTTTGATGAGGTTTTTTCGGGGCGCTATCGCGTACCGCTGCCACAGATCAGCGCTCAGTAAAGGGAGATCGAACGAATGCTGGTTGCATTAATGCTACTGGCCGCGGCTGCCGATTGGGCGCCGGTCCGGTGGCCCGGTTCCGATCCGAAGTCGATCGACCTGGTGAAGGGCACCGCCGTCAATTGCCTGCTGCTCGAACAGAAAGACTGGTCGGCCGATTTCTCCGCGAAAGCAGCGGAGGCCGGCATCGCTACGCTTGGCGTTCTGCGCCCGGGCGAACCGCTTGACCGGTTAGCCGAACGCCTGACGAAGGCAAAGCTGAATGGCGCGGTACTCGAAGGCAACTTCGACGATGCAGCGGTGGCTCCGGTGCGCGCGGGTTTGAAGGATTCGCGGCTGGCGCTGGTTGAACTAACGGCACGAGTAAAGATGCGGTTCGGAAGCGACGCGCCCGTATTGGGGACATTCCAGGGGGTATGGCCGGGCATCAACCTGGCCGAGGATGGCACGGCTAAGGCCGCCCCAAGCGGCGCTCCCTGGATCGACACCAATTCCGGCTTCCTGCGATTTGTCCGGACGCTGTCAAACGCCGGGATCTGGATCGCCTATCAGCCACCCAAAGGCGTGACAACGCTTGCGCGATACCTGCAGGCCATTGGGGATGCCGCGATGGTGGGCGCGCGGTGGGTGGTCACGTTCGATCCGGATTTTGGGCGCCGCCTGATGGAAGGCGAAAGTAAGGCTCGTGCCGATTGGATGCGCATGGCCGATACATTGCGCTTCTACGAGCAGCACAAGAACTGGACCCGCATGGATTCGCTCGGCAAACTGGCCATCGTCCAGGACATCGATAGCGGAGGACTCATGTCGGGCGGCATACTCGACATGATTTCCGTGAAGCACACGCCTGTACGTCCCGTTCCGGGGCGCTTGTTGACGGCCAGCAAAATGGAGGGCGCGAACATGGCCGTGAATGTCGACCCGTCGGCCCTGGATGAACAGAAGAAAGAGATTCTCAAGAAGTTCACCCGAGCCGGTGGAACCCTTTTGACCGCGCCGCCCGGCTGGAAGTTTCCGGCGCAGCGGGCCGACCAGATCACGCTCGACAAGAAGGACATCGAAATACTGGACCAGATCTGGAAAGAAGTGAACTCGATGACCGGCCGACACAACCTGGGCGCCCGGTTATTCAACGTGTCGAGCATGCTGTCGAACCTTGTCGGCGCGCCCACGGGCCATCTGATGGTCCTTATGCTGGTGAACTACTCGGACTTCGCGGTAGAGAACGTGACCGCTCACGTGTTGGGGAAATACAGCAAAGCGACGCTCTATGAACCGGGTGGCGAACCAAAGCCGGCGCAGGTTTACGAGAATGAAGAAGGCACGGGAGTGGATATCGCGAAAGTTGGGCAGATCGCGGCGCTCGTGCTCGAATAGGTTGAGCTGGGATTTTACTCTCTTGGGGGGCTGATTGTATGAAACTGTCTCGCCGGGAACTACTCGCGGCAATGATGGCGGGGCCGGTATTGGGAGCAAACACGGCGCCCACGGCTCCAGTAGCCGTCCAGAAGTGCGCATCCTACGAAGAAGACCAGGTGGCGGTATTGGCGAAGATGTTCGACCAGTTGGGGGGGCTTGAAGGTCTGGTCAAAAACAAGACCGTGACGGTTAAGGTGAACCTCACGGGCAGCCCGGCGCTGAAGTTTCAAGGCAAACCGCTGGGAGCGACCCATTACACACACCCCAAGCAGATGATGGCGCTGGCGCACCTGATGCACAAAGCGGGGGCGAAGCGCGTGCGGTTTGTCGAAAGCGCGGCCCAAACGGCCGGTCCGCTTGAAGAGTACATGCTCGATTCGGGGTGGAACGTCCGGCAGATGAAAGCGGTAGCGCCGAACGTCAGCTACGACAACACGAACGGACTCGGCCCCGCCAAGAGGTACGTGAGGTTCGCCGTACCCGGCGGCGGCCGCATTTTTCCCTCGTACCACCTCAACGAAATCTACGACCAAACGGATGTGTTCGTATCCATGGCGAAGCTTAAAGATCATGCCACCTGCGGCGTGACGCTTTCCATGAAGAACATTTTCGGCATCACCCCGGCGTCCATCTACGGTGACGATGCCGGTGTCGACGACCCGAACGAGAGCCCTAGCAAAGGCCGCGTCAACATCTGCCACTTCGGCAAACGGCAACCGGCCAGAATCGCCGCCGCAGAAAAGGACCCCAATTCGAGCCGCGAACCCGAATACCGCATGCCCAGGATCACGGTCGACCTGGTGGCCGCCCGTCCTATCCACTTGTCGATCATCGATGGCATCGAAACGGTAACCGGTGGCGAAGGCCCCTGGATTAAAGGACTCAAGTACGTGAAGCCCGGTGTGATGATCGCCGGCGCCAATCCGGTGACAACCGATACGGTGGCCACGGCCATCATGGGCTACAACCCGCGCGCTCCGCGTGGCGAAAGCGCGTTTGCCAAATGCGACAACACGCTGATGTTGGCAGAAGAAGCGGGCATCGGCACGGCTGATCTCAAAAATATCGAGATTCGCGGCACTCCGATCGCGGAGGCGATGTTTCCATTTTCCTCTTGAGAGTTTTGCCCTCAACAACTTAGAATCGGTTCGGGTAGAATTAGTCTAGCTGTGGCTACGCCCGCTGAGTTTTGGCATGCAGACGCTTTTCGCGCCCATCTTGTATTCGTTGCCCAAGCTCACGATCATTGCGTTCGTTGACATAATCCTCACCGCAGCGCTCATTTACCAATTTCTCATCATTACGAAAGGCCGCCGAGCGGCGCACGTGCTGGCGGGGATCTCAACCCTGGTTATCGCCTATATCGGGGCACTGATCGCGAACCTTGAAATGCTGCGGACCATTCTCGCCACCATGGCTCCGTACACGGCGGTGGCTCTGATCGTGATGTTCCAGGTGGAAATTCGCCGCGCCCTGGCGCGTATCGGGCGGCGCGGTTGGTTCGGTTTCGGCAGCCGGTTGAAACGGCGGGAGTTCGTGGAAGAAATCCTGCTTGCGATGGAACAGTTGTCGCGAACCAAGACGGGCGCGTTGATTGTACTCGAGCGCGACATCGGGTTGCGCACGTTCATCGAAAGTGGCGTTTCGCTGGACTCTGTCGTTTCCCGGGACCTGCTGCTTGCGATATTCCACCCAGGAGGCGCACTGCACGACGGGGCGGTAATCATCCAGAACGAACGCATCGCGGCCGCAGCCTGCTTTCTGCCCTTAAGCATGAATCCCACCTTGATGAGCAAGTTGGGTACACGCCACCGTGCCGCCATCGGCATCAGTGAAGATACGGACAGTTTGGCGCTGGTGGTGTCTGAAGAGACCGGGACGATCTCAGCGGCCGTGCTGGGCGAGATTAAACGCGAACTGACGCTCGCCCAACTGGACGAGATCATCGCGGTGCATATGGGCGCGAAAACGCGTGGTCCTGAAGCGGAGATTGAGGCGGACGACATCGAACCCGCTGTAGAGGAGCATGCCAGCGAGGTCAATTTCCCGACGGTGAAGCGGTCATGATCCGCGTTCTGACTGAAAACTGGGGATACAAGCTGTTCGCCCTGGCTCTGTCCAGCGTTTTCTGGCTGCTGATCGTCGACGAATCGGAACTGGCGACGGCCGTGATGGCTTCAGTCGAATACAAAAATCTTCCACGGAGCCTCGAAATGACGTCGGAAGAAATGGCCGAAAAGGTTCGCCTCGAACTGCGTGGCCCGTCGAGCAAACTTCGCCCGTCGGACCTGGCGAACACAGTGGTGGTGATCGACCTTGGAACCGTCAGCCGTCCCGGCGAACACACGTTTTCGATTCAACAGGGTAATACGAATCTTGCGCCGGGCATATCGCTCGAACGCGCGGTGCCGGCCAGGGTGCGGCTGCAGTTCGAAAAGCGTCAGACTCGCACGGTCCCGGTTACGGTGCAGATCGGCACCAACCCTCCCCAAGGCTATGAGGTGGAATCGATTACCGTCAATCCGCCGAGCCTGACCGTCGTGGGATCGGAAACCCGGGTGCGGGCGGTTGATGCCATTCAGACGGACCCGGTGGACCTTGCCGACGTTCACGACAATGTCGAGCGTAAGGTGCAAACGTACGTTTCCGACCCTCAAGTGAGGCTTGAAGGGAATGGACGCGTGACGGTGCGAGTTCAGGTGAGACGTAAGGCTCAGTCAAACAACTAATCAACAGTATGGCGAGGCAACTTTTCGGTACAGACGGTATTCGCGGCGTGGCGGGAGAGTACCCGCTGGACGCCGCCACCGTATTTGCGGTGGGCTCGGCGCTTGGACACTGGGTTCGCGAGCACGGCGAATCACCCGAGGTGGTGATCGGCATGGATACACGCGAATCGGGTCCCCGCATCGCGGCACAACTGGCCGCCGGGTTGGTGGAGCAGGGAGCGCGCCCGACGCTCGCCGGCAACATCACGACGCCCGGCATCGCTTACCTTACCCGGAAGGACAGCTTTGTTGCAGGCGTCATGATCTCCGCTTCCCATAACCCTTACCGCGATAACGGTATCAAGGTTTTTGGGCATTCCGGGTTCAAATTGCCCGATGAGGTGGAACTCGAACTGGAGCGCACGATCCTGGCCCGCCGCGACGGAAGCAATGGAGTTCCCGAACATCCGTTGATCGTCGAGCCGAGCCTCGACAACCGCTACCTCGAGTACCTTGCTCAGATCGCTCCCAACTCCCTGGCTGGGCTGAAACTTGTGGTCGATTGCGGCAACGGCGCCTCTCATGAACTGGCGCCCATCCTGCTCCGCCGCCTGGGCGCGATGGTCGAAACTATCGGGTGTGAACCTGACGGCCGCAACATTAATCTAGGCTGCGGCGCCTTGCACGTCGATAAGTTGCAGGAACAGGTCAAGGCGGTGGGCGCCGATGCCGGCTTCGCTTTCGACGGCGATGCCGACCGCTGCATTGGCGTAGCCTCTGATGGAAGTATCGTCGATGGTGATGCGGTGCTGCTGATCGCCGCCCGTCATCTGCTTCGCAAAGGCCAACTCGGCGAACCCGTCGTCGTATCCACGGTAATGTCTAACCTCGGCTTCGAAAAAGCGTTGCAAGCCGAAGGCATCAAGCTGCTGCGTGCACCGGTGGGCGACAAGTATGTTCTCGAAGAGATGATCCGGTCCGGCGCGAAAATCGGCGGCGAACAGAGCGGTCACGTCATCTTCCTCGACCACGCAACGACAGGCGACGGGATCCTGACCGCACTGCAGGTATTGCGGGTGATGGTGGAAACAGGCGAGCCGCTTACAGAACTGAAGGCTGGCTTCGTGTCGTACCCGCAAGTGCTGATAAATGTTCGCGTCAAGCACAAGAAGCCTCTCAAAGAAATGCCGGCGGTGGAAGCCGTAATCGCGCAAGCTGAAACCGAACTCGCCGGGGACGGCCGCGTTCTGGTTCGCTTCTCCGGTACCGAACCGTTGGCCAGGGTAATGGTAGAGGGTCCGACGCAGGAAAAGGTCGAAGAGCTGGCAAGCCGGATTGCCGCCGCAATCCGGGCTGAGCTCGCGTGATTGAATAGGGTGTGACTTGGGGGGGCGGCGGACGCAGGGTGGCACCGATGCGAGTTCAAATTGGCGGCGGCAGGGCATCGGGGTGGGATGGACCGTGGGTTTACGCGGCGCGGCACGGTTGCGGGATCGTGGCATCGCTGACGGCGGGGTGAGGAATTGCTGGGTACATAGCGTCGGTGCAACGCGAAGTGGGGGTGTCTTCGTCCGGGTCGCAGTGGGCCGGGACCCGTCGATTGCGGGATTGAGAAAAAATGCGGCCCGCGCCCTTACGGTTGCGGTTCTGTATCGGGAGTGGTGCGTGTTTGCAGTGGTTTACCGGACCCGGGGCGCCAGCCACGGGTGGGACGGGACGGCCGCACGGCAGCAGGTGGCGGAGGAAGAGGGATTCGAACCCCCGAGCGAGTCACCCCGCTAACGGTTTTCAAGACCGCCGGTTTCAACCACTCACCCATTCCTCCGGCATATCTCCGGCATTAACTATCGTAACAGGCAGCGCTTACCAATTGGCGAGATGCGCCGATTGCGACCACTGCATGCCGGCCCGCAGCATGAGCGAAAGAATCATCACCAGCAGTACGGTAAAGAAGCCATATTCAAAAATACGAGTCATCACGAAAGTCCTGTCTATTGAATCTCGTTGGCGTGGGCGGCCATGCCCGCCTCACCGGTTCGGCGTAAAACCAGATCGCGCCAGTGCCGCCAGGCGGTCGCGATCACCCGCAGCACTTCGGCCGCTTCGAGCGGAACCGGCAGCACATCAAATGCCCCGGTGCTGAGCACTTCGCCCCACGCGGTATCGTCCGGCGAGCGCGAAATCACCACAATCTGCGTTTCCGGGTTTGCCCGCCCCATCACATGGAACAGCTTTTCCCACGGGCCGTCCGGCATGTCTTCCGCGCACAGCACCACGGGAGTGCTGTTTTCAGCTACGTGCCGCAAAGCGTCTGCAATCGTGTCGACCGTATCCAGCCGCCAGTTCGAACTCGAAAAGATGCGGCGGAGAGCTTCGCGATCCACAGCCCTAGGCGTCACGGCGAGCACGGAAACTTGGTGCATTCCGGATAGTTGGGAGCAATCGGACTTCCATATCCTATTTGGGATCCGGTTTAACATGCGGCTAAGCGGAACCGGTGTGTCGTGGACGGAAGATGGCGCAACTGTTGGAGACATGCAGATTAGCGGTCAGAATGCGTCGAGCAGACGCGGGCGATTCCAGTCGCGACCCAATTTGTTGGATGAGGTGCAACTAACACCGCGATGAGTGCGAGCCGGACAGCGGCCAGGAGTGCGCTCTGGGTGGGAGTCGCTATGGCTCGCACGGCCAGGACGGCGCGCAAGAGGGGGCGGCACGCCAGTCCCGAGATCATCGCGGCGGCACGGGAATCGCTCCGCGTCCGCCGGCGAACTTAATTCACGAAGTAATTTGCGTTAACCTCAATAAACTCTTTCTTGTCGTCCGGCACCTCTTCGACCGGGAATACCGACGTGGTGGGGCACACGGGCACGCACGCGCCGCAATCAATGCAGTCGTCGGGATGAACATACAGGTGCGGAGCCGTTTCGTAATCCGGCTCGTCGGGCGTCGGGTGGATGCAATTCACCGGGCAGGCCTCGATGCAGTGATTGTCTTTGGTGCAGGTGTCGATAATCGCGTATGCCATAGCGATTTGATAAATCGCAACTCGCGTGCCAAATCGCGCGTCCTTTATTCGCAATGACTTGCGGGGCCGCTTTGCGAGTTTCCCCACCCTGCTGGGTGAGTGAATTAGCGCAGTTGGCGTCGTTGGACGATAATGAGACTAGCAGTTACTCCCATGCGTTTGCGCGATTTTCCCTATCTACTCCCGCTGTGCCTGTCGTTGACAGGCGTGGCGTACCCCCAACCAGCCACCCGGCAAAACCTCGCGCAAGCGGCTTCAATGACGCGCCCGCGCGCCGGCCGCCCCGAGATCCTGCCCGTCACGCAGGTGAAACCGGGCATGCAGGCCATCGCGTGGACGGTCTTTGCCGGATCGGAGCCCGAAGCTGTTCCTATCGAAATTATCGGTTTGATGAAAAACGCCTGGGGCCCCAAACAGGACATTATCCTTGGCAAGATGGGCGGAAAAGCCCAGCGCACGAACGTGGCCGGGGGCATGTCCGGCAGCCCCGTCTATATCAATGGAAAGCTGATTGGGGCGGTATCGCTCCGGATGAGCGTTTTCTCCCCCGACGCAATCTGCGGGATTACGCCCATCGAGCTGATGCTCGAAATCAACGATTACGATAAATCGACCCCGGCGGAGGCCCGTACACCCGACAAGGTGGCCCAGCGCGCCCAACTCAATCTATCCAACGGACTCGTTTCTGCCGCAGTGGCCGCCGGCGCGAGCCTCACGATGACGCCGATCGACACGCCGCTCGTGTTTTCCGGATTTCAAGAGGGCGTACTGCGCGAATTCTCACCCATGTTCCAGCAAATGGGTGTGACCGTCGCCCAAGGCGGCGCCTCTTCCACGATCGGTACAGCGAAGCCCGCGGCCGGCTGGCAGAACTCCCTCAATCCGGGCGACGCTGTGTCGGGCGTACTCGTCTCAGGCGACATGAGCATGACAGCCATGGGCACGGTCACTTATAACGATGGCAAGCGTGTGCTCGCCTTCGGCCATCCATTTCTGTCACTCGGCAGCGTCTCTATGCCGATGGCGAAAAGCGAAGTCGTGATGACCCTCGCCTCCGCTTTCCAGCCCAATAAGTTCGGCAATGCCACCGAAATCGTCGGCGCGCTCAAGCAGGACCGCCACTCCGGCATCATGGGTGTCCTCGGCGAGCAGTCTGACATGATCCCCTGCCGGGTGAAAGTCCGCACATTTACCGACGACAATAAGGTTCTGAAGGAAAAAGACCTCCGCTTCCAGGTCTTCGTGCAACAGCGCTGGACGCCGTTCCTGATGATGGCCACCCTCTTTAATTCGGTGTCGCAGTTGAACGACTTCACCGACGAAGTGACGTACCGCTTTACGGGCGCCGTCGAACTCGAAGGGAATCAGAAGATCTCGTTAACCAACCTTTTCGCCCCCGCGGAACTGCCTGTGCCGGTGCCGATGCTGGTCGCCGGCTGGTGGGGCGATAAGTTCAACCGGCTGTTTTCGAACCCCGTTCGGACGCCGCGGCTGAAGAACGTCGACGTCACGCTGGATCTGCTGCCGCAGCGCCGTATCGCGGCGATTGAAACGGCATTCGCCGAAAAGAGCGAGGTCGATGCCGGAGCCGATCTGCCCGTGCGCGTCATCCTCCGCCCGTATCGCGGCGGCCGCATCGAACGCCAGGTGACCGTACACATCCCCGCCGGCTTTCCTAAAGGCGAGCACCGCATTCTGCTTTCGGACGCCGATTCGCTTAACCGCCTGCAACTGGCGGCCGGCATGATGAACCGCTTCATGGACCTGCCGCAGACCGTTTCGCTCCTCAATCAGGAGCGCACCAACGACAAGCTGTATGTATCGCTCATCCAGGCCCGGCCCACGGTCTACTACGACGACAAGACTTTGCCCAGCCTTCCGGCTTCGGTCGCCAACGTCATGCAAACCGGACGCTCCGCTTCGCGTGCCGTATTCCAGACGCCCGAAACCGCCGAGCAGCAGCAGGCATTGCCGTTCGATTCCCAAGTTACGGGCAGTTATTCGTTACGCATTCGCGTGAATTAGAACGCGCAGGCAAGTTCGCGCGAGGAGAGCAAATGAAAAAGTGGATTGGCCTTTTTTGCGCCACGATGGTGTGCGGCGCGGCAACTACGAAATTCTGGGAACAGGCCTCCCAAGCCGACTTCGAAAAGGGAACGCTCAAGAACATCGCCCTTCGCAGCGACGGACGGCTGACCCTGGCGCCGCAGTCGAAAGAGCTGTACGACGCAATGGCCAATTATCTGTGGGCCGTGGTTGAAGACTCGAAGGGCAATGTCTATGTGGGCGGCAGCGGCCAGGATTCCAAATCGAAGCTGACCCGGATCGATAAGTCCGGCAAAGCCACCGTCGTGGTTGAACTCTCCGGTCTCGAAATTCACGCGCTGGCGGTCGACAAACAGGACCGTGTTTACGCCGCCACGTCTCCCGACGGCAAAGTGTATCGGGTCGACGGCAGCGGTAAGTCCTCTGTGTTCTACGACCCGAAAGCCAAATACATCTGGGCCCTCGCTTTCGACCAACAAGGCAACCTCATCGTCGCCACCGGCGACAAAGGCGAGGTGCATAAGGTAACTCCGGGGGGCGCAGGCACTGTGCTGTTAGCCACGGAAGAAGCCCATGCACGGTCGTTAGCAGTCGACACCCAGGGCAACATCTACGTCGGCAGCGAGCCCGGCGGCCTGATCTTCCGCATCTCGCCACAAGGACAGGCGTTCGTTCTCTATCAATCGAGCCGCCGTGAAATCACGGCGATGGCGGTTTCCCCTGAAGGCGTTCTCTATGCGGCCGGAGTTGGCAACAAGCAGGGTGGGTCCGGACCTGCCATCGTCGCGCCGCCGCCCCCGCCGCTGCCCGCTCCCCCTTCTGCCGGCGCTGCCGCTGCCCGGGGACCCGCCTCGGCTACCGTTTCTCCCTCTCCGCTCGCCAGCATGGGTTCGGCTGTTCAGGGAGGGTCCGAAGTCATTCGCATCGAATCGGACGGATACGCCAGAAGCTTGTGGAACCACGGTTCCGAGATCGTTTACGCGTTAGCCTTCGACCAACAAGGGCACCCTCTTATCGGCACGGGCAACAAGGGCAACGTGTACCGTCTCGACACCGACCTGCTTTCTACGCTTCTGCTGAACGCAGCCCCCACACAGATTACCGGATTGACAACGAGCCGTTCCGGGAAGATCTTTGCTGTCACCGGTAATGTCGGCAAGGTGTTCGAGATCGGTCCCGGAGTCGAAAAGCAGGGCACCTTTGAGAGCGAAGCCTTCGATGCCGGATTCTTTACTTATTGGGGGAGGCTCCGGTCCACCTTCAGTCCCGGCACGGGTGTGAAGATCGAGACCCGCAGCGGAAATCTCGAAAACCCAGCGCGTAATTGGAGCCCCTGGGCCCCCGTGGCAATCGCGAAAGATGCCGGGCGTATCACTTCACCCCCGGCGCGGTTCCTTCAGTACAGGCTTACGTTGACCGCCGCGAATAGCGATGCTTCGCCCTATGTCTCGTCGCTCGACGTGGCCTACATGCCGAAGAACGTGGCCCCGGTGATCGAGATCATCGACCTGACACCGCCCAACTACAAGTTCGCTTCGTCGGCGGCACTCATCCTTCCCATCTCTTCGCCAACCAGTTTGACGCTCCCGACGCTCACACGCACAACCACCCGATCGACCGGCGGCGGCGGAAGCGGTTCCAGCAGCGATCAGCCTGCTACCTCCATGTCGTACGCCCGCGGTTTCGTCGGCGCGCGCTGGCTGGCACGCGATCCGAATGGAGATGCGCTGGTGTCGAAACTCGAAATCCGCGGCCTCAGCGAAACCACCTGGAAGGTTCTAAAGGACGAAATCCGGGAGCGCCAGTACACGTGGGACTCAACTTCGTTCGCCGACGGTGAATACGTGCTCCGCCTCACCGTCTCCGACTCGCCCGGCAACCCACCCGGATCCGCGTTGACCACAACTCTCGAAAGCGACCCGCTGCTGATCGATAACACTCCGCCGCGGGTGCTAAATCTTGCCGTCACCCGCACCGCCTCCGGCCTGGAAGCGAAATGGCGCGTTGCCGACGCCTTCAGCACTATCGATAAGTGCGAGTACTCGCTCGACGGCGGAGAATGGAAAGTAATCGAGCCTACGACCAGGCTGACAGACTCGCCCGAACATGATTACGCGCTCATGCTCCCCGGCGTGTCTCCCGGCGAACACACAATTGCGGTCCGTGTGGCGGACGACTACGAGAATCTAGGCACGGAGAAGGCCACGATCCGCTAACGGTCGGGCGTGTGCAAGGATCCGGAACACCGCTTCCTCGCGGTCGCGGCTCGGTTGGATGCTGGTTGTCGCATTCGCGGGGTTTTTGTACACGCCCGGTAAGGCAGTTAAACGGGACCGCGGTATGATCTACGAATGCAACGTCGATCGTTTCTGGTGTCCGCTTCATTTGGCGCCGCGCAGGCTTGGGCCGGCGCAAATGACAGGGTCCGCATTGCGGTAATTGGTGTCGGGTCGCGGGGCACGGCGCACGTCAAAGAGATACTGCCACTGTCGAACGTAGAAGTGGCGGCGTTAGTCGACCCCGACGGCCGCCGGACGGAACAGACGGCGGGCATTGTCGCACAGAAAACCAACAAGCGCCCGAAGCTCGAATCCGACATGCGGCGTGTATTCGACGACAAAGAAATCGACGCGGTGACGATTGCGACGACGAATCACTGGCACACGCTGACCGCGATCTGGGCCATGCAGGCGGGCAAAGACGCGTATGTCGAAAAGCCGGTCTCCCACAACTACTGGGAAGGCACCAAACTGGTGGAGTGCGCGCGCAAGCACAAGCGCATCTGCCAGGGCGGCACACAGCGCCGCTCCTGGGGCATCCATATGAAAGCGATGGAGATGCTGCACGCGGGTGTCATCGGCGATATCTACCAGAGCAATTTCATCTTCCCCGGCCGCCGCGATTCCATCGGCTTCAAAGAGGTGAAGCCCGTACCCGCGTGGCTGAACTGGGACCTGTGGCTGGGTCCCGCACCGATGCAGCCTTATCACGAAAACCTGGTGCACTATAACTGGCACTGGTTCTGGGATTTCGGCAACGGCGAGTTAGGAAACAACGGCATCCACTTAGTGGATATCTGCCGCTGGGGCATGCAGAAACGGCTGCCTGTCAAGGTGTACTCGACGGGCGGACGCTTCGGCTACAAAGACCAGGCGCAGACACCGAATACGCAGAGCGTTACCTGGGTATTTGAGGACGGATCGCAGATCCTCGGTCAGCTTCGCGGCCTTTACACCGGCGAGACGATGGGTTGGGACTTCTGGGGCACCAAAGGCCACATGAAGGTGAACGGCGACAAAGAGATCGTCATTACGATGGGCCGCAACAAGCAGCCCGAGCCCGCTGTCGAGTTCCCCAAGAACCTCGACCATATCGACAACTTCTGCAACGCCGTCCGTACGCGCGACCAGAAGTCCCTGCGTGCCGAAATTGAAGAGACGCACCTCTCCACAGCGCTCTGCCACTTGGGCAACATCGCTTACCGGATGGGCCGTGAACTGAAGTTCGACTCCGCCCAAGGCCAGTTCGTCAACGACCCCGAAGCGAGCAAGCTGCTGACGCGCCAATACCGCGCGCCGTACGTGGTGCCGGATAGGGTTTAGCCGGCGGAGATCAAGGCTTACACGGCCACGACTGCAATCTCGTGGCCGGCCGGCCGTATCAGCCGGCCGATGTCTTCCGTGTCGCTCGTCAGGATAACGGCATTGTGCCGGATGGCAAGAGTTACCACTGATGCGTCCACCACGTCCTTGGTCTTGCTTCTTCCAAACAACCACCCGGCTTGGTGCGATTGGCTTTCGTCAAAGGGGACAATTTCACAGCCTTGCAGGAAGCGGCGAAGTTGCGCCTGTTTGGGCGACCGGCTGACCTGCGCTACGACCGGCGCTGGAACCAGTGGGACTACGCCCGCCTCCAAACGGACCCTGTGGTCAATCCAGATGAGTCGATCATATTTGTCCGCTGCCACAAGAACTGAAGCATCGTAAACGACTCGGTTCATGCGGGACGCCGGAGCCGTCGCGAGGCACGGAGTTGTGATCGCACCCGGGCACGTGCTGCCTTTAGTTCTTCCTCGGTGAACTCTCCATTCTCCTGCTCCCACTCGGCGATAGCGGCCAACCCAACGCGAACGCGCAACGCTTGCCTCGCAGCAGCAGTCATCCAGGCAGAGACACTCACGCCCTCAGAGGTGGCGGCGGCGAGGATCTCCTTATGAACGTCAGGGTCGACCGTGATTGCCAGTCGGGAGGATGGGTTACCACGCGGCATACAAAGAATCCTACTTCAATAAGATAACAACCTCAGTTCGCCTTGCCGTAAGCCTCGTCCAGAATCTCTACGACGTGCTTCACCGGTTGCCCTTTACCGTGCATGCACGTGCCAGCTTGTAGCTGGATCATGCACCCGGGGTTGGCCGTTACGATAACGTCGGCCCCGGTGCGATTGACGTTCTCCATTTTCTTCTCGAGCACCGCCATGGCCATATCGTTCTGGACAACGTTATAGATACCGGCCGAGCCGCAGCAAAGGTCCGATCCAGGTAACTCCTTGAAAGTAAGTCCAGGAACGGAGCGGAGTAACTTGCGCGGTTGCGCGCGGATCTTCTGGCCGTGTGCTAAATGGCACGAGTCCTGATAAGTCACCGTGATCGGCATCGATCCCATCCGCGGGTTCAACTCGATCGACGCCAGGAACTCATTCACGTCCTTCACGAGGTGGGAGAACTCCTTTGAGGCAACCTCGTACCGCGGGTCGGACTCGAACAGGTCGTGGTACTCCTTCAATGTCGACCCGCAACCCGCGGCATTGGTAATAATGGCATCGAACCCGCCGTTGACCAGGGCATCGATGTTCCGGCGCGCCAACCGCCGGGCGTCGTCCCGCAACCCCTGATGCACATGCAGCGCCCCGCAGCAGGTCTGCTCATCCGGCACCACCACCTCGCAGCCGTTCTTCTGCAGCACGCGGACCGTCGCCTCATTCAACCGCGCGAACGAGATGTTCGCGATGCAACCGCCCAACAGCGCCACACGATAACGCCGTTGGCCTTCGGCTGGAAAAACTTTCCCGTATTGGCTGAAGAAGGTGGGCAACTGCGCCTCGGGCGAGAGCTTTTCCAACCGTCCCAGCTTGCCGAACAGCTTCAGGATGCCCGAAGCACGCACCAGTTTCTTAACACCCAGCGACTGGTACATCCATAGGAACACCGCAACAATCCGCAACAGCGTACGCGATGGCAGCAGGTTGCGAAACACCAGCCAGCGAACGAACTTCGTGGTAGCGGGGCGCTCGATCTTCGTTTCGATCTCGGCGCGAGCCGCCTCGATCAACCGGCCATACTGCACGCCGGATGGGCAGGCGCTTTCGCAGGCGCGGCAGGCCAGGCACAGTTCCAGGTGTTGGATATAGGATTCACTGATCTGGGCCAAGCCGTTAGCGACCTGATTCATCTGGTACACACGCCCGCGTGGCGAGTCCATTTCGACGCCCAGTTCGCGATAGGTGGGGCAGGCGTTCAGGCAGAGGCCACAGTGGACGCAACGGTCGAGGTCGCGCTGTTGCGGCTTGTCGAGAACGACAAAGTCAGAGACGGCCATACAGTCTCCCGGCATTCAACAGATTCTCCGGATCGAGCATGCGCTTGATTTTTCCCATCACAACGAGATCGTTGCCCGGCTGCGGCCACTGCTCCTCGGCAGAGCACGCCAGCGGCGGGACCGACTCGATGATGCCTTTCCACCCGCGCCCGACGCCTTGCTTCAACCACGCCGCCGCGGCCTGGCAATCGGGGAAGCACGCATAGCTCACCCCGTTGCCGGCACGAGTCAGCAGCGGTACCGGACAGTGCTCCGCAACCGATGCCACACCTTGCAGTACCGTTGATACCCGCACGACCGCCCCGTCAGGATGCTCGGCGAGGAAGGCCGGAACGAACTCACGAACCGCCCGCCACAGCGAAGTCTCCACGGGACCGTCAACGTATTTGGACGAAGGCAGTTCCCGCGTATAACGGTCGATCAGCTTGCGGCTGCCGCCCACCTGCATCGCTAGCACCCATCCTTCCAGACTCAGCCCTTCCAGGCTCAACCGCGCCAGGCTCAACCGCGCCGCGGCTTGCGGGTTCAACAAATCGATAGAAGCGGGCTGCAGCACTCCGGCGAGGATCGCGTTGCGTTGCTCGATGGCGCGTTCCAGGGTCGGGGAGCTAAGCAGGAATGTCCGTGAAACGGGCGGAAGCGGCGACAGCTTGAAGTTTACGCGGACAATCGCGGCCAAAGTACCGAATGAGCCGATCATCAGCTTGGCCATATCCAGGCCCGCGACGTTCTTCACAACCATGCCGCCGGTCTTGACCGTCTTGCCGTCGAGCGTTACAAAATGCATGCCGATCACGTGATCGCGTGCGGAACCATACAGCCGCCGCCGCGGACCGCAAGTATTCGCGGCCACCACACCGCCGGCCGTAGCCTGATCGAACCACGCGGGATCGAGCGGAATCATCTGCTGATGCTCCGCCAGGGTGCGTTGCAAATCGGCCCATTTGACGCCGGCTTCCACACCAATCGTCAGGTCGTTCGGCTCATATTCCAGGATGCGATTCAGCTTGGCCGTTGAAATCGCGATATCAGGCGCAGCGTGCCTTCCGCCCAGCGGTTTTTTCGATCCGGCGCCGAGGAGTTCAATCTTCTGCTTCGCCGCGGCAGCGGCGGCCAAACGTTCGGCAAGCTCCTGGGCAGACCCGGGGCACAACGATGTAGACATGGAACCAAACTATGATAGCGGGTTAAGCGGCCCCGGGATCACTTGTAAGAAGTGACGATCCGGCCAGGCGAAGCGGGTACGTCGAGCATCTCGCTCCGTTCGAATCCGGCGTTCCGGAACATCCGGTCGAGTTCGGCAAACGTATAAGCGTCGCCTTCATTGGTGGAGGCAAGCATGGCGAGCGCAAACGTCGCCGGCCCCGGCGGTGAGATCCGGTCTTCATTCGGGATGAACTCGAGCGTCACGGCGCGTCCGCCGGGCTTCAGCGCCGCGTACACCTTGCGAATCAGCGTCTCGCAGGTGGCGGCGTTGAAGTGATGCAGGAAATTGGTGATCAGCACGACGTCGAAGCCGTGTCCGAATTCAATGTCGAAGGCGCTGCCCGGCATCAATTGATACCGGTCGATCACACCGGCCGCCTGTGCATGTTCGCGCGCGACGTCGAGCACAGCCCGCCAGTCGACCGCCGTGACCTCGGCTTGCGGATTCTGGCGCGCGAACGCGATACCGAACAACCCGTGCCCAGCCGCGAGGTCGAGAATGCGCATCGGCTCCTGGCTGCCGGCAAGCGTCGTTTTGGCGATGAATTCGGCCGGCAGCGCCATCATCGGCACCATTGCCCGCGCGAAGTCCTGCCATACGGGATGATCCGGATCCATGGTGCCGTGTTCGCTGATGACCGTGCCGCCATGGCGAACCGATGCCGTCATATTCTCGACGGCCGCCGCCATGGTGGGGCTAAGCAGGAACTGCAACGTGCCGCCCATGTAGGCAGGCGAGCGCCGGTCGAGGAACGGCGCGGACTCCGGGTCGAGCACATAGCCATCTGGAGTCTTCTGAAGAAACTGCGCCACCGTCAGGTAATCGCAAAGGATGCGGATGCCGCGGGGCGACGCTTCCGTACGCGCGCCAATGGCCTCCGGTGTATGAAGCCCTTCGGCGATGGCCGTGAAGACGTCCAATTCGATGGCAGCCTTCACCGCCGCGGTCAAATGGTTGGCCCAGACAGCCTGGAAGAAACGTTCGGGAGAAGCCATATCTTCGTTGTCAGCCTTTACTTACTGTCAGTTTGTCTTCGCTGAGCGCAATGATCTGCAGGCAACGCTCGCCAAACCCGCCGCACAGCTTGAGTTGGCCGGGCTCCGGCTGTTCCCAGGCGCCCGCACTATGCCCGGGCCGGTCGGCGGCGCCAGGGCCGAGGTCCACCAGCGAACCGTCATCCCGCAATTCAAAACCGTGGCGCCCGCGTGACGGCGGGAATGGAAACGAGTCGCGCCGGTAGACGGTCGCCTCCGGTGTGTCCTCTTCGTGCGAGTGGAGCCAGCGGCCGAAAAGGTACGTCATGTTGCGGCGCGGCCGATCAATGCGCGTGGGCCATCCAAAGCGGCCTGCATACGCGCTACTTGTCCAAGGGTAAACATGCACATGGCGTCGTCGTCGACATAGTCCATGTAGTTCATGAACATGTCGCCGTTGGGCGCGTTAGTGCACGACACATGCGGAAACGCCGGTTTGCCGTAGTTCGGCGCCTGCTGGCCCGGGGTATCGGACACCTCATCGGTGCCCTGGCAATCCAGCCGGTCGCCCCAAATGTGATACAGGTTGAGCCAGTGGCCCACCTCATGAGTCGCGGTGCGGCCCAGATTAAAGGGCGCAGTAGCGGTGCCGGCCGTGCCGAAGGCCTTATGCCAGATCACGACGCCGTCGGTTTCCGGCGGACCGCCCGGAAACTGCGCGTACCCGAGCAACCCGCCGGATAGCTCGCAAGTCCAGATGTTGAGGTAACGGTCCGCCGGCAACGGATCGTGGCCGCCCGTGGCAGTTGCCTTCATCTCATCGTCGGTCGAAAAGGAAGCAACCGTGGTCTTTGTGCGCGTGACACTATCCAGTTTGAACTGTACCCGCGTATCGCCCACCAGCCCTTTCCAAACTTCCGGGACCTTGGACACATCCGGATTGGTACCGCGAAAGTCGCGGTTGAGGACATCTATCTGCGACTGAATTTGCGCGTCTGAAATGTTGGCCGAACCGTCCTGGTAAATGACGTGAACGACTGTTGGAATCGTCGTAATCCCGGTCCGCTGCGCCGGACCGCCGAATAGCTGAAACCGGGAGGTGAACAACTCAATATCGATACGGTGCTGCTGATAGCGGCGCCTTTCGAGCAGGCGGGCGTGAACTTCAGCCGTGCCGCAAGTGCGGTGGGTGGGGAAAGCACTGTTGGTTGGGTTCATGGGATTACCAGGGCATCTGCCGTTTGGTATAGCGGCGGCCTTTTTCAGCCGCCTCCTGGCCGCCCGCGCCGATGCGGACACCTTCTTCAATCATCTTGTCGACATCATTGGGCCGCACGGTGTTCAGGAACGCAAGCTTGTTCTTCTTGCAAGCGGCCAGCACTCGAGCGCGGGCGTCGCGCATTTGCGGGTGCAACGTTTCGTTGGCGCCGTGACCATCGGGCAGGTTCAAGGAAATTCCCATGTCGCCAGGACCCCACTCGGCGAACGCGATGCCCGGAACAGCCGCGACCTTTTCAGCGTTGGCCAGGGCGTACTTATCTTCGATCTTCAAGCCCAGCAGAAATTCGCCCTCGGGGTTGAGGGGCCACGGATCGGCCTTCTTCATATACTCGGCCGGCGAGATGCCCCAGATCTTTGAGGCGTTGCCTTGCGAGCCGTTTCCGAGCAGGCCTTCCCCGAGCGTGGGCACGACAGGTTTGGCGTTAGGATAGCGACAGGCGCGGACAAACTCGCGGATTGCCTCCGGGTCGCGCGCATGACACAGCAGAATTCCGTGAGCGCCCGAAAGCAGCGCCTGCTGCACCACCCAGAAGTTTGCGTGCATGTGTTCGCGGCTGATGCCAAGCACAGGCAGTGTGACAATCACAGCGGGCGTGCGATGGCCGGATTTGGTCGGACCGCCATCGACGAGGCCCCGCATGAATTCACGCAGGGCCGTGAAGTCGAGCGAGCCGTGTTCCATTTCGTAATTGATGTAGTCCGCCCAGGTCTGCGCGAGTTTCTTGCCCTCCTCGTAGCCTCCGTGGCCGCCGGTGTAGTAGATCGGCTGGCCGGACTGTAACAGTTCGATCGCCTTGTTGATCCGCTTCGGCTTGTACGTAGACGACTGCGCTTGCGCGCCGGTCGACAGCACGTAAGCGGCAAGGCCCACTGCGGCGATGGCAGCCGCAAAAGTAAAAGTCTTCATGGAATTCGCTTCTCCTCGGGGCACGAAAGGTTCAGAGTTGCTAGTTATATCTGTCTGGGGAGGGGCGCGTCAACTCCCCTTACGAGCCTTACGAGCCTGTGACTCCGACTGGAGCGGCTTCAACGGATTCCCTTACGTCTTCCGGGACGGGCCAACCAATGAGGTCGGCTATGCGAACCCACATCGTTTGCGTGAGGCGGGTGCGATCGCGAAGCGTAAGGTCGAGGGTGGGGATGGGGTGCCCGACTTTGATATGGACCGTTCCCGGGCGGATGAGCGCGGCCCCTACGGGCATCACCTCGCGATTGCCAATTAATCCGATGGGGAGGACGGGAACGCCTGCTTTAATGGCGACATAAGCCGCGCCGTCTTTGAAGGGCTGCAGAATGCCTTCGGTGCGTTCGGCTTCGGGGAATACCAGGACTGAAACGTTGCGCTGCTGGATCAAGCGGGCGGCGGCGCTCATGCTTTTCAACGACTTCTGGGGATTGGTGTAGTGGACCGGCATGTGGCCGGAGCGGCGCAGGTGGAAGCCGATGATAGGCCACCAGAAGACGCTGGACTTGGCGAAGAAGCGGAACTGGGTGTCGAGGGCGGCCAGCATGATGGCCGCGTCGAGGTAGGTCCGATGATTGGCGACAAAGACGAAGATGCCGCCGGGTGGAATGTGATCCGCCCGTTCCACCTTTAACTTGACGCCGCTGACGGCCAGTAAGCCCTTTGCCCACAAGCGCGAACAGCGGTGCTGAGTGCGCCCGGTTTTGGCGAATAGCGACGCGATCAGCGAGGCTGTACCGGTGACGACCGTTACCGCCAGGATGCCCGGAAACGAGATGAAGAGATTGCGAAGAAGAAGGCCCATTGACTGCAACTGAGGCAGGTAGCTAGCCTATTTATTATAGAGCTTGCCCAGCACACGCATCTCGGTCGCGGATACACTGCGCGATCATGAAGTTTTAATTACCGGCGCAAACGGCTTTGTCGGCAAGGTCGTGCTAGCGCTATTGCTGGACCATTTTTCGGATTTCAAGCATCTGCACATTCTGATGCGCGGAAAGCGTGGTGTTTCGCCGCGTGAACGCTTTGAGAAAGATGTGCTGTCGGCGCCATGCCTGAAGCCGGTGGTGGCACGGACAGACCCGGCGGTACTGACCGACAAGATCACGCTGCATACAGGCGACGTGTCGGCGCCGAATTGCGGATTCTCCGACGAGACGATCGCGATGATGAAGGGCCGCGTGTCGCTGATCGTCAACATTGCGGGGCTGGTGGAGTTTACGCCGCCGGTGGACGAATCGTTCCGGTCGAACGTGGACGGCGCGGAGTCGGTCCTATCGGTTGCTAAGACGCTGGACGCGGGGCTGGTCCACGTGTCGACGTGCTTCGTTTGCGGCGAGAGCGAAGGGCTGGTGGAAGAGGACGAACCTATCGTCGGGTATTATCCGCGGCGGAAGGGGCAATCGGACAACGCGTTCCGGGCGCGCGACGAAGTGGATTATATGCGGGCGCGGATACGCGAGATCCGCGGGACGGCCATGACGCCCGATAAGGAAACCAAGCAGAAACTGACCGACCTGGGCGTGCAGCGGGCGAAACAGTGGGGGTGGGTGAACACCTATACCTATACGAAGAGCCTGGGCGAGCAGTTGATCGCTTCCGAGCCGGGACTGCGATACACGATCGTGCGGCCGGCCATCGTCGAGGCGGCGCTGGAGCTTCCCTTCCCCGGTTGGGTGGAAGGCGGACGGACGGCGGCTCCGCTGGTGATGATGGCGATGCAGGGGCTGCGCCACTGGCCGGTTCGGGAAGACGCGCCGATGGAAGTGGTGCCGGTAGACCAGGTGGCCGCGGCCATTATCATGGCGGGCGTGCTGTTGCTGAACGGCGAATCGGCTGAGGTGTACCAGTTGGCGACAGCGGACCGGAACCCGGTGTACTTCGGCCAAATCATCCGCTGGATCAACCACGAATACATCAAAGATAACAAGAAACTGCGGATCTTCAATCCGGGCGTGGTGGTGATGTCGCCGGAAGTGGCGAAGTCGCGCGGGGCGATGGTGTCGCGCAAGCTGGCGACGATTTATGAATTCCTGACCGATGTCCGTCAGTTCGCACAGCAGAAAAAGCTGCCAGGCGCGAAGCGGCTGGCGAAGCTCGGCAACAACATTCGCATGATCACGCGGCAGTTGTCGATACGCGAGGCGGCGCTTGAGTTGTACCAGCCGTTCCTCTACGACAACCGGTTCATCTTCGAAAGCGAAAACATCCGCGCGGGGCATGCACGGCTCTCGGAAGATGAGCAGAAGAAGTTGCCGTGGTGGCCGGAGCGTATCCGGTGGCGGCAGTACTGGACGGTGAACGAACTTCGCGGGATTCAGAAGTGGGTGGAAGGCGAGTCCACCAAGGCTTACTCGTTCAAGCTGTAAGTCCGGCAATTTTCCCTGTTGGATCTTTCTATACAGACTTCGCTGTATTGCGTAAGTAGCTGGCCAGGCACTCTAATGCTTTTAAGCAAGGGTGATGACAACCGCAGTCGTAACGGACTCCGGTGACGTCTGGAATCGGAATCGAACGTGGGCGGCCTGCATACTGATCGCAGTAGCCGCAGTGTTGCCCTACGTGCCGACGTTCATGCAGCCATTCGTCTCGGATGATTATTTGCAGATCGCGTTGGGACGGCAGTACGGTCCGGTAGACCGGTGGCCGGCGCTGGCCGCCGATCCACTGTACCGCTGCCGGGCCACATCAATTGTGCTGACCCATTGGACCGAGGTCATTGGCGGAGTTTCACCCCGCGTTTTTTATTCAACCAGCATCGTGTTGCACGTTTTGAATTCGCTGCTGCTGTTCGGCGTGATTCGATCGCTACGCTTTGCGCCGCTTGTGGCAGCGGTCGCGGCCGCGTTCTTCGGCGTGTACCAGGGTCATCAGGAAGCGGTGATGTGGTACGCCGCGCTTCCCGAACTGCTGCTGTTTCTGTTCTCGATACTTCTTATCTGGCTCTGGACACGATTCTTGAGGGCTGATGGCTGGAGATCGGCCGGGTACTGGGTGGCCGGTTTGCTGACGTACGTCCTGGCCTTGCTGTCCAAGGAAGCGGCTGTGACGGTTGTGCCGCTCGCGCTAGGCCTGGCGTTTTGGGAACAGAAACTGCGCCGGGGTGTATTGGGCTCTGTGCCGCTGGGGTTGATCGCTCTGATCTACGCAGCGGGCATCTTCGTCAACAAGCCGGTTCATCTGCACCTGAATGACGGGACGTTCTCCCTAACAGCGCCCTTCTACGTGACCTGGATAAACAGCATGGGCCGCCTGCTTTGGATTTGGGGTGCGCTGAGTTTGTTATGGCTGGCTGCGTCGCGCGCGTTGCGCCTGCAGTACCGGGTGGTATTGGCTGGTTTACTTTGGGCTGGTATTACTTTACTGCCATTCAGCTTTCTCACTTACATGCCGCGCGTTCCGAGCCGGCACGTATATCTGCCGAGTGCGGGACTTGCGCTAATTGTAGCGGCGGGATTTGTCAGCTTCCGACACCGGTTCTCGAGATACCAGTACGCGGCTCCTCTGCTAGCAATGCTGATCGTTACACACCACACAGGATACGTTTGGATCAGGAAGCGCGTTCAGTTCCTGGAACGTGCTGAACCTACGGAGCGGCTGCTTGCGATGGCCCGGAGCGGAAAGACCGCGATCTATATACACTGCTTCCCCTATGGTCCGGAAATCGCGGAACGTGCGCTTGAGGTTATGATGAGCGAACGGACGGTCCGGCTGATCTGGAAGCAGGCTGGGGCGCCAGACAATTCGCAGGCGATGCTTTGCACGCTGAAACATCCGCCGGGTTGGGAAAGCGCAGCGATTAAGGAAAAGGGAGATCCGCCGCCGGCTAACTGACGAGGCCGCGCCGAACGGCGCTCAATACCAGTTCCGCCACGGTGTGAATGCCTAGCTTATCCATTAGCCGCGACCGGTGTGTTTCGACGGTATGGAGGCTGAGGTCGAGCTTGTTCGCCACGTCTTTACTGCTGTTACCTTCGGCGAGTAACTGATAAATCTGGCGCTCGCGGGTGGTGAGCGAGTCGTAGCGGTCAGTAGCATCGGCTGGTAAGAAGCGAAACGCCTCGACCGACGGGCTGAGATAAATTTTGCCATTCACCACGGCGAAGAGCGCCTCAATCAGTTCGTCTTCCACGCAATCTTTGACGAGGTAAGCGCGCGCTCCGCTCCGCAGTGCCCGCAAGACGTAGCGTTCGTCGGCGTGCATGCTAAGCATAGCGACGGCCGTATGAGGGACCTGCTGTCTGATCAGAACAAGCGCATCGAGTCCATTGAGGTCTTTCATCGTGACGTCGAGCACCGCCAGGTCGGGCTGATGTAGCCGGCACAGTTCCACCGCCTCCGTACCTGTTTGCGCTTCAGCAATTACGGAAAACCCGCCATGGCTTTCGATGATTCGTCTGAGCCCCTGACGAACGAGCACATGGTCATCAGCAAGTAGAACTCGAGTCTTCACGCGACTTTCACCGTGGTGGCCTGGGGCGATATGGATTGGATGGGCAACTCAGCAACAATCTGCGTTCCGGCACCGATATTGCTGCTGATGCGGAAAGTGCCTTGCAGGCGAGTGACGCGTTCGCGCATTCCAAGGATGCCTGAACCTTGCGCCGGCAGCATGTTCGGCTCGAGATGAAAACCCTTGCCGTTATCCTGGACTACCAACGTGAGTGACTTGCCGGAAGTGACGAGTTCGACATCGACCTGGGTTGCGCCGGCGTACTTCTCGCAGTTGTTCAGCGCCTCCTGGGCCACGCGAAACAAGCAGGTTTTGATCGGATCGGGCAACGGGAGGTCCTGCTCTCCGCTGCTCGAAAAAGTGGCATGAATGCCGCTTCGCCGGGCCAGTTCCTCAACTTTCCACTGCAGCGCCGCGGATAGGCCAAGGTCATCTAAGATCGGCGGACGCAGCATAAGGGAGATATTTCGGACCACGCGGACAGAATGCTCGGCGAGGCGTTTGGCACGGTCCAGCCGCGCCCGCGGTTCCGGTTCACGTACGACGTCGAGAGAGCGGGATATCTCCATACGCATCGCGGTCAGCGCCTGTCCTACCTCGTCATGCAATTCCTGAGCAAGCATTCGCCGCTCGTCTTCCTGAAGTTCGACCAGACGCGCTGACAGCCGCTCCAGTTCCTCCTTGGCGGCAGCCGTCTCCGCCGCATGAACAGCCCGGTCCTGTTCCGCCCGTCGGGCATACCGGTTGGTTACCCATGCGATTGCAACGCCGACGGCAAACATCACCGCGAAAAAAGCAAGGAGCTTACGGAAGGTACGTACCCGCTGTTGCGCGACTTTATCGAGCCTCACTACGACTTCCTGCTGCGATTGCCGCGAAGCATCTTCAAGCGCTTCCATAGCCGCCAGACGTAACGGCGCCAATTGCCTCAGGTGCTCAAATGGCGGCCGGAGGGAAGTGCCTGAGAGATCGGGTAAAGCCATCAATCCGTCCAAATACCGCCGCACCTTTACTGCAATATCTAAGTTGGCCGTCCTGGCGGGGTCGAGATGCCGCACTACGGTCAACGCGCTTTCGGCGTCCTGTTCGATGTGGGTGAGCGTCTGCCGTAAGCGGTGCAGTCGATCCGGATCGTGGCTCAGAAAGTAGTCGCGCGCGGAGTTGCTACCCCACCAGACTGACCGCCTGAGCGTCGCCCGCGCCTGCTCCTGATCAAGGAAACGCCGATATACGTCGAGGCGCGTCTGCACATTGAGGCTTTGCAGCCGGAACACCTCGTATCCGGAGACAGCCAACAGGACAAGTACGAGCACATATCCTAAATGCAGCACCCCCGTGTTGGTGAGGCCGGCGTACTTCATCGGTCCGATTCCTTAAGAGCCTGGCGACTAACCAGATTATCGACTCTAAGTCTATTCGATCAGTCGAGTTCGCGCAGCCAAAGGTTACGGAACTTCATCTTGGTAATGGGTGCGTCTTTGAAACCGCTGTGATCCTGCAACAGGATGGGTCCGGCCTGGCAGCCCGCGCCTAGTTTTTCGCTGGCATCTATGGCGACGTGATCGTGGACCAGCAATCCATTCAACAACACCGTGACGACCGCTTTCTTGGTGACCTTGCCGGCGGTGTCGCATTCGGGCCCGCGAAAAATGAAGTCGTAGGTCTGCCATTCCTCGGGCCGGCGCGCCGCATTCACGAGCGGCGGGGCCTGGTTGTACAAGCCGCCTAAAGAGCCGTGGGCGTAGGTGGGGTTCTGGTAGGAATCGAGAATTTGCATTTCGTACTTACCCTGCAGATAGACGCCGCTGTTACCGCGGAGCTGGCCTTTCTGGTTGGGCATGTAGGGTATGGCGAACTCGAGGTGGATCTGCGCGTTTTTGAACGTCTGCGTGGTCTGGATGTCGCCGACGCCGGTAACGCAGGCCATGACTCCGCCCGCCTCGACTTCGCACTTCGGGATCTTGCCGTCTTTGGTGATCCACCCGGTCATGTCGCGGCCGTTGAACAGCGCCACCGCGTCGGACGGGGCTTTGCGGCCGTCACCAGGGTCGACCACACGCGGCTGAGCATCCTTTTGTCCAAAGGCCACGGCTGAGATCAAGAGCAGGCAGGGAAGCATTCTCATTACTGGCAAGCATACGAGATTACACCAAGCGGTGCTACACTCACTTCTCAAATGAGCGAGCAGACAAAGTTTGTTCTCGACGAATCGCGGATTCCGAAGTGCTGGTACAACCTGATGGCGGATTTGCCGACGCCGCCACCGCCGGTGTTGCATCCGGGAACGCTCGAGCCGGTGGGTCCGGACGATTTGGCCCCGTTGTTCCCAATGTCACTGATCGCCCAGGAAGTGACGACGGAACGGGAAGTGGAAATACCGGATCCGGTGCGCGAGGTGTACAAGTTGTGGCGCCCGTCGCCGCTCTATCGAGCGCGGCGGTTGGAGCGAGAGTTGGACACGCCGGCGCGGATCTATTACAAGTACGAAGGCGTGTCGCCGGCCGGGTCGCATAAGCCGAACACGGCGGTGGCGCAGGCTTTCTACAACAAAGAAGCAGGCGTGCGCAGGATTGCGACCGAGACAGGCGCGGGACAGTGGGGATCGTCGCTGTCGTTTGCGGGATCGGTGTTCGGGCTGGAAGTCGAAGTGTTCATGGTGCGCGTTTCCTATAACCAGAAACCGTACCGGCGCGCGCTGATGGAGACTTATGGGGCGCGGTGCGTGCCGTCGCCCTCGGAATACACGAACTCCGGCCGGGCGATTTTGGCGCAGCGTGCCGACCATCCGGGATCGTTAGGGATCGCGATTTCGGAAGCGGTGGAGATTGCGGCGCAGCACGAAGACACGAAGTACGCGCTCGGTTCCGTTTTGAACCACGTGCTGTTGCACCAGACGGTGGCTGGGCTGGAATCGATCGAGCAGATGGCGATGGCGGGGGACGATCCGGACATTCTTATCGGCTGCACGGGCGGCGGATCTAACTTCGCCGGCCTGGTGTTCCCGTATCTCGGGTTGCAGTTACGCGGCGGGCGGTCGCGGCGGGTGATCGCGGTGGAGCCGGCGGCTTGTCCGTCGCTCACGCGCGGCCAGTATGCATATGATTTCGGCGATACCGGTCATCTAACTCCGCTGACTAAGATGCACACGCTGGGGTCGACGTTTACGCCTCCGGGTTTCCATGCCGGCGGATTGCGGTATCACGGCATGGCGCCGCTGGTGTCGCACGCGAAGGAGTTGGGACTGCTCGAAGCTCGCGCGTACCATCAGCGGGCGTGCTTTGAAGCTGGAGTTATCTTCGCGCGGGCGGAAGGAATCGTGCCGGCTCCGGAAGCCAACCACGCAGTACGGGCGGCGATTGACGAAGCGCTGCACGCCAAGGCATCGGGCACCAGTCCGGTAATCCTGTTCAACCTTTGCGGCCACGGGCATTTCGATATGCAGGCCTATATCGATTTCCATAGCGGCAAATTGACGGACCAGGATTACGACGAAGGCGAACTCGCGCTGGCACTGTCGGGACTGCCGTCGGTGAAGGCGTGAGCCTGACAAGACGGTCGTTTGTGGCGCTGGCGGGGGCAACTCCGCTAGCGCATGCCGCACCCGGCGAGATACGCCGCGAGATATTCGTAAAGGCGCCTGGTAACGGCGTAGCCACCATGGCTTACGCTTATTACTCGAAAGCCTCCGGGGTCGAATTAGTTTCCGTAGAGGGCCGCTGGTCGCGATCGGATACGGTAGACGTGGCGTATGTACGTAAGTCGAAGGACAACGGCAGGACCTGGTCCGCGCCGGAGACTCGAGTTACCGGTGAGAAACGCCCGAACGGCATGCTGCGGCGGCATATCCATCCCGGCTGGGTGGATCCGAAGACAAAGCACCTGATTACGTTCTGGCTGGAAGGTGTGCTGCCGACAGACGATCCGCTGGAAGGCATGAAGGCTTGGAACATCCACTACCGGATCGACGATAAGCCGACCGTCTATAAGATAGACAAACCAGCGGGGGCGGGGTCGATGATGCTGGGCGATATCACGTGCCAAGCGCTTTCGTTAGACGATGGCACGATCCTGCTGCCGGCGGTAGTGGCGCCCATCACGCCAGACGGCAAGCTATACAATCCCGGCGGCGGATACACGTATCATTACGGGCAGATTCTGCGCGGGGAATGGCATGGGAGCGAGTTACAGTTTACACCCACGCGGCAAATCAAGAACGACCCGGAACGGTCCACACGCGGGGTGGATGAGCCGACGCTGGGGCGGCTGAAGGGCGGCCGAGTGCTGGCTGTAATTCGCGGGTCGAATGACAAGAAGCCGCATTTGCCGTCGTGGCGGTGGTATTCTCTGTCGTCCGATGGCGGACGTACATTTACTCAGCCCGCTCCATGGACTTACTCGGACGGGAGCAGTTTCTACTCACCGGCCGCGTGTTCGCAGTTACTGCACCATTCCAATGGGAAGCTCTATTGGCTGGGTAACATCACGCCGGAGAATCCCAAGGGGAACCGCCCGCGATTTCCGTTTGTTGCCGGCGAGGTGGATCAGCAGTCGGGTTTGCTGATCAAGTCAACGATCCGGAAGGTGGATGATAAGCAGGCGAGCGAAGATCCGATTCTTTCGCTTTCTAACTTCTACGCACGTGAAGACCGCGAAACCCACGAGATCATTGTGCACATGACGCGGCTGTTCGCGTTTCCGAATAACTGGCAGGGTGACGCCTATTTGTATCGCATTCCGACGTTTCCGGATTAGGGCAGGTCGTAGAAGTCGTACGTGTAAGTCCACGACATCTTTCCACCGGGAGCAGCGTTGATGTCGATGTACGGCTCAGGCGAGAAGACAGTGCGGATAGACCAGAAGACTACTTTTGAGAGCGGCTTATCCCCGCGAATATGCACCCCGGCCTTGGCGTTTCTGTTTTCCACACGAATGTCGTAGTCTGACGCCGTGGCGCCGAAGCCCTGGAATTCGCCGAAGACGCTCTGCTTGGGTGCGAGTTCCTTGAGGTATTTGACCTCGCCGCCCCTCACCTCGGCCAGGCTGGCATCGAATGCTCTCACGGGTTTGAGGTCGAAGGGGAATTTGACGTATGTGGCTGGCCCGCTGGGCTGGCCGTCGATGACGAAGAAGTTGTGGTTGTACTGCGATGCGGTGATCGCCTTTTTGCCAGTATTTTCGAGCGTGTGTTCAATCACCAGCGTGGGCTTGTCCTTCAGGAGGCGCATCGTCTTGGTGTAGCGATACGCGTAACCATTGGCCGCCTTCAATATGTGGGTAAATTGGATTTGGTCCTTGGCTTTTTTCACCTTCCATCTTCCGTGGTCGACTATGTCATAAGTCTTGAAGCCTTCGTAAGGGGAGTTAGTGGGTTTGCGGACCACTCCAACGCCGATCCGCACAAACGTCTCGCCCGCCGCCGCTTCCGCGTAGCCTGGCCCGCCATCTTCCGTGCGGAACTCTTCAACGGGACCCATGATGGCGTCGTGCAGTTTCGGGTCATACGTTGGAAACCACTGGCCGAAGTACTCGTGTTTCGCCGTTTTGAGGCTGTAGGTATTGCCGGACCAGTCAAAGCGCGTACCGCGATAGTAGCCGCGCTGCGGGTCCGGCAGGTACAATTTGGCGGTAATCAGGCCGTTGGTAATGGCCGCCTCCGGGAACTCGGCGGCGAAGACGACTGAACAGGCGATGACAAACAAGGCTGGTCGCGACATAGGCGTTTTTGTCAAGCTACCACGCCCGGGTGCGGTAGGCTCGGTAATGTGAGCATCACCGCGATTACCAAACAGATTGCCAAGCAAGCCTTGGGCGAGCAGATGAAAGAGGTGATTGGCAATCTGCGGCCCGCCGATGCAGCCGCGACCGCCGAAGCAGCTTCGCAGGCCGCACCTAACCAGTCGAACGCCCCGGCGGAAAATGTGGCGGCAGTGATTGTCGGGCAGATTCAGGCGATGCAGAACGTTCTCAAACCTGAGCAAGAGCTGGTAGTTGTGTGTACGGCGGGAATGGAAACGTTGCGCGTTGTCGAGATTTTCGCGCCGTCGCCCAAGGTGTTGGTGCTGACGGGGTTCGATACGGAACAGGTGATCACGCGCGTGATTGCGCCGGTGGAAGGCCTTCAACTGGTGTGCAAGCCGATGGCGGTACAAGCGGGGTCGAAGCCGGTACGCGTGCGGATTATTACGCCTCGCCCGAAGGAATCGTAGAGGCGGCCCTATTTCGGCCGCTTCTTGGTGAGCAGGCGGTAAGCGTATAGGGCGGTAAGTGTTTTGCCGTCGGGCACGCGGCCACGCACAACTTCCTCTTCCAAATCCTTAATGGCGAACCATTTGAGTTCCAGGTGTTCGCCTTCGTCCGGATCGGCTTCGCCCGGCTTCAAGTCTTCCGCCAGAAACAGCGTAATCTTTTCGCTGACATAGCCGGGAGTCGGATAACAGGCGACCAGTTTCGTCCACTTGCGGGCAGTTAGTCCGGTTTCTTCGCGCAACTCGCGTTGAGCGGCCTTGAGCGGTGTTTCGCCTTCATCGATCTTGCCGGCCGGTATCTCCCACACGCGAGCCCCAATTGCCACGCGGAACTGCCTCACCAGGATTGCGCGATTTTTCGCGTCTATCGCCAGCACGGCAGCTGAGCCGGGGTGGCGGACGATGCCGCGTTTGGCTTCGCGGCCGGCGCGGTCGACAACAACGTCTTCGGTGAGAGTAAACACGGGGTTCCGGTAAATTTCTTTGGACGAGATGGTTTTCATCGGCGAATCGCCTCAGCAAACTGGTTGACCGGTAGCGTGTTCAGGACATCCTCTTTCTGCAGCCACCCACGGCGAGCCGTCAGCACTCCATAGCGCATGTTGGCCAGATGCTTTGGATGGTGCGCGTCGGTCGAGATAGTAAACTTACAGCCCTTCGCTTTAGCAGCGCGCAGCAGCGGGTCGTATAAGTCGAGCCGCTCGGGGCTGGAGTTGACTTCGAGCGCCACGTTGTTATGCGCCGCCGCGGTAGCCACGGCTTCGAAGTCGTACTTATAACCGTCGCGATTGAACAGCATGCGCCCCGTGGGGTGACCAAGCACGCGTACATACCGGTTTTCAACGGCACGCAGCAACCGGTCGGTCATCTCAGCCGGTTCGAGGTTCATGAAGCTGTGTACGCTGGCCACGACAAAGTCGAGTGCGGCGAGCGCGTCGTCGTCGATGTCCATCGACCCGTCGCGCCGGATATCGCATTCAAGGCCTGAGAAGATGCGAATGCCGGCGGCCTGATGGTCGATGTGGCGGACCTGTTCGGCGAACGCGATCACGCGCGCTTCGTCCAATCCGTTGGCCATCGCCAGCGCCTTGGAATGGTCGGTTATGGCGATGTACTCATAGCCGCGGGCCTGGCAACATTCCGCCATTTCGGCGAGCGAGGCGCGGCCGTCCGTTTCGCGGGTGTGCATGTGCAGGTCGCCGCGAATGTCGCTTAGCTCGATCAACCGCGGCAGGCGGTGCTGTTCCGCGGCTTCGATTTCGCCCTGCGCTTCGCGCATTTCCGGCGGTATCCAGTCGAGGCCCAGACGCTCATAGATCTCCTGTTCGGTGGCGCCGCCCATACGCGCGTTGCCTTCGAGTTCGAACAGGCCGTATTCGTTTAAAGTGAGGCCACGGCGCAGGGCGCGCTGGCGCAGGATGACATTGTGCGTCTTGCTTCCGGTGAAGTATTGCATGGCGGCGCCGTAGCTTTGCGGCGGAAGCACGCGCATGTCCACCTGAATGCCTTCGAGCCCAAACTTCACGCTGGCTTTGTTCTCACCTTTCGCGAGCACCTCACTGACCTTGGAGTGCTTTACAAACCTATCGAGAACGGGCTCCGGGTCCGCATGACAGACAAGCAGGTCGAGATCCCCGACCGATTCCTTACCGCGGCGGAGGGAACCGGCCGCCTCTACAGTGCGATCGCTGAAGTAATCTTTCAGTTCGTCGGCAACGCCCATCGCGAACCGTAGCAGGAAGCGTCCGGCGCTCTGGCGATAGGCAGCGATCGACCGCAGAACCTTGTCTTCCAACTTGGCGCCCATGCGCGGCAATGTGCGCAATTTCTGGTCGTTACAAAGCCGCTCCAGATCTTCGAGGGAGGTGACGCGGAAGTGTTCGATGATGAGCGCAATGCTTTTCGGCCCCAGCCCCTGAATGTTCAGCATTTCAAGCGCGGTCGGCGGGTAGCGTTCCACCAGTTCGTCGCGCTTATCGAACGAGCCGCGGGACAGAATCTCACAAACCACCGCAGCCAGCCCCTTGCCGACGCCGGAGATCTCCGTGACTTTCCGCGCCGGGTTGCAGGCGATGTCGGCCACGCGTTCCGGGAACCCTTCTATCGCCGCAGCCGCATTGCGATAGCTGCGGATGCGGAACGGATCTTCGCCGGCGATCTCCATCAGATCGGCGGTTTGGGCGAGCATCCGCGCGATTTCGATGTTTTCCATTTGAATGAGTCAATTCCATGGTACTGAAGGAACGCGCGAAAATAGAGGTGTTGCCTGTGTGGACGCGTAGTAGCCAGTCCGGTTCGCGCCTGTCGCCCGCTCAACTGTTTGAGTGGGCGCTGTTAGGCATGCTGGCGAGTGCCTACCTGGCGCTAGCCACATCTGGCGGGGTCGACCTTTTGACGCTGATCTTCAGCGGGTTGGCGATTCTGGCGCGCATCGCGGTGGTGGCGAAGCTGCTGCGGGTGCAGATACCGGAAGTGGTGACGACGGCGGCGGCCGTGGCCTATGTCGGGTTCTTTCCGCTTGATTATTACTTCTTCTCGCACGACTTCCTGCTGGCAACCTTGCACCTGATCTCATTCCTGGCAGCACTGGTAACGCTGCGCGCGAAGACCAATCGCGAATATTTCCTGGTAAAGGCGATCGCGCTGAGCCAGATGCTGGCGGCATGCGTGCTTTCGCAAACGCTTCAGTTTGTGGTGTTCCTGGCGTTGTTTGCCGTGTCGGGGATTGTGGCGCAGATCTCGGGCGAGATCCGCTTCAATCTCACACATTCGGGCGCCATCGCTCGCAGTGGACTGAAGGGCGTCTCGACGCGGGTGCTGGCCGTGTCGATGTTCGTGTTCCTGGCCATGATCGCGTCCGGCGCCGGGTTGTTCTTCCTGCTGCCGCGCACGGCGGGCATCATGTTTCGCGGCGTGCAGTCTGACCGGTTGCGCATGACCGGGTACACCGATGAGGTAAGGCTGAACCAGGTGGGCGAACTGCAGTTCACCAGCACGCCCGTGCTGCGCGCCCGGTTTCAGAATCGCGAGCGCGTGCCGGGGGTGAAGTGGCGCGGCGATGCGCTGGTGCATTTCGATGGGCTGCGATGGTTCAACAAGCGGCCGGATGTGGAACTGCTGAACCCGCAGAACGGGCAGTTCCCGCTGGTTGGCCCGAACTACGTTTGGCCGCGCGGAACGCGAGTTTCCTATGAAGTGAAGCTCGAAAACGTATCCGGCAACGATCTGTTCTTTGTGGGGCGGCCGGAGGTGCTGAGGCTGAACTACCCATTCAGCATCTTTCGCAGCGTCACCGGGCAGGTCCGGGCGGGGAACCTGACGGGCCGCGGCTTACGGTATCAGGCGTATAGTTTTCTGCCGAACGGGATGGCTTCATCGAACGATGAACTCGATCCGCAACTGCGGACACAGACGCTTGCGCTGCCGCCGGTCGACCCGCGCATTGTCTCGCTGGCCAAGCAGTGGACCGCGGGCGCCGCAGACGACTACGTACGGGCGGCCCAGATTGAGCGGCGGCTGCGGACCGGATTTGGATACACGAGCATTCTGCTCGAGAAGCCCGTGGCGGATCCGCTGGCGCACTTCCTGTTTGAACGGAAAGAGGGACACTGCGAATACTTTGCCTCTGCGATGGCGGTGATGTTGCGGGCACTGGGGATTCCGGCGCGGATGGCCACGGGCTTCCAGGCCGGCACCTACAATCCGATCTCCGGGTGGTATATGGTTCGGGGCGCAGACGCGCACACATGGGTCGAAGCGTTTGTGCCGGGCCGCGGTTGGATCGCATTCGACCCAACACCGGCCGACCCGCGGCGGTCCGGCTCGTTGCTTGCACACCTATCGATCTATCTCGACGCCGCCGATGTGTTTTGGCAGGAGTGGGTGTTGAGCTACGACCTGGAGCGGCAGATCCTGCTGGCAGACCGGTTGGGCCGGAGTGGGCGGAACTTCTCATTCGACTGGTCGAGCCGCTGGTCAACCGTCAAAGCCGTTTGGCAGCAGGCCAGGCAGGAGTTTGCGCGGTTGCTGGTGGCGCTGATCGGGGCGCTGTTCGTCGCGGTGTTGGCGGTGTGGGCGCTGCCACGGCTGTTACGCCAATGGCGGCGCCGTCAGAAAGACGAACAGTTGCGGCGCGGCAATGCCGGCGCGTCCGACGCGACGATTCTCTACGAGCGGATGCTCACACTGCTGCGCGCGCGGAACCTGGAAAAGCCGGTGTGGATGACTCCGAACGAGTTTGTACGGGTGATCGCCGATCCGCGGCTGTCGCAGGTTGTGGGCGAGCTGACGGGGGCCTACCAGGGACTGCGATTCGGGCGGCAACCGGCGATGGCGCCGAAAATAATCGGTCTGCTCGAAGAATTGGAAGCCGAGGTCCGTCACAACTAGGCGTGGTTTGAGTGATAATAGCCCTCTATGAGGGTCGTTGCCGGGCTCTGTTTACTCATCGCGCTGCCACTCGCCGCGCAGCATGAAAAGGAAGGCGAGAAATCTAAACATCCGTTCATCGGCGATCCGAAAGCCATAGAAGCGGGCAAAAAGCTGTTTGCCAATGGCTGCGGCGCTTGTCACGGGGCGGACGGCCAGGGCGGACGCGGCCCCAACCTGCGTGCGCAGGTATTCTGGCATCCCCTGGATGACGACACTCTCTACAAGGCGATTCAAAAGGGAATCGGCGGCGCGATGCCTGCGGCCAACCTGCCCGAGGATCAGGCCTGGCAGGTTGTCGCGTTTGTGCGGTCGTTGACCGCGCCGGCGTTTGAGAATGCCCCGCCGGGTGATGCACAGGCAGGCGAAAAACTGTTCTGGGGCAGCGCGGGATGTTCGAACTGCCACGGCATTCGCGGCAAGGGCGGTAAACTCGGTCCGGACCTGTCGACGGTTGGGGCCATGCGGGCTATGCCCGATCTGCGTGACGCGATTGTCGATCCCGATGCCGACGGCGCGCAGGGCTATCGCGCGGTGACGGTGAAACTGAAGAATGGGCAGACGCTGAAGGGCGTGGCGCGCAACCGCACGAATTACTCGCTCCAGTTGCAGGACGGACAGGGCAAGTTGCATCTAATCTCCATGGAAGACGTTGTTGAAATGAACGTTGGCCGCGGGTCGCCCATGCCGAAAGACTACGCGAAGAAACTGACAAAGGAACAGATCAACGACCTGGTTTCCTATCTGAGCCGGCAAAGCGTGCGCCCGGCCGAAGTGGCGAAGAAGTAACTCGGGAGAGAGACTCAAATGAAGAATCTGTGGCTCATGCTACTTGTCGCCGGGTGCGCCAGTGCGCAGGTGCGTTTTGAGGATATTGTCAAAGGGTCGGGTGAAAACTGGCTGACTTATGCCGGCGATTATCGCGGGCTGCGGCACAGTCCGCTAAAGCAGATCACGACGGGGAACGTTGGCTCGCTGGTGCCGAAGTGGACCTATCACGTTCCGAAAGCCAACGGGCTGCGCACCAATCCCATCGTTTATGAAGGCGTGATGTACATCACCGCGCCGAACGAGATTCGCGCCATTGACGCGCGCAGCGGCCGTTTAATCTGGGCCTACAAAGATCCTAAGTCGAAGAAAGAGGCGGTGAACCGCGGTGCGGCCATCCTGGGCGACAAGGTTTTCTATGTAACCGCCGACTGCTATCTGGTGGCGCTCAACCGCAGTTCCGGCGCCGTCCTTTGGTCGAAGAAGTACGGCGATATCGAGCTGGGCGAGTTCGCTTCCACCGCGCCGTTGGTTGTAAAGGATAAGGTACTGGTAGGCAACGCCGGCGGCGATACCGGCATGCGCGGGTACATTGCGGCTATGTCGGCGGAGACCGGCGAGGAGTTATGGCGCACGTTCACGATCCCGAAGAAAGGTGAACCTGGCTCGGAATCGTGGGGTAAGTTCATCGACTACGGCGGCGGCGCCACCTGGCTTTCTGGCACTTACGACCCGGACACAAACACACTCTTCTGGACCACCGGCAATCCCTGGCCCGATTTCTACGGCGGCGACCGCAGCGGCGACAATCTATATTCGTGCTCGCTGCTGGCCCTTGATGCCGATACCGGCAAAATGAAGTGGTATTTCCAGTTCACGCCGCACGATACGCACGACTGGGATGCGCAGTCGTGGCCGGTGTTGATTGAAGTCGCGTGGGAAGGTAAGCCGCGCAAAGTGGTATTGCATGCCAATCGGAACGGCTTCTTCTACATGCTCGACCGTGCGACGGGTAAGTTTCTGCGAGCCACACGGCTTGTGGAGAAACTGGATTGGGCCAAGGGTATCGATGCGAATGGCCGGCCGATCCTGATTCCGGGTAAAGATCCGACGCCCAACGGTAACCTGGTGTGTCCTGGCGTGCGTGGGGCCACTAACTGGATGGCGCCTTCTTTTAACCCGGATACCGGATATTTCTACGTCGTAGTTTTGGAGCAGTGCGACATATTCACCAGCTCATCGAAGGAACCGGAACCGAAGAAGAATTTCTCCGGCGGCGGTGCGGGACCACGGCCCAAGGACGTCGGCCAGTTCTTCCTACGTGCTCTCGATCCGAAGACCGGCAACAAGGTTTGGGAGTATCCGATGACCGGCCCCGGCGAATCGTGGGCAGGGACAGTTTCCACGGCCGGCGGTGTGGTGTTCTTTGGCGATGACGATGGCCAGTTAGTCGGAGTAGATGCGAAAACCGGCAAACACCTGTGGCACTACAACATGGGCGAAGGACTTACCGCCTCGCCGATCACTTATGCCGTAGGTGGTAAGCAGTACGTTGCGATCGCCTCTTCCACGGCGATCTTTTCGTTCGGGTTGTTCGAGCCGGTGAAGGCGGTTCAACTGCCGAAGTCCGCTAGCGCCGAATAACCTATTTCGACAGCGCGAAAGTCACGATTGACGATCCGGCGGCCACGGCGATGTATTGCCGGCCGCCGAAGTCGTATGTAATGGGCGGCGCGATGATGACACCTCCGGTTTGATGGCGCCAGAGCGCCTTTCCTGTTGCCGCATCGAGTGCGAACAGATACCCCTCGCGGTCGCCGCCGAAGACCAGGCCGCCCGCCGTCGACAGCAATCCGCTGCTGGGGCCGGACGTTAGTTCAAATTTCCACGCGACGTCGCCGGAGTTTGGCTTCAACGCGACGATCGAACCGGAACTGGGTTCCTCAGGAATGGGCGCTACCGTCGACGCCTGATACCAGAGTCCATCGACATATTCCTGCCCATATTTGAAGTAAAGCTGGCAGCCATCGGTGGTGTTGAAGTAGTACAAGTCCGCTTTGGGGCTGTAAGTGGTGGCCTGCCAGTTATGGCCGCCGCCGATGGTGGGACACGACCGGTTACCCTGCTCGGTCGGGTCCTGGCCCGGAATCACGTTCGGTTTGCCTGTTGTCATGTTGATGCCGTCTGCCCAGGAGACCTGCGTGTAGGCCTTGGCGGTCAGTAGTTTGCCGCTCGAACGGTCGAGCGCGTAGTAGTAGCCGTTCCGGTTAGCCATCACGACTGCTTTGACACGCTTGCCTTCATGGCCGATGTCGAGTAACACAGGGTCAGACGTAGCGTCCCAGTCGTGCACGTCGTGCGGCGTGAACTGATAATGCCACTTCAACTTACCCGTGTTCGCGTCCAGCGCGACCAACGCGCAGGTGTACAGATTGTCGCCGGGGCGCACGTCGCCGTTGAAGTCGGGTCCAGGGTTACCCGTGCCCCAGTAAATGGTATCTAACTCCGGGTCGTAGGAACCCGTTATCCAGGTGGACCCGCCCCCCTGCTTCCAGGATTCGCCTCCCCACGTGTTACTTCCGGGTTCGCCGGGCGCGGGAACGGTCCAGAAACGCCAGACGCGCTTACCGGTATCGGCATCGTATGCATCGATAAACCCTCGAATGCCGAATTCAGCACCCGCGATGCCGACAACAATCAGATTCTTGACAGCCAGCGGTGCTACCGTCGCGCTATACCCGCGCTTGAAGTCGTCGATCGTCGTTTCCCAGATCTTCTGGCCGGTCTTCGCATCGAGCGCCACCAGGCTTGCTTCCATGTTGACCTTGAACAAGCGATCTCCCAAGGCGGCGAATCCGCGGTTTACCTGGCCGCAGCAGGCATTCACACCGCTGGGGACGATCTTGCTGTAATGCCAGTATGGGCGGCCCGTCTTGAGATCTAACGCCCAGGCATGGTTCGACGGACCGGTGATGTACATCAGGCCGGTGTCGACGATCGGCGTAGTCTCGTTCTTACCGTTAACTCCTGTTTGGAAGGTCCATACCGGGGTGAGTTTGGCGACATTGCTCGTGTCGATCTGGCTAAGGTCCGCATATCGCCACGCGCCGAAGTTCTTGCCGTACATCAGCCAGCTATTGTTCTCGCGTTGCGCCTGCTGCAGACGATCGTTGCCGATCGGACCGGCCGGCAGCCTGGCTGGCACGGCGGCGCCGTCGCCGCGCAGGTTTGCCATGTACAGCACCATGTCAGTAACTTCCTGCTCGCTAAACAGGCGCGAGTAGTTACCCGGCATCATCGACTTATACTCCCGGCTAATCGAACGCACCTCTTCCCGCAAATAGGAGTGGTAGCGTTCCTGCATGTCCATGATCTGCGCCGAGAAGGCATCGAAGCCCTTTTGCACACCGGCCAGCGTGCGGCCGTCGTGCAGAACGATGCGAACGGTGTTATAGCCCGGAGTTAGTGACGCATTCGGCGCGACGATCGACTCACGAATATAGCCGACGCTCCGCTGACGGCCCACCTTAGTGAGTTCCGGACCCATCCGGCTGCCGCGCTCGCCCACCCGGTGGCAGGCCCCGCATCCGCCCCGTCCCCAAAACAATTTCTCTCCGTTCGCGCGATCGCCCTTCAGGTTAGGCGCGGGTTTGCCCGAAACGGAGCGCAGGTAACTCACCATGCGCCAGATACCGTCCGTATCGAACCGGTCCCCATAGGCCGCCATCTCGGTTCCGGCAATGCCGTCGGAAATCGTTTTGAATACCTGCTCGTCGGCGTTGCCCGATGCGTAGCTGCCGGTTGTAAGGTCCGGCCCGCGGCCGCCCTGCGCCGCGATTCCATGGCACGGGCCGCAGTAGATGCGAAACTGCCCGCGCCCGGCTTCGATCGCGTCTTTATTGCCGTGAAGCGGGTTTTTATCCTGGGCGAGAAGAACAACCGTAAAGGCGAGCAAGGCCACCAGCAGGCGCATCATGCGTTGCACTCTATCGCCGCCGGAAGCGGACTGTCAAATCGGTTTGTCTCAGCGCAAAACCGGCAGACTCGCGCGGGGCGGTTCTTCCGGCTTACGCAGCAAACCACCCTCGATCAGAAGCCCAGCCGCAACGAACGCGGTGCGATCCAAGCTCCCCAGGAAAAGTTTCCCCCCAGGGGCAAGCACACGCACGATTTCCCGATATACCGCCACGCCGGAAGGAGCGGCGTCCTCCAGCACCCAGTTGAAGAAACCTTCCTGCCACGGGATCTCGTCCAGATCCGCAGCGATAAACATTGTATTTGGAAGATGAACGCCCGCCTTTCGCGCATCGTAGACAGCATCACGATTGCCCAGGCACACGATGACGCCGTTTCCCACACGGGCCGACAGCGCATCCAGCACCGCCATGGGCGGGATGTACAGAAACAGGACGCGGTCGCCTTCGCCCGCGCCGTTAAGTGCCGAGTTGGACAAGTTGCTTGCCATCGAGAACCGCCTGGGCGTCCTCCGGCGTGAACTGCTCCACCTTCGCAGAAATATTCATCGAGCAGAATTTCGGACCGCACATCGAGCAGAAGTGCGCATCCTTGAAGCCTTCTTCGGGCAGCGTCTCGTCGTGATACGCGCGCGCCGTCTCCGGATCGAGCGCCAGTTCGAACTGCTTGTTCCAGTCGAACTTATACCGCGCCCGCGACAGTTCGTCGTCACGGTCACGCGCGCCCGGGCGGCGCCGCGCGATATCGGCCGCATGGGCCGCGATTTTGTAGGCGATGATGCCCTGCTTCACGTCTTCTTTGTTCGGGAGCCCCAGGTGTTCCTTGGGCGTGACGTAGCACAGCATCGACGCGCCGTACCAGCCGATCATCGCCGCGCCGATTGCCGAGGTGATGTGGTCATAGCCGGGCGCGAAATCGGTAACCAACGGTCCCAGCGTATAGAACGGCGCTTCGTGGCACAACTCCATTTCCTTGTCGACCTGCAGTTTGATCTGGTCCATCGGGATGTGTCCCGGACCTTCGATCATCACCTGCACGTCGTACTTCCACGCGATCTTGGTCAACTCGCCGAGCGTCTTCAACTCCGCGAACTGCGCTTCGTCGGACGCATCCGCGAGCGAACCCGGCCGCAAGCCGTCGCCCAGCGAGAAGCTGACATCGTGCTTCTGGAAGATCTTGCAAATGGCTTCGAAATGCTCGTAGAGGAAGTTCTGGCGATGGTTCTTCACCATCCACTCGGCGAGGATCGAGCCGCCGCGCGACACGATACCGGTGACGCGTTTGGTGGTCAACGGGATGTGCTGAATCAGCACGCCCGCGTGGATGGTCATGTAATCCACGCCTTGCTCCGCCTGCTCTTCAATGACTTCGAGCATCACCTGCGGCGTCAGGTCTTCCACGCGCCGCACACGCGACAGCGCTTCGTAGATCGGCACCGTGCCGATCGGCACCGGCGACTCGCGAATGATCGCCTTGCGGATCTCTGGAATGTCGCCGCCGGTGGACAGATCCATCACCGTATCGGCGCCGTATTTGACGGAGTAATGCAGCTTCTCCAACTCGCCACCGATGTTCGACGTTGTGGCCGAATTACCGATATTGGCGTTGATTTTGCACTTCGACGCGACACCGATGCACATCGGCTCAAGCGACGCGTGGTTCCAATTGGCGGGGATGATCAGGCGCCCGCGCGCCACCTCGTCACGAACCGTCTCCGGGGTCAATTGTTCGCGCCGCGCCACGTACTCCATCTCGGGAGTAATGTGACCGCTGCGGGCATAGTACATCTGGGTGCGAACCGGGTCGTTTACACGATTCTGCAAGTATTCGGCGCGAGTCATACCCTCCTAGTTTACTAGGGCCGCAAATCGTAACGCCTGCCGCGCCACTCGATTGTCGTCGTCATTGCCGATGTAAGAAACGAATACAGCCACACCCACGTAACGAACGGCACCAATGCCCAGTGCGCCCAGCCATAGCGCCTGAACCAAGCGTCGTCGCGCGGCATGGCCGCCCGGATCAATTGCGTCCGGTGAAAACCCTTTTTCATCCCGAGATATAACTGCCCGGCCAGCGCCAGCGGACCCCAGGCCACGCCGTCCACCGCGGCGAACGCCGCCGCGGGCCACGCTGCGCAATAGAGGATATGCGCCGCGAAACCCATCCACCACAGCTTGGGCGAATAGACGCGCGTGATGACTAGCTGGCGCGTGGTCCACTCCAGGAGCCGCCCCCAGTTGGTGTGCGATGTGTCGGCCGTCAGGGCGCCGGGCGCGAAGGTGATGGTGAGCCCGGCGTTGTGTACGGTCTGCGCCAGCCTGTAATCGTCAGAAACTGCGCCGCGCCAGCGCTCTTCCACTTTCAGCTTCTTGAAGTTCTGTTTCGTAACGGCCATCGCTCCGCCCCAGCAGAAGGAATTGTCTTTGTGGTGCATTCCGCCGGCCACGACGCCGTTCCAGACGCTGCGGAACAAAGATGCCATTCCAGCCGGCGCGGGCGGAGTATGGAAACGGTAACCCGTTACGACACCCACGTTCGGCTCGCCCAGCGGCGTCACGAGTGCCTTCAACCACCCCGCGGGCACAAGGCCGTCGGAATCGGCGAAGGCGAACACCTGCGACTGCGACCGTGCCGCCTTTACCGCCGCCAACAGGTTATTGATCTTCGCCCCCGTTTTCGGATCGCCTTCGCCGGCAACGACCAGCCGCGCTTTGGTGGGGACGGCGTCGCCAGGAACATCCGATTTCGCGGCCGCCACCACGATCAACTCGTAATCCGGATAATCCAAGGCAGCGAGCGAAGCAAGGTTCGCAGCCAGCCCTTCTTCCTCGCCTTTCACCGGCACGATCACGGTCGCCGGCGGATACTTCTCGAGCGTCTCCGTCAACCGCCGCCGGTAATATTCCGTGCGCACACGATCGTCGCCGCGCATCGCCAGGGCCAGCAGAAAGGCAAGCGTTGTAATCAGGATCGCGAGGGTCAACGATAGAGTATAAATGATGAGGTTTTTCGCGTTTTGGTGCCTTGCCGTCACGGCTTGGGCCGGCATCCCGCTCGATGAATACCAGGCCCGCCGCAAGCGCCTCATCACGGAAGTTGGCAACAAAGCCGTGCTGCTGGCAGGGGCCACGGAAGCCGACCACGGCGAAATTCGCGCAGGGTTCCTGCAGGAACCGAACTTTCTCTACCTCACCGGCTGGCGCGAACCCGGCGCAACCATCCTTCTCGCGCCCGATGAAGAGATCCTGTTTCTGCCCAAACGCAGCACCATTCGGGAACGCTACACCGGCCCCAAACTCGGGCCCGACGACCAGAAGGCGCCACAACAGACCGGGTTCGCCAAGGTGATGGACGAAACGGAGATCCGGGCGCAGCTTAAGCGGTTCACCGGAAAGATCCACACCATCACGCGCGGCGAACCGTTTGCTCGCCTGCAACGCGCTGTCGGCGACAGGGAATGGGTCGACATCAGCCGCGAAATCGCCCGCCTCCGCATGGTGAAATCGCCGGCGGAAGTCGACCTTATTCGAAAGTCTGTGGAACACACGATCGCGGGACATCGCGCGGCGTGGACGCGGATCGGCGCCGGCATGTACGAATACCAGGCCGCCAACATCATCACTTCGACCTATTTCGATGCAGGCTGCGAGCGCAACGCGTACCTGCCGATTGTGGGCTCCGGACCGAACTCGGTCATCCTACACTACGGCGCGAATCGCCGCCGCATGGATGCGGGCGAAGTAGTCGTTATGGATGTCGGGGCAGAATGCTCGGACTACGCCGCCGACATCACGCGCACGGTCCCGGTGACGGGCAAGTTCACCGCCCGGCAACGTGAGATCTACGAGGCCGTGCTCGAGGCGCAGAACGCCGCAATCGCCGCGGCCAAGCCTGGAATGAAACTGCTCGGCACCGATCAGGATTCGCTGAACGGGATAGCCAAGGCGCAGGTGGCGAAACACGGGCTCGAACAGTACTACCTCCATGCCCTCGGCCATCACGTCGGCCTCGAAGTGCACGACCCGGCGGACCCCGACCTTACGCTCAAGCCGGGCATGGTCTTCACTGTCGAGCCCGGCATCTATATCGCCGACGAAAAGATCGGCGTGCGGATTGAAGACGTCATCCTGATCACGGAAACGGGAGCGGAAGTGCTCTCCTCCTCGCTTCCGCGCGACCCTAAGGACGTCGAAACGGCCCTGAGGAAGAAATGAAGCCGCGCCTCGCCGCCGGGTATGTGATAGTTCTCGGCGCGTGTCTGCTGGTGTCGCTGACGGTCGGCTGGACCACGCTTGGCGTACAGCTCGATAACGACGTCTACGACTTCCTGTTTCGCACCTCCGCAGCGCCGGCCAACGAGCCGAACTCCGTTGTGCTCGGCATCGACGAGCGAAGCCTTTCGCGGATGGGCGGCATCCGGGGCATTCGCCGTATTGTCGGCGAAGGACTCGAACAACTCACCGCGTACAACCCCCGCGTCGTCGTGGTCGACTTGATCCTGCCCGAACCAGGCGACCCCGCCGATGACGACCTGCTCGAACGCGCCATGGCACGCACTCCGAACCTGGTGCTCGCCGTGGACCTCACGCGCGATAACGAATGGGAAGACCCGCTGCCACGCTTTCGCCGGCATGCCGCCGCGGTTGGGCACGTCCATGCCGACCCCGACCCTTACGACAACGTGATGCGCCGCATTCCGCTCGAAAAAATCGGCCAGCAACGCCGCTTTTGGGCGCTGTCGCTTGAGGCCTTCCGCTTAGACAGGCATGCCGAAATCATTGAAGAGCCAAACGCCCTGCAGGTGGCCGGCACGCGCATCGTGTCTCGCCGCGAAGATGCGCGCCCGCTGCTGATCCGGTACCGCCCGGCGATGCCGGAGGTGAGTTTCTGGCAACTCCGCAATGGCGGTCCGGCGGCCGAGCGCATTCGCGATAAGGTTGTCTTCATCGGCATCACCGCCCAATCCGCGGCACAGGACCGCCACATGACCCCCTTCTCCTACGGGCAGACGATGCCGGGCGTCGAGATCCACGCGAACGCGTTTGAAACCCTCGCGGGCAATATGTTCCTGGAACCCGTGCGCGACATCTGGGTGGCTTTGTTCTGCGTCGCGTTGTGCGCGGCCGCCGGCGTGATCTTCTGGCAGATCGGTGGCTGGCTGAGCTATGCACTGTCCGGCGCGCTGCTGCTCGGCATCCACATGGCCCCGTGGATCGCTTTCCGCAACGGCCTCGTTTTCCCCTATTCCCCGCCCTTCTCGACAGCTTGGCTGAGCATTGTGGGAGCCGCGGCATTCCAGCACTTCGTCGTTCGCCGGTTGCTTGGTAAGACAACGGCGGAAAAGGAGCGGTATCAGAAAGCGATCCATTTCGTCGCCCACGAGATGCGCACCCCGCTCCAGGCCATTCAAGGCTCCAGTGAACTGATGGGGCGGTATAAACTGCCGGAAGAAAAACGGTCAGAACTCGCGAAGACCATCAATTCGGAATCGAAGCGCCTGGCGCGGATGATCCAGACCTTCCTCGACGTCGAACGCCTGGGGGAAGGCCAGATGGAACTGAAGCGCGACACGGTACACCTCTCCGCGGTGCTCAGCGCCTGCCTCGATCGGGTCGCCGTCCTAGCCGAACGGAAGAAGATAGAGATACATCGGCAATCTGTCCCGGAAGTCACCGTCACCGGCGACCATGAACTGCTCGAATACGCCGTCTATAACCTGCTGACGAACGCCATCAAGTATTCGCCCGCCGAAACAAATGTCACCGTTTTCGGCAAGCTGGAGGGCACGGCGCTGCGCCTTTCCGTAAGCGACCAGGGCATCGGCATGGATGACAAGGAACTCAAGCAGATCTTCCGCAAGTTCTACCGGACACGCCGGGCGGAAGCCTCGGGCGAAGGCGGCACCGGTATCGGACTTTCCCTCGTCGACCAAATCGTCACCCACCACGGCGGCCGCATGGAAGTGGCGAGTAGGCCCGGCGAAGGTTCGTGTTTTACCATAGTGTTGCCTGTATCGGTTCCGCCACAGGTAGAGGGAGAAACTGCCCGGCGTCCGGTTGCGTCGGGCTAAGGGAGTTTTGTGAGTTCGCTACTGGTCGTCGAAGACGATGGTTCCGTCCGGAACACGCTTGTCACATTCCTGGAACTGGAGGGATACCAGGTGGAAGCCGTATCCACGACGCGTGAAGCCATCGAGCGCCTTGCCGCCAAAGCATACCCCATCGTCGTGTCCGACATCTACCTGGATGAGCGTACGGGCCTCGACGTGCTCGATGCGGCACGACACGCCAATCCGCGTTGTGCCGTGATTCTCATGACCGGCCGCGGCTCGATGGAAACGGTTATGCGCGCCACCGAGCGCGGCGCTTTTGAATACCTGGCCAAGCCGTTCGAACTCGACGATTTGCTCGAGACCGTCAAACGCGCCGAGACTACCCTGGCCGCGCAGGAAGAAGAGCCGGAACAGGACATAGACGACCTGCCGGAAACCGAAACGATCGGGTTCTCTTCCCCGATGGTGGATCTCTACAAGACCATCGCTCGCGTGGCCGGCACCGACGCCACGGTGCTGCTCGAAGGCGAAACCGGGACCGGCAAGGAGATGGTGGCCCGCATGATCCACCGCATGAGCCGGCGCGCAAGCCAGCCATTCCAACCCGTCGATTGCGGCTCCATCGCTCCTACTTTGCTCGAAAGTGAACTTTTCGGCGCAAAGAAGGGGTCGTACACGGGCGCCGACCGCGACCGTGTCGGTATGTTCGAAGCCGCCAACCACGGCACCATCTTCTTAGACGAGATCGGCGATATCGATTTCGGCTTCCAACTCCGTCTGCTCCGGTTCCTGCAAGAGCGCGAAGTCCGGCCCGTGGGCGCGGACCGTGTGATCAAGGTGGACGTACGCATCGTCGCCGCCACCCACCGCGATATCGCGAAGATGGTCGAAGACGACAAGTTCCGCGACGACCTGTGGTTCCGCCTGAACGTCGTCCGCCTCCGCATCCCTCCCTTGCGCGAACGCGGCGCCGACGTCGAGCACCTCGCCCGCTATTTCCTCAAAAAGTACAACTCCCGCTACAACCTCGAAACCAAGTTAGTGGAGTCCGGCTTGAAGGCGATGACGGCTTATACCTGGCCGGGCAACGTGCGCCAGTTGCAGCACATGATGGAGCGGCTCACGATTCTCGCGCCGGACCATCGCATCGACAACGAAGCCGTACGCGACGCCATCGAAGCCACCGACTCCCGCGAGCGTCAAACCGAAACCCTGGCCGACGCCGAAGCGGAACAAATCCGCCGTGTCCTCGCCGCCGTCAACGGCAACAAATCGCGCGCCTCCAGAGTGCTCGGCATCGAACGCAAAACCCTGTATCGCAAACTTGAACGCATGGGCTTGGCCTGACGCTACGCCCCGCGACCCGCCGGCTATAAGGCACACTGAGCACATGAGGAGAGCGAGCCTCGACGATCTACCGCTGTTACTGGATCTGATGAGTGAGTTCTATGCCGAATCCGGGTACCGGTTGCATCGAGAGATCGCCGAAGGGGCGTTTCGCGCGGTGATCGACAACGCAGCGCTCGGTTCCGTTTGGATTATCGAAGCCGCTGAGCAGGCGGTCGGACATTTGGTGCTGACGTACCGCATCGCAATGGAGTATGGCGGATTGACCGCGTGCGTTGACGATCTTTACGTCAGGCCGGCCTGGCGCAATGGCGGGCTGGCGACACGTGCCCTGGGCGACATCGTGGAACTCTGCAGCCGGACCGGTTTGCGCGGAATGACGGTGGAGGTGGACCCCACGAATGGTCCCGCAAAGACGGCTTATCATCGAGTGGGATTCGTTCAATTAGCCGGCCGGGAGGTGCTGGGAATGACTTTCGCACCGCCCGCGCATCATCCGAAGGCGTAGGTCATTTCGTCTCGCACTATTTTGATATCAAAGAACTTAGGTGGTGAAGTCAGGCGGCTTGGGTGTTGTAGATTGGGGCGGCGTTGGGTCCGCAGCAGCGCTTGTATTTTTGGCCGGAGCCGCAGGGGCAGGGGGAGTTACGGCCTACTTCCTCGGGATGGGGATTTCGTTTCGCAAAATTCTGATTTTGTTGAGGTTGTGGGGTGGGAGAGGGTGGGGTGGCGGGGTCGGCAACCCGTCCCTTACGGTCCGGGCACCCTTTCCGCAGGGGTGCGTCTGCGTTGGGGTTGGATTGGGCGCGGAGGGTTTGGAGTTCGCGTAGTTGGCGCATGGCGCGGTTGAAAGAGCCTTCCCAGCTTAGGGAGAGTTTTTGATATTTGATGAATTCGGGAGAGTTTTCAGGGAATTGCATGGCGAGCGCGGCGGCTCGCTCGAAGTGGAATTGGGCATAGGCTAAGCGCAGGCAGGCGAAATCTTCCAGGCAACCGTGGGGGCGAGCGGCGTCGCGGATGGAGTCGGCCAGGGCATTCAGCAGGTTGCGCTGGGCGGCTGAGGTCGCGGGAGGCAGAACTGGTGTAGACATGCCTTGGGAATACCATGGCTGCTTCGAGATCCTCCCTCAGCGGAAGGGTCCGCAAGCGATTGTTTTCCTTGTAAACACCTGTTAAAAGGAGACAAAAAGTTTTTGATTAAAATTTCAAAACTGTTGTGAATGGATTTTTTCTGGGGTGGGAGTTGGCAGGTTTCAGCTGCCTCGGCTTTCAGCGGGAGGGGTTCGCTGCCGCTCACGGCTTCATTCCGGACGCCGCGTTGCTTGGGGATTGAGAAAAAACGCGGCCCGCGCCCTTACGGGATTGAGAAAAAATGCGGCCCGCGCCCTTACGGTTGCGGTTCTGTTTCCGGAGCAGTGCGTGTTTGCAGTGGTTTACCGGACCCGGGGCGCGGTGCTGAATCGCATTCAACGGATTTCTTCTCAGGCCCTTGGCTCCGCGGCTGGATGTCGCAATATGTGTGGGTCGTAGATAGGCGGGTTTTCAAGTTCTTGCAAACACTTGAAGCGCGAAAATGAACAGCGTCCGTGGTAGGGCTGAGAAAGTAAGGTGAGAAAAGTATGAGTCTTCGCTTTGGGAATACATTTTTGTTCAGGATCACATTCGTTTGGGCTACCCTATCCGGACAAACAGTTTCGGATTTGCGCGTCGTCAACGAGCCGCGCCCGATGATGACAATGGCAGATCAACTGCAGCAGCGATTCGGCATTGCGATCAACTACGAAGATCCCCGCTATGAGTACAAAGACGACGTCAGCGATGTCACCGCAACCGTTCTGAATGCTGCGCAGCGACAGGCAAACCCAAATGCTCGCATCCTGATCCCGAGGGGCGGTACTGTTTCCGTGGCGGCCGCCGGTGTTCGCCCCGGACAGCCGATGGACGCTGCGGTTGTGCTGGAGAGCGCGAAGGCTGAGCATGAGGCGGCGTCACTCCCTGGCCGGTTCACAATCACTCAAACGCCGCTAGCGGTGTTCGTCGAGCCGCGACAGATCCGGACAAGTTCGAGTAATTGGGCGAATGTGACACCGATGCTGAGTACGCGTATCCGCTTTCCACGACTTCGGCGGACTGCCGCGGATACGCTGTCACTGATCGTCGCGGAGGCGGCGAAGGGCGCGGGGACGAAGGTGGAACTCGTTTCGGCGCCCATTGGGGTGTTTGCAGCGATTGAGGTTGAACTCGGTAATGAGGATCAACCGGCGAGAGCGGCGCTGATAGCGTTATTTGAGCGGGTATCGGCGCGACTGGTTCCGGATGGACGCGAGCGTACGCTGTTCTCATATCGGATGCTTTTCGATCCGGGGCTGCGGCATTACGTTTTGTCAATTGCGACGGTCCCAAACAGGGAGCCGGTTCAGAAGACGGTCCCTGGTGGCCGTGCAGGTGATGCACTTTGATGCACCATGGTATTCTCTGGTTATGGCCGTATCGTCCACGAAGCGCCGTACGACCGTGACTCTGCCGGTTGCCACACTGCGCGCGATGAAGCGTCTGGCGAGCCGCCGAAACGTGCATTTAAATGTGATCATGAACGAAGCTCTGGAAGAAGGGCTGCGGCAACAAATGGCAGTGGAGCGGGCACAAGAGTTTGTAGAACGAATGGGCCGGGCCTTCGGTGGACTCACTGAGGAAGAACTCCTGATGGTCAACGGCATATACCTGGCCGAGAAGTGAATTCGCAGGAACCTTTTTTGTTTGACACCAGCGCGGAAAGCTGGCTGTCGCGCGAGCCGGATGCCCGGGAGTGGCTTCTCCAATATTCGCGGCGGCACTTGGTCTACATATCCGCCGTCACTGTACTGGAGCGTCTGACCGGCTTTGGACTTGCGATGGCGCAGGCTACGCCGGAGCGTGCCGTGTGGATTCGCTCGCTGCGCGATGTCTACGATCAGACCCCGGCGCGAATTCTTCCGGTGGGCCACGCGGTTGCGCGGGCCGCTGCGGAGCTAATGTGCCTGGCGCCCCATCCGCCGAGCCCGCCGGTATCGGCCCATAGGCGCACAGAATCCAAAAGCAGCCGGACCGCGCGATGGAGATTCGATGTTCTCATCGCCGCAACGTCGTTGGTGCATGGCCTGCCTCTTGTACACAACAACGGGCGGGATTTCGAAGCGCTTCGAGAAGCATTGGTCAACCACCCGGACCGATTTCCAGGACTGAACCCCATTGCGATGTTGCGTTGTACGGACTTGGTTAAATAGCGCAGCCGCGCAGTGCGGCCATTGCCGGCATCTATCGGGCGAAGTTACGCGTCCGGTAGCTCAACGACATAAACCTGCGGATAGCCGGTTTTGTCGCTGGCGAAGACGACTTTGCGCTCGTCGGGCGAGAAGGACGGGTGGGGGTGGGTCCACTGCGGCCCGTAGACAGTGTCGGCGGAGACTTCCATCCAACTGAGGGCGCCCGATTGGGCGGCGCTACGGGCGGCGGCGAAGTCTTCCGCGAGGGCATAGCGGGAAGTCTTCCATTGGGAGCCGCCGTTTGAGGACTCGGTGAGGCACAAGTGCCGGCGGGCGCCGGATGCGGCGTCGACGAGCCAAAGGCCGGTATCGGGATGGTTGGTATCGCAGAGGACCTGGGCGCCGGCCTTGTTGGGGGTGATGTGCCAGCAGTTGAAATCGGTGATGGTGGAGTGCTCACGAGTGGTCCAATCCATGCGGCGGAGGCTGAACGGCCAAACGGTGTAGACGATGTCGCCGGTTTGGCCGAGGAAAGTCTCATGAACAACAAACTCGTCGTTCGAGTGGTGGTAAAGGCATTCGAGGGCTGAGCCATCGCGCCGGACGCGATGCATTCTCGGAGCGGGATCGCCGGCGAATTCGATCCATTCGGGGTCGAGTGGATGGAACTGCGGATGGATGACCGTTCTGGGGAACGGGATGAAGGTCCACTGAGTGCCGCCGGCTCGCCCGGCGACGATGCCCGGTTCCGGACCACGTTTGGCGGCGGCGGTGAGCCACTGGCCATCGGCGGATAACGAGCATTCGCCGAGCTGGGCTTTGTCGAAGTCGACGATGCAGGTCTCGGCGAGGGTATCGCGGCGGATCGACCAGATGCCGCCCTGGCGGACAAAGAAGATGCGCTCGTTATCGGGATGATAGGCGGCGGAGAATGGATGGACCGGAATACCGTCCGTCAGTTGGCGGATGTCGCCACCGGGGAAGGGGGCGATTTCGTAGAGCTGTGCGCCGCCGGTGCGGTAAGAGACGATCAAAAGGCTTTGGCCGTCAGGCGAGAACGAGCTTTGGAGAAAGTACGTGGCGTGGTTAATGGAAGGGTGGCCCGTCATCTGATGGACGAGTGCTCCGGTTTGCGTATCGCGGCCGGTGGAATGCTCGGACGCGAGGCGGGCGCCCTTTTTCGAAACCATAAAGGGCTAGTGTAGTGCAGGCGTCAATCGGCGGCGGGCCGGCGGAAGATGAGGATGTGCTGCCAGGGGAGGTCCGGGATGACCTTTTCGAAGCGGTAGCCCTCGGCCTCGAGTTCCTGTCGAACGGTGGCGACACTCATTTTGTGTTCTTTTCGAATCGGGATTTGGAGGTCCTCTTGACGGAATTCGAGCAAGACGAGGCGGCCGTCCGTTTTGAGGGCTTTCGCGATGGAGCGGAGCATGGCCTGGGGGTGTGCGAACTCGTGGTAGACATCGACCATGAGGGCAAGGTCGATGGAAGCGGGCATGAGTCCGCTGGCCGTTTCGGAACCCAAGACCGGTTTTACGTTAGTTACTTTTTCCTTTTCGAGGCGCTTACGAAGGAGGCGGAGCATTTCGGGCTGAAGGTCGGTGGCGTAGACGGTACCAGTAGGTCCGATGGACTTAGCGATTTTGAGGGAGTAATAGCCGACTCCGGCACCGATATCAGCCACTTGCATGCCCGGTTGGAAGTTGAGCAACTTGATGGCGAGGTCGGGATTTTCTTCCGCTATACGTTCAGGGCGTACCAGCCAGTCCGCACCCGCCACCCCCATAACGGGGGCAATAATCCGGCCACTGACAGGGTGCCGCGACTCAGCAATGAGAACGGAGGCAAATGTAAGCAACAGCGGGACTAAGGTGATTGAACGAAATCTGTTTGGGAGACGTTGCTTCCGAGTCATTACTTGTCTTAGCATCTTAGTGGATTTCAATCGTCTCTGTAGGCCAACATACATGGGCAACAATCGCAGGTACATTTTGGCGTGGCTGGCGGGGCTTCTGCTGACAATAGGATGCTCGAAGATCGACAAAGGCTCGGATGGGGTGCATCCGATGGGTGACCGGGTGCAGGTGGGTCCGCTGATCTACACGGTGTTGGAAGCGGACTGGATGAACCAGCTTGGCTCGGGAGCAAACGCGCGAACGCCCAAGAACCGGTTTCTGGTGATACGGGTGGCGATTGAGAACGTCGGCAACAAAGAAATCACCCTGCCATTGCTGAGCGTGATCAACCGCAAGAAGGAAGAAACACTCGAACTGGACAACGGCGAGGGAGTGGAGGAATGGTTGGGCCTGCTGCGGCAGTTGACACCGTCGAACACGGTGAACGGCAAGATCATCTTCGATGTGCCCTCGGCTGAGTACTCGCTGCGGTTGACCAACGGGGCCGATCCAGAGAACGAGAAGTTTTCGTATGTGGAAATCCCGCTGAAGCTGGCGACGCCGTAACGGCGAAGGACGTCGAAGGCTCGGGCTGAGATGGCGCGGGCCCGAAAAAGATAAAATCACAGATATGTCCCCCTTCTCGCGTCGCGACTTTGTCGCGCTTTCCACTGCCGCAACGTTTACGGCGAAGAGTTATTCCCAGGTGGCCGGATCCAACAACAAGCTGAAAATTGGTGTGATCGGCTGCGGCGGCATGGGCACGGAAGGCCACATGAAGCCGCTGGTGAAGGTCCGGGAGCAGATGAACTTTGAGTTCGCCGCCGTGTGCGACATCTATACGCCGCGCGCGGACCGCGCAGCCCAACTGACTGGAGCGCAGAAGAAATATCGCGACTACCGCCAACTGCTCGCGGACAAAGACGTCGACTACGTTTTGATCGCCACGCCGGAACACTGGCATGCGCAGATGTCGATGGACGCCGCCGAAGCGGGCAAGCACATCTATTGCGAGAAGCCGATGACCTATAACGTGCAGGAAGCGCGGAAGGTGGTCGATACGATCAATCGCACGAAGGTGAAGATGCAGGTAGGCGTGCAGGGGATGTCCGACGATTCCTACGAGACGGCAAACAAGTACGTGAAAGACGGGACGCTGGGCAAAGTGGTGTTGGCGCAGATCGACTATTCGCGCAACTCGCTGGAACCCGATTTTCTATTTACGGGGCAGGAAAAGGACTTCAAGCCCGAGCCCGGCGTGAACCTCGACTGGAACGCCTGGCAGGGGCAGGCGAAGAAACACCCGTTCGACCCGAACCGGTTTTTTAATTGGCGGCGGTATTGGGACTACTCCTCGGGCATCGCGTCGGACCTGTTCATCCACCGCGTGACGCGGATCATCAAGTCGTGCGGGCTGACGTTTCCACAGCGGGGCGTATCGCTGGGCGGCAAGTACTCGTGGCCGGATGCGATCGGGGATGTGCCGGACACGATGAACATGCTGCTGGAGTATCCCGAAGGGATGACGGTCCAGCTTGTGTCGTCGATGGCGAACTCGACGCCGATCGAGCACATGCTGCGCGGGCACAAGGCTACGCTCACGTTTAATCGCGAAGGGTTTGTGATCCGTCCGGAAGGTCCGTTCCGGAAGGACATGCAGGAGATCACGCACAAGAAGTCGGGAGCGGAATCGACGGTGCTCCATCACAAGAACCTGCAGAATGCGATCCGCAACAACGAAGCACTGAAGTGCGATTGCAACCTTGGGTACTACGGGGTGGCGGCGGCGGGAATGGGAACGGAAGCCTACAAACGGCAGCGTTACATGGGATGGGATAAAGCGAAGGAGCGATTTGTTAAGCTCTAAAGCTTAATGCATCGTTTCGCGTTACTCTGTTTCAGCTCTCTGGCCGCCTTGCAAGCGCAGCAGCACGATCTGGTGCTCAAGGGCGGCCATGTTATCGATCCAAGGAACAACATCGACGGCAGGATGGACGTGGCCGTGCGCGGGGGCAAGATCAGCGCCGTGGCGGCGACGATCGATGCGTCGACAGCGCGGCAGACGATTGACGTAGCCGGCCTGTACGTCACGCCGGGACTCGTCGATATCCACGTTCACGTGTATTACACGCCGGGCAATCCGGGCGCGTGGGCTGGGGATAGCTCGGTGCAACCGGACGCGTTCTCATTCCGCACCGGCGTGACGACGATGGTGGATGCGGGGTCTTCGGGCTGGCGAAACTTCGAGGATTTCCGGCATCGTGTGATCGACCGGGCACATACGCGGGTGCTCGCGCTGATCAATATCGCCGGTTGGGGCATGATCACCGACGTTACCGAACAGAAGGATTTCAACCCGAAAGAGATCGCACGGCTGGCGGCAAAACATAAGGATGTGGTGGTGGGCGTGAAGTCAGCCCATTATCGTGCGCCGGACTGGTTGTCGGTGGATGGGGCGGTGGAGGCAGGGCGGTTGGCGAACATTCCGATCATGGTCGATTTCGGGTACTTCCTGCCGCAGCGCCCCTACTACGAACTGGTGGGCAAGCATCTGCGGCCGGGGGATATCTCGACGCACATGTTCCGCGGTCCGGTGCCATGGATTGGGAAAGACGGCAAAGTGTACCCGTATCTGTACGAAGCGCGGAAGCGCGGGGTGATCTTTGATGTCGGCCATGGCGGCGGCAGTTTCGTGATGCGCAACGCCGTGCCGACGATCGCACAGGGGTTTTATCCAGACACGATTTCAACGGACCTGCACACCGGATCGATGAACGCGGGCATGCAGGACATGCCGACGACGATGTCGAAGGTGCTGTGCATGGGAATGCCGTTGAAAGAGGTGATCCGCGCGTCGACGTGGAAGGCGGCGCAGGTGATTCAGCGCCCGGAGTTGGGGCACTTGAGTGTTGGCGCGGTTGCCGACGTGGCGGTGCTTAATGTGCTGAATGGCAACTTCGGGTATATCGACGCGTTTGGCGCGGGGTTCGAGGGTAAACAGCGGCTGCGGGCGGAGTTGACGCTAAAGGATGGGAAGGTGGTTTGGAATTGGAACGGCCGGGGCGGGCAGGATTACCGGAAGTTGCCTGGCGATTACGGGGCTCGCGGGGGATTCGACCACATTATTCCGCCGCCTGGGCGATGAGCGCGAGTTGGGCCAAGCTTTAGAGGAAGAGGAGGGTTTGGATGAATGGCGCGCCCGGAGAGATTCGAACTCCCGACCTTTTGGTTCGTAGCCAAACGCTCTATCCAACTGAGCTACGGGCGCACTAGAGCCAACTCTTTTAGGGTAACGTTTCCCGCAACCTTCCGCAACATCGCGCGTCTTAAGGGGTGGATGCTGTCGAATGGGCTAACCACTTGACAGGTAATGCGGAATTCCGGCACAATCATTTCAGACGTTGCTGTCATGAATAAGGCAGTACAATTCGGGCGGGCGGCACTGGCGATGATCCTTATCGCTGCGCTGACCGGGTTTGTGTTGTCGGCCGCGGCAGCGGCATGCCCGCTGGTGAAAGCCAAGGCGCCCTGCTGTCCGAAGAATCAACCGAATCACTGTCCAAAATCGACGCAGACCGTCAAAACCTGTCCATTCGCTCTCACCGAAGCCAAACTGGCAGTTCTGAAAGCGAAGGCGGATGCGATGTCGGCGCCTGCGCCGCTGTTATCAGCAACAAGTGCGACGGCGGCTCTGGTAGAGGCCAATCGATGGGTACCGCCGGCGCCTGTCGTCTTTGACTTGTATCTCCACAATCGAACACTCCTGATCTGAACCACACCCGAAATGCGCCTATCCTCTGACCACGGCGGTATTTGCCGGTCAGTGCACTCAAGGGGTTTCAGCCGCTTTCGCTCGCAAAGCGATTGCGTTCAGATTCACATAGGAGTTTTTGAAAATGTCTCGAATTAAGTTCGCGCTCAGCGCTCTCGTTCTCGCGGCCATGTCCTTCACGGCTCCGGCGGCTTTTGCCGGTTGCTGCAAAGATGGCGCAGCCTGCTGCAAAGATCACGCCTGCTGCAACAAAGACAAGTCGTGCTGCAAGGAAGGCGCAAAGTGCTGCGGCGCCGATGCCTGCCCGCGCAAGGAAGGGCACAAGGGCCAGAAACACTAACGGGGAGGCCTTCGCCAAGCTAAGGGGAGACCTTCGCCAAGCTGACGAGCACACTTAAGCACAAGGACGTGAGGTGTCGATGACATTCATGTCCTTGCTTTGTGTTTCAGCAGGATAATCATCAGCCGTCTTTGGCTTTCCGGGCATATCTGTCGTTTTTGAAGAGCTGTTGCCGGATAATGACACTGGAATCTAGATGCACGAGATCCTAACGATGCTCGAACCAGGTTCGCTTGTGCTTGACCTCGGCTGCGCTGATGGTAGTTTTTCGGACACATCGACCGGTGCAACAGTAATTCGACTGGATCTGGAGTTGCCGAGTAAGAAGAAAACGAACAGCAGCTTCGTGCGGGGCGATGCCGCGAATCTACCATTTCGAGACCGAACATTCTCGGCCATTATCTCGAACCACAGTCTGGAACATTTTGACAACCTCGCCGCAGTGCTAGCGGAGATAAAGCGCATTATCAGACCCGATGGCGCTCTTTTTGTATCCGTCCCAGATGCTTCGACAATCACTGATAAACTCTACCGATGGCTCGCGCGGGGAGGCGGCCATGTTAACCCATTTGTATCGCCCACAGCCACGGCGAGCTTAATAGTGAGCGCAACAGGTATGAGACATGTTGCGACCAGGACGCTATATTCCTCACTATCGTTTTTGAACAGCCGCCACTCTCCTCGCCCCCGTCCCAAGCGACTACTCATGCTCGGTGGAGGCCATGAGATGACTCTTTTTGCTTTTGTCTGGCTGTCGCGCCGACTTGATTCCCTACTGGGAACACGACTAAGTGTTCTAGGGTGGGCCTTTTACTTCGGTAACATTTCGGCAGTTGACGTTGATACGACAGGCTGGCCGAACGTTTGTGTCCGGTGCGGCAGCGGCTTCCCTGAACGATATATTTTATGTGAAGGGCACTGTCGACGACAGCCCTTTCGACGATATTTTGGATTCGCTCTTTACTCGTGCCCTTTGTGTGGCGCGTTAAACCCGTTTATACAAAGACTGCCGTAGTCTGACTCGCACCCACGCAAGGTCCTCATTCTTTGTTATTTGTACGCCGGCACGCCGGTGACGCGTTCGCCGATCACGAGGGTGTGGATATGGTCAGTACCTTCGTATGTCTTGACCGTTTCGAGGTTGCACATATGGCGCATGATCGGGTACTCGTCCATAATGCCGTTGGCGCCCAGGAGGTCGCGCGAGAGGCGCGCACACTCCAAGGCCATGCCGACGTTGTTCCGCTTCAGCATCGATACGTGGGCGGGTTCGAGTTTCCCCTGGTCCTTCAGCCGACCCGTATGCAGTGCGAGCAACTGGGCCTTGGTAATCTCGGTGACCATCCAGGCGAGCTTATCCTGTACCAATTGGTGGGAGGCGATGGGCTTGTCGTCGAACTGCTTGCGGAGGATGGTGTACTGGCGGGCGGTTTCGAAGCAGTCCATCGCGGCACCCAGCACGCCCCAGCCGATACCGTACCGCGCCTGCGTCAGGCAACTGAGGGGGGCCTTCAGACCTTTAGCCAACGGCAGCATGGCCGATTCGGGCACCTTGCACTCCTCGATTGAGAGGGACGAGGTGACTGACGCACGCATCGACAGTTTGCCGTGAATGTCGCGGATGGTATAGCCGGGCGTACCCGTCTCGATGAGGAACCCGCGAACCCCTTCGTCGGTACGCGCCCAGACGAGGGCAACCTGAGAAACGCCGCCGTTGGTGATCCACGTCTTTTCCCCGTTGATCGTCCATTCGGAGCCTACCTTGCGCGCCGTGGTTTGCATTCCGGCGGGATTCGACCCGAAGCCGGGTTCGGTGAGCCCGAAGCACCCGATGGCTTCACCGCTTTGCAACCGTGGCAGCCACTTCTGTTTCTGCTCATCGGACCCGTAGGTGAGGATCGGGTACATGACGAGCGCGCCTTGTACGGAACAGAAACTGCGAACGCCCGAATCGCCGCGTTCGAGTTCCTGCATGAGGAGGCCGTACTCGACGTTCGACATTTCGGCGCAACCGTACCCTTTCAAGTTGGCGCCGAAAAAACCCATATGGCCCATTTTGGAGACGATTTGGGAGGGGAAGCGGCCCTGGTTGTAGCAATCCTTAATAACGGGAATGATCTCGGCGTCGACAAAGTCACGAACCGACTGCCGGACCAACCGCTCTTCGTCGGTTAAGAGCGAATCGAGGTGCATGTAGTCAACGCCACGGAAGCTACCCATCTCCCGATTGTCTCATCGGGTGCAATCGCCAACGTTATAAAACCCTATTAATCTGTATGGTTAGTTTGATGGTGAGATTCGAGACGCAGGCGCACTGCCGAGCGTCGCACTTTCCGAACCTTCGGCCTATAATCAGTGATGGCCGATGTTCCCCCGGCGATTGAACTGTAGCACCGGAGAGAACCAGGAAGGCGTATGGAATCCGATTCTAAGAAGCCGTTCGAGTTACAACCAGTCATCAAGGATCCGATGTTTCTCGACTTGATGGAACGACTGCGCCAGCAGTACCAGCCGACGTCAATCACTGAGAGCGCGCTAGTGGAGCAGATGGCGTATGCGCAGTGGCGGATGGATCGTTTCGCGCGGATGGAAGCGAAGATGTTGCTAGTTAACGAAACGCCCACTGCCAAAGACTTCGTGAAACTGCGGAAGTATGCGGCAGGCGCACGGCGGTCGTTTCAGCAGGCGCTGAAGTTGCTGACGAGCATTCGCAAGAGCCGTACCCCTTCGACGCGCGGACGGCGGCCGCGGCCGGGGCCGGAGGTTTTCGCGAACCTGCCGCCGGTGGATTTCGCGCCGACAGCATAGCAACCGGTGCGCGGGTTGCGCGCTATCGTAAAGAGCATGCCGTGGTATCAAAGGCGCCTGGCGGTGTTTGCCGCCAGCGTAGCGCTCCCTCCGCTGGGACTTATCCTGATTTGGGTCCGTTCGTCCAAGATCCTATGGAAGGTGCTCGGTACGTTAGCGATTGCGGTGCTTACGTTTGGTCACCTGCGACTGTTTTGGGGCTTACGCGTCGAAAACGACGGCCGCGGAATTCCGGTCATCTTCAGTTTTAAAGATCCGAAGCGGCACGAGAAAGAGCTGGAAGTAAGCCGTGCAGCGATGCACAGCGCTCCAGAGGCCGCTCAGCCGGGTGCCGGAGCGTTACCGCCTCCCGAGCCGGTTCGAGCCGAAGCCGGCGTGGCAGCTAAGAGGGTCGCCGCGGAACCTGCGGCCATTCCTCCCCCGACCGATCCCGAATGGGGTGACTATCGTGGACGCGGGCGTACCGGGATTTATGCGAAGCCGATCGCAGCCTCTTGGCCCGCTGGCGGACTAAAACCGCTGTGGAAGCAACCCGTGGGTGGCGGCTATGCCTCGTTCGCCATCGCGGAGGGGCTGGCGTTCACAATCGAACAGCGGCGCGACGAGGAAGTGGTGGCCGCCTATGACATAAAGACAGGCCGTGAACGCTGGACAGTCTCATGGCCGGGGCACTTCTCGGAATCGATGGGCGGCGACGGTCCGCGGACCACTCCGGTGTACAACGAAGGGCGGGTGTATGCGTTGGGCGCCGAGGGCGAGTTCCGGTGCCTGGAGGCACAGACGGGAAAGGTGTTTTGGCGCACGAATATCTTGAAAGAGAACGGGGCGTCGAATCTGATGTGGGCGCAGGCGGCATCTCCGCTGATCGTGGACGGGAAGGTAATCACGCTGCCGGGCGGCCCGGCGGGTAAATCAGTGGTTGCCTACGATAAGCGTACGGGGAAAGTGGTGTGGACGTCGCAGAATAACGAGCAATCTTATACCGCGCCGATGCTGGTGACCTTGGCGGGGAGGCGGCAGATCCTGACTGTTTCGGCTACGCGAGCCATGGGGCTGGATCCGCAGAACGGCGAATTACTGTGGGACTATCCCTGGGTGACCGAGTATCACATCAACGCGGCGCAGCCGATCGTAACTGAGCCGGACAGGTTTTTCATTTCCGCCGGCTATGGCCATGGAGCGGCAGTTGTCGAAATCAAGCCGGAGGGAAGTAAGTTTAAGGCGAGCACCGTTTGGCAGAACACGAAGATGAAAAACAAGTTCAGCAGTTCTGTCTTATACAACAACCATATCTATGGGTTGGACGAGTCGATTCTGGCGTGCATCAACGCGGCTACCGGGGAACAGGTCTGGAAGGGCGGGCGATACGGCTTCGGGCAGTTGATTCTCGCGGGGTCGCACCTGATTGTTGTCACCGAGCAGGGCGAATTGGTGCTGGTAAAGGCCGATCCGGGTTCGCATCGGGAAGTGGCGCGATTTGAAGCGATTTCCGGCAAGACATGGAACAACCTCGCCATCTCCGATGGCATTCTGCTGGTGAGGAATTCGACGGAGATGGCTGCCTTCCGTGTGGGGCCCTAGGCACGGGGCGTGTGCGGAAATCCGGAACACCGCTCCCTCGCGGTCGCGGCTCGGTTAGATGCTGCTTGTTTCCAATGGTTTGCCGGAGCCAGAGGGCGCACAACGCCCCAGGTTAGCTGCCATAGCTGCCGGCAATGTAAGCGTGTAAGTGCTTGATCTCCTGTTCCTGCATGGAGATTACGTACTTCACCAGATCGCCGATGGAGACCATGGCCGAGACGCGGCCGTTTTCGAGGACGGGTAGGTGCCGGCAGCGGTAAGTAGTCATGAGTTGCATGCACTCTTCCACGGTATGCTCCGGTGTGCTGGTTACCACTTCCGCGGTCATAATCGCATCGACGGTTAGCTCGCGCGACGAGCGGCCGTGGAGGGCAACCTTACGGGCGTAGTCGCGTTCAGAGAACACGCCCCACAACTGCCCAACCTCATCCATCACAGGCAGGGCGCCGATGTCTTCGCGCGCCATGAGTTCCAACGCATCAAAAACTGTGGTGCGCGGAGTGACGGAGTAGAGTTCCCGGCCTTTGCGTTCGAGAACGCACTGGATTGTGTCGGACCGATTCAATTTACAACCTCCGTGCGCCCAATTTTGTCAGAAGACAGGCAACGGGTCAACGAAAAAGTAATCCAAACAGTACTCGGTTGCCTGCTCGCGCCACGGGTCGCGCCGATCCGTGATTTAATAATCCACAACCCAATGTCAACTATGACCCGTCGTACCTTCGCCGCCATTCCAACGGCCCTGCTTCCGGCGCCGGCTGCCGGTCGGATTGCGGGGCAAGGCCCCGAAGCCGAGGGCAACGCCGGTGTGGTAGCATCCGAACCCGCCGATTCGGTGCGGGCCGGTGTACGTTTGTTCGAAGGGGGCGGCAACGCGTTTGACGCAGCGGCCGCCACCTGCCTGGTTACGTGCATGATGCAGCCGCACCAGACGGACATCGGCGGATATGTCTGCTCCGCGGTGGTTCGCGAGGCGAAGACGGGCAAGGTCTGGTCGCTTGATTCGAACTCGGTGGCGCCGATGCGGGCGCGTGATGGTATGTACCAGATTGTGCCGAAGGGTGCGAAGGCTGGGATCAACGAAAACGAGTACGGCTGTTCAGTGAAGGACAACGCGAATGTCGTCGGTCCACTAGCGGTGGGCGTGCCCGGGGTGATGGCGGGTATCGGCATGCTGTGGGAGAAGTTCGGCCGGGCGAAGTGGGAACAGGTGATCGCGCCGGCACAGGAGATGGTCGACCGTGGATTCACGTATCGCGAGGTCGCCGGGGCGATCGCGGCCGGTGAAGCCAACATACGGCGCTTTGAAGCGACGGCGCAACAGTTGATGCTACGCGGGCGATTGCCGAAACCAGACGACACCTGGCACCGGCCGGGGATGGACAAGACACTGGCGCGGTTGGCAAGGGCCGGTTACCGCGACTTCTACGAAGGCGATCTGGCCCGCCGCACGGTCGAATATGTTTCCTCGCTGGGCGGCATTCTCTCGCTCGACGATATGAAGCGGTTCCAGCCGAGGGTGACTGAACCGTACAGAACGAAGTACCGGAAGGCGGCGATTCACAGCGCGATCCTCGCCAACGGCGGCTTGAGCCTGTCACAAGCGCTGAACATGCTTGACTTGTTTGAACCTGTTGCCGACACCGACCCGCGCCATTGGCACCGCCTGGCCGAAGTGCTGAAGCTGGTGTGGCGCGACCGGTTGCGATATCTCGGGGACGATTCGCAGGCGAAGGTGCCGGTCGAGAAGCTGCTGAGCAAAGACCACGCGCACAGCCTTACGGATCGCCTCCGCCGCAACCCCAACTTCGTCGACCGGACGCCGGCGCAATCCGCGCGTTTCTCGCCGGGGACGGCGAACATTACCGCGGCCGACACGGAAGGCAATGTCATCGCGGTGACGATTTCGCACGGTGGCAACTTTGGATCGTTCCTCACCGTTCCGGGCACAGGGATAACGCTCGGACATGGCATGTGCCGCTTCGATCCGCATCGAGGTTTGCCGAATTCGGTCGGTCCGGCGAAGCGGCCGTTGAACAACACGTGCCCCACGATTGTGTCGATGGGCGGCCGGCATGTGGCGGTGGGACAGCGGGGCGGGCGGCGCATTGTCAATGTCGTGACGGAGATATGCCAGCGGCTGGTGGACACGGAGCAATCCCTGTTGCAGGCGGTAACCGCTCCGCGAATGCATGTGGAGAGCCAGGAGCCAGCGGACGTGACGGAATCGCTGAATCCAGCGATCGTGAAGCAGCTTCGGGAGATGGGACACGACATCAAGGTGGTAAAGGCGGTGGGTGGGTTTGCGAACGCTTGCGAATACGCGCCGGGTAAACCGGTGAAAGGCGCAAGTAACGTGTGGTGCGCGGCCGTTAGTAAAGGTTAGGAAAGGGACGCACTCGAGCCGCGGCCACCCGCTGACGGGCAAACCCGTGGGCCAGCTGAGCGTGACTAGGGTCACTGCCAAGCGATCGTTTGTAGCGTAGGTTCTTCTTAGACGGTCAAACACAAGCATGAATCGACTCAATGGCAAAACAGCCCTAATCACCGGCGGCACCACTGGCATTGGCCTTGCGACCGCGCAAGCCTTCCTCCGCGAAGGGGCGCGCGTCCTCATCACCGGCCAGGACGAGGGCCGCCTCCAAAAAGCCCAAGCAGAATTAGGCAGCGAAGTAACAGCTATCCGCGCCGACGTGAGAAGCCTCAGCGACCTCAACGCCATGGCGGCTCAAGTCCGCGAATCGGTGGACGGCCTGGATGTCCTGTTCGCTAATGCCGGCGTGGCCTACTTCGCGCCGCTCGAAGCAGCCACCGAAGAACACTTCGATTCCCAGTTCGATATCAACGTGAAAGGACTCTTCTTCACGGTCCAGAAACTGGCGCCGTTGCTGAAGCCGAACGCGAGCGTCATCCTGAACGCCACTTTCGGAACGGTGAAAGGCATCGGCACAGGCAGCGTCTACTTCGCCACCAAGGCTGCGGTACGGTCGCTCGCCCGCACGTGGGCCGCGGAACTGGGTCCTCGGGGTATCCGCGTCAACTGCTTAAGTCCCGGACTCACGCCCACCGATCTATTCGGCAAGACCGGATTGACTGCCGAACAACTGCAAGGCCTGGGCGGTTTTTACACCAATGGCGCTCCGCTCGCCAGGTTAGGAAATGTCGAAGAAATTGCAGCCGGAGCGGTATTCCTCGCGAGCGCCGAATCCTCGTTCATGACGGCGGCGGACCTGGTGATCGACGGCGGCTTCGCAGGCGTCTAACCTAACTCGCCGCGCCCGCCAGTTCACGAGCATCCGCCACGACCTGACCGATCACATCGGCCTCGGTGGTGTCGTAATACTTCCGCACACGCCCCTGCTGGTCGATCAGCACGAACCGCGTCGAATGGCTGGTATTCCGCCCATCGACGTTGCCCAGCATGAACGCCTCGCGGTTCAGCTTGTGCAGCGTTTCTGTCGCGCCCGTCAAGAAGCTCCAGCGTTTGAAATCGGCCTTGTACCGCTTGCCGTACTCGGTCAAAGCGGAAGGCGTGTCGTTGACCGGATCCACTGTGAACGACACCAGCTTGATGTTTGGTGCGCCGCCCAACTCTTCCTGCACGCGCGACATCTGCGTCGTCAACCGCGGGCACGGACCGGTGCAGGTGGTGAAGATGAAGTCCGCCACCCACACGTGGCCCTTGAGTTTCGCGGCGTAAGTGAAATCGTCCCCGTTTTGATCCGTGAGCGTGAACTCAGGGATGGTGTTGAAGACCTGTAGCGGCTCCCGTTTGCGGGAACAGGCTGTTGTCAGGGTAGCCGCCAGGAACAGCCGGCGTCTCATGGACGATCGATAATCAGCAGGCCGTAGAGCACCGGAAGGTAAACGACAGACGCGAGCAGCACGCCGCGGGCATGCACCAGCGACTTGTCCTTGAACACACGTGCGCCGGCGCGCAGGAAGTAAAGGCCCATCAGCGCAGCCCCTACCAGGTAGAGCTTGCCCGTCATTCCCAGCGCCGTCGGAATCAGGCTCACCGGAATGAGCAGAATCAGGAAGGCGAGAATCTGGCGGGCAGTGGAGATGCCGTCCGGTTCCTCAACCGGCAGCATGCGGATTCCGGCGCGGCCGTAGTCTTCGCGGTACATCCAGGCGATCGAATAAAAATGCGGAAACTGCCAGATAAACAGGATGGCGAAGAGAACCCAAGCCTCGGCCGTCAGCGACCCATGAGCCGCCGCAAAACCGATCAATGGAGGCATGGCCCCCGGAATCGCGCCCACGGTAGTGGAATGGCGCGACCGCCGCTTCATCGGCGTGTACAGCAACAGGTAGGAGGCCATGGTGAACAGCCCAAGAAAACCTGTTAGCGGATTGACCAGGAACGTCAGTTCCGCCAGCCCCACAATCGACAATGCGAGAGCAAACCAGAAGGCTTGCGGACGCGTGACACGGCCCGAAGGGATTGGACGCCGGCGCGTGCGGTGCATCCGCGCATCGGCATCGAATTCGTACCACTGGTTCAGCGCCGCTGTACCCGAAGCGATCAGCCCCGTGCCGACAAGCGTATTGAGCAGCGACACCCAATCGAGAGCGGCACCCAAGCCGAAGAAATAGCCAATGCCCGTGCTCATCAGGATGAGCCAGGTGATGCGCGGCTTGGTGAGTTCGATGTATGGGTTCATTGGGCGTAGCTCACGTGCGCGAGTGTGGCCTCGGCTGGGCGGACGTGCCGCCTGATTTGAATGGTCATGAGGACACTAAACGCCATCGTCAGCGCACCGACGGCGACATGGGCAACCGTAAAGAGTACCATGACGGGCATCGGTTGCGGAGCGTCCGCAGTCACCACGCGCGACATATACGCACCCACGCCCAGGAATACCTGGGCGAACGTAATCGTCAGTAGCGTCAACGCGGTCTTCTTGAGCGGCGCGTGATTGGGATGGTTCAGCAGGATCGAGATCACCGTATAAAGGATGACCCCGGTGGCCACCGCCGCGCCGACGGCGTGATACGCAACGTCCAGCGCCTTGTGCCGGAATGCGGCGCCTAACGCCACCTGCCCGAGTGTCACCAGCGGCAGCACGACCGGATTCCGCGTGATGAAACTGGTGGCATCGACGGGTAGCGACCTGCGCCGCCACGCGTCCGACGTGAACAGCGCGATGGCGCAGGTGGTTGAAAAGAACAGCTCCGCCAGGCACGCGTGCGAAATGCTTACCGGCTTCGGCAGCATGAACAGCACGGTCATCCCGCCCAGCACGCCTTGCAGAATCACGCCGCCCAACGCAGCGAGACCCAACCACTTCATCCACTTGCGGTCATCCACCTTCGCAATCCAGATCGCGAGGATGATCGTCAGGAAGCCCACCGTGCTCGCCACCATGCGGTGGCCATGCTCATAGAAGACGTTCCCCTTCATCGGCGGCATGACCTGGCCGTAGGATAACGGCCAGTCGGGAACGGACAAACCGGCTTCCTTACTCGTGACAGAGGCGCCGGCGACCACCAGGAACAGCGTACAAATGGCGAGAAAGACAGAGAACGCGTGCAGTCGTCGCTGGCCAGGGTTCATAAGCCAATTACCCCTGGTAAGCGAACTCCGCCTTCGCGGTTTCTTTCGCGCCCACCTTCACCTTGATCTCTTTCGTGCCGTAGCGTTCGTGCCACGCTTCCAAGGTGTAGTCGCCGGGCGGCAGGCCTTTCAGCGAGAACGAGCCATCTTCGCCCGTCACGGCAAAGAAGGGATTGTCGACCACGCCGACATACACGCGCATCCACGGGTGGATGTTGCACTTGATCGGCACCATCACCTCGGGCTTCGCAAAGGTCTTCACCTTCGGATCGCCCTGGGGCGGCTGCGACTCGTTCCACTCCCTGTTCACACGCGGCATCGGATGGATGTTGTGATTGGTCGGGTCGGAGTTCAGGAACTTCACTTCCTGGCCGACCATCGCGCCCACAACGTGGGGCTTATACACACAACCAACCTGGTCGATGGTGACCTGATCTTTACGCACTGGCCACGGCTGCGAAGGCAAACCGGATTTCACATGAATAAAGACATTCCGTAAAGTGTTATTGTCATTCACCACCACCTCTTCAGACATTACCGGAGAGGAGTGCTGGCGAGCGCAGGCCGGCGTTGCGTCCATCGAGAGCGGCTTCATTACCGGTTTGGTACCCGAGAATTTCACCGAACCCTCAATCGTCGCCGCCACGGCCGGATCCACCGCTGGAGCGACCGGCGCTTCAGATTTGGCCTCGTGTTTGGCTTCCGGCGCGCTGGTCGAACCGCCGCCACAAGCCATTAGGAACACAAATACAGATAGAGAAAGGGCAAGTAGTGCTCTGTGCATCATGTTTGGGATTGCTCTTTTAGCTTAGCAAGTGTTAAACGGGGCCGAAAGACACCGTCCGCCGATTCGCCGATTGTGATAGCGTGGCATGGATGTTTTCTAAAGCCTTCCTCATACTAGCCGCCTCGATCGCGGCGCTGCAGGCCCAACAATACGATTACGTGCTGAAAGGCGGGCACGTCATCGATCCCAAAAACAAGATCAACGGACTGATGGATGTCGCCGTGGCCAACGGCAGAATCGCCAAGGTCGCGGCCAACATTCCGGCCGGCGAGGCCAAGCGCGCAGTGGACGTGAAAGGCCTCTACGTCACGCCGGGCCTCATCGATATCCACGTCCACGTCTTCCCCCAAGGCGGCATGTCGGGCAGCGTACAGCCCGACGCCCATAGCTTCCGGAGCGGCACCACGACGATGGTCGACGCCGGCACCGCCGGTTACAGAAATTTTCCCCGCTTCCGTGCTGAAGTGATCGACAAGGCCCAAACCCGTGTCCTGGCCCTGCTCAACATTTCCGCCAATGGCATGGGCGCCGCCGCATCGGAAGACGACTTATCCGCGCTTGACGCCGACGGCGCCATCAAAATGGCCAATGCCAACAAAGATGTGATTGTAGGCTACAAGTCCGCCCACTTCGGCGGACCCGGTTGGGAATCGATCGACGCTGCCGTCAAAGCCAGCAAAGCGACCAAGATGCCGGTGATGGTCGACTTCGGCCGCATCAACGAAAAGCGCAACCTCCGGACGTTGCTCGAAGACAAGCTCCAACCCGGCGACATTTATACGCACTGCTATTCCGGCCACCGCGAAGAAATCATCGCGGGCGACAAGGTCAACCCCGCCATGGTGAACGGCCGCAAACGCGGCATCTTTTTCGACGTCGGCCACGGGTCCGGCAGCTTTTATTGGTACGTTGCCCTGCCGCTAATCCAGCAAGGCTTCTGGCCCGACAGCATCTCCACCGACCTACACTCCGGCAGCATGATCGGCGGCATGAAAGACATGACCAACACGATGGCCAAGTTTCTCAGCATGGGAGCCACACTCCAGCAGGTAGTCGACTGGTCCACCTGGGCCCCCGCCAAAGAAATCAAACGGCCACAACTCGGTAACCTGGACGTAGGAGCCGAAGCCGACATCGCCGTGCTCCGTGTGGACACCGGCAAATACGGTTTCCTCGACTCCGCCCTGGCGGGCCATCAAGGGACGAAGATGATCACGGCCGAACTCACCATGCGCAAAGGCAAAGTCCTGTGGGACCTGAACGCCCGTGCCGCCGAGAACTGGAAGACGTTCCCTTACCACAGGAAGGCGTGGACGGGAAAGAAGTAACCTAAGTCGGCCCAACTGCCGCCCGCAGAGCCTCACAACCGGACCAGGCGTCTGCGCCGCTGGGTCCTAGCTGACCAGTACCGCGCTCGGCCGGTCTGGTGACACGCACTGATCAATAGCGCCTGCCTTCGTTCACCATGTCTCGGACACTCATCTTGCCGGGCCTGACCCGCTTGCGCAGATCCCTCATGCCTTCGATTATTTCTTTGTGCGACAGCTTCCGTTCAGTCTGACCTACCGGCACCAGTACCGCCGCCGGCACCCCGTTCGGCGTAATGGTTGCCTCTCGCCGGTTGCGAACGCGGTCGAGCAACCGCGCGAGGTGGGTTTTAGCTTCAAATGCGCCGACCGTGTCCATCGAATGCCTCTTAGGCCAGTCTAAATCAGTTGAATTTCGCATACCGACCGCACGGGTCTGGTAGCCGACTTCGACTCCGAAAGCGACGGACGTTTTCGCCTTCCCGCCAACCCCACCGCCCGGCGACTACCTAATCGAGGTCATCAAGTCCGCCTATCTCTACACACGCTTTCGATTCACTTGCCAACCGCCCGCCAAGCAACTTGAAATCCGTTCGGTCCGCACCGCTTCCATCTAGGGACAAGTCGCAACCGCGGCGCCTACTCCGCTACCCGAGGGGCCGAGAGAAAAAGGACCACGGGCTTATAGTAGGTCCGGACGGTAATGGAGCGGGGAAAGGGGGCGGGGAAAGGGGCCGGCGTTTGAGGCCCCGTTCCCCGCAATCAGCACGGGAGAGGCACCGAGCGCGGGAGC
>JADLDI010000004.1 GCA_020846745.1 Bryobacterales bacterium | reverse complement strand
GATAGGATGAGCGGGCCCAGGCTCCCGCTAGCAGCGATATGCTGCGGGAGTCGAAAGTCCAAACGAACACTCTCCCCCAAGGGGGAGTGCCAGGAGAAAGGCCATGTCGAAGCATAGCAACTTCGTCGCTCATCCCATCGCCGCCGCTACCCTGCCGGCGATCACCATTGGTCTCGACCTCAGTGATAAGAACGCGCATTGGTGCGCCGTGGAGCAAAGCGGCACGGCGGCAGAGCGTGGATGTGTCCGCTTGACCGCAAGCGAACTCCGCAAGCAATTCGGCGCGATGGCGCCAGCGCGCATTGCGTTGGAAGTGAGTGGCCAATCCGCATGGGTGGCGGACGTTCTGACCAGTCTCGGTCACGAGGTAATCGTTGCCAACGCCCGCGAGTTGAGATCGATCACGGGGAGTTGCCGGAAATCCGATCCGCGCGACGCTGAGCAGTTGGCGCGGCTGGCGCGTGTCGACCCGGCACTGCTGCACCCGGTGCGCCATCGCCGGCCCACGCGGCGCTTGGACCTGATGATCATTCGCAGCCGTGCCGTGCTGGTGGAGTGCCGCACCCGGCTGGTGAGCAGCGTTCGGGGACAAGCGAAGGTATTCGGGGAACGTATCCCACCCGCAGCGACGGAGAATTTCGCGGAGCGTGCATTGGCGGCTCTTCCGCCCACATTGGCGGCTGTACTTACTCCTGTTATTCAGCAGATCCAGAACCTGACGAATGCGATCGGGGAGTATGATCGGCAGATCGCCGAACTGGCCCATAAGTACGAAGACGAAGTGATGTGGCTCGAACAGATCAATGGCGTCGGCACGCTGACGGCCGTGTGCTACGTACTTACACTCGATAACTACGAGCGTTTCGCACATAGCCGCGACGCTGGTCCATTTCTCGGCCTGGTTCGGGCTCGCGGGCAGTCCGGTGAAAGTGATCCGGACCTGGGGATTACGAAGGCTGGTGACAAGTACCTTCGAAAGTTACTTGTACAATGCGCGCAACATATATTTGGGCGCCTCGGCCAACCCAGCGCATTGCGTGATTGGGGACTGCGGCTGGCTGCCGGAGGAACTAAAGCGAAGAAACGGGCCGTGGTGGCCGTCGCGCGGAAGCTCGCGGTGTTACTGCACTGCTTATGGAAGAAACATACCGTGTACCGGCCGTACCCGAACCCAAATCAACAGGCCGCCTAAATTAGTAGTCTGTTGGCCGGCTTTATGAAGTTCTTCGTCAGTTAGTTATTTCGTTGAAAGCTCGCGTCCTGGTGACTGCGCCATATCAGTCCGGCAGAGGACAGCCTCATGCCGTGGGACAGATTGCAGCACCACTTTCCTGCCGGACCCCCTCTTGCAGCGGCTTGTCTGCATCAGGCCAACGAGACTGCGTATGGAAGCCCGAGTAGAAACGAACAAGGACGCAAGCTCTGGGACCCACCAACGGAAATCGAGTTTCCGTCGGCCCCGCCCGTCGTGTGTCCGGGTGGATAGCCGAACGGTGCTCGCCGTCCAGGGTCCGCTACGCCGCGCAAACACCGCGCGCCCTGGACCGCTCCGCGCCGTTCGGCTGAAAACAGTAACTCGCGCGACGGGCGGCTCCGACGGAAACTCTCAGCTGGGTTCCGCCAAAAAAGGTGTTGACGAAGAGGGGCCCGCTCATGGAATGGTAACAGTGTCACAACCGGCTGAGAGCAACCCACCGCGAGCGCCACTATCCCTATGTAATGCCTCGCAACGCACGCCTCGTCCACCCGGGCCTCCGGTTCCAAGTCACCTGGTGCCGCAACCGGCCACGTTGATGTCTTCCTCACCCCGGAAGATCGCGCGTTCGAACGGTCAGCCTGGCCGCACCCCCACCGCCCCATCCCCATTAAAAAAACGAAATTCAGTTTCCTTTCTCCCCAATCCGTGATACATTGACATTTTGGCAGTGGACGTGTCTCCGCACGCCCCACTATCCTCGAAAAACCCCGCCGGCCCTCGTGCCGGCTTTTTTATTTCCGCTCGCTTCCGGTCGCGTCCGTCGATACCGCGACCGGTGCCCCGACTGTCAAGGAGGGGTTGCCAAACGAAAGCACGACCCAAGCAAAGGAGCACGAAAGCAATGTCCCATCAAACCGGACCCCGCACCGACGAAGGCAAACAAGCCTCCTCCCAGAACAACCGCCAACATGGCTTGTCCACCGCCAACATCATCGTCAGCGACGACGAGCGCCCCTTCTTCGACCAGATGGAAGCCGAACTGCGAGACGAAATCCTCCCCGCGGGTCCCCTCGAACACTTCGCCTTCCAGCGCCTCATCACCGCCAACTGGCAAATCGAACGCTGCCGCCAACGCGAAGCCGCCCTCCGCGCTCTAGAATCAACCGAACAAAACGAAGCCAGTTTGGATAAAGTCCACCGCTACTACCTTCGCTGGGAAGGCTCCTACAAATCCGCCCTGGCGAAATCCGCATGCTCCAAACCGATCGCGCCATCCAGCAGATCTCCAACGGCACCCCGCCCGACGAGTTCGCCCCGCTCGCGGATGT
>JADLDI010000003.1 GCA_020846745.1 Bryobacterales bacterium | reverse complement strand
CGGGAGCGCTATGACGAGGCTCGGTACCTGGCGGCACTGCGGCGGAGCGGATCGCCATACGGGAAGGCGGCGGCATGACCTGCAGATTTTGCTTGACAGACGGTCTCAGAAATCTTACGCGCCGCGGCACGGTTGTGGGGGTTGTGCTGGGTTGGGGGGCATTGCGGAGCGGGGGGAGTTCGTTTCGCAATTTGTTCAGAGTAGGGGACTTAGGCCTTGTGCAAAGAGTAGCATTCAAATATACTACTAATTTGAACGAACGAGCTTTGGAACTGTTGCGGACTCTGGGATTGAACGACCTGGAGTCCGAGGTGTATGTGTTTTTGCTATCCCATCCGGCGACGACGGGATACGGGATTGCCAAAGCGATCAAGCGACCGACGGCGAACACCTATAAGGCAATCGAGTCGCTAGGGGGGCGAGGGGCGGTGCTGGTGGAAGAGGGGGAGAACCGGTTATGCCGTGCGGTTCCGGCCTCGGAATTTATCGGTCATCTTCAGAGTGCGTTTGAGAGGAAAACCAAAGAAGCCGAGGCGGCGCTAAGTGCGATTGAGGCGGAGACGGACGACGAGCGGGTGTACCGGTTAGAGTCGGTGCCGCACCTGATGGAACGGTGCCGGCAGATGCTGGAAGTGAAGGCTGAGCGGTTGGCGGTAGTCGATGCATTCCCCGAGGTGTTGGAGGTGGTACTACCCTCGATCGAGCGGGCAGTAGCCCGCGGGGTAGATGTTCTGGTGCAGGCGTACGCCCCGGTCGAGGTTCCAGGAGCGCAGGTGGTAATCCCGGCAGTAGCATCGCAGGTGCAGCTGCAATGGAAATCGCAGCAGTTGAATGTGACCGTAGATGGGCGCGAAGCAGTAGTCGCGCTGCTGAGCAACGGTCTGGAGCGGGTAATCCAGGGAATCTGGACGAACAGTTTGTATGTGACTTGTATTGTGGAGGCGGGTCTGATGGCGGAACATACCATCCATCAGATGCGCGCGATTATGGGAGACCCGGACAGCGCGGAAAAGATGCAACAGATACTGGCGCGGCACCGGTTCTTTTTGAATTCCGAGGTGCCCGGCCAGCGGGAATTGCTGGCGCGGTTTGTTGAGAGGGGATGAAAAATGGCAATTCAGGTCGTGCTGGTTTTCGCGGTAGGCTGGGCGGCATTTTGGGCGTCGGGCCGGATATCGCATCTGATAACCGGGGACCCGGCGACACGGCAACTGGCGTTAAAGGCGCTGATGGCGGTGTTCTCGTTCGTGCTGATCACTGTGTGGCGGCACAAGGTTGCGGGATCGTATGGGTTGACGGGTTCGACAGGTGTCCGGTGGACGCGCGTCTGCATGAGCGGGCTGGCGATGGGGGCCGTGTCGTCGCTCGTGATTCTGCTTGCGGGCGGGCGCGGGATGCAAGCAGTGATTCAGAGCTTCAAGTTTTATCAAATTGTTTTGTTCGTCTGGTTAGGATCGAGCATTGCCGAAGAGATCTTCACGCGGGGTTGGGCGCAGGGAGCTTTAGAACAGTGGCGGGACGTAAAGTGGGGTGGCGTGAGCGTTCCGGTGCTGACAGGCGCGGTACTGTTTTCTTCGATGCATGTGTCGCTGTTCTTCAAAGGAGTGGACAGGATCACGGCAACGGTGGTGGTGTGTTCGACGTTACTACTGGGACTGGCGGCCGGCAAACTGCGCGAGCGGCATAAGGGGCTCGGTCCGGCCATCGCGATCCATATCGCATTCAACGTGGGCGGGATGTTTGGGGGCATCCTTTACACGATCGGTTATCGGGTAATAACAGGCAGACTACCGTTCCCCGCCGCTTAATGGGCCGTTGCTGATATTGCGTGTCGGCTGCCCGTACACGCAGCAGGGAAGCACTCCGATCATCGGAATCGAACCGCGAATCATATTCACACATTGTTGGTCCGGCAGACGAACCATCCGACCATAAACTCCACCGGCTTGAATCAGGCGAAGGGAAGATCGGCTCCAGGTGATACGGGAGTTGTGATGGTCGTGGGCAGCGGCAGAAGCGAACTTAGATTGTGCCGGGTGGGCAACGGGCCACACGAGTTCGGCAACTCGTCGTTTGCGGGATTAGGAATGACCGGCCGATTACATAGTTAAAACACCGCTCCCTGGCGGTCACGGCTCGGCTACATGGTGCGTGTTTGCAGGAACTTAGCGAGACCGGAGATAGACGGCCCTTTGTCGACTCTTTTTTCTTCTCGGACCCTGACGCGCCGGGCAATGTTACCGGCCGTCGAAGACGCTTAGGATTTCGGCGACCATGGCTTCGCGCGAAGGGTAGCGGCTTTGTTCGTAGCAGCCTAGTGGGTTTTCGATTACATTGACGAGACACTTGTTGCAGTAGGTGCAGGGGCGGCCGGGTATGTCTTTGCCGGCGGCGAACTGCTTCACTAAGTCGTTGTTTGCGATTAGCGGGCGGGCGATGGTGACGGCATCGCAATCGCCGTTTTCGATGGCGTGACGGATGACGCTTGCGGTCTGGAAGCCGCCGGTGCACAGGACGGGGATGCCGACGGCGTGCTTGATGCGGCGGGCGTCGTCCAGGTTGATGCCTTCGATGACTTCGCCGCGGGCGCGAATCCACGAGGCACGGAAGAGTTTCGCGCCCAGGTCGTTGGTGAGGACGGCGTAATTGAGGCGCGTGCGGGAGCCTGAGGAGATCATGGTGTCGAAGGTCTTGGCGGCCTCTTCCGTGGGGAAGTCGCCGGGCGGGTTCTTGGGATGCGGGAAGGAGGACCCGGAGGAGACGACGATCGCGTCAACGCCGGCTTCTTCGGCCCACTTGGCTACCAGTACAGAGTCTTCAATGGTGTTGCCGGGCTTTTCAAACGGTGTGAGGGCGTTGTTGTACTCCGTGGCGGAGAGTTTGATTTGCAGGTGGAAATCGTTGCCGGCTTCGCGGCGGATGGCACGGATGACGTCGAGCAGGAAGCGCGCGCGATTTTCGAGCGAACCGCCGTATTCGTCTTCGCGATCGTTGATGGCGGACGAGAGGAACTGGGTGAACAGGTAGCCGTTGGCGGAATGGAGTTCGACGCCATCGAGTCCGGCTTCGCGGGCGCGGCGTGCGCCTTGGGCAAAGTCCTCGATGGTGGATTTGATCTGGTCGAGCGTCATGCGCTCGCAGGGAAAGCCGTTGAGCGGCTCCGGCTTGTCGGTGGAACTAAGTCCGGTTTCGAATTCGATACCGCCGACGTCGCGCTGGCGGCCGCCGTGCGAAAGCTGCATGATGAAGCGGCAGTCGTGCTCGTGAACGCGCTTGCCGAGTTCGCGCCAGAAGGGGATGCGCGCGTCGCGATCGATGGTGGCGTAGTTGGGCAGAATGCGGCCGCGAATGTTGACGGCGACGAAAGAAGAGACGATCGCGCCGACGCCGTTGCGGGCAAATTTGAGTTCCCAGTTGATGCGCGCCTGGTTGCCAGAGCCGTCGTAGTTATCGAAGCGGCCCGAGATGTTAGAACGCCAGATACGGTTCTTGACCGTGAGGTTTCGGAACTGGATCGGTTCGAACAGGATGTCCGGCATGTGTTACGTCCCTTTCAAGTAAGTATCGATTTCGGGGAACAAGTAAGCCTTAGTTTCAGCGTCGTCTAACTGCGCACGAGTAATAAGACGCACGCCGGAGTCGATATGGGCGGCAGGCGACTGTCCGGCGAGATAAGTAGTGACGGCACGGGTCGATTCGTATCCCATTTTGAAAGGATTTTGCACGACGAGCGAATCGATCCAACCGTCGCGGCAGTCCTCGACCAGTTGCTCGGAAGCGTCGAAGGCTACCATCTGCACCTGGCGGGCTTTGCGGGATTTAAGGGCCTGTACGGCTCCGGAGGAACTGGATTCGTTGTCGGCGAACAGGCCGTTGAGGTCAGGATGGGCGGATAGCACGTTCTCAGTAGCGGCTAGCGACTTAGCACGGTCGGCCATGCCGAAGTACAATCCGACCATTTGAATGTTGGGGAACTTAGTCTTGAGTTCCTCCTGAAATCCGGCTTCGCGCTCCATGGTGGCGGCACTGCCGGCCATGAAGCCGATGATGGCGGCCTTTCCCTTCCCTCCGAGTAACTCGCCGATGCGGCGCGCGGCCATGCGTCCGCCTTCCATGTTGTCGGTAGCTACGTAAGAGATACGCTTGTCCGTGTCGATGGCGGAATCGAAGATCGCGACCGGAACCTTCTCGCGATGCGCGCGGTTGACGGCGGCCACCAGAGCCTTCTTGTCGACAGGGGCGAGGACGATACCGGCCAGTTTGCGGTTGACCATCGAGTCGACGATTTCGATCTGGCGGGACGAGTCGATTTCAAGGGCAGGGGCGTTCCATTCGACGGTGTAGCCGGTTTCGCGGGCGGCCTTGATCGCTCCGGCGCGAACGGTTTGCCAGAAGATATGGTTGGCGCCCTTTGGGACCACGCCGATGGTGCGGCTGATTTCTCGACGGCAGGACGCGGTTAGGACGGCGGCGCCAAGCAGGAGGTCACGCCGGCGGATAGGGATCATGCGCAGCAGACATAATCCTCCGCGGGCGCGGCGCGTGTCAAATGGAGCCGTATTTGGCGAACGCTTGCTGGACCGGCACGCCGGCGCGGAGTTCTTCGCGCATGGCTCGTTCGCGCTCGAAAACGTCTTCCGCGGCAGTGAGGATTTCGAGGGTCATGTTGGCGGGCACGACTACTACGCCATCGATGTCGCCGAAGATGAAGTCGCCGGGATGGATGAGCGTTTGGCCGATGCGGACAGAGACCTGCCATTCATGAATATCCCAACGGCCGATGGAACTGGCGGATGAGCGGAACTTCGCGAAGACCGGATATTGCATGGCGTCGACGAAGTCGAGGTCGCGCACACCGCCGTCGATCACCGCGCCGGTGCAGCCGTGCTGGCGAGCGGCGGTAGACATGATTTCGCCCCAGTGGGCGCACTCTTCGCTGCCGCCGCAGGACCAGACGGAGACGGTGCCCGGAGTGATGCTGTCGAGCATGGCGAGGCGTTTGGACGTGTCGTTATGTGTGGTGTCGGCACAAGGGTAGCCCTGGCCGGTGAAGGCGGGTCCGGCAAGGCGGTTCACACGGGTGTGCGCATTGATATAGCGGGGCAGAACCTGGTTGCGGTAGCCGTGTTTGTCGAGCATATCGGCGATGGCGCCGGTGTAGAGGGCGAGGTACCGGCGGCGAATTTCTTCGACACCGGGAGTGGTGAGAAGCACTGCGAGACTCCTATTCAGAGTGTAGCGTCTGTAATTCCTGGCGGTGCTCGAAAAGCCGGTGGACATGTTTCAGGCGACGTGATAGCGTTCCAGGGCGGCCATGTCGAGCGAGACGCCGAGGCCGGGTTTGTTAGGGATTTGATAGAAACCGTCGCGAACGGTGAATGGTTCCTTCATGCAGTCGTCGGCTAAGACGTGGGTCACGGCGATGACATATTCGATTTCCGGGTAGGCGGCGGATTGATGGGCTTGGAAGACCTGGTCGATGCCGTTGTCGATCGAGTGTTCGATCCAGATAGGAGACCGTGCCGCGCGGGATTTGGCGGCAAGCTGCTGGGTGTAGCGGCCGAGTTTGGGAGCGCCGACGATCCAGGCGTGGAGCAGACCTTCTTTAATCCATTCGTCGAGTTCACCGGAAGCGGCGAAGGCATCGACGTGCTCGGCGATTTTGAGGGGAAGCTTGCCTTTCAGAGCGCGGTAGCCTTCGCGGTTCTCTTTGGCGAAGGGCGATTCAATGGCGAAATAGTTCGAGAACTTGGATAGCTCCTTCGTGACGGTTATTGTCTTGTCGACGGTTCCCCAGGTGGAGTTCGCGTCCACCCAGACCTTCATGTCTTTGGGAATCACGGCGCAGATGGCAGCCGCCTGGGCAATGGGATCTTCCCAGGGACGTGCCTTTACCTTGTGAACGCGGTAGCCGAGGGATGCGCCGAGTTTGGCTTCCGAGGCCATGACGGCGGGCGGGAAGCACTGGCTCCACCAAGTGGGGATGACTTTCGGCCGCGCTGTCGGGGAAAGGAACTTGGAGATGGGTACGCCGGCGGCTTGGGCGAGGATGTCGTAAATGGCGATCAAGAGGCCGCGGATCGAATCGTCGTGGACGTAATCGGAGACGGGTTTGCCGACCATTTCCTTGAGCAGCGCTTCGGTTTTGACGCGAGGGAGCTTCGATTCGCAGAGTCCACTGAGGCCGGTGTCGGTGTGCAGGGTGACGAACGTGAGGAGATAATCGGACTGGTCGCGCTTCTGGTTCTTCCAGGATGAAAGCCAGACTTCACGGACGCGCTCGTGGAAGGGTACGCGCGCTTCGCGAATTTCATAACGGGCGATACGGCCGGCCTGGCGGGCGGCGAGGGGGAGCAGCGGCAGGGCGGCGAATTGGCGGCGGCTGAGCATTGGGACTGATGATATCAAGGGGATTGACGATATCAAGCGGCACGCGATAATAACTCCCAGATATGCGCAACCCGTTGTGGTGTGTTTTTGGTCTACTAGCGGTGGCAGCCGTTGGATGTGGCGGAGCGGGCAGCAGGCCGACGGCCGAAGACGCCCGGAAGTTTGTGGAAGAAGCGGAGACGAAGCTGTTGGCGGCGGCTAACGAGGCATCGCAAGCGTCGTGGGTGCACGCCACCTACATCAATCAGGACACGGAAGCGCTGTCGGCGCTGGCTTCGCAGCGGCTGATCGATTTAGCTGTGAAGTACGCGAAAGAGGCGGCGAAATTCGATGGGCTGACACTGCCGGCTGAGACGGCGCGGAAGATCAAGTTACTCAAGAACTCGCTGACGCTGGCCACGCCCGCGAACCCGAAAGAAGCGGAGGAAGTTACACGGTTGCAGGCGGCCATGGAAGGCCATTACGGAAAGGCGAAGTATTGCGCGGCCGGCGGCGAATGCCTGGATGTGGTGGCGATCGGGCGGTTGCTGGGGGATTCGCGGGATGAGAAGAAGTTGCGCGAGGCATGGATCGGGTGGCACGATACGGCGCGTCCGATCAAAGACGAGTATGTGCGGTTTGTCGAGCTGTCGAACAAAGGGGCGCGGGAGTTGGGGTTCAAGGATACGGGGGCGATGTGGCGGTCGAAGTACGACATGGGGCCGGACGAGTTCGCGAAGGAGTTGGATCGGCTGTGGGGGCAGGTGCAGCCGCTATATCAGTCGCTGCATGCGTACGCACGGAAGCGGTTGCGCGAGAAGTACGGCGATGTGGTGCGGGAGAAAGGTCCGATACCGGCGCATTTGTTGGGCAACATCTGGTCGCAGAGTTGGGAGAACGTGTATCCGCTGCTGGCGCCCAAGGACGCGAATCCCGGGTATGACCTCACATCGATTTTGAAGACACGCAAGACGGACGACAAGGCGATGGTGCGGTATGGCGAGGCGTTCTTCACGTCGCTTGGGTTTGCGCCGCTGCCGAAGACGTTTTGGGAGCGGTCGCAGTTTACGAAGCCGAAGGATCGGGAAGTGGTGTGCCATGCGAGCGCCTGGGACGTGGATAACGTCGAGGATCTCCGGATCAAAATGTGCATTGAGACGACGGCGGAAGAGTTCGCGGTGATCCACCATGAGTTGGGCCATAACTTCTATCAGCGCGCGTACAACCAGCAGCCGTTTCTGTTCCGCGATTCGGCGAACGACGGGTTCCACGAGGCGATCGGGGATACGATCGCGCTGTCGATTACGCCGGAGTATCTGGTGAAGCTCGGGTTCCTGACACAGCCGACCGATCCTTCGAAGGACATCGGACTGTTGATGCAGCGGGCGCTCGAGAAGGTCGCGTTCCTGCCGTTCGGACTGCTGGTGGACCAGTGGCGCTGGAAAGTATTTTCGGGCGAGGTGAAGCCTGACGCGTACAACACGGCGTGGTGGGATTTGAAGCGGAAATATCAGGGCGTCGCGCCGGTGGTGGAACGTCCGGCGGATGCATTTGATCCGGGCGCGAAGTATCACGTGCCCGCAAACGTGCCATACAGCCGTTACTTCATCGCACATATTCTGCAGTTTCAGTTTCACCGGGCGCTGGCGAAGGCGGCGGGATGTACGGCGCCGCTGCACCGTTGTTCGATCTATGGAAGCAAAGAAGCGGGCGACCGGCTGAAGGCGATGCTGCAAATGGGCCAGAGCAAGCCGTGGCCCGAGGCGTTGAAGGCGATGACCGGTGAGGATCGGATGGATGCGGGCGCAATGATGGATTATTTCGCTCCGCTGAAGAAATGGCTGGATGAGCAGAACGCGCAGACGCCGGTCGGCTGGTAGGGCGCAGCGGATAACGGCGCCGGGCGTTCTATCCTAAATAAGATGTCAACCGGCATACCAGCGCCTACCGGGCCGCACCCGGCCTGGACGCGTGTTCAATTGGCGCGCCATCCGAAGCGGCCGCACTCGCTCGACTACATCCAGCAGTTGTTCACGGATTTTCAGGAGCTACATGGCGACCGCCGGTATGCCGACGACGCGGCGATCGTGTGCGGCATGGGATTTCTGCGCGAGCGCCCGGTGATGGTGATCGCGCAACAGAAGGGTCGCGACACGAAGCAGAAGCTGCACCGCAATTTCGGGATGCCGAAGCCGGAAGGGTACCGGAAGGCGATGCGGGTGATGGAGCTGGCGGCGAAGTTCGGCCGGCCGATTCTGACGCTGCTCGACACGCCGGGCGCTTATCCGGGTGTGGACGCGGAGGAGCGCGGGCAGGCGGAGGCGATCGCGTATAACTTGCGCGAGATGTCGCGGTTGACGGTCCCGGTGGTGGCGGTCGTGATCGGCGAGGGCGGTAGCGGCGGGGCGCTTGGTGTCGGGGTCGCGAATCGTGTCTATATGATGGAGAACGCGATCTACAGCGTTATCTCGCCAGAGAGTTGCGCGGCGATCATCTGGCGCGATGCGGCCCATGCGGAGAAGGCGGCGGCGGCGTTGCGGTTGACCGCTCCCGATCTTGTGAAGCTCGGGCTGATCGACGGGATCGTGCCGGAGCCGGGGGAGGGCGCGCATGCGGAGCCGGACCAGGCGTCATTCAACCTGGCAAATACGGTATCGCAGGCGTTTGATGAGCTGTTGGCGATGAGCGCAGAGGAACTGGTGAATCAGCGGTACGAGAAGTTCCGCAAGATGGGGAATTTCTTCAGCGAGTAGTACTGGACGCGATGAAGAACAAGGGCATCCTGATAATCGTTGTATTTGCGCTGGCGTTTCTGGCGATCATGTGGACGTCGACGCGAAACTTATCGGCGTACCGGGTCGAGGTTTGCATGGAGTACCAGGGGCGTTCGGCGTGCCGGACCGCGGCGGGTGCGACACGCGAGCAGGCGGAGCGGACGGCTCGCGATAATGCATGCGCGTTGATCGCCAGCGGAATGACGGATTCCATCGCGTGCCAGAATACGGCTCCGCAGTCGGTTTCTTCTAAGTAGGGTTAGCTTATTCAGGCGCATTGGCGGGCTAGAGGTCGGCGGCCGGGCGGGCTTGGCCGGAGGCGGCGGTGCGTTTCCTGCTCAAGCCAGGCGATCCAATCGTCTGAGCCTACCGGTAGTCCGCTGCGAAGTCCCTGTTCGATGCGTTTCCACTCTTCGCGCGGAGTTTCTTTGAGGAATTCGCGGTAACGTTGCGGGTTGTTGGAGAAGCGGTGGCGCCAGTTTTCCATCATGAGGAGGATGGCGGGGTCGGGCCGGCCGGTGAGGTGTGAGCGGGCGGAGGAGAACTCGAAGTTCGCAGGATCCTTTACGAGGTTTGCGGCACGCGGGTTCAGGTCGATGTAGCGCATCGCGGCGAAGTAATGCTGGGAATCGAGGAGACAGGAGAAGAATCGGGATTGGAACAGGTGGCCGGAGCGGTGTCGTAGTTTGTTGAAATACTGCGCCCACCAGGTGTGTACTCGATGGAAGAGGCGGGCGAGACCGTCGAGTGTCGTGGGGACGAGCAGGAAGTGCACGTGGTTGTCAAGTATGCAATAGCCGTGGACTTCCACCTTCTCCTGTTCGGCGACTAAGGCGAATCGTTTGAGGTACTTACGCTTGTCGAAGCCGTGGCGGAAGATGGGGGTGCGGCCGACACCGCGGGCGGTCGCATGGACGGGTTCGGCAGCCCGCACCACTCGCGCTTTTCGTGCCATTTGATCGGGTAGTGCGCCGGCGGCGCGAAAAATCTCGCTAAATCGGGGCCTGTCCCCGATTAAGATGGGTGCGGCTTTATCAGGGGCCTTATCGGGGCCTGTCCCCGATTAAAGAGGCCGCGGCTTCCTGGGGAAGGCACGGCCTCTTTGTTGGCGGGGCGCTAAGCCTTAGAACTCCAGGCGGAAGACCAGGAGGTGGTTGGGCTGGGCGGTGCCGATGTCGGAGAAGCCGCCGCGAGTGGAGGTGCCGACGCGGCCGAAGTTGGCCAGGTTGTTGCGGTTGAAGGTGACGTCCGGCTGGCCGTAGTTGGGGTTCTTGAACGGGTTGTTGGAATCCCAACGGAGGATGAAGCGGGCGCGCTCCAGAATGCGCCATTCCTTCGAGAGCGAGAACTGGGTCCAGGTGAGGCCCGGAGCTTCGAGGACGTTGCGGCCCATGGTCCCGGGGGTGAAAGCTGCCGGATAGGCGAAGGCATCGGCGTTGAGGTACGGAACCTGCGCCTGAGTCGGGAACCGGTTCGGACCGATGCTCCAATCCGGAGTGATCGGGTTGACCCCGGAAACCAGGTTGGGGCGGGCGGAACCCGGCAGGTAATTGTTGGGGCTGCCGGCGAAACCGATGGTCATCGGCGGACCGGACTGGAAGGTCTGGGTCCAAGCAAGATCCCATCCGCCCAGCAGGTGATTCAGGATACCGCCGCGATTCATCATCTTGCGACCTTTACCGAACGGCAGTTCGTAGGTCATGACGCTCACGAAGCGGTGGCGGATGTCGTAGTTGGCGCGGCCCTTCTCGAGAGCGCGGTTGTAGAAGGTGATACCGCCGACGTTACCGTCGTCATCGCCGTTGTTGAGCGACTTCGAGAAGGTGTAGAACGCGTTCAACTGCAGACCTTGCGAGTAGCGCTTTTCCACGCGCCACGTTGTGCCGTGATAGGAGTTGTCGCCGTAGTTGGAGTAGTGGCGAATGCTGCCAAACTGCGGATACGGTTTGGAGAATTGGGTGTTACGGAAGATGTTGTTGAGCGTGGTGGGATCGGTGGAGATATTGAGCGGGATCTGGTTGATGTCCCACGCATTCTGCAGACGGACACCGCGAGAACCCTGGTAGGTGACCTCGAGGAGCCAGTTCTGGGTGAAGTTCCACTGGAAGCCGTACGACCAGTTCATGATGTAGGGGTTCTTCATGTTGGGGTCGTACCAGGAGGCGTTGCGGCCCGAGAAGTTGGACCCGACGAAGGGCACCGAACCATCAGGATTGGTGTTGAAGCGGAATGCCGGCGGACCCTGGCTTAACTGGAAGACGGGCCGCGGATCGCCGACGGGCGCCTGCAAGGTGGCTGTCGCGAAGTACTCTTCGAAGTTCTGCGCGAGGCCGTTGGCGAAGATGTCCTGGGTAATGACGCCAAACGAGCCGCGCATGACGAAGTTGGGTTTCATTTGCCAGGCAATGCCAAAGCGCGGTTGGAAGTTGTTGAGGTCCTTCGAGGCCAGCGGTCCTTTGGGGTGAGTGATGGCGCCCTTGCGGCCGCTGATCGGATCGATGGCATTCGGATCGAACTGCGACTGGAAACCGTACTTGGTCTGGAACGGCGATTCAAAGCTCCAGCGCAGGCCCATGTTAATCGTGATGTTGCGGGCGATTTTGAAGTCGTCCTGCACATAGAACGCATGCGACCACCACCGAGGGAGCCAGTTGGACATTACCTGGGTGAATTCGGCGTTCGAAACGGAACCCAGCAGGAACGCGGCGAACGCGTTGCCGGTGTTGGGGACGAAGGGGAAGTCGGTACCGCCAAAGCGATAACTGCCCGATGGAAGAGCATCCGTCAACTGGTTGTAGCGGGTGCGGATCACCTCATAGCCGAACTTCAGCGTGTGCTTCTGGACGATCTTCGTCATGTTGTTCTGGAAGGTGAAGTCTTCGCCCACTTCCTGGTTCGGCGCAAGGCCCTGCTGGCGGAAGAACGTCGTTCCGCCAGTGCAATTCGACAGGTTGTTGCAGGCCTGGAAGTTGGGGAAGGTAGCGCCACTGACGTTTGGAATTCCCAGTTGCTTTGCCCAATCCTGGTTCAGCGTGCTGGGCGTGGTAGAGGATTTGCGGCGGTTGAAGCCGAGGCGAGCTTCGTTGATGAGGGTCGGGCTGAGGGTATAGGTATCGGAGATGACCGCATTGCGCGAATCGATGGGAAGCGGAATCGCGCGATAGTCGTAGTCGCTCCACGCAATTTCGGGAGAGAGGCGATCGCGCCACGCGCGGTGCCGCACGTGGGAGTAGCGGCCGAACATGCGGTGATTGGGGGCAAACTGGTGATCGATTTTGCCGTCGAACCGGGTACGGTAGGAGCGATAATTGGTGGGCGAGATCAGGTTGTTGGTCGGGCCGAAGCTACGATCGATCGCGCGCTGCGTATTGTTTTCCGGCACGTAGGGGTTACGGGCGAGAAAGTTCTTCACCGCCGGATCGAAGCGGGACTGAGGGACCTGGTTATTGGCAAATGGCAAACGGTACCAGCACTCAGCTTGACCCGAGGGGCAGCCGGCATTGGCGCCAAACGCCGTGGTGGCCGGATCGTAGATCTGGTTTAAGCCGCCGAAATTGAAGTTGCCGGCGAGCATTTCCGGCGAAGGCACCTGAAGGTTGGCCGTTTCGCCGCCCTTCTCATGGTGGCGCTGGAATCCGAAAAGCCAGAACGTTTTGTCCTTACCGTTATAGATTTTTGGAATGTACACCGGGCCGCTGAGGTTGCCCGAGAGTTCGTGATAGGTGAACGGATTGACGCGTGGCAACTGTTCGAGGTAGGTGCGGTGAATGAGCGCTTTCTGAATGTAGCGGTCCTCACCCGAACCGTGGAACTGATTGGTGCCGCTCTTGAAGACGCCCTGGACAAGGCCGCCGGCCGAGTGTCCCATTTCCGCCGGCATACCGGTGGTGAACAGTTTAACTTCCTGGAAAGAGTCGATCGAGGGAGATACGACTTGGTTGGTAGCCGCGACCATGCCGCGGACAGGTTCCTTGCCGCTCACACCGTCGATGGTGTAACCCATGGCGCGCTCGCGTTGACCAACGACGTGCTGGCCGTTGATGTTGGAGGTGGATGGCAAATAAAGCAGCACGCGGAAGGCGTACTTCTGCAGGACCGGGATCTTCACGATCATGTCGCCTTCCATCACCTGACCAGTAGCAGTCGTTTCGGTTTCAAGCAGCGGCGCCGAGCCGGAGACCTGGATCGACTCGGTAACGGCGCCGACTTCCATCGAAACGTCGATTTTCGGCTGTTCGGAGGTGCGGAGAATGATACCTTCCCGGACATAACGTTTGAAGCCCTGGGCTTCGATCGTCATTCTGTAGGTGCCGGGAATGAGGTTTGGAATATAGTAGCTACCTTCCGAGGTGGTCTGCGTGTTGGATGTGAACTGCGTTTCGTTGTTGACTACGGTTACGGTCGCGCCGGGAATAAGCGCTCCGCTGTTATCGCTGACTGTTCCGACCAGGGTGGCAGTACCGGTGGTTTGCGCAAACACGGCGGCCGCTCCCAATACAGCAAGGATCAGAATTCTCAAATTAGCTCTCCAGTTAAACCCCTGATAGGGTGGTTTGGGCAGAGAGACTCCACCCGGTTGAGGCATCATATGGCAATTCAGCACCGACGGTCAAGGGGGAGTCTTGTTAATCCTAAGCGTTGAGTTAGCGGTAGACCCCGTACTGAACGGCACGCGTTCAACGGTACAATGTCTGGGATGAAAGGCAAACCGGCCGTGAAAAACGTGTTGGTGCTTGGCCGTGAGCCCGAACGACTGTCGATCGAAGAGCGGCGGGCACTGCTGGGCCGGTGGATCGCCCTGCAGATCTACTCACCACAGACTCTCCCGCTCCGCCGCATCGAGGCAATTGGAGACAGCCCGGCAGACTGCATCCGCCAGTTGCGGGACCGCGGCCTTTCGCCCGTGGATTTCGAGTTCAACATTTGGCGAACCGTGTAAGAGAAGGCCAGGTAGCCAGTGATCGCAGCTTGCCCTGTCGGGTGGGAAGCGGCTACACTAGTAAAGTACGTCGGGGCGTGGCTCAGCCTGGCTAGAGCGCCTGGTTCGGGACCAGGAGGTCGGAGGTTCGAATCCTCTCGCCCCGACCATTTATCCGACTAGCAATCATAAAAATACGGCGGCTGATAGCGATAGGCTTTCAGCCGCTTTTTTGTAGGGTGTGACCGAAAATGGTACCACCCCAAAATTCGAACCCACGTTTGAATGCGATGTGCGGACACGAAATCAACGGTCGGCTCTCGCCGCCGGACGGCCTTGACGATTCCGAACTTGAGGTCGTTGTCAGCCTGGAACCGGATGCTCAAGAACGCCGTTCGCCTTGGGCGGCCTCGGCTTTAGCACGTTGGATCTTGGCCCAAAGTGTCGGGTTGGCCTGTTCCAGCGGGATGGCGTTCCCCTCAAACTCTCGCTCGGTGTCCATCAGGTACTTGTCGATCTCGGCTTGATGATCGAGGTAGAAAGCAATCGCGCCGTAGATCTGGGCGCGCTTTAGCGACGGGAAGTCTTCCTGAATGGCCTCCGGCGATTGCCCTTCGTTGAAAGAGTACACCACAGAGTCCAACGAAATGCGCGTCCCCGCTATGTAGTAGCCTCCGTGGCGCTGTTCGATGTACTCGCTGTGCACAGCCTTGCTCCTGGTTCGATTATACGGGACCCCGGCGAACTGCGGGGTGAATGGGCCACCGACAGATGCCGGCACCGAATACAACCCGAAGGGTCGACCAGTGTGGAGCCAGATCCGCGAAGATCCACGACTCGAACTTCGGGCTACAATCAGAACCAAATGTCCCGTGTCCTGCCCACCGCCCTCGTTGCCGCTCTGCTGTGTTCTGCCCAGTCTGCGAAAGGTCCGGCCAAGGCCGCATCGTCCGCCCCGCCTAAGGCCGGCGCCTCGAAACTGATGAACCCCGCGGCCCTCAACGAGAAGGCGCCCGAGGAGTACAAAGCCAAGTTCGTCACCAGCAAGGGCGAGTTCATCGTTGCCGTGCACCGGTCATGGTCGCCTCTCGGGGCGGACCGCTTTTATAACCTCGTGAAGAACGGCTTCTACGACGGCTCTGTGTTCTTCCGGGTGCTGCCCGGCTTCGTGGCGCAGTTTGGATTGCACCCCAATCCAGCCGTTCAGGCCAAGTGGGAGAAAGCGCCGATTAAAGACGAGAAGGTGATCAAGCGGAATGTCCTGGGTTACGTTTCGTTTGCGGCCTCCGGAGCGGACACGCGCTCCACGCAAGTGTTCATCAACCTCAAGGACAACCCCGACCTGAACGTCCAGGGCTTTACTCCGTTTGGCGACGTGGTGAAGGGCATCGGCATGACGGCGCTGCTCAACGGCCAGCACCGCGACAAGCCCAACCAGCAGCGCATCCTGCGTCAGGGCAATGCTTACCTGAAGTCCGCGTTCCCCGACCTCGACTACATCAAGACCGCCACCATCGAGTAGCCAGTTAGAACTTCAGGAACCACTGCTTGCGATAGAGCACCCACGCGAACGCGAAGCTCAGCGTCACGTGGATCAGCGAGTAGATCAGCGAAGTATTGGCCGCCCCCAGCGGCGATTCCAGCGCCGCGTACACCACCGGTTGCACCATCGGATCGAGCAACCGCCCCATCAGCCCGTGGAAGATGTATACCGCGATGGCGTTCATTCCGAAAATGACGAAGAACTTCGTGTACCACCCGCGATAGTTCTGTCCGTCGGCCAGCCAGTAACACGCCGCAAACACGATGTTGGCCAGCCCGGCCGTCACCAGCATATAAGGAACGGTCCAGATCTGCTTGTTAATCGGCTGCAAGTTATCCAGAATCACCGCGAGCCACACCAGTGCGTTGCCGCCCAGGAACATCCAGGTGGTCTTCTCGGCCAAATCCAGTTTCCTCCGCAGCAGCATCCCGGTCAGGATGCCGAACAAACAGGTGCCGATCGACGGCAGCGTCGACACGACGCCCTCCGGGTCCCACGTCTTCGTATGGCGATACAGATGGTCCGTCGATAACACCATCTGGTCCACTTGCGCCGAGAAGTTAGTAAGTTTGTCGTATCCGTACGGCGCCATCAGCACCCAGTAGAGCGCCGAACACCCCACCAGCCAGAGCACCCGCCCGCGCAATCCAGAATAGAGGAATATGATGCCCGCAATCAGGTAGCAGATCGCGATCCGCTGCAGCACTCCGGGGATGCGCAAGTGCGCCAGGTCGTAACTCGGAAACCCGTTCAGCCCGAGGCCGATCAGGAAGATGACCGCCGCGCGCTTGGCCACATGCAGCAGCAGTTGCGTCTTATTCTCGCCGCGCTCCACGCGCTTGGCCGTCGATAGCGTCATCGCCACGCCGACAATCCACACGAAGAACGGAAACACGAGGTCTGTAAACGTCAGCCCGTGCCACGAGGCATGTTCCAACTGGTAGTAACTCCCCGGACCCTGGTTATTCACCATCACCATCGAAGCCATCGTGAGACCGCGAAATACGTCAAGCGACACCAATCGTTCGGACAGCGTGGTGGACCCCGCGGCCGTTGCGGTGTTCGAAGCGGCGACCGTTGCCATTTGGCCTCAGTGTACACGGTATGGTGAAAAGATGGTCAGGTGGCGCGAGGCTCGGGGGGAAATCGGCCCGCTGATCGCGCTCGCCCTGCCGCTCGTGCTAGGCGAATTCGGCTGGATGACGATGTCGGTAGTCGATTCCGCCATGGTGGGCCGCCTGTCCAAAGAAGCCATGGGAGCCGTAAGCCTCGGCGGCGTCCTCTTCTACACCGTTACCCTGTTCGGCACGGGCATTATGCTGGGGCTCGACACCGTCGTGTCGCAGGCCTTCGGCGCGGGCAAGCTGAAAAGTTGCCACCAGGCGTTGGTCGATGGCATGTGGATCGCAGCCGCCCTGGCGCCTCTGCTCATGCTGGTACAGGCCACCATCGGCTATCTCTTGACCCCTATCGGCATTCATCCCGCCGTAGTAACGGAAACACGGCCCTACCTCTCCGCTCTCATCTGGAGCACTCCGTGGCTGCTCGTCTACACCGCTTTCCGCCGCTACCTGCAGTCTATGAATCATGCCGGCGTGATTATGTTTTCGCTCATTTCGGCCAACCTCGTAAATGCCGCCGCCAATTGGATCCTCATCTTCGGGTACTTCGGCTTCCCCGCTATGGGCACCGCTGGAGCCGGTTGGGCCACCACGATCTCACGCGTCTACATGGCCGCCACGCTCATCTTCTTTGCCTTTTGGATGAACCCGGCAACCGCCTGGGGTCTTCGCGAAGTCCGCCGGCTCCCCTCCCGCAAGGGCGTTCGCGAACTTCTGCAACTGGGCGCGCCCGCCGCGTTCCAGATCGCCGTCGAACTCGCCGTGTTCGCCATCGCCACCGCCCTCATCGGCCGTCTGGACCCATCCAATCTCGCCGCCCACCAGATCGCCATGAACGCCGCCAGCTTCTCCTATATGGTTCCCGTAGGCCTGGGCTCGGCCGCCGCTGTCAGGGTCGGCCAGGCGGTCGGCCGCCGCGATTGGCCGGCGGCCCGAGCCTCCGGCTGGATCGCCATCGCCCTCGGCGTCGCCATCATGGGCGCGTTCGGAATCCTGTACATCGGCGCTCCACGCTTGATCGGCCATGTTTTGACGAACGACGAAGCCGTCGTCCAAGCCGCAATCCCGTTGCTTGCGCTGGTCGCTCTGTTTCAACTGTTCGACGGAGCACAAGGCGTCGCCACCGGAGCACTGCGCGGCGCAGGCAACACACGCATCCCCGCCATCTCTCATCTAATCGGCTACTGGCTGCTCGGCCTTCCCCTCGGGTACGTGCTCTGCTTTCACTTTGGATGGGGCGCCGCGGGCCTGTGGTCCGGCCTGTGCCTCGCCCTTATTTCAATCGGCATTGTCCTCGCCATCGCCTGGTCCGCCAAAACCCGCCAGTGGCGCCGGCTCGATTCCCACCCTCACCACCAGTAAGATTTCTCGCCTCTCCGCTCCATTCAGAGTTACCCTATTGAGACGAACGATGAGAGGGGATCATGAAAATATTCGCCGTAGTTGGGGCGCTCGCCCTGGGAGCCATATCCGGGGCAGTAGCCATGAACCGTTGGATGCGCCAGCCGCAACGTGTTGTTGAACGCTTCCACAAGCTCTATCACGCCAGCGCCGCGCAGACGTTCAACAACACCTACTGGCTTGGCGTGCACACCCAGAAATCACCGCTGGATCTCTGGGTCTTCCAGGAACTCATTTACCGCATCAAACCCGACGTGATCGTCGAAACCGGCACTTACAAAGGCGGCAGCAGTTACTTCTACGCCAACATCTGCGACCTTATCGGCCACGGCCGCATCATCACCGTCGACATCGAAGACTACCCCAACAAGCCCAAGCACCCGCGCATCACGTTCCTGCACTCCTCCTCCACCGCGCCGGACCTGGTCGAAAAGATTAAAACCATGATCCAGCCCGGTGAAAAGGTCATGGTGTTTCTCGATTCCGACCATCGCGGACCGCACGTCTCTGAAGAACTACGCCTCTACGGTCCCCTGGTCACGCCGTCGAGTTACCTGATCGTCGAAGACACCCACTTCAACGGCCATCCGGTCCTCCCCAAACACGGACCGGGCCCATGGGAAGCCGTCGACCAGTTCCTAAAAGACAACCCCGACTTCACACCCGACCGTTCCCAGGAAAAGTTCCTCCTGACCTTCAACCCGCGCGGTTTCCTGCTCCGCAAGTAGGGTGCGGATTTGATGACGATTTGGCCCTTGACTCAGCGCTGAATTCCTTTTCTTGGTGTCGTTGATTACGTAACTTCCAAACTCTTAGTAGTCGGACACGCGTAGCGTATGTTCGGCAGATCCCTCTTAGGCATACTTCCTATCATTCTCAGCCCCGTCCTGTTCGCAGGTACCGAACGGATCTTCCGAAACCTGACTGCCTATTCAAAGGGCGCGTATCTGAATTCAGCGGTACCGTTGCGCTCACAACCGGACCTATCCTCGGGAAACGTTTTTCGGTACTTACCTCCTGGCGGCTGGACCCTTCTAAGACCGGACTGGGGAAACGCCTTTGGGGCCGTCGATGTCAGCGCCGCCGGCGATGTCATGGCTTTCACTAGTGCGTACACCTCACTGCAATGTGTACTCAGCCAGTGCCGTGGGGTGCCGGTCGTCAACTCCACTCTGGTGACACCCGCCGGACGCCGCCAATTCGATCAGTACGTGCAGGTCAGCCGGAACGGGCGTTACGCCTTCATCGGCGTCGCGAACGGGTTGGTGCTCGATCTAACGAACGGTGAGTACCGGCGAGTGCCGGGCCAAGTGGCCGCGAAGCGGCGAGCGCTGAGTGACACGGGTTGTGCAGTGACGCTGCCGAAGGGCGCCGTTACCTTGAACTGCCCTTCAGGCGAGCGCAGCTTTCCAGTCGAAGCCACCGTGCGCCTTGCCCAAGTGGACGCCGAAGCCAAGCGCATCGTCTACCAATCGGCTGTTGAGCCGTCGAGCCGGGTCCCGCTGCAATTCTCCTTTCGGGCGATCGATCTGGCGACGGGACAGGACTTCCTCATCGCACAAGAGGCGATCCCGGCCGACGGGATTTCCATTGTCCCCGAACTCGACCAATGGAGCCTCACCGCGGATGGGTCTCGAATCCTGTATTTGGCCGGTGAGGGATCTCCCGTCTCGTCATTGCAGCTATTCACGATCGGGACACTTGGCGAAGGACGGCGGCAGTTAACCAATTCGGAGGAGTATGCGGACGGGTTCTGGGAAGCGGCACTTTCCCCCGACGGGTTCGTAGCGTACGGCATCAGTGCCGATAACCGGGTGGTGCGGATTGACGTGCACTCCGGCGACAGCGTCGACATCGTGCCACGCACACCTCTGCCTATCTGGGTCACTCTGGCCGACGGCTTGGTCCCAGGATCGAGGGCAACTATGATAGGGTCCACTCTGACCGACAAGCCGTCACCGCCTCAGGCCGATGCGCACGTCGTTCTGAAGCTTAATGGAGATGAGATCCCGATATTGGAGGCGAAACCGGAGTCGATTACCTTCCAGGTCCCCTTTGAAACCCTTCCAGGTGAAGCGCGTCTTGAGGTGATACACGCTTCGCCATTTCACCTGGAACTGCCCGCAATCAAGGTCCTGCCGTGGAGAGTGGAGTTTCTGCTGCCTGGCGGTCGAGGAACGGCTATTCACCAGGACTTTCGCTCGCTGGTGACCAACGTCGATCCAGCAGTGCCCGGGGAGATCCTTCACTTTTACATCACAGGCTTAGCCTGACTTTCGCAGTTGGTGGCTGGTTTTCCACGAAAGCGTGGTTTGCGCGGGTGCAAGTCCTTCGTCATCAATAAAACATTTCCGTATGCACGTGTAGTGCAGACCTACCCTCTATTCAGGCT
>JADLDI010000002.1 GCA_020846745.1 Bryobacterales bacterium | reverse complement strand
GGAGCGGTCGTAGAGTTCGTTTTGGAAATCGAGCGCACGGAGCATGTTCCAGCGGGCGGTGACGAGTTTGTCGAAGAAGATCTCTTCCAAGGGGCCATCGGGGCGGCACTGGGCGTGGAGTTCGTTTCGCAAATGGTTGAAAACAGGCTGGAGATCGGCGGGGATGGACTCGGCGGTGAGCCCATGTTTTTTGGCATTCTGGGAGGATTTGGCTTTGCCTTCTTCGGTGCGGGGGCCTGTGCTGAGGTTTGCAGACATCTGAGTAGTACTCCTTATGGGGAATCTTTGAATCGGCCGCCGATTAACGCGGATTAAGGCCGATGGGTCGGGGGCGCGACGGCTTCCGACCGGAGGTAGTGCGAAAAAAAAAGACCGCGCGATGGCGGTCGTTTTTAATTTGTTTGGTGGGTGGACACACGTCCACGACCACGGGTCAAGTGTACCAACAATGCCAGCGGAATACAAGGGGTATTGCAGAGCATGATGTTGTCATAACTACAGGCGCGGGCCGGTGCGCGGTCGTTTGGCGGCGGGTTTCCTCTACACTGAAGCACATGACTACAGCCTCAGGGGCCGCCGCCAAATCGAAATCCTCCCGTCGCCACTTCCTGAGCGCCGCCCTGATTGGCCTCTCTCCCAAGACCGACAAACCAATCCAGGGCGGCTTCGCCGACACGATGATGCCACTGGGCCACCGGCTGCGCGACCGTGTTCTAGGCGTCACGTTTCAGGAGACCGTGCGCGTTCCGCTGGTTATCGTTGGCGCCGGCATCGCCGGGCTTTCGGCCGCTTGGCATCTTGATAAACGCGGCTTTCGCGACTTCGTGCTGTTAGAAATGGACCGCCAGGCCGGCGGTAACTCCAAATGGGGCGAAAACGAAGTAAGCGCCTATCCCTGGGCTGCGCACTACTTACCCGTCCCCAGTAAGGAGGTGAAGCTCGTCCATGAGTTGATGGAAGAACTCGGCGTCTATCACGATGGCCACTGGGAAGAGCGTCATCTGTGCCACTCGCCGCAGGAGCGGCTTTATCTACACGGCCGCTGGCAGGAAGGCTTAGAACCCGAAGTCGCCGCCACCAAAGCGGACCGTACGCAATACAAGCGCTTCCACGACCAGATGCGCGAGTTCGAACAGTCCGGCGAATGGGTAATTCCCGTGGACAACGGCAAACGGACGCGGCGCGAACTGGACCAATTATCGATGGCCGACTGGATGCGCCGAAACGGTTACGACTCGCCGTACTTACACTGGCTGGTCGATTACTCGTGCCGCGACGACTACGGCGCGCGGTCCCATCAGACTTCCGCCTGGGCCGGTATCCATTACTTCGCCGCTCGCGGCCAGCAGGAAGATAAAGGGCCCCTTACGTGGCCCGAAGGCAACGGCTGGATCGCTGGGCGCCTGATCCGGAAACTCGACCGATACCTGCGCACGGAAACCATGGTGGTCCGCATCCGCCCGAACGGTACGAAATGGCGGGTGCTCACACCGAAGACCACCTACGAAACGGACATGGTGATCTTCGCCGCCCCGGCCTTCCTGCTTCCCTACATCATGGAAGATCCGCCCCGGCTGAAGGCCGACTATTCGCCGTGGCTCACCGCGAACCTGACCCTGGACCGCTGGCCGGAAGAAAATGCCAGCAACGTCGCGTGGGATAACGTCATCTATAACTCCCCCGGCTTAGGTTACGTAGTCGCGACCCATCAAAGCCTGAAGACGAGGCATGACCGAACCGTCTGGACCTACTACTGGGCTCTCGCAGACGGCGTTGCGAAGGACAACCGCCGGCTGCTGGCCGAAAAGGACTGGACCTATTGGAAAGAGCTAATCCTAGGCGACCTTTCCAGGGCCCACCCCGACATTCGCCAGTGCGTTTCGAGAATCGACATCATGCGTATGGGCCATGCGATGGTAAGGCCGTCGGTCGGCTTTCTGTTCAGCCCCCAACGCGAGGCCCTGGCGCGCCAGACCGGTTCATTCGTACTGGCCAACTCAGACGTTAGCGGCTTCTCCATTTTCGAAGAAGCCCAATACAGGGGCGTACAAGCCGCTGAAAAATCCCTGCGCCGTATAGGGCGATAGAGCCTCGCCGCGTTCCATGGGCGAGCACACCGGCAGATAGAATAGCGGGTAATGTATCACTACGACCCAGCGCAGGCACTCGAAGAGATCAGCGAAGACGCGAACCTTCCGAGTCCTGTCCATGTGCGCGACATGATCCTCCGCCGCAACCTCAGCCCGGAACGCGCTCTCGAGCTGAACCGCGAGTTTCTCGAGTATCAACGCGCGTTTGCCGAGGCGCTGCGGTTAGGGAAGAAGGTTTTGGCCGAACTGACCGAAGTGCCGGAGAAATAGGCTAGCCCTGCCGCCGGTGGGGACCGGATTGAATAGGGTGTGACTCGGATGGTGCGGCGCGCAGGGCAACGCGGCGCAGACGGTCAGGTCAGAACGGCGTGTGGACAATCCGAAGAGGCCGACCGGGAGGTCGGGCCGCGAACGTAGACGTTCGCAACGGAGAGGGTGATTTGTGCCGTCCACAGCCCCAAAGTTGGTGGTGGGGCGTAATGCCTGTAACTTACGGCCCACCTTTGCGGTCGCGTTACATCATGGGTTCGTCGGCACTGCCGCCATAAATGCTCGGGACTTTGCCGCCTACGGTACGGAGCATGGCGCACAATTGGCCGCGGTGGTGGATCGAATGGCGGAGCATGAAGCCGAGATAGGTGACGGCTTCGTTAGTCGTCGCGGCACGAGTAATCGACCAGCCAGTGTAAGTACGGCGAGTCGTAACCGTTCCGGCGCATCCAGTCGGCCATCGATAATTGGTCCAGTTCGCGGCGCTTCCGTTTGCCGTTGTCCATGGGAATTACCCATTCGCCGGACTGTTCGAACTCGCGCATCCGCTCGTGGAAGCGCTTGTATTGGGCACGGTCCGCTTTGGTGGCGGCGATTTCGGGTTCTAAGCCTTCCTGCCAGCGGCCATGGAGATAAAGCCGCTCCTGCGGGGAGTGGCACAAATGCCGCTCTTCCCAGTGGCCATCGTGATAGACGCCGAGTTCTTCCATCAACTCGTAGACGAGCTTCACCTCCTTACTCGGGACGGGTAAGTAGTGCGCAGCCCAGGGATAGGCGCTTACTTCGTTTTCGCCCCATTTGGAGTTACCGCCGGCCTGGCGGTCCATTTCTAAGAGGACGAAGTCGCGAAAGCCGCGTTTGTCGAGATGCCAAGCGGCCGAAAGCCCGGCGATGCCGGCGCCAACGATAACCAGCGGGACGCGCACGGTCTCCTGAAACGTGACGCCTAGAACACGGTCGCGCAGCCGGTGGCCCAGTGGCATCATCGTGTCGGCGAAGCCGCCCTGGATTGGTTTGTCGGTCTTGGGAGCGAGGCCAATCAGGGCGGCGCTCAGGAAGCGCCGACGGGAATATTGCGGTTTGGCGGCGGCCCCTGGGACTGTGGTCATGTGCTTCAGTGTAGAGGAAACCCGCCGCCAAACGACCGCGCACCGGCCCGCGCCTGTATTTATGACAACATCATGGGCGGCCCTGTTGTTGAGCCCAATAGGCTTGATCTTTCGAAGCTTTGACCTTCATCAAATCGTCGGTTTCCGGTAGGTTGAACCGCAGACGATACCGCTCAAAGACTTGGGACGGAGTGGATTCGGGCCAGTTCGGCGCCTCAAACAGGATAGCGTCCGGCTCGCCGAACGTAATCTTTGCGGCTTCGCGGGTGAATAACAGGCGCGACGTCCCATCGGGCTGAGGGCGGGAAATCGTTTCACGGAGCAGGACGCAGCCGATATCCTGCGCCCACCAGGAAGTGACATGCAAACCGGGTGACCGAATCTCAGACTGGAGGGTCTGGTAACCCAAGATGGCCCCTCCAGGTGTTAACCCTTGCTCCAGACACCTGCCACCCGGGCTCCTCAACGCGACTAACTCTCTGTCGGAAAGCGTAGTGGTGACGACAGACTGAGTAACTGATTCCACGACTACTCTCTTGCCAGCCTTCGCATCTAAGATGATCTTTTGCTCGTAGAATCGACCATCCTCAGCCGCGACTGAGCGGGGCTCCACCTTAGAACCGTCGGAGCGGACGGCAAGTCGCCGTTCTGACTTGGCAACCACCGCACCATCCTGCTCGCGGGTTTCCGTTTGGACATAGGTAACGCTAAGCGCCTGTGGAGCCAAGCTTTGTGCTACCAGTAAACGCGAGCCTTTCCACGTCGCGTAAGTTGCGCCGACTAAAAAGGCCGCTATGACGGCCGTCCGTCGAACTGCGATGTTCATCATGACGTTTTCCTCAATCTCAAGCGCAACCGCTTGAGTTCCGGCAACTACTAAACAAGCCACACAAGCTGCCGTAGATGCACATTTGCCACCATCCTACGCAGCCCGACCAACTGTTGCAAGAGCCACTCTCGCATAAACGCGAGCCACCGCAAGCTTCTGCATAGCTGCAATACATGCTCCAGGGCGCGTATTGCAACCCTGAAGATTGCCAACTGCACGCCTTAACTTCAGTTTGAACTCCTACTACAGAAACGAGCAAGAGCCATAATCCGATAAGAGCTTTTCGCATTAGCGCTCCTTTCTGACCTTACAGGCGAATTATGCGCTTCACCATTGATGAGCGTCAATATCGAATGTTTCGACGGAATTTAGTACAGGCAAGTGGGTGAAAAGGAGCGGTTCCTCACATTTTGACTTGGCACGGAAAGTCGATACTTTGTCCTTTTTGAGCGGCGCCTCGTGGCGCCGCTGTTGGTTAAGGGGCCGGCAAAGTCCGTATCGTAGGCATAAGCTCTTACATCATGGGTTCGTCGGCACTGCCGCCATAAATGCTCGGGACTTTGCCGCCTACGGTACGAAGCATGGCGCACAATTGGCCGCGGTGGTGGATCGAATGGCGGAGCATGAAGCCGAGATAGGTGACGGCTTCGTTCTTGAACATGCCGAAAAAGTCGATTGGCTTATTTAGGGTTTCCGGGGAGGCATTCTTCACCTGGTCCAGTAAGGGGAGAACGGTGCCTTCGTAGTAACTCACGAGGGCGGCGGTGGACGGATCGGCCGCCGGCGGTTTCTCGTCGCCGGGCATGGGGAATTCGCCGTTAAGGATGGAGCGTAGGAACCACTCTTCGGATTGAGCGAGGTGCCAGGCGATTTCGCCCGCCGTGCGGGTGACGGGGTCGGGGCGGTAGTCGTGTTTCCCTTCGGGCAGGGCGGCGAGCACCTTGCGGGTAACGGCGCACTCGTATCCCAGGTCCGTCATGTAGATGTTGAGCAGGAACGTGGCTTGATCGTTCGTCATTGGTCCAGTGTAGGCTAAACGGCAGTTACGATTGGAGCAATTTCAGGTAGAGTTCGCGTTGGCGGGTGCCAATTGAGGTCCAGGAGTAGCGCTGGGCGACAGTGGCGCGGGCACGGGATTCGATCGCTTGGCGGGCATCGGAATCGGTGAGTAAGTGGACGGCCGCCTGGGCGAACTCGGTGGCGGTGCGGCCAACCAGCAGGTCGTGCCCCGGGCGCAGGTCGTCTAAACCGTTGATACCGCCGGGGGTTGAGACGATCGCCTTGCCCATGGCCATCGCTTCCATAATCTTGATGTTGGTCCCGGCGGAGGCGAGCAGCGGGGCGACGACGACTGCGGCGCGGCGGTAGGCGGGGCGCGGGTCCGACACGAAATCCTCGATTGCGATGCCGGACGCGTCGAGCGGGGGCTGGACCTTGTCGCGGTAGTGATCGAGGAAGTACTGGTGGCGGGATCCGGCGATGATATGGAGCGCCGCTTCAGGGACGTGCCCGCGAATGAGCGGCCAGCATTGGCGCAGGAAGAAGTCGACGGCCAGGACGTTGGGCAGATGGGCGAACGATCCGATGAACAGGAGCCGGGCGGGCTCGGGCGCCTCGATCGAAGGGCGGAACCGGTCGAGGTCGACGCCATTCGCGAGCGTAACCACGTTGTCGACCGCACCTTCCTGACAGACGGCGCGGCGGTCCTTTTCAGACATCGTGACGACGACGTCGACCTGCTTCCAGGCATCGAGTTCAAAACGCCGCCAGCGCTGGTGTTGCTGGGCAGTCTCCCAATCGTCGCCATTCTTTTCGAGGAGCTGGCGGTAGAGGTCGAGCGTCACGTCGTGCTCCACCATGATGGTCCGCGCCGGGTGGCAGTCCTTCGCGTAGAGGGCGAGTTGGGTGAATTCGAGTTGAACGATGCGGGTATGCCAGCGCCGGATAGCGAGCTGGAGCGCTCCGCGGAACGATTCGGTGTCGAACTCGTCGACTACCGACGGCCTGTCAGTTAACGGGCGCAAATGCGACGCGTGGCGGCGGACGAGCACGATTTCCGCACACAGCTCGAGGAGTTCCTGTGGCGGGGGCGCGAGCTGGCCGGCGAACGACAGCAGCACGAGATCGAAGTCTTTGGCCGCCTCGCGCATGAGATTGTACATACGGACGGCGCCGCCATGGGCGAGTGGAAACGGCAGGTACGGGCTGGCGATCAGGATTACGGGGCGGCCGGTGGCGGGCCGGCCCGGAAAGTTGGCGATATCTCCGGCGCCGATCGCGAGCACCCGCGATTCGGGTACGACGGCGGCGGGTATGGGCGACCGCCAAGGCAGGGCAGCGCTGCCGATGTGGAGCGCGGCCGTCGCGGCAGGGTCGGGTTCCTGCTGCGCCGCCCGAAGATTGAGTCGGTCAATGGCGCGGGTCCAGAGGTTGAAAAAGACGTTCGGATCGCCGAAGGCCCGGACGAGGAACCGCAAATAGTTCACTTCCAGGACACGGTCGAGTTCGGCGGGCGTGAAGTAGCGCGAAGTAGTGGCGCGGTGGCGGTGTTCGAGGCGGGCGCCGGCGACGAAGACGGTAGGCCAGTTCTGTCGCCAGCCGCGAACACCGAGGTCGAGGTCTTCGACATAAGCGGGCGAGTAGATTTCGTCGAGGCCGCCGAGTTGCAGCAGCTTGCGCGTGTCGAACATCGAACAGCCGCCGCTGCCGTAGAGGACCGGGGTAAGGTTCTCGCCTTCAAGCGGCAGGTCGCAGGTAAGCGGGAAGTCGGCTTTCGCGCGCTCAACCGGCATCACTGCTTTGCCGGTCTCTTCGCGGCGGACGCCGGGCGGGAATAGGATTTGAGCCGTGGCGCAGAAGAGGTCGGGGACCTGCTGGAAGGCATCGAGCAGAGGAGGAAAGAAGTTCGGCTCGATGACCATGTCGTTGTTGATCATGAGCAGGCGGTCGAATTGAGCGGCGTGGATGCCGCGGTTGACGGCGGCGGAGAACGACAGCGGGGCGGGATGTTCGATGAGGCGAACGGTGGGGAACTCGGCGGCGAGCCAGGTGGCGGTGCGGTCGTCGGAACCGTTATCGACAACGATCACTTCGTGCGGGTAGCCGGCGAGTTGTTCGACGAGGCCGGGAAGCAGGCGAGCCAGCAGATCGCGCCCGTTGCGGGAGGGGATGACGACGGAAACGCCGGGCTCGAGAGGCTTGGTGACAGCGGGTAGCGGACGTGGAGACGCGGTCCGCTTTTCCCAGGCGAGAAGCCAGCCGAGGAAGCGGGCGCGCAGGACTCGCAGGGGGCGAAGGAAGGCTTGGGGATGGGCGAGCCGCCAGAAGAAGGTGTAAGTGGCGCCGCCGGGTTGCAGTTCCCAGCGCACGAGGTTGCCGCCGCGCCAGAGGAAGTGCCGCGCGATGGTGCCCGCCGAGGCCGGACGTAGCATCCAGTGATCGAGTTGTTCGTTGAAGAAAATGGTCTTGAGGCCGCCGAGCCGGAACCCGAGCAGGCGCATTTGCCAGTAGGGCATGCGGGGCTGGAGGATGACGGCGGAGTAGGCGATGCGCTTGCCTTTGAGGGCGGAGCGGACAAGGGCCAGGTTCTGCTGGAGGGTGCGGCCGAGGTGGTAGGGGATCCAATGCGCGCCGTCGACCTTGAACTCCGAGACGACATAAAGCGGCATTTCGGGGGCGATGGCCTGCATCTTCTCGACGAGGGTCGGGATGAGGTCCTCGGAGCCCGAGGCGACGGCCACCTTGACGAGCTGCGGGGTCAAATGAGTGTATGGAGGGCGGGTTGGAGTTGGCCCGATTCGTGCTGCCGCCACATTTCAAGCGCCTGGAGACAAAAGCTGGTGGAGACGGGATTGGCGTAGGGGAGCCACTGGTTGCCGCGCTTGCCGAAGAAGTACGCGCCGTCGAGGACGGCGTCGGATGAGGAGTACTGGAAGGTTTCGAGAATGGCGGCTTCTTCGAGGGCGGCCTGTGTATCGAGCGGTTCCGCACCAAGGGCGTGGGCGATCAGGCGGACACGCAGGAGTTGGGCGTAGACATCGCTGCGAGCGACTTCCGGGGCGATGTTGCGGAGGTAAAACGCGGTCTTGGCGATACCGCGAGAGAGGGCGGCGGCGCAATCGTCGCGATTCGTGACCGCCAGCAGCGCTTCGAGGAAGTAGGAGTGCGCATGGAGACGGTCCATGATGCGGGGCCGCTCGGGGGTACCGGGCAGAAAGTTATCCCATGTCGCGAGGGCCTGGGTGAGAGCGGATTCCCAGTAGTGCAGAAAATCGGCGTCGCCCGTTAGCGTGGCGAGGTCGTGCCAGGCGAGGGCGGATTTGAGCTGGAAACAGCCGGGCTCGCGCGACCAGCGTTTTTCGTAGGGCCAGGGTTTGCGCGAGGGCAGGTCGATGATGGGGTGGATGGCGGTGGGGGTGAGGAAGTCCCGAGCCATGGAGCGGCCGGCGCGGGTGGCGATAGCGGCGAACTGTTCAACGCCGGTGAGGCGGTAGGTAGCGAGCAGGCCGCGGATGATGATGCCGCAATCGAAGAAGTAGCTGGGCGCGCCGGCGTGGCACTCGAAGGGGAAGGTGGCGAGGTTTGGGTTCCAGGCGCGATCGATCAGGAACCGGCAGGTTTGGACGGCCGCGTCGCGATATGCCCGATCTCCGGTGATTTGAGCGAGATAGGCGAAGGCGCTGGCGGCGTAGCCGGTGATCTCGGTCGAAACCGGCAGGTTGCGCCGCTCGTTCACCAGATAGTACCGGGCGACGCCGCCGGAGGCCTCGCGGATACCCGATTGGAGCAGCCACCGGCCCGCGCGATCGAGCGCGAGATCGGGGGTTTCAATTGCTTTGTCAACCTGCACAGGCAAAGTGAGCATTGTAGCATTGGGGGTATCGAAAACCGGTCTTGGCTCCCGTACTAAGCGGCATCGCGAACCTGGATGATGAGGCGTTTGCCAAGTGCTCGAAACGCCGCCTCAATTTGATCGAACCGGGAGTGGTGCCGTAGTGAAAAGAGGCGCTCGATGTGCGTTTTAGGGATGCCGATACGCCGTGCGAACTCTGCTTTTTTCAGGCCGGAGGTTTGGAATGCGGAATAGAGATCGACCTTAGCGGATTGCAGAGCCGGCAACGGAACCGGACGGTAGTTTCCGCCGCGATACCGCCCAGGAGCGGGTAACGGTTTGCCCGCCCGGATGAAGTCCGCAATGGTAAGCGCTAGAAGGTCTTGCGCCAGCTCCATCGCTTCCTCGACGCTTTCGCCTTGAGTGACGCCGTAGCCGAAATCGGGGAAGGTGACCACGAAACCACCCGCGTCCAGATCCGGTTTAAACAATGCGAGATAGTTTTCCATTGGCCCTCACATCTTCAGGTTTAGGTCCTTCAGAATGCTCTCCAGCGTGCCTTTCTTAATGTCTTTAGCAGGGTGCCGAGGCATTCGGGAGATCCTGGATCCGAGTGTGATCCGCGTGTGCCGGGATTCCTCAACGAACTTGCACCCTTGTTGACGAAGCCACCGCTTAAGCTCGCTGGCTTTCACACTGTGATCGTAATCATTTTTGATTACCGCCGCAACCGGATGTAGCGCAGCCGGTGTGGCCACAACTCCGCAGTCCCGCCATTGCGGGCGCGGTACACTGAACATAGCGCCTTCCTTATATGCTGGATACCCTTCTTGCCAAAATCTTTGGCACCAAAAACGAGCGCGAAGTCAAGGCGATAAGCCCGATCGTGTCGGCGATCAACGACCTCGAACCGCAGATTCAAGCCCTGTCGGACGAGGAGTTAGCCGCCAAAACTGTCGAGTTTCGCGAGCGCATCGCGCAGGGCGCCACGCTGGACGACCTTTTGAGTGAGGCGTTTGCCGTTTGCCGCGAAGCCGGGCGGCGCGTGCTCAACATGCGGCATTTCGACGTCCAGTTGATCGGCGGCATCGTGCTGCATCGCGGCAAAATCGCCGAAATGCGTACCGGTGAAGGTAAGACGCTGGTCGCGACCCTGCCGGTCTACCTCAACGCCCTCGAAGGCAAAGGCGTTCACGTCGTTACCGTCAACGATTACCTGGCCAAACGCGACTCCGAGTGGATGGGGAAGATTTACAAGTTCCTCGGCATGACGGTGGGCGTAATCGTGCACGGGTTGGACGACGACGAACGGCGCGACGCCTATCACGCCGACATCACCTACGGTACGAACAACGAGTTCGGGTTCGACTATCTGCGCGACAACATGAAGTTCCGCTTGTCGGACTGCGTGCAGCGGGAGTTCAACTACGCGATTGTCGACGAAGTCGACTCGATCCTGATTGACGAAGCGCGAACGCCGCTCATCATTTCCGGTCCGTCCGAAGAGTCCACCGACAAGTACTACAAGATCAACCGCATCATTCCACGACTGGTCCGCGGCGAGGTGATCGAAGGCAAAGAGCCGGGCGAGAAGTATTACACGGGCCACTACTGGGTGGATGAGAAGCAGCGTACCGTCACCTTGACCGACGAAGGTACGCATAAGGTGGAAGAACTGCTCGCCATGCCGGGCGTGTACGAGCGCGGCGACTACGAGTCGATGGTGATCCGCCATCACGTCGAGCAAGGCTTGCGCGCGCATGTGCTGTTCCACCGCGACAAAGACTACGTGGTGAAAGACGGTGAGGTGATCATCGTCGACGAGTTTACGGGCCGGTTGATGCCGGGGCGGCGCTGGTCAGACGGGTTGCACCAGGCGGTGGAAGCCAAGGAAAACGTGAAGATCGAGCGCGAAAACCAGACGCTCGCCACCGTCACCTTCCAGAACTACTTCCGTATGTACAAGAAGCTGGCCGGTATGACCGGTACAGCTGAAACGGAAGCGCCGGAATTCGCGAAGACTTACAACATCGACGTCATCACAGTCCCGACCAACCGGTCCATGGTCCGCATCGACAACATGGACATGGTGTACCGCACCGAGGAAGAAAAGTTCCGGAACGCGGCGAAAGAGATTAAAACGCTGAATGAAAAAGGCCAGCCGGTGCTGGTCGGCACGATCTCGATTGAGAAGAGCGAACGCCTGTCGGGCATTTTGAAGCGCATGGGCGTGCCGCACGAAGTGCTGAACGCCAAAAACCACGAGCGCGAAGCGTTCATCGTGGCACAGGCGGGCCGGTACAAGGCCGTTACGGTATCCACCAACATGGCGGGCCGCGGTACCGACATTCTGTTGGGCGGTAACGCCGAGTATTTGGCCAAGGAAGCGTTGCGCAAGGCGGGCAAAGATCCCGATTCCATGCAGATTTCGGCGATCGGAACCCCGGAACGCACGGAATGGGACCAGACGTACCAGAAGTACAAGGCGCAAACCGATAAAGAACACGAGCAGGTTGTGTCGGTTGGCGGGCTGTTCATCATCGGTACCGAGCGGCACGAATCGCGGCGTATCGACAACCAGTTGCGCGGCCGAGCCGGACGCCAGGGCGACCCCGGCGCATCGCGGTTCTATCTCTCTTTGCAAGACGATCTGATGCGCATTTTCGGCGGCGAGCGCATCCAGAACCTCATGCTGCGGTTGGGCATGGAAGAAGACGTGCCCATCGAATCGAAGCTGATCACGAAGCGTATCGCGGCGGCGCAGAAGGCGGTGGAAGCGCAGAACTTCGCCGCCCGTAAACACCTGCTCGAGTACGACGACGTGATGAACAAGCAGCGCAAGGCGATCTATTCGCTGCGCCGGTCACTGCTTGAAGGCGGCGATCAGAAACAAACGATCCTCGATTACGTCAAAGGTATTGTGGGCACGTATCTCGACAGCCGGGTTGCGGAGAACGTGCGCCCGGATCAATGGGACCTGAGCGGCTTGCAGTCGGATGTGCTGACGCAGTTTGGTGTTGAAGTACCGGTGTCCTCGATGCAAGGGTTGACCCGTGCGGAAATCGACGAGTTGATCTTCGATCGACTCGAGCGCCGGTACGACGAGAAGGAGGCGATGGTGGGTCCGGAGATGATGCGCGAAACCGAACGCATCATCATGCTGAACGTCATCGACAACCACTGGAAAGATCACCTGCTCGCGATGGACCACCTGAAGGAAGGCATCGGCCTTCGCGGGTACGGTCAAAAAGATCCGTTGGTCGAGTACAAGCGCGAGAGCTTCTCGTTATTTGAGGAGATGCGCGACCGGATCGAAGACGATACCGTTCGCTATCTTTACTTCCTACAAGCGGCGGAATCGCCCTCGGGCTATCCGTATGAGGAAGACGAGACCGGTTACGACGACGAGAGTCCCGATGGAGACGGTACGCCGGAGCCTGTAACTGTCACGGCCGAACAGCAGCGAGCCACACAATCCGTATTTGAAGACTTCACGCGCAACATCGAGCGCAAGAAGCAGAAGGAACTGGATGCCATCCAGTTTGTGGGGCCGACGACAGCCAATCCAACCAAGCAGGCCGTCAATAAGTACAAAGACGTGGGCCGGAACGATCCGTGCCCGTGCGGTAGCGGGAAGAAATACAAGAAATGCCACGGAGCCTCTGCCTAATTCTGTTGGCCGCCAGTGTGCTGCCGCTTCAGGCCGCCATCTGGCCGGAACAACTTTGGGACCTGAAACGTACCGGCCTCAAGCAGGTGAGGGTAAAGGACCGTGCCGTTTGGGATGAATACGGCTTGGAAGCGGCAGAGCAGGCTGTCTATGGGGAAGGGGCCAAGAAGTTCACCGCCACCGCATATCGTTTGAAAGACCCTACCAGCGCTATGGCCGTCATGCAGTGGCTGAACGTTCCGGCCACGCGGATCGGCAATTATGTGCTGCAGTTCGAAGGTTACAAACTGACCAAGCAGCAGCAGGACATTCTGCAGATCCAATTGCCACGGCTCGACCAGGCATCGCTGCCGGTGCTACCCGACTTTGTTCCCAAGGCGAATCTGGTTGCGGGGTCGATGCGGTATGTGATTGGTCCGGCAGGGCTGGCCGCGTTCGAACCGCGTATTCCGCCCTCTGTTGCGGCGTTCTCGATGGGCGCCGAAGGTCAGTTGGCGACTTACAAGACCCCCGCCGGCGAGATGAACCTGGCGATCTTCTCTTATCCCACGCCGCAGATGGCGCGCGACCGGGCGGCGGAGTTCCAAAAGTTGCCGAATACGGTCGTGAAGCGCACCGGATCTTTTGTCGTGGCGACCATTGCCCCTCCAAATGCTGACGAGGCAGAAAAACTGCTCGCCAAGGTGAACTATCAGGCCAACATCATCTGGAACGAAAAGGTCCCCACGAAGGTAGAAGGCAACATGGGCGATCTTATCCTGGGTGCTGTCAAGCTGATCGGCCTGCTGGTTGGTTTTACGCTGGTCGCCGGGTTGGGTTATGCGGGTTTCCGTATTGCCATGCGCAAATGGGGCGGCGGCAGCGACGAAGAGATGGTCACGCTCCACCTGGAGCATTAACCGCAAATTAGCGCAGGAACGGCCGCAACGAGTTCAGCAGGTCTTCCTTCTGGATCGGCTTTACCAGGAAGCCCTGCATGCCAAGAGTCTGTGAGAAGGTGCGGTCCTGGTCGGAGAAGTTGGCTGTCATCGCGATCACTGGGACACTTTGAAATCCTGGTACCTGTCGCAACTTCGTAGTCGTGGCAAATCCGTCTAAACCGGGCATCTTCAGGTCCATGATCACCACGTCAAACTGGTCGCGCTTGGCCATCTGGAGAGCATCCTCACCAGAGTCCGCACAAGCCACTTCGTAGTGCGCCCGCTCGAGGATGTGTTTCACTACCTGCTGGGCGATCTTGTTGTCGTCCACTACGAGCACGCGCCGCAAGCCCGCCGCCAAAGCCCGTCCATTGTCCGCGGGAAACGCCTGCATGCCAAGCGAGGCGGTCGGCACACGGAACGGCACCCGCACCGCGAACGTCGACCCTTTTCCTGGCTGGCTGTCCACCTGGATTTCGCCGCGTAGCAGCGTGGTAATCTTCTCTGCCAGCGCCAACCCCAATCCCAATCCGTTGTGGTTGCGCGACAGGCTGTTGTCCACCTGCCGGAACGATTCGAAGATAGTCCGTAGTTTCTCCGGCGGGATGCCGATACCGGTATCTTTCACGCTGATCCGCATCGACACGCGCACACCGTAAATCGGTTCGATATCGACCTTCAGTTCCACGTGGCCCTGCGGTGTAAACTTCACCGCATTGCGGAGCAAATGCAAGATCAACTGCCGCAGATACCGGGCATCGCCGATTAGAGTTTCCGGCATTGCCCGATCGAACGCAGTAACCAGCAACAGACCCTTGGCCTCCGCCCGCGGGCGAATTTCATCGGCTACGGAATCTAATAATGACCGCAGGTGAAACTCGGTTTCCTCAATCGCGAAATCACCGGCTGACAGGGCAGCATAGTCCAGTACCGAGTTCAGCGTCTCTGACAACTGGCCGGCACATTCTCTGAGGATCTGTACGTATTCCTGTTGCTCTTCATCCAATCCGGTCTCGAGCAACATCTCCGACATACCCACAACACCGTTCAGAGGGGTGCGAAGTTCGTGGCTGAGGCTAGCTAGAAACTGTACCTTCAGTTGATCATATTCTGAACGCTCAGGTGGAAAAGTTATATCGGGTGTTGTCCAGGTTGCCTCGGCGCTCATAAACACGACCTGCCTATGAGTTTATCGGCGGATCTGACCATTCGGATTAGAGAAATCACTACTTTTCGAGTGTCCCGGCCGGCAAAGCCGACGTATTGCCATGAATTGAGGGGAATACCACGTGGCCATTCACCTTGCTCGCCAAGGACTATTGCTTCAGCACCCAAACTTCAGATAACCGGGACCGCTTCCTCCAATTCAGGTGATCTTCATCGGTGGCCTTGTCCCAGGTCAGTACTAAGGTGCCGTCCGTGACCGCACTCGGAGGTATTGGGAAGTCTTTAAACTCCCCAAGCTCTTTCCCATCCACGCTCGGCTTAAGGCGCTGCCCGCCGGCGCGCAGCAAGGCCTGTCCATACCCCGTCGTGCGGACCACATACCGACCCATCGGATCAAGCCCCTCATACCGCATCTCCTGCGGCCACATCGTGACCTGCCACGACAACCGTGCCCGGCTCTTGCCGTTATCCCACCACCAGTAGAGCGGATCGTCGGCGTCCGGCCCCGTGCCGCGCACCATATGCGGCGACTTGCGGATGTTCCCAATATCGTCATAGAAGCTCCCCGGTCCGGGATTCTCCCATGCCGCGATCTCATGCAGCCGCCGCGCCTGCTCATCGCCGCTGGTCATCTTACGGACCTTGGCGAACTCATCTTCCAGCCACCAGCGGTTGTTGAGGGGATTATCAATAAAGTCGAGCACCGCGCCGCGTTCCGCTCCGCTGGCGTGATACTTCGCAACGCTGGTTTGCAGCCCGATAGACTCGAACAGTTTGGCGCAGAGTTCGATAATTCGCGCCCGCAGGTCGGCCCCGGCCGGCGACTCCACGGCTTGGTTCAGTACCCGCATCGCTTCGTCCATCGATGTTACAGCCGTCGTAGGGGTAGACCGGGCAAGGATGGAATTGGCTTCGTTTTCGAGTTTTGTGTCCTGCAGCAGCCGCCGGCGTACGTAAGTGTCATACGTGGCGCGCAGCAGGCACATCTGCCAGCGCCAGTTCCGGTCGAGCCACGGCGCTTTCGCCTCAAGCTGCCGCCAGTAGCTGAGCGTCGCCTCCACGCCTCCGTTGGCCGGAAGCGGGCCGCGCCAGTTGCGTTCCAGGGCGAGGATGCCGTCCGCCGCCTGCTCGCCGATTGCGGGCGAAAAGAACACGCGGGCATATTCGATTACGATCTGACGCGGGTCGCGAGAGCGGTCCCACGCCAGGGCGCTCCATACCGTCTTGTTTACGTCGTCATGTACTCCGTCGGAATAGGACAGGAACCCATCGCTGAGTGCGGCATAGCGGTTGTGAATCGCGGCATACTCGTACGGGCGGGGATTCACCGCTTCACGGCCCAGCGTCAATGCATACGCCTGGTCCCATTCCGGCACCTCATACTGGCTGATCTTGTTGTGCGTTACATCCGGGTAAAGGCGCAGTTTCACGTCGGCACGCAATCGCCGGCGCGTCGCCGTAATCGATGGACTCGATGGGCCGTGAACTATCCCGCCGAACCACTCCGGCACGCGCTTATCCAGATAGCTGTAAACGGCCTCCGCCTTTTCCTTCGAGAAACCCTGCAGCGACAGCCAGATCTTCGTCTCCTTGTGCGACCGGCGCATGTGTGTCGCTAACTCCTCAAGGAAGCCGAGCACCAAATCGGGCGGGTTATCGCCAGGGTCGCCGCCCGGGAAGAAGATGCCGCCGATCTGCGGCACGTCGTCAAACAACTGGTCCATGCGGCGCAGAAGGTCGGCGCGCTTTTCCGTGTCAGTCAGGTCGAACGGCGCAGGCGTCCACAGCCAGTAATCGATCCCGTAACGAGCACAGATTTCGCCCATCGCCTTGTTCATCTCGCGGCGCGAGTATTTCATCAGCGGGTTCTTGCGATTGTCCTCGGCGGGGATGTTCTCAATGGCGTTGATGCCGAAAAAGGCGAGTTCGCGGATGTACTGTTCGAACTGCTGGACGGTCCACGCGTCCCATGAGTTGGCCGTTGAGCGGTATCCGAGTTGATGCCCGCGAATCGACGACTGCGGAGCCGTGCTGATGTCCAACGGTTGCGTCAGTTCCAGCTTGCCTTGATCCCAATCGAGTTGCCGAAGCAACTGGCCTACGGCATAGAGCGCTCCGCGCGCATCGCTACCTGCCAGCCACACCGTCGAGTGATCCGCGTGCAACCGGAATCCTTCGGCTTTGGCAGGGGGCGCCGGAACCGTCCGATTCCACTCCGGTACAGTCCGGGTAGAGGTAATGGCAATCGCCGGACGTCCCGACGGGAAACTCTTCGATACTGCCAACTCAATCCCGGTCCGCTTTTTGATCTCTTCCACCAGGACCTTCGCGGCTGTGCTCTCGGCCGGCGGTAGTTGGCCTAGCCTGACCACGACAACAGCCTGCCGTAAATCGATCGAAGCGCCTGACAGGTTCAGCGCCGCGACCAAGGCGCCGACTCCCAACAAAACTCGCATGCCTTAGCGATAGCACAAACCGCTTGCTATCGTACAGGAATGTCTTCAATTGGACTCACCCGCCGCGCCGCGCTTGCCATGCCTTCGGGCCTGCTACTGCAGCGTTCGGGGTACGTCAACTGGTCGTGGGAGCGGTGGAAGCAGATTACCGGAGAAACCGCCCCGCAAATCACAACCGAACAGACGGGGCGTGCGCAGCTAAGCGAACTTGCCGGTAAGAACATTACGACTGTCGCCGCCTGGGCCGAGCGCCGCGCCGAGTTTCGCAAGGTGATCGACCTCTTCCTCGGACCCGCCCCCGCGCCGCCGCCCATCGAATTCCGCACCGATGCTGAAACCAAAGTCGAGCACGGCATCGTGCGCCGCCGGGTCGCGTTCCTCGGCGCGCCCGGCGAGTGGATCCCTGCGCACCTGTTTGTTCCGGAGCAACGGCAGGGCCGCCTACCGGCCATCGTCTGTCCACACCAAACCACCCAGGATGCGAAGGACGAACCTTCCGGCCTCAAAGGCAACCCGCGCCTGGCGATGGCGCTTGCGCTGGCGCGCCGCGGCTATGTAACTCTTTCTTACGACGCGCTCTGTTTCGGCGAACGGCACGACCCGAACTCCGGCCATTACGGCGACGCCATTCCGTTTTATGAGAAGCACCCCAAATGGTCGATGATGGGCAAAATGGTGTGGGACCTGTCCCGCGCCGTCGACTATCTCACGAAGCAGGATGTCGTAGATGCCGGCCGCATCGGTTCGATCGGCCACTCACACGGTGCCTACTCCACCTGGTTTGCCATGGCCCTTGATGAGCGAATCGCCGTCGGCGTTTCGTCCTGTGGATTCGATACGTTCCGGCACGACGGTAACCCCTTCCGATGGTCAGGCGCCACCGCGCTGCTGCCGCGCTTAGGCTTCTACATCGCCGGCCCGCACATCAACATCCGCAACTACTCCGGTGTGCCCGATTCCGGAGTTATCCAAATACCGTTCGACATGCATTGGGTGCTGGCGCAAATCGCGCCGCGGCCGCTGATGCTGACGGCTTCCGATGATGACAACATCTTCCCGAACTCCGGCTGGTCCACCCGGCAGGCTGAAGCGCGGTTGAAGCCGGTGTACGACTTATACCGCGCGCCAGAGCGATTCGAGACTTACTACTTCCGCGGTGGACATGGCTTTCCACGATCGAGCGAAGACCGGGCGTTTGCGTTTATCGACTCTTGGCTTCGCCGCTAAACATCACTGCGCCACGCGCGTTGCGGCGTTCCCATTTGAGTCCGGCAGCGTGGCTCGATAACTGATCGACAAGCCCGCCCTGTAGGTTCACTTGTATCTTCACGGCGTCGGAGCCTTCAGCGTCTATCCTTTTGATCTGGCTCACGCGGCTTTGGCCCTCGTACGGCTCAAAAACACCCACGAAGGTGGAAGATAAGTCTCCGGTCTCGATCTTGCGTCGCGTAACCACCGTCGGTATCCATTCATCTTTGGTGGCTGCTGTGCTTTCAACCGTCCAGCTTTCGGCCGTCATCGCCTCGGAATCGCGGGTCAGGTCCGTGTACCGTAAGTGGACCTTTCGGCCTGGTGCGTAGTTATACCGGTCCACGATCTGCCAGTCGACCCCCCAAGCCGCTTGTGGCGTCCGGTCCAGTTGAAACGCCCGCATCAGCGTACCCGCCGCATAAGGCGAATCGGCTGCCGCCAACTTCACCCCGAACGGGACCGCCTTGGCGTAGTTAGTATGTGTGTGCTTCGCGTGTTCAAGTCCACCTGTGACACGGAAAACGTCGAGCACATAGTAATCCGCAGGACCGGTTTCCACCATCGCGACCGTCCGCTCATACACTTGGCCCTTGATCTGCGAAGGCGAATTTGCACGCACCGCCTGCACCTCGCCACCAGCCGTCCACAGCGTACATTGCGTCGGCCCGCCGCTTTGATCCTTACCGTCCACCACCACCGTGTTATGGGCGGCAGTCTTCCTGTGCCAGATCGCCTGCGGGGTGTGCCAGTCGCCAAACTGGACGGCCGGATAGCCGAATTCCGGCAACAGGTCAAGTCCTTTGGCGAACATCCCGATATTCATTGCATCAAAATGGTAGTGGCTTTTCAGTTGGCATTCGGGAACGGAATCGTAGTCGAGAAACACGGCCGCATCCGGTGCGGTGCGGTGGCGCAGCACGGCCATCCGCCACTCTTCCTTGTTGACGCTCGCCACTTTCGGCCACGTTCCGTACTTATCGACCGCCTGCTTCACTTGTGTCGCGTACCCGGCCGGATCTTCGGCAAAGATATTATGCGGCAGGCCGTCTAACTTCTTGCCGTTGCCGATCCAGGCCATTTGCAGATACATGGGGTCGCCGGTGGCCTTCGCCAGTCTCGGCAGCAGACTGTAAACCGAGCCGCCGAATACCAGCCCCGCATATCTTTCTGACTTCTTGGAGAACGAGCCTGAATCGCCGGAGTGTATGTAATAGGAATGGTCAATCCAGGTGTCGAAGTGGAACTTATAGGTCTGCTTCAGCTTCGGATGCGTATCCACAAGATAGGGCACCAGACCGGGGTCTAGCGCTGCGTACTCCTCCATGATCTCCGCGATATCGCGCGGCGCGATCGACGAATATCCCGCCAGTCCCTTCTCGCCCGACAGTCCGTCCACCTCCACCGCTTTGGCGATAATCTTGTCCATTTCCGCGCGTAGCTGTGTGCGATACCCCGGCCAACCCAACACTGTCTGAATCAGCATCAGTGCCCGCTCGCGCCCCGGATAATTGGTGCGGATCTGGTGCGGGTTCGCCAATGCGTGGCGCAGGATGTTGTCTTCAATGTTCTTCCGGATATCAGCGAACGTTCGTTTTGCGGCTGACTTCGTCCGCAGAAACTCTACCAGTTGCTTATCGTCTTTGATGCCGTCGAACACCTGATCGTAAGCGGTTGTCAGATACATCACCGTGTAAGCCGACGTGATCGCATACCAGACATATCCCGCCACGCCGCCACCGTACCTGGCGCGCTCGTAAACCAATCCCTGCGTCGCATAGTCGAAGGTCGGCCAGATATCGGCGATACGGTCCAGCAGCACGCCGGCCTTATGCGCATATCGCTTGTCGCCCGTCATCGTATAAGCAGTGGCTAAGTTGCGGACGCCGGACTCGATCCGTTGGGTCCACTGCCCGTAAAGAAGGTACGCTCCGATGAATCGCCAGCGCTTATTACCTTCCACGTACCCTTCGCCATCGTCAACACCGAACAAGTGCAGCGGATCGTTTGGGTTCGGATGTTCCAGGTTGTAGAGCAATTTCCGGTCGGCCTTCTTCGGGTCGAAGATGCCGGCCGAGTCGATGCCGCTCTTATAGAATGCCTCGAAGTCGTTCTTTGGGAACAACTCATTGCAATGTGGGCAGCGCGCCTTCCACGGCGTCTTCCAGGCGTCGATCTTCCAGTCGTACATCGGGACCGGTTTGCGGCAGGCGGGACAATAACCGGCCGACCACACCATGTGCGACCGTGTAATCCGCGGCCCGAACATGTCCTGCCACAGGTCGTCGTCGGAAATATGCAGCCAGCGGTCGGCGTCCGCAATCGCCTTCTGCTGGATTTCCGCGGCCCACCGGAACTGCGTTGCGTTGCGCACCGCCCGCTCACGCACTGCGCGCGGGTAAAATACGCTCTCAGTTTTCTCAGCGATTAGGGATGAAGCCGCAAATGCGAGGAACAGCAGTGAAACGGGTCTCATTAGCCATAGCTTACGCTATGCCCAGCCGGCCACCCGGTAGCACATCAGGGCCACTGTCCGATGCTGACCTTGCGGCAGCGGCGACACCTCGTGAGGCACCACCGACCCGAGCAGTATCGCCACGTCACCAGGTTCCAGATCTACGACCACCCCGCTGCGGTCCGCCCGCCCGCGCAGTTCCGAAAGAGGCGTCAGAATGTGGTTTGGATAGAGGTATAGGGCGCCGGACTGAGTGGGCCGCGAGTTCTCCAGGCACGTGATCACGGTTACATCGCACGTCAACACATCGCGGTGGAGCGCCAGAAAGTCGCCTTCCTTGTGGTAATACGAGTAGGTTCCCCCGCCCGTGGGGCTAAGTTCCAGTCCGGTTAGTTGCGACAGCTTGCGCACCACCAACTCGTTCATGTAGATCCCAAACTGAAGCTGTGTGCCGGCGATGTTAGACAGTGCGCGGGCGGGCTTGCCGCCGCGGCCTTCCCATGTGTTATCGCTTTCATACAGTATGGAGCGGTGGGCCAGCGGCATCTGCTCACGCGCATCCTGCGCCAGTTGGTCAATAATCGATCGCGAGAACAGGCCTCGAACGATATCGGCGCCGCCGCGCTTGAAGAAATCCGAATCGGTGACGTGCCTTGGAATCTGTAACGGCCAACCTTTGCCGTCGCCGGTTTCCGATAGCGGCCCGAGCATGTGCATCATCATCCCACACCTACAGCCAGACTGAGATACTGGCTGCCCTCCTTCCACATCAGTTGGTTATCCACCATCTGATCGAGAAATAGATCCAGCCCCTCGGTTGTTTCCCCGTCACCGGCTTTCTTCCGATACCAGTGGTAGATCTCCGCCTTCGTGCGGATATCGGAGCAGTACTGGTACAGTTCTTTCTGTAAACCCGTCATCGGAAATACAAGCACCGGCCGGTGCGGCCGCGTATCCTGCACCATCAACTCGCCCTGCTCGTTGACGTACATCAGCAGGTCCCCTGAGCGCTTCTCTTTCCAAGCCTGTGCCCCGTCGATGGCGCGTTTCGCGTATTCGTGCGGATTCCGCCCGTCCCGATACTGAAAGTTGAAGAAATAAGCTAAGTTGCCCACCACTTCAATCGGGAACGGATAGATCATCGTGTAGATCCAGAACGGCTTCACCTCCACCAGCCCAAACTGCTCGGCCTGGTTGAAGTTGGGGCTGAACCGGTCGAGCCGGATGCGCGCCACGGCGCCCGGCGGCTGTAAGTGACAAATCGCCTGCATCAGGGCGGCGGATTCGTCGTAATCGGTCTCGGTCTCGCCTGGAAATCCGAATAACAGGTTCCAAGCGATCTGAATCCTATACTCGCGGCACAATCTCAGCATCTGTACGTTCTGGATGGCAGTTACGCCCTTACCCATCAGCTTTAGAACGTGAGTGCTTAAACTTTCGACCCCAGGCTGCAGTGCCGTCACCCCCGCGTCCCTCAATAGCTCGACGTGTTCCCGCTTCAGATTCGACTTAATCTCATAGAACATCGTGATGCCGAGTTTTCGTTCCCGTAACTCGGGAAGAAGGTTCCGGAAGTACTCGTAAGGCAAGATATTGTCAACCGCGACAAAGTGACTGATGCCGTACCGCGTCCGCAACCGTTGTAACTCGGCCAGCGTCCGCTCCGCGCTCTTGGCGCGAAATGCCATGGTGTCGCCGTTCAATCCGCAGAATGTGCAGTGCGACTTAGCGCCCCACCAGCAGCCGCGTGCCGTTTCGATGAGGAGTGCCGGATGCAGAATATCGTGTAAAGGGCTCGCCCTTACAGCTGCAAAATAGTCGTCGTAATCCGGGTCTGGCAGCGCGTCCATGTTGTGTACCTTGTCGGCCGGGGCGATTGGAGCCGTGCCGCCTTTCTCGTCCCGATACAGCAGGCCAGGGATGCCTGCCAACGGCTCGCCTGCCGCATGCCGCCTTACCGCTTCCGGGAATGAATAGTCGGACTCACCGGAGCAGATCCAATCCATCCACGGGAAGCAGCGGTGCAACTGCTGTCCCATGACACCTTCACAGTTCGCACCGCCCATCACCACGATCTTGTCGGGATAACGATCTTTGATCAGCTTCGCAAACGCTAGCGAGGCCATGTTCTGCTCGAACGTTGACGTAAACCCGATGACATCATAGTCGGCGGGGCGATAAAGGTCGAAGCACTCCTCGAGAAAGCGCTCAATGTGTTCGCGCGCGATCATCACCGCTTCACATCGCTCGTCCTGGTTCGTTCGCTCTTTGAGCGTTGCCAGATACAGGTTCCGATCGATCGTATCGCCATGTAGGAACTCCGAAAACAACCAGTCTCCGGCAAAGAAGAGGCCGCCTAACTTGTCGCTGATCGTGTCGTAACGCTGAAGGTTTAAGATCTCGGCCATGCGGATGTTCGGGTAACCGACATCGCAATGGCTGCCTTCCTCGGCCAGCCGCGCTTTCAGAATGCTCAGGCCGATCGCTGGGCGGCCGGTTGCCGCCCATGGCATGTTCAGGAGTAATACTCTCGCGCTCACGTCCGTACCAGGTTCTGCTTCACAACCGAATCGTCGCCCTTGAGGGACTCAAGGAACTCAAGCGACGCCCAGTCGTCCGGATTGCCGTTCTGCCGAGCCAGCATATCCCGCAACGCCCCCGCGTCCACGGAAAACCGTTGCGACCCGCAGTCGGAACACAGCGGCAACTCATCTAATCGGCCCTGATCGCTGTAACTTCGCATTCTCTGATATTCGAGGCCGTGCCATAACTCGTAGATCGTGGTGTTACGCAGGTTACCCATCATGTGGGTGCGCCGCCAGTCCTGACAGCAGGTAACCGTATCGCCATTCCAGAGAATGCCCAGGAACGAATAGATCGAAGCGCAGGATGTCATGCGCGTTTCGCGGAATTGCGACTGTGCCAGGTCATTGGAGAAAGGAAGTAGTTGGACGTACTTTTCCGTCGTGATGTTCCCGGCCCGATCATTCAGCGGGTTTAGGAAGAATTCGACGCCCCGGGCACGCCAGTAATCCCGCATGCGCTCCACCTCGCGTTGATTCTGCTTCATCAGGATCGCCGTAACGACGAGCCGGGTCTTCGAGCCCCGCCGCCGTATTTCGTCCCAGAGAACGTTCACGTTGTGGAGAATGGGCCAGGCATCCAGCCCCATCGTCGCCCGGTAGACACCCGGTGTCAGCCCGTTTGAGCTGATGTGGATCACTTCGAGCGGCATCGCTGCCAGCGCACGCGCAATCGGCGCGCGCAGCAGGCTTCCATTGGTCGTGACGCAGATTCGGGTCCGCGGATTCTTGCGGATCATCAACTCCAGCCGCGGTACGATCTGTGGGTCCATTAAGGGATCGTTGTTCAGAAAAGGCTGCAATAACTGCACCCGGTGCCAGGAGATTTCGTCAATCAGCCGCTCGAACAAGTCCTGGTCCATAGCCCCTTGGGGCTGTGTGGTCGATACTTCCGGATACGGACAGAAACCGCAGGTGGCGTTGCACCGCGACGTAGTTTCGATCTGAATGTTATTCGGAAAATCGAGCGCCTTCATAACAACCGCTCAGTTCGCGATGTAAGTGCAATCCTTACACAGGTCGAGTTCATTGGCCCGGCTCTCGATTTGTAGTTGCCGGTACCGGCGGTACGGTTCGCCGTTCCAGACTTCGCGCAAACTCTGCTTGCGCACATTTCCCAGCACCACTTTCCGCCGCCAGTCCATGCAGCACAACAGTACGTCGCCGTTATAGCCGATATACATCTTGTGGAACAACAGGTCGCATAACCGCACCTGCCCGTCCCCAACCGGTTTGTAATTGAGTTCGGTGAAATTCTTGACGTTACCGGCCCGGTTCACCAGCGGTGACGACCCGGACTGTACCCCTCGCGACTGCCAGTACCGGATATTATCCACAATCTCGCCGCGCATCAGTGTCGTCTCGATCATGTTGGTGAACACCCGCAACGACTGCGGCTTCACATCCAGCAAATAGTCGATATTCGCCTTCACCTTATCCCAAGAAAGACCCATGATCTCTTCGTAAGTCGCTTTGGTCGCACCGTTGAAGCTGAACCAGATGGCGTCCAGCCCGCTGCGAATCAAACGGTCTGTTACCTTGGGCGGCAAGAGCGATCCGTTACTGGTGACAGTAACCAGCGCATGGGGTACCGTCTTCTTCGCCATCGCAATCAGATCGACGATGCGCGTATCCGTGAACGGTTCGTTATTCAGGAACGGCTCCAGCCGCCGAACGCCTTTTTCCGCGGCGCACTCTTCAAGGATCTTCTGGTATAACTCCAGATCCATGCGGCCTTGCGGCAGTTCCTTGGAAACCTCCGGATACGGGCACATCACGCACGTAGCATTGCAGGCCGTATTGGTCTCAATCTGGATTTCCAGGGGGAAAGCGGGCATCGGCTCACGCGCCACGATCCGCAGCGCCGGTGCGATCGGCACTGGTGTCGTACCTTTCGCGGTCTCGCGGAGCAGTTCCTCCCACTTAGGCACAATCGTGTGCGCCGAGTAATGCTGCTGAACACGCTGCTTCAGCCTGCTGCCGAGCCGGTCCCGCAATCCTTCGTCGTCTATCAAACGTTTGAGCGCTTCCGTCAGTGCGGGCCGGTCCTGCTTGGGGATCACTATGCCGCACTCTCCGTCTTCCAATTGCTCCCGCGCGGCCCCGTCGTCGGTCGCGATCACGGCGCGGCCCGCGGCGCCCGCTTCATTGATCACATGCGACATCCCCTCGCCTTTCGACGGCAGCACCACGATGTCAACCGCCGTCAACAGGCGAGCGATATCCGTCCGCGAACCCGCGAACACAAATTGATGGTCGATCGCGCCGATCCGCTGCTTTGCGTAGAGCATCACATCGCGCGCGTATTCCTGTTGGAAAGCGTCCGCTCCGCCGACAACCAGAAAGCGCAGGTTCGGGTAACCCGGCAGTAACTCAGCCGCCGAATCCACCAGGATGTGCACGCCTTTCTTCGCATCCAGCCGCCCGACGAACGCGACCATGCAACTGCCTTCGAAGCCGTATCCGCGCCGCAACCAATCGCGATCCTGCGCTTCGTATTCCGCCGTATCCACCATCGATGGCAAGAAACTCACGGCAGCGGGATTCGGCATCACCGTCGCGGCAGACGCGGCAATGGCCCGCGATACACCGATATAGCGCGCCGTGTACTGTTTCGAAGCGCGCAAGGGTTCTGACGCGATCCCACCGTGCTCAATCAAACGGCAATCCGGCGAGTCCAGCCGTTCAAACACCTTGGTCGCGATCGCGGTGTCCTGGCAGGCGACCACGACGCGAATCTGCTCCGTGCGGATCACCTGCGCGATGTAGTCGATTTTCTCGTCTGCCGAGCGGAACCCGTGGCACGTCGTGTCCACAGGGATGCGGAGCGCCTCCAGCTTCGCCATCACAGGGGCGGGCTCGTCCACCGCATAGCACGACAGTACCCGCGGGCGGAACTCACCGCGGTTGAGATACTGCGACAGTATTCCGATCTCCGTCTCTTCGCCGCCAGTCCGCAGGCAGGTCATTAGAAACAGCACGGGTGTCGCTGTCTCCTTTGCCGGTGCGGGCGGTGGCGCCACGGCCACATCGGGGTTAGACCGGTAGGCTTGTAACTCTTCTTCCAGCCGGTGGGCCAGTAACCTGGTGTGGTGCGATAACGAGTACCGCTCGCTTCGACGCCATGCCTCTGCGCCCATCTCCGCGCGTATCTCCGGGCTTGCGATTAACTTCCGCAGCGCGGCAATCAGCGCTTTGATATCGTGAACCGGAGTTACCATTCCGGCGCCGTTCCCGAGTAACTCAGGAATTGCCCCGACGCTCGATCCAACCACGGGCAACCCGGCCGCCAGAGCTTCCACTACGGAGTTCGGCAGTCCGTCGGCCAGCGAAGGATGGCAGAAAAGATCCGCCGCATTCAGCAACGGCGCCACACGTTCCAGGTGACCCGCAAACTCGACCTTCTCCGCGATACCTAAATGATGCGCGAGTTTGGCGAGCCGCCCCCGATCCTCTCCGTCTCCGGCAATCACCAGGCGAACGTGCGGCGATTCGCGCGCGATCTCGCCCAGGGCCAGCAGCAGATTGTCCAACCCCTTCAGCGGGGTAAGCCGCGCCGCGGCCGCAATCAGTATGTCCTCCGGCGCAATACCCCACTGCGCCCGGTCCGCCGCGCGCCGCTCGGGCTTGGGACGAAACGTATCCGCTTCTATGCCTTCCAGCCTTACTTCGGTGAACGAGTCAAAAGCCGGATACCATTCGACAAACGATTGCCGGGTCGCCTCGGAAACCACATGCAAACGCCGCACTCTGGCGCCTGCTCCCGCGCCGTAACTTTCGGGCGTCAACCGCGCCATTGGCGGCAATCCGGTTTTGAGCACCACAATCGCGCCGCCAACCCGCTCTGCCGCCTGCTCCAGAAAGCGCGCCTCCAAAAACGCGCCGATCACCGTGCAGTAAATGACATCCACTCGCCGCCGCGCCAGAAAATGGCGGACCGATTCCTGCGACGCCTCAAGCCCCAGGTTCTGGTAGCCGAAAACGTCCAGCCCCTGCTCCAGGCACCGTTGAAAGAAGTGCCCGCGGTAAGGACACACAATCGACACCCGATGCCCCTGCCGGACAAGCTCGCGCGTCGCCCGCAGCGCCCATAACTCGCCCCCGCCTAATCCCGATATATCGGTGAACAAGCAGATATTCATGACGCGGTTGCCATAACGTGTTGTTCCACCAGCGACGCGACCTCGTCGACGGTGAATGTATGCGGGTCGCCGTAAAGGATGCGGCAATTCTTCGAAGCCGCCGGCTTCGCCCATCCCAGCGGAACGATGTCGGAATAGAGTTCGACCACCGGCGGATCGAACGCCGCGGCAAGGTGTGCAATGCCGTTCTCCACGGTCACCAGGCATGCCGCATTTTCGATTAATGCCGCCGTCGTCCGGATCGGCAATCCGTAAAGTGCCCTTACGTTCGGCAGGTCCGCCGGCCGTGGATCGTTTTCCGCGCCAATAGCGATTACGTCGAAGCAGCCCCATCCCTGGATCCGCCGCGCAAGTTCCGCCCAGTTAGCCGCCGGCCAGTTTTTCACCTTGCCGTTGCCGTCTTTGCGATCGGGATTGGATACCGAATTCATGCTGAACAAAATATAGGGACGGCCGCGGTCAAATAGTTTCAATGCCTGCCGGTCGTGCTGTGTCAGGATGACGGTCGGCTTCACGGAATCGAGCTGGAGGCCGAACATCTTGGCGAATCCCTGACTGATGTGCTCTTGAAAAGCCTCGTGCGTTGTCACGAAGGCCCGCATATCTAAGCGGTACAAATTCGCCGGACCGCCACGCAGATCGAGCGGTAGCGAATGGATCCAATTCTGGTCCACCTCCGACACGCCTTTCACCCACATATGGTCGCTGTAGATGATTAAATCGATATCCGGATTGTGCTCGAGAATCCGGCAGAAGCCGGAATTCTGTGTGACGTAAAAGATCCGGGTGTTTGGATTGGCGCGGCGAAACGCCCGCAACGACGGAGTCGTGCAGAGCGTGTCGCCGAGCGCGTTGTGTCCCAGAAATACAACCGTCTCCAAAGACACCACTCCCCTCCTCGCTGACTAGCCGAGTCGTTAGTTCTAATTACTAGCTGGTGGGGTCGGTCTAGCGGATCGGACCGGCAGGGTCGATCGGCTCGATCGGCTTGATCGGGGGCTGAATGGCCGGCCCGATGGCGGTGTCGATCGGAGGAACGATGAACGATGAAACCGGTTGGATAATGATGCTCGAAACCGGTTCGATAATCGTCGAAATTGGCTCAATCGGCGTCGTGAGCGTGATAGGAAGAATCGGTGTCACGGGTGCCATAGATCTGCTCCTGTTCTTTACTGACCGGACGCGGTTCAATCGTCTGTAGTCTGATACTACCCTTTTGTCCCATTAAGTATCTGTTAACTCTGCGCCGGTGTCAATATGAGGTGAGCGCCGCGCCCCTTGCGTTTCAAATTTATAAAAAGAAAAAGAAAAGGCAGCGGCCCAAAGACCGCTGCCTTGTTGGATTGAACTAATTAGATTTAGAAGATCAGTTTCATCACACCGACGATGACGCGGGTTTCATTACCCATGTCCGCGCGGAGGAAACCGAACTTCGCATTCTGAACGTTCGCGCCGTTCGAATCCAGATTGCCGAACCACGGGAAGTTGCCGAGGTTATGAGCGTCGGCGCGGATTTGCCAGCGCATCCGCTCAAACAGCCGGAACTCCTTGTAGAGCGACATGTCCGCCACGTTCAGCGGCTTGGTCCGGACGTCGGGGAACCGCGTCGGGTAGTTTTGCAGAACATACGGATTGCGTGCGGTCCGGGGGAAGATCGACGTGTCAAACCATGGGTCGTACGAAATGTCGTACTGCGTGCGGCCTGCCTTCGATGCCAGCGAATCGCGTTGCGAATCGCTCAGTTTGGCGCTTTGGGCAACCAGCGGAGCGGCGTTCGGGAACGAGATCGGGAAGCCGGAGTGCGACATCCACACGCCGCTGACGGTCCATCCGCCAACGACGCCGTTGGCCCACTTGTTCATGCCGGAGAAGAACTTGCGTCCCTTTCCGATCGGCAGGTCGTAGGTGCCGATGATCGACAACTGCTGCGGAACGTCGTACTGGATCAACCGCTTTTCGAGCTTCGACGACGGCAGGTCCTGCAGATTCACGTCTTGCGCGTTGAGCAGCGATACCTGCTCAAGCGTTTTCGCGATCGTGTACGACACGGTCATGGTGAAGCCGTTGGCGAACCGGCGGTTCAACCGGAACTGCGCCGAGTCGTACCGCTGGCGCCCGGCCGGAACGTCGGTGATGGTCACTTGGCCGTATTGCGGATAGGCATAGAGTAACTGGGCGCGAGGCACTGTCGACCCGTTAATTCCCGTGCCCGGCAGCAAACCAACCATGGGGTTGGCAACCGGGGCGGTGAAGTACGACTGGCGCTGTTCCACCGGGATGCTGTTCAAAACATCGGCCGGAATGTAGTTTAAGCCCATCGAGACCGGCAGGCGCCGCGTGATATTGCCAACGTAGCTCGCTTCGCCAACCCAGCCGCCCCACAGCGAATACTGGAAGCCGGCCGAATACTGCTGCGAGTACGGTAGCGGACGGTTGAGGTATTGCGCGGAGATGCCCTGGCCGATGTTCGTGCTCAGGCCCTGCGAGTTACCGATCGGTTGCAGCAACTGGCCGTTCGCAAACAGATTCGCGGGATAGGGGTTCGTCAGGTCCACTGCCGGTTTCAACCCGCCGTCCGTAGAAGCGACAAGTGAAGTGCTGCGGCTGTAACCGTACGTCTGTCCATTGGAGGACTGACCCAGGTAGCTGAGACCGTAGCCGCCGCGGAACACCAGCTTCGAGGTCATCTGGTAGGCGACGCCGATACGGGGCTGAAAATTCTTCTTCTTCGGATCGAAGGCAAAGCGGTTGCCGGAGGTAGCGTAGATCAAACCACCGGTCAGGCCCGCCTGGCAGGCTGCGCAGTTCGCCGCCGCTGAATTCGCTTTCACCTGGCCCGCGATCGGACTGGCCTGGCCGAATGCGAATCCGCGGATCATGCGATCGAACCGCTCGTAGCGCGGCGATTCATAATCCCAACGAAGGCCCAGGTTCAGCGTCAGCTTCGACGTCATCTTGAAGTCGTCCTGCACATACCCGGCATAGTAGTGCGATCGGTAAGCCGGGAAGATGTTCTTGTCCACCTGTCCACCGGCCGGATAGCCCAGCAGGAACGAGGCAAACTCGTTACCGGAGCCGCTGTCCGCGCGAGTCGGATCGGCCTGGGTCCAGGCGGAGGTGAAGCTGTAGAGGCCGCTGGCGTAGCCCGTGCTGCGGTTGTTGTCGTTGTAGCGCCGGAACTCAGTGCCGATCTTCACGAAGTGGCGGCCCTTCGTCCAGCTCACGTTCGGCTGCAGGCTCCAGGTATCGTGCGCTTCATCGCTGAAGCCGCTGGCGCCCAATTCCGAATAGGTACCCATGTTGAACCGCGGAAACTGATAGTTGTAGAACTGGCTGGTCAACGACGTGGGGAAGCCTAACTGCGCCGGATCGTACCCCGCGCCGTAGGTGTTCCCCGACAGTCCTTCGTACCGGGCCAGACCGCCGCGCAGGTTGAACACCACGGTCGGCGAAATCGTGTACGTCCAGTCTGCGCCCCAGTTACGGAAGATGCGCATCGACGGATACTCGCCGCTCGGCTCGGCGGGGTTGTTGCCCCATACCAGCTTTGCCCAGTTCGACCACGGCGTCTGGCCGTAGCGGCCCGACACCCGGCTCCTATCGCTGAACATATAGTCGAACTTGCCCAGCCACGAATCATAGGAGTTCTTGTCCGGCAACCGCTTCACATAGTTATCGATATGTTGCGGACCGTCACCAGCCAGGTTGGCCGCCGGGTAAAACGCCGCCACTTTCGCCGCGATCGGATTAATCCGTGTCGACGGAATAATATTGCCTGCAAAGGGTTGGCGAACCAATGTCTTGTTATCGGCTGCCAGCGTGGTCGTTAGCGGATCGTAAATCGTCACGCGGTTGCCATCCCCATTCAGCAATTGCGAGAAGTCGCCGCGCATCTGCTCGGCCGTCGGCAGCGTCCGTAACTGGCCGCCCAACGACCGTTCGCGCAAACTTTCGAGCGACAGCATGAAAAACGCCTTGTTGCGGCCGTCGAACACCTTCGGAATGTAGAACGGACCGTCCACTTCGAAACCAAACGTGTTGTTCTTAAATGGCACCGGATCGGTCTCGCCCTGTTTGTTGGCGATCCAGTCGTTGGTGCGCAGTTTCTCGTTCTTCAGGAACTCAAACAACTGGCCATGCAGCGCGTTGGTTCCGGACTTTACGGTGATCATCGTGACGCCGCCGCCCGTGCGGCCAAACTGCGCGTCGTAAGAATTCGATTGAACCGTAAATTCCTGCGTACCGTTCAAGGAAGGTACGAATGAAATACCGCGGTCGCTGCGTGTATTGGCCACGCCGTCGAGTACGGTTTCGTTTTCGCCTTGACGTCCGCCGCCCACCGACACGCCATTCACGTTGCCCGATGCATACAATTCCATCGAGCCCCAGTAGGTGCTCGTCTTCACTACGCCCGGCTGGTTGTACATCAGTGCGAACATGTTGCGTCCACCCGACGGAACATTCTCGACAATCCGGTTCTCAAAGGTTGAACGTTGGGTTGCCGTTTCGGTTTGCAGTACGGCTGCTTCGCCGGAAACGGTCACGCTGGCGCTCACCTCGCCCAATTCGAGTTTGATATCGATACCGCGCCGGTCGCTGGCCAGCAGCGTTAACTCGGGTTGGACATACTTCTTGAATCCCGTCTTCTCGGCAGTAATGACATACTTGCCGGGTAGTAGGAATTGAATGATATAGCGGCCCGCCTCGTTGGTTTCGGCGGTATAGGGAACGTTGCGTTCCACGCTCGTCGCCACCACCTTGGCGCCCGTTATGGCCGCACCGGCCGGATCTGTCACTTCGCCGGAGATCGTGGCACGAAACTCCTGTGCGGCGAGCGGAACAGAGATCGCAGCGGTGAGAAGGAAATACGAAAGAACACGACTGTTCACAGAGTTACTCCAAAGAACGGTCACTCCCGCGAAATCGCGGATAGGCCCTGAATGCTTAAGCCTTTCGGCTGAGCTTACAATAGCCGATCAAACGATATTCAGTCAAGAATATGTTTTAATTTTCATCGCGGTTGTCAGACGCATAAACGTTGTTCTTCTCAACTCTTTCCGCCTTTGAACCCGCCGCTTTTTGATCGAATTCTTGCGCCTGGCGCGCAAGTGCAATCAGTACCGAACTTTAGAGTTTGCGATTAACGTACCTTAATAAACGCCGCAAGCTGATCCCTACTCGTTTGGCTCTGTCGCAACGTCCACACGAATTTCTTTCATGAACCGCCCCCTCATGTCTCCCAGCCACTCGTCGTAGTAACGCTTGTTTAAGTCGATGGTGGCGGCTGCCAGTGTTCCGTTGTCTTTCGCCACAGATAAGATCTCGCCATCCGGGTCCATAATGTAGGTTGGATAGTCGTAGCCTGAGGCGATCAGGAACACGCGGTTCTCGATCGCGCGCGCCTTCCCCAAATGTTCGTTGCCGCCCCAGATAGGCAGCAGCAACATCTCGGCGCCGCGCCGGGCCAGCGCGCGAGCCGGATCGGCATATTGCAGGTCCCAGCAGATCATCACGCCCACCTTGCCGAAATCGGTCGTGAACACCGGATAGTCGTTGCCCGGCGTCAGCCCGCCTTCGATCTCCTCGCGCGGCAGGTACACTTTGCGATACTTGCCCACCAGTTGACCCTTCCGGTCGAGCAGCACCGCCGTGTTATACATGGCTACGCCTTCCCGTTCGTAAATCCCCGCCACAATGTAGGCGTTCTTTTGCTTGGCCATCTCGCCCAGCTTTGTCGTGGTGGGTCCAGGGATCGTCTCCGCCACATCGGCGTACTTCTTTCCCGTAGAAACGATCGTGATGCCCTCCGGCAGCAGAATGACATCGGTCCCCGTGCTGACCTTTGAATCCACCAGTTCCAGGAACTTCCGGACACTTAAGGCGGCATCGCCGGTCCTGGGCGGACGGAAATTGACCGACGCAACCGTCACCTTCCGCGGACCGGGCGTGGCGATCTCGGAAAACGATAGGTCGTCCCAATACACCACACCTTGCGGAGCGTTCTGGATGTAGAGCTGCAAGTTCGCTCTCGCCGCCTTTGCGGGCGCCGGCGCCTCTACCTCCAGGCGCTTCCACCCCTCGCCCACCGGAATCACTTTCCAGGCATAGTCAGGCTGGCCGGCGCGCTTGTCCGGAGTTCGCCAGTCGATCCGCGCTACCACCTGCACCGCTTCATGCGAGACGGTGGAGGCCTTGTAGTGCGCCACAAACTTATACCAGCGTCCCGGCTGCACGTCGATCGGCCGCTCCCATCCGCCGTAAGCCGCCGCGTTCGAGTTCCCGGAAACGGCTAGCGACCCCGCCTCGCCCCGGCTGATCACCGGTTCGATATAGGTGCGCGGTGCAATCTCCGGCCGCGCTGCCCACGTCGACCATCCATCCGCATTGGCAAACGCCGATTGCCGCCAGTCCACACCCGCGGCGCTCAACGTAGCCGCCGTTACGATCCCACTGAGCAGACGTTTCATTACACCTGAGTATTGCACGTACACTCAGGGCATGGCTTTCTTCGAACAGCCGCTGGGAATGACGGCCGTGTTTCTGTTACCTTCGCTGAAATTGAAGGAACGCCGGCGCGGCGACATGCTCCTTGAGGATGAAGTGCACGCGTTCCTGATGGAGAACTTCGGCGGATACACCGCCGCCGCCGGCAACATCTTCGGCTACTGGACCGATCGCGACAGGCAGGAGTCCTACGGCGAACACCGCCAGTTCTCCGTCGCGCTGCTCGAACAGACGAAACTGGAAGACCTGAAGGAGTTCCTGGCGCGGCTTAGCGCCAAATTAGGCGAGCAGTGTATCTACCTGGAAGCCGGCGGCCGCGCCACCCTAATCTACGCTACCCCATGATTATGTGGGGCGAAATGATATTTCGGGCGAACGTCCCTGTTCACGGTCCGGCCTCCCGGTACAGCCTGTGATCGATGGCCGCGTGAATTCGTTGCGCGACTTCCGCGTAGTCGAGGTCCACCCTACACGACGATGCCAGCGTGGGGCTCATTGCGATGTCGATGAAGGCGCACGAAGTGGAGCCGATTGTGCGTGATGAGCAGCGATTCTGCGCGACGGCGAAGGCGAGGACGTCCTTGTCCTCAATGGATCTGGAGGTCACCGATGTCAACAGCATTGCTGTTTCCGTTCGCGGAGGCCGCGCCACCGCCGGTCACCGCTTCCTCTGCGGTCGCCAACAACGGCGACGGTGGCGGCGGCCCGGGAGCATCCCCGTCACCGACCCGGGCGTCGATCTTGCGAGCAAGACCGTCTGCATCAAGGTGCGCTTGTCCACGATGGGCAACACGCGCAAGGTCTCCACATCGCAGATCGAGGCGGATGCCGACAAAAGCTCGCTCAGGGTTTCCAAGCATCTGCTTGACTCGGCGGAACTGAAAGCCATTGGATTGGCCGCCTACGTCGAGTCGCACAGCGGCTTGGCGACGAATCTCAATCAGATCCAAGCCGACGTCGCAGAGGCGGACGCACGTCGCCGCGGGCATCCAGGCAGACTGGCCATTAAAGGAGCGCGGCTGCCTTCTCTGCAATCCCGCTTGGTTGATCGCAAAACGCGCCGGCAGACCGCCACGGTCCCCAACTGGTATGGCAATACCGGACGCCGGGTTCAATTCTGTTGCGGAACCGCCATCTGGTACCACGGCGGTCTCCCCCCGGCGCTCATCCGCTGGGTTTTGATCCGTGACCCGGAAGGCCGCTTTGAGCCGCTAGCCCTGCTGTGCACCGATCCTCACGACAAGCCACTCGCGATCATTGCCGATTACGTTTGCCGTTGGCAGTTGGAGGTCACCTTCGAAGAAGTACGCGCCCATCTCGGGGTGGAAACCAACGCCAATGGTCCGATAAGGCCAGCGCTCGCAGCACTCCTATTCACCTTGCGCTGTTCTCGATGGTGACCTTGTCGGCATCCCAACTTCACTCTCGAAAGCGCCTGCCCGTGTTATTCGCAGCCTGGTACCAAAAACCCGTTCCGACCTTCTCCGACGCCCTCGCGGCCGTTCGCCGCCACCTCTGGGCGCACGCCGATTTGTTCATGTCCTCTTCCGCCAAACACACCACAAAATCCCGTTCGCCCCTTCTACAACTGTTTTCTGAAGCCCTCTACTATGCAACCTGATTGGACAAAGTCGAGCTGGGGGCGTGTGCAAAAATCCAGAACACCGCTCCCTTGCAAGATTGAGAAAAAACGCGGCCCGCGCCCTTACGGTTGCGGTTCTGTTTCCGGAGCAGTGCGTGTTTGCAGTGGTTTACCGGACCCGGGGCGCGGTGCTGAATCGCATTCAGCGGATTTTTTCTCACGCCCTTGCGGTCGCGGCTCGGCGCACTGACTCGCATTCGCGGCGTTTTTGCACACGCCCTCGCGGTCGTGGCGCCAGCGGTTTAAGTGCGGTAGCTGCCGTTGATTTCTATGTAGCCTTCGGTGAAGTCGCAGGTCCAGAATTTGGATTTGCCTTTGCCTTTGCCGGCGATTTGGAATTGGATGAGGCAGTCTCTGTCGTTGAGGCGCTTTTTGAGTTGTTTTTCGGAAAAATCGGCGGCCAGGCCGTTTTCGCAGACCAGTACGCCTTGCATGGCAATGCTGACCTTGGCGGGGTCGAAGTCCGCGCCGGAGTTGCCGGCGGCGGAGATGATGCGGCCCCAGTTGGGGTCGGATCCGGCGATGGCGGTTTTGACCAGGGGCGAGTTGGCGATGCCGCGGGCGATGCGGGTGGCGTCATCGTCAGACTTAGCGCCGTTAACTTGGATGGTTACTAACTTTCGGGCTCCTTCGCCGTCACGGGCGATTTTGGAGGCTAACTCCTGGGCGACGCGGGAGAGGGCCTCTAAGAAGAGGTCCTGGTCTTTGGAAGTTAGTTCGACGGCGGATGCGCCGTTGGCCATTAATACGAGCGTGTCGTTGGTGGAGGTGTCGCCGTCTACGGAGATGCGGTTGTAGCTGACGTCGGTGGCTTGCTTGAGAAGGGTGGGAACCAGCGCCGAGGGGATGGCGGCGTCGGTCATAAGAAAGCCTAGCGTCGTGGCCATGTTGGGCTGGATCATGCCGGAGCCTTTGGTCATGCCGGCAATAGTTACCGAGCCACCGGAGAGGCTGATCTCGGCCGAAGAAGTCTTGGGGACGAGGTCGGTGGTCATGATGGCTTCGGCGACCTGTTGGAAGCTGTGGGGCGAGAGTTTCTTTACTAAGCCGGGGAGCGCTTTGGTGATCCTGGTGGGGTCGAGTTCGACGCCGATTACACCGGTAGAGCAGGGGAGTATGAGGTTGGGGTGGACGGCCAAGGCTTGGGCGGCGGCCTGGCAGGTTTGCCGGGCGACCTCGGCTCCGGTGCGGGTGGCGCAGTTGGCGTTGCCCGCGTTGACCATGATGGCCTTGAGTTTGCCGCGCGACGATTTCAGGTTTTTCTGGGCCAGGATCACGGGCGCCGCTTTCACACGGTTTTGGGTGAACACCGCGGCCGCGACGGCCGGCGCATCGGACACAATCAAGGCGAGATCGTCCTTCTTAGCCTTGCGAATCTTTGCGTAAGTGGAGGCGTACTTGTAACCGAGTGGAAAAATCATCCGAGTTGTTCCTGAGCTTGTGGCCGATAGCCGTTCATAAATGCTCCCGCGGGCATGCGCTTCTTACCGGGGAGTTGTAGTTCGAGTAATTCTAGAGAAGTGGATTCACCGCAGCCGACTAACAGCCGATTTTTTTCGGGGCGTAACTGGCCAGGCGCTAAGCCGATGTCCACGGCGACCGCGCACTTCCGAATTTGCAGGAGCTGGTTTCTGAAGCTGGTGTACGTACCGGGCCAGGGTTGGAAGCCGCGGCAGCGGGCGTGTATCTTGGCCGCTGGCCAAGTCCAATCGATAAGACCATCCTCTTTCTTGAGGATGGGCGCGAGGGTCGCTTCCGAGTTGTTCTGTGGGATTGGTTTGACGGCGGCCGAGCCTAAACCGTCTAACGTTTCGATGAGTAAGTCAGCTCCGGCGGGCGCCATGCGGAGGGCTAAATCGATGGAAGTTTCTTCCGGCCCGATCGGAGTTTCCCACTTGAGCAGCATGTCGCCGGTGTCGAGCCCGGCGTTGATCTGCATGGTGGTGATGCCGGTGACGGTTTCGCCGTTCGCGATGGCCCACTGGATGGGCGCGGCTCCGCGGTACTTAGGCAGGAGCGAGGCGTGGACGTTGACGATGCCCAGTTGGGGAATGTCGATGATGTTCTGAGGAATAATCTGGCCGTAACCGACAACCACGATCGCATCGAGCGAGAGGGAGCGGAGTAACTCGACGTTTTCGGGCTTGCGGATGCGTTCGGGCTGATAGATTTCGAGGTTGTGGCGGACGGCCGCTTCCTTGACGGGCGACCAGGCTAGTTGTTGACCGCGGCCCCGCGGACGGTCCGGTTGAGTGAAGACGGCAAGGACATCGTGGCCGCGTGCCATCAACCGGTCGAGGGTGGGAACCGCAAACTCAGGAGTTCCCAGGAAGGCGACGCGCACGGGCTAATTCCACTCGCCCGCTTTTTGCAGTTTCCGGATTTTACGCCGGATGAGGTCGCGCTTGAGCATCGATAGGTGCGACAGAAAGAGGATGCCGTTAAGGTGGTCGATTTCGTGTTGCATGGCGCGGGCCAGCAGGTCGTCGCCGGGCAACTCGACGGTTTCACCTTCGACGTTCCTGGCGCGGACAACGACGTGTTTGGCGCGTTTGACGTCTTCACGGAAGCCGGGAATCGAGAGGCAGCCTTCTTCGCCGATCTGCGTTCCTTCGCGCACGATGATTTCCGGGTTGATGAGGACGACCTTCTGGGTGGCGTCTTCGGCAGCGGACGGGTCGATAACGGTCAGCCGCTGAGACACAGCGATCTGTGGGGCGGCGAGTCCGATGCCTTTGTTGGCGTACATGGTTTCGAACATATCGTCCACAAGTTGTTTCAGTTCGGGCGTGCCGAATTCGGTGACGTCCGCGGCGGGCGTCTCGAGAATCGGATCGCCGTACTTAACAATCCGGTAGATCATCAGAAATTCCTTACCTGTTCTAAGTATCCTTCGTAATTACGCCGGGTTTCCCGTAAGGAATCGCCTCCAAACTTTTCGAGAAACACCTGCGCGAGGACAATCGCCACCATCGCTTCGCCGATCACGCCGGCGGCGGGGACGACACAAACGTCGCTACGCTCGTAAGCCGCGGCGACGGGGTCGCGGGTTTCGAGGTCGACACTCTCTAATGGACGCCGCAGGGTGGAGATAGGCTTCAGAAAGCCGCGGACGAGGAGGTCCTGGCCATTGGTCATGCCACCTTCAACGCCACCGGCACGGTTGGCCCCGCGGGTGAACTGGCGCTGCTCTTTGTCGTAGTGGATGGTGTCCTGAACCTTGGAGCCGAAGCTCGCCGCGCCTTCGGAGGCGAAGCCGACTTCGACACCTTTGACGGCTTGCATGGAGACGATGGCCTGGGCGAGGCGGCCGTCGAGGCGGGAATCCCAAGTGATGTGCGAGCCGAGTCCGATGGGTAGGCCGCGGGCAACCACTTCGAAGACGCCGCCGATGGTGTCGCCGGTGCGGTAGGCTTCGTCGACGACGGCTTTCATGCGCTGTTCGGTTTCGGGGTCGACGCAGCCGAGCAGGACGTCGTCTTTCGCGGCAAGGGCGACCAGTTCTTCCCACTGGGCGGCGCGTTCGAGCCACACGGGTCCGACGGCGAGGACGTGGCTGAGGATTCCTATTCCGAACTGGGCGAGGAGTTGCTTGGCGATGGCTCCGATGGCGACGCGGGCCGTGGTTTCGCGGGCGCTGGCGCGCTCGAGGATGTAGCGGGCGTCGTGATAGTCGTATTTGATGCAACCGGCGAGGTCGGCGTGACCGGGCCGCGGGCGGGTGACGGTTTTGCGGTTAGCGGCGCTACCTGCGTAGTCTTCGACGGGGAGAACCTGAGTCCAGTTCCTCCAGTCGCGATTCTCGATGAGGATCGCGATGGGGGCTCCGATTGTTTCAGAGTGGCGCACGCCGGCGACGACTTGTACGGTGTCCTTTTCGATCTTCATACGGCCGCCGCGGCCGAAGCCCTGCTGGCGGCGCCAGAGTTCGCGATCAATCTTAGTTAATGAAATGGGGACCCCAGCGGGCAGACCGGTCAGGGTAGCGACTAGGCACTGGCCGTGGGATTCGCCCGCGGTCTCAAAACGAAACATTGGGTGGAATCTATAGGATAGCGTGGCGGGGTGAAAACTCCCAAATTGTTCAGGGTGGAGGGCGCCGTGCGCGCAACAGTGGTATGAGGAGTGATGAGTAACGCGCTATCGGGAATGCTTTTGCTATACGGAGCGGTTACGAAAAGCGGGCCTGTCCCCGATTATGGAACACATTCGCAACGCAAGTGTATCAGGAAATCGGGGACAGGCCCGGAATTGAAGACGTTCGTGGGGCGGATGTATAGCGTCAAGGGGGGATTCGTAGTCGCGCGCGGTTTCGGCTACACTGGCAGGCGGTAAGGTTTCACACGTGACCATCCGAATTTCTTCCCTCCTCCTGACCCTTGCGGTGTGTTCGGGGCCGGCCCAGATACGCGAGTTCGTGCAAGCGAAGATTGACGGCAGACCGGCCGTTGCGGCGGTTCGTTCGCACATGCTGCCGGTTTTGAAGCGCGGCACGGTGGAGAAGAACCGCATACGCGGCCGGCTGCTGCGGATTAAAGAGCAGGAGTTCGACCGGGGCGTGGTGCAGCCGAGTCCGGGGGAGATTCGGGTTGTGCTGGAAAAGCCGGCGGCGGCGTTTGAGGCGATGGTGGGCGTGGACAGCAACGATTTGGGGTACTACTCGAACCAGGGGCGGGGCGGAGTGGTGGCGTCGATCGAGGTAGGCGGGCGCGAGGCTTTCCGGTCGCCGCTGATGAAGGAGGGACTGGCGGCGGCGCCGGTGAAGGTGGACTTGGGCGGTGCGCGGGAGTTCAGTTTGAAGCTTGCGGCGGCGGGGGAGAAGTCGCGGTATCACCAGGCTGAATGGGACCAGGCGGATTGGGCGATGGCGCGGATCAAGCTGGTGGATGGGAGTGAGGTTTGGCTGGCGGATCTGCCGGTGGGTCCGTTTGAAGGCGCTCCGGCGGCCACGCTGCCGTTTTCGTTCCGGTACGATGGGCAGCCGGCTGCGGTTCCAGAGAACGTTTCGCGGAGCAGGCGGGAACTGGATGCGAACCGGACGGAACATCGAGTGGAGTACACGGTGGCGGGCAGCACATTGCAGGTGAGGTTGGCGGCGGTAGAATATCGCGATTTTCCGGCGGTGGAGTGGACCGTTTACCTGCGGAATACGGGGACCGAGCGGACTGGATTGATCGAGGATTTGCAGGCGATCGATGCGACGTTCACGCGGGGCGCCGGCGGGGAGTTCGTACTGCATCATTCGTTGGGCAGCCGGACGAAGCCGGACGATTACATGCCGCTGGCGACGGCTTTGCCGGCGAAGAAGTTGACGCATCTTGCGAGTGTCGGCGGGCGTGGCAGCGACGGGATACTGCCGTATTTCAATATTGAATCGGCAGGTCGCGGGATGTTGCTGGCGGTGGGCTGGCCGGGGCAGTGGGCGGCGGATTTTAATCGGGACGAGGCGCGCGGGTTGCATGTTCGGGCGGGGCAGGAGTTGACGCATTTTCGGCTGGCGCCGAACGAAGAGGTGCGGACGCCGCTGATCGCGCTGCTGTTTTACGACGGGGATTGGATCGCGGGGCAGAACCTGTGGCGGCGGTGGATGGTAGTGCACAATTTGCCGCGACCGGGTGGAAAGTTGCACCCGCCGCAGGTGGCGTCAGGTAGCGGGCGGCAAACGGTGGAGATGCAGGAGGCGAACGAGGAGAACCAGATGCGGTTCCTGAATCGGGAGTTAGATCGCGGGTTGCCGCTCGACTACTGGTGGATGGACGCCGGGTGGTATCCGTTTGCGAAGGGATGGCCCGATGTCGGGACATGGGAGCCGGATGCGGCGCGGTTCCCGCGCGGGTTCAAGCCGATTTCCGACGCGGCACATAAGCGGAACGTGAACATTATTGTGTGGTTCGAGCCGGAGCGCGTGCGGCCGGATACGTGGCTGGATCGCGAGCATCCGGAGTGGCTGTTGAAACGCGAACGGTCGCAGGACCGGCTGCTGGATTTGGGGAACCCCGCGGCGCGTGAATGGCTGACCGAGCATGTGAGCCGGTTGATACGGGAGCAGGGGATTGACCTGTACCGGCAGGATTTCAACTTCGAGCCGCTGCGCTATTGGCGGGAGAAAGATGCGCCGGACCGGCAGGGGATCGCGGAGAACAAGCATGTCGCGGGATATCTGGCTTATTGGGATGAATTGCGGCGGCGGTTCCCGCATATGACGATCGATACATGCGCTTCGGGTGGCCGGCGGAACGACCTGGAGACGCTTCGGCGCGGGGTCCCGCTGTGGCGGAGCGATGAAGCGTACGATCCGATTTCGATGCAATCGATCAGTTATGGGATCGCGTTGTGGATTCCTTACTACGGGACAGGGATTAACTCGGTAGAGCCGTATCTGTTCCGGAGCCAGATGACGCCGGCGCTCGCGTTGGGGCTTGATCCGGGTAACTACACGAATGGGTACGAGCGATTGAAGCAACGGATCGCGGAGTGGCGCAAGGCAGCCAGGAATTACAACGGGGAGTATTATCCGCTGACGGCTTATAGCCTGGACTTATCGGCGTGGATAGCGTGGCAGTTCAACTCGCCGGAGTCGGGAGAAGGGATGATACAGGTGTTCCGGCGTCCGGAGAGTCCGTTCGAGGAGGCCCGGTTTCGGCTGCGCGGGTTGGATGCGAGGGGTACTTATCTGGTGACGGATGTGGATTCAGCCAAGGAGACGGCGGTGAGTGGTGCGGTGTTGATGGATGAGGGGTTGCCGGTGAGGCTGGCGAAGCGGCCGAGCGCGGGGTTGTTGATGTACCGGCGGCGGTGATGCCGTTTGGTTGTATCGTATTAGGCTGTGATCCGCCGAACGTTTCTTCGCGCCCTAGCTGGGGCAACCGCCGCTACGTGTTCTTTTGCGTCTATCAAGCTGAAGGTTACGGAGATCGAGGTCCACAAGATTGGCGTGGAGTACGAGGACTGGATCGCTTATCAGCTGAACCACTACTATGGTCCAACGGACCGGGCGGTTTATCTCGCTCACACCGATACCGGGTTGATCGGGTTGGGTGAGGGCGATTCGCGGGAATCGCCGGACGTCACTAAGAAATATGTTGGGACAAACCCGTTTGATTGGGTGGGCGATGAGACGTCGCTGGCGCTGGGCACGGCGATGTACGACCTGATGGGGAAGGCCGCTGGAGTGCCCGCGTACAAGCTGTTTGGACAGAAGCGGCGATCGTGGGTGCCGGTGTCGAGTTGGACCGTAGCGACACATCCACGACGAATGGCGCAGGCGGTGCAGGAGTATTCGAAGCGCGGCTATACCTGGATGAAGTTCCACCTGTCGCCGTTTGAAAACATCTTCGATCAGATGGATGCGATGCAGGCGGCGGCACCCGAGGGCTTCAAGATTCACCTGGATTTCACGATGGGCGGGTCCACCGACCATATGGTGGAGTTACTGGACAAGTTGAGTAACTACCGCATCATGGGTTGCTTTGAAGATCCGCTGCGGGAAGATGACGTTCCGGGGCATGCGGAGCTTCGCAAGCGTTGCCGGTTGCCGATTGTCTATCACCATACTCCGCTGGGCGCGCGGCAGGAGGTTTTGTTGCGCGCGGCGGACGCGTATATGCTGGGGCACGCGCCGATTGGAATGGCGATGCATCGCGCCGGATTGTTTGATGCAGCGAATATTCCGTTCATGTTGCAGAACGTAGGAGGAAGCATCACGCGCGCCATGATTACGCATATGCAGGCTGCATTTCCGACGGCGGATTTTCATTTCGTGAGCACTTCGGAGCGATGGAAGACGGATATTGTGAAGGAACGGTTGGAACCTGTGAACGGTTTTATTCGCGTTCCCGAGGCGCCCGGACTTGGGTTGGCGTTGGACCGGGAAGCGCTGCAGGCGGCGAAGAAGTTGCGGCTGCCGGAACAGTCGCGGTGGATCATTAAGTCGCAATTTAAGAACGGCGCGCGGATGTACAACCTGCACGATCCGAAAGATTCGTTGTTTATGAATCGTCCCGACTTACGGCGTCTGGCGCCGGTGAGTTATGCATCGCCTATCTCGACCGAATACTGGGATGACGATGGTTCGCCTGCGTTTCGGAGCATGTTAGGCCGCCTGGAACGCGAGGGAATGATCTTGGACAGAAATTAGAGGAATCCGGTTATGGCAAAAGTCCTGATTATTATTGGGGATGCCGCTGAGGCGCTGGATACGCTGTATCCCTATTTCCGTGTGCGTGAAGACGGCTATGAAGCCGTGGTGGCGGGTCCGCAGGCACGCGTGTATCCGCTGGTGATGCACGAGATTCCTCCGGGATGGGATATTACTCGCGAAGGTCCGAGTTATCACTTGAAAGCTGAAATCGCGTTTCGGGACATCGATCCTAACGATTACATCGGCATGTTTATCACCGGCGGCCGTGCGCCCGAGTATCTGCGGTATGACGAGGACCTGATGCGGATTACGCGGCATTTCTTTGAGCATCAGAAGCCGGTGGCGGTTGTCTGTCACGGAGCGGAGATCGTGGCCACCGCCGGGGTGATCAAAGGGAAGCGCATCGCGACGGTGGCCAAGTGTCAGTTTGATGTAGAGGTTTGTGGGGCGACATACGTCAACGAAGGTTGCGTGCGCGACGGCAACATGGTGAGCGGACGCACGTGGCATGACAACCATTTGTACATGGCGGAGTTTATGCGCATGCTCGACGCCTACGAACAGGTAGACTGACGAGTACATGAGTGCAGATCCCGGTCCTATTCTTGATTTGATTGAGGCGTTTCGCCGGTCGAAGACGATGTTTGCCGCGGTTTCGCTAAGCATTTTCGACCGGCTGGAGAACGGCCCGGCGCCGGTGGGAGCGTTGTGCAGGCACGGTGAGCATGAGGATTCATTGGAACGCCTGCTGGATGCGTGCGTGTCGTTGAAACTGTTGACGAAGGATGGCGAGCGGTACGCGAACACAGCGGCGGCGGACGCGTACCTGCGGCGATCGAGTCCGAAGACGATGACCGGGTACATTCTGTATTCGAACGAGGTGCTGTGGAAGTTGTGGGCGCATCTGGAAGACGGTGTTCGCGAGGGCGGCCATCGTTGGAAGCAGGTGTTTGGATTGGAGGGCGGAATTTTTTCGCACTTCTACCGGACCGAAGAGGCGAAGCGCGAATTCCTGCTGGGCATGCATGGGTTCGGTCTGATCTCTTCTCCGGCGGTGGTGCGCGCTTTCGACCTTTCGGGTTTTCGCAGGATGGTCGATTTGGGCGGGGGAACGGGTCACCTGGCGATGGCGGCGGCTGAGGCTTACCCGGCTATGGAGGCAGCGGTGTTCGATCTGGCGGGGGCGATTGCGTTCACGGGTGAGTTTACCGAAGGGACGCGAGTGGAGCTATTGGCGGGCGATTTCTTCAGAGACGACTTGCCGGCTGCGGATCTCTACGCTGTTGGGCGAATTTTGCATGACTGGTCGGAAGAGAAGATCAAGATCCTGCTGGCCAAAATATACGCGGCGCTGCCGGCGGGGGGCGCACTGCTGATCGCCGAGAAGCTGATGGACGACGACTTGGCCGGACCTGTCCATGCGCACATGCAATCGCTCAACATGCTGCTCTGCACGGAGGGGCGCGAACGGAGCCTGACGCAGTATTCCGCGTTGCTTCGCGAGGCGGGTTTTGGACGCGTGGAAGGCGAACGGACGGGCACACCGCTGGACGTGGTACTGGCCATGAAGGTGGGATGAGAACAGCCGGGAATTCGCGTCACTTAAAATATGAAGCTAGAGGCTAATGAGCGAAACCGAAATACTTTCCAAACTCGAAACCATCATCGGTGACATGGCGGCGCTGAAGGGCGCGCCGAAGCCTTCGATCAGTGCGCAATCGGTACTGCTCGGCGGCGGGCTGCCGATAGATTCGCTGGACCTGGCCGCGATTGTCGTCGAACTTGAGCAGGCCACCGGTTTCGATCCCTTTCAGAAAGGCTTCGTCAATTTCCGCACGGTGGGAGAATTGGCGCGGCTTTATCGCCGGTAAGGAAAACATAGGGTGCCGCTCTATTTGAAGGGCTCTGCGCCCCTGGTGCTGACGCCGGAGAAATCGTATTCCCGCGACGACATCGGCATTCTGGCAACGGAACTGTGTCATCAACTTACGCGATCGGGCGCATCCCGTATATTGATCACGTCGGACGATGCGGTGCAGTTGCTGGCGGCGGTGGCGGCGATTTCGCGCGTCAACGCCGATTTATGGATCGCACCCACTTCCGTTCCAGCGGCGGAATTGAAAGCGCTGGCGGAAGCACAGCAGATTCACCTGCTGATTTCGCCAACGGAAAGGGTTGCGTTTACCGCACGCAGGACTCCTGGGAGCGGGCGTATCTGCCTGATGACGTCAGGTACGACAGGACGTCCGAAGGTCGCGGCCCATAGCCTGGAGAAACTGGCTGGACGAGCGCTAGCATCGGCATCGGCGTCGCTGCCGCAGGGTACGCGATGGCTGTTGACGTACCAGCCGACCGCTTTCGCGGGGATGCAGGTATTGTTAACGGCGGCTTTTGCGGAAGGCGCGATTGTTGTGCCGGCGCATCGCGATCCGGTTTCGTGGTTTGAGGCAGCGCAACACCACGACGTCACGCATATCAGCGGTACACCCACGTTCTGGCGCGCCTTCTTGATGGTGGCCACTCCGGGATCTTTACCCTTGCTGGCTCAAGCGACGCTCGGCGGCGAAGCGATCGACCAGCCGACGCTCGATCGGATCCATCACGCGTTTCCGAAGGCCCGGGTCACGCATATTTACGCGAGCACGGAGGCGGGCGTAGTTTTCTCGGTAAACGACGGGGTAGCGGGCTTTCCGGCCGCCTGGCTGGATACGACGGTGCAAGGTGTGGGACTGCGGGTTCGCGAGGGCATGCTGGAGGTAAGGACATCGCGCAGCATGCTTGGTTACGTGTCGGAGCACGCGGTTCCGTTAACGGAAGACGGCTGGCTGCGCACGTTCGACCGTATTGAGGTGGATGGCGACCGCGCCCGGTTTTTGGGCCGCGACGATTCGATTATCAACGTGGGCGGAGCGAAGGTTCACCCACACACGATTGAGGCATTTCTGCTGAGCCTTCCGGGGATCGTGGAGGCGCGGGTGTTCGGCGTGCCGAATCCGATTACCGGGTTTGTGGTGGGCGCTGAGGTTGTGGCGGCTGCGGACGAGAACCCGGCGGCGCTTCGATTGGAGATCCTGAAGCAGTGCCAGGCACAGTTACCCCGCACGCACGCGCCGCGCGTGCTGAATTTTGTTACCAACATCCGCGTTGCTGAGTCGGGAAAGAAAGGCTAACTCGAGCGTCGAATGCCCAAACACGTGATTGTTACCGGAGGCAGCCGCGGCATCGGCGCCGTTATTATCGAGCAACTTCTCGCGGCGGGATATCGTATCTCGACTTGCAGCCGGTCGAAGTCGGAATTTATCGGCCAGACGGTTGCACAGTATCCGGATCGCTTCTTCTGGCAAGCGTGCGCCGTGGGCGAATCGGAGCAGGTGAATGCGTTTATCGATGCGGCGGTGGAGTGGGCCGGCGGCGATCCGCTGTATGGGTTGGTGAACAACGCGGGCATCGCGCAGGCAGGGATTCTCGCGACTTTCCCGGATGTAGAGTCCGAGAAGATTCTGCAAGTAAACCTGCTGGGGGCTATTCAGGCGGCGCGCGCGTTTTCGCGGCACATGCTTCGATCGCGCGCGGGTGGACGCATTATCAATATCAGCTCCATCATCGGTACACGCGGCTATAACGGATTGGCGGCTTACACGGCGTCGAAGGCGGGGATGGATGGGCTGACGCGGGCGCTGGCTCGCGAGTTGGGCCGGCGGCAGATTACCGTGAATAGCGTCGCGCCGGGATATGTCGAGACGGAGATGTCGTCGACGTTGACGGTTGGCCAGTTAGCCCAGATCGTGAACCGCACTCCGCTCGGCAGGTTGGCGAGCGAGGCGGATATCGCAAATGTGGTCCGGTTTCTGCTATCGGACGAGGCGGCGTTTGTGACCGGCCAGACGATCCTGGTTGACGGCGGCATCAGTTGCTGAACAGGGCGGAAATCAAAGCGAAACTTAAAGCCTGGCGCGACCAGGCTCGCACCGCTTACATCAACCGCTTTCATGCATTTACTCCGGCGGATCTGGTCGCGGCACTGCAATCGCTGGGCGTTCAACCGGGCGATGCGCTGATCGCCCATACATCGTTTGCGGAATTCGCAGGGTTCCAGGGCGGCATCGGGGAGGCGATCCGGGCGTTGCAGGCCGCGGTAACGGAGCAGGGAACGCTTCTGATTCCGACTCTGCCGTTTTCGGGGAGCGCGTTGGAGTACGCCAAGTCCGGTGCGATTACCGATGTGAAGCGCACGCCTTCGCGGATGGGCTTTATCACCGAGATCTTCCGCCGTGGTCCGGGGGTGATCCGGAGCATTCATCCGACGCATCCGATCGCGGCGTGGGGTGCGCAGGCAGCGGAACTAACCGCCGACCATCACACAGCAGAGACGCCGTGCGGCCGGAATAGTCCATTTCATCGGTTGTTAGAAATGAACGGCAAGATCCTGCTGGCCGGCGTGGATGTTCGTGCGATGACGTTCTTCCACTATCTGGAAGAGCATTTGGAGCCACAGATGCCGTTCTCTCCTTTCACGAAGGAGTGGTTTGAATTGCAGACGCGCGGGGTCGACGGGCAGTTGTATTCGACCCGGACACGGTTGTATGCCCCGGAATTCTCCGCAAAGCGCGATGTTCGGCTGATGATTCCGGTACTCAGAGCGGCAAATGCGTGGCATGAGGCGAAGGCGGGGCGGTTGAACCTGATTGTGCTTAGTGCACGCGATGTGGTTAGTACGGGGGAGTTGATGGCGAGGCAGGGAAGTTACTGCTATCTTTCTTAGCGCGTCGTCATCGTTTTAATGGTCCCGCTCAGTGATCAGCGACGTTACCGTGAACAGCGCCCGCTGGAACTGCGACTCGGGGAAGCTATTGATCACCTCACGAGCCTTATCGGTGAAGGCATGCGCCCGCTGCCGGGCACGCTCGATCGCGTCATACCGCCGCATCATCTCTAAGATGCGCTTGAGCGGGACCCGCTGATACGACCGGTCACGCAGCACCGTTGCCACCAGCTCGCGCTCGGCCGGATTCGCTTCGGCCAGCGCGTAGATGAGCGGCAGCGTGACTTTGCCTTCGCGCAGATCGTTGCCCACTGGTTTGCCCAACACCGACTCGCGAGCCGTGAAGTCCAGGATGTCGTCCACCAACTGGAACGCCATGCCGAGGTTCCAGGCATAGTCGGCCACCCGCAACTCAGCCGCATCGTCCGCTCCGCCGACCAATGCACCCAGCCGGGCACAGGCCGAGAACAGGCTGGCCGTCTTCCGGTCCACCAGTTCCATGTAGTCGGCCTCGGTGACGTCGATCTTGCCGATCCGCTCCAACTGGATCAGTTCGCCCTCGACCATCATCTGGGTGAGCGAAATCAGCACATCGAGAATGGTGAAATTACGTTCACGCAAGGCCATCTGGAAGGCCTGCATGTACAGCCAGTCGCCGCCCAGCACGCAGATCTGGTTGCCCCAAACCGCGTTGGCCGATGGCTGGCCGCGCCGGGTCTGCGCCTCGTCGATGACATCGTCATGGATCAGCGTCGCCGCGTGGATCATCTCCACGACGGCGCCCAGACGGATGGCGGCGTCCTTGGTCGGACCAAACAGGCGATGGATCAAAAGGAGCAGCATGGGCCGCAGGCGTTTGCCGCCGTTGCCCTGCAAGTGCCGCGAGATTGCCGTGACCGCATCAACGGACGCCACCGACTCCAGGTGAATCTCTTGTTCGACCCGCTTGAGTTCAGCGGCCACAAGTTCCCTGATGTCGCGAGCCGTGAGTGAGGCTCCCAGCCTGCTGATACCCATGGAATTGAACCAGTTTACCCGTTGGGCTTCACTCACCGCAAACCTCCGGGCGATTCATGAGGGTAGCGAAGTTCCGGGTGGTGGCCTCAGCGATGGTTTCGAAGGCCTCGCCGCGAAGCTCGGCCAGCCGTTTGGCCGTAGCCACCACCATGGCCGGCTCGTTCCGTTTGCCGCGGTGCGGGACCGGCGCCAGGTACGGCGAATCGGTTTCCACCAGCAACCGGTCGAGCGGGACCAGCTTCGCTGCCGCCTGTACATCGGTAGCCTTCGGATACGTCACAATGCCGGCGAAGCTGATGTGGAAGCCGAGTTGGAGGGAGCGTTCCGCCTCCTCCGGTCCGCCCGTGAAGCAGTGCATGATCCCTCCGACGGCCGGCCGGAAATACCGTTCCAGCAATTCGAACGTGTCAGGCCACGCCTCGCGGGTGTGGATGATGATGGGCTTCCTTTGCTCGGCCGCCACTTTCAGTTGGGCTTCAAACACCGCCCGCTGCCGGTGACGCGGCGAAAAATCGTAGTGGTAATCGAGTCCGATTTCACCGATAGCTACAACTTTTGGAAGCGCGAGCAAGCCGGTTAGGCGTGGAATTGTTGTATCGTCCGCCTTGGCCGCATCATGCGGGTGGACCCCCACCGTCGCGAGCATCCGCGGATCGGCTTCGGCCAGCCGCACAGCGGCCTCCAGATCCGGCGGACCATTTCCGGTCCCGATCGCCAGCATCCAGTCCACCCCGGCTTCGCGCGCCCGCTCGATCACGGCGCCGCGATCCGCCTGGAACTTCTCGTCGTCCAGGTGACAGTGGCTATCGACCAGCTTCACTTCAACCGTGCCCCAACCGGCACATCTTCCAGGAACCCGGCCAGCACCGGACTGCCCCCCTCAAGCGATGCCGCCACAATCATGCCTTGCGACTCGACGCCCCGCAGTTTGCGCGGCTGCAGGTTCGCGACGATCACCACCTTCCGGTTCAGCATCTGCTCCGGCTTATAGGCGGTGGCGATGCCGGCGACAATGGTTCGCGGCTGGGCCTCGCCGATGTCGACTTTCAGGTGGAGCAACTTATCCGACCCCTTTACCGGTTCGGCCGAACGGACGATGCCGACCCGCAGGTCGACCTTCACGAAATCGTCAATCGAGATGGTCTCCGCGATCGGAGCAATGTCGTACTTGGGAGTTTCCACTTTCGGCGCCTTTCCGACCAGCTCATCCTGCCGGGCCTTCTCCTTCTCCTCCAATTCGAACATCCTGGCCACGGCAGGAGCGGCTTCAATGCGGGGGAACACGGGCGTCGCTTCGCCAACTGCTTGCCCGGCGGGCAACTGTCCCCAAGCCAGCGAGCCCAGTTGGACCGATTCGAGCGGCTCCGCCATCCCCAACTGCGCCCAGATCTTAGCGCAAGCCTGCGGGATCACCGGACCGAGCAGCGCCGTCGCCAGCCGGATCACCTCCGCGGAGCTGTAAAGAATGGTGTCGAGCTTCTGCTGCGCTTCCGCAGACGTGTCTTTGATCAGCTTCCACGGAGCGTACTGGACAATCGACCGGTCGAGCAGCGAAAGCAACTGCCACAGCGCTTCCAAACCTTTCGAGAACTGGAACGATTCCATCGCGTCGCGATACGTCCCAACGACCGTCTGCGCCACTTCCGCGATCTCGGGCGACCCCTGCGATGCCGGTATCTGCCCGTTCCGATACTGCCGGATCATCGACAGCGTGCGCGAAACCAGGTTGCCCAAGCCGTTGGCGAGGTCGGCGTTATAGCGCGTAATTACGGCGTCGTAAGAAAAGTTGCCGTCCTGCCCGAATACGATTTCGCGGAGCAGGAAGTACCGCAGCGGCTCCTGCCCGATTACTTCGAGGATCGGTAGCGGACGCACCAGGTTCCCCTTCGACTTGCTCATCTTGTCGTTGTCGAACAGCAGGAAGCCGTGCGCGAACACCCGCTTCGGCAGCGGCCAATCGGCTGCCCAAAGGAAGGCCGGCCAGTAGATCGCATGGAACCGGACGATTTCTTTCCCGATCAGATGCAGGTCAGCCGGCCAGCGTCCTTCGCCCTCCACCGCGCTCATGTAAGTGGTCAGCGCGTCGAACCACACATAGAAGACATGCTTCTCTTCCCCGGGAACCGGGATGCCCCACTTGATCGTGGTCCGCGAGATCGACAGGTCAGACAGCCCACCCTTCACAAACGAGATCACCTCGTTCCGCCGCGATTCGGGCTGGATAAAATCCGGCTGTTTCTCGTATAACTCGAGTAACCTGTCCTGAAACGCCGACAGCTTGAAGTAATAGTTTTCTTCCGTAACCGTCTCAGTTGAACGTCCACAATCCGGACACGGATCGCCGGGCTTTGCGTCGTTGACGTATAGCTCGCATGACACGCAGTACTGGCCCGTGTATTCGCCCTTGTAGACGTAGCCCCGCTCCTTGCAGCGCAGGAACAGTTCCTGGACCTTCTTTTCGTGCCGCGGATCGGTGGTCCGCATAAACCGGTCAATGCGGATCGACAGCTTGTCCCACGCCATCCGGAACTCTTCCGCGATGATGTCGGTGAACTCCTGCTCAGTCTTGTTGACGGCCTTGGCCGCTCGCTCGATCTTCTGGCCGTGCTCGTCGGTCCCGGTAGTGAGCACGACATCGTAGCCCTGCATGCGCTTCCACCGCGCCACCGTGTCGGCCACCATCGTGGTGTAAGTGTGGCCGATATGCGGAGCCGCGTTCACATAATAAATGGGCGTTGTCAGGTAATAGCTTTTCATTGTTTCTTGTTCTGTAAGTAAGCCGAGGTCGCCTCAGCTACGATCTGCCTTAGCGGAATGCCCGTTTCTGTGGCCAACCGCCGGCAATCCTCAAACTCCGGCGCAAACCCGCCGTTCGTCGCCACCTTCATCTTCACCGAACCGTGCGCGGTAGTAACGTCGACAAACTCGCGCGGCTGAACACGCCGTTCGGCCTCATACACGCGCAGGCCGAGCGTCGAAGTCTCGCGAAGCACCAGTTCCGCCAGCGACTCGCGATCACCCGGCCGTGCGATCACGCGCAACAGTGTCCCCGGCCGGTTCTTCTTCATCATCAGCGGCGAAAGCGTGACATCAAGCGCGCCGCCATCGAACAGCCGCTCCATCGCATAGCCCAGCACTTCGGGCGTGGAATCGTCAATGTTCGCCTCAATCACAGACACCGCGGTCGCCTCGGCCACGTGTTCTATGTCGCCGATCATTACGCGCAGCACGTTCGCGTGTTCCTTGAAATCGCGGTCGCCCGCGCCATAGCCGATCGCCGTCACCTTCATCGGCGGCGGGGGACCGAACGTCTGCGCCATGGCCGCCAGGATCGCCGCGCCCGTGGGCGTCGTCAGTTCCATCGCCGGACCGCGCGCGTAAATCGGCCGGTCCCTCAACAGCAGCGCCGTCGCGGGCGTCGGGACAGGTAACACGCCGTGTTCCGTATTCGCCGTGCCGGACCCGGTGTTCACCGCCGAGCTGGCCACCTGTTCAATCGCAAGCAGGTTCAGCGCGATCGCCGTTCCGCAGATGTCCGCGATCGAATCCACCGCGCCCACCTCATGAAAGTGCACCTTCTGAATGTCGCTGCCATGCACTTGCGCTTCAGCCTTCGCGAGTTCCTCAAAGATGCGTTGCGCCGTGTGCTTCGCCTGCGCCGGCAGGCCCGACTTGTCGATCATATCGGTGATGTGATGCAGGTGGCGGTGCTTCTTCGGATCGTTCGCCGTCACGCGGAACTTCGTGGCGGCAATGCCGCGGCGCTTTGTCTTCTCCACCTCGTAGGAAGCCTCGGTACCGAGCGAGCGCAGATGGTCAATGACGACGTTCGCGTCCGCCCCGGCGTCGATCAACGCGCCGACGGTCATATCGCCCGCAATGCCTGAGAAGGCGTCGAAATAGCAAAGTTTCATGGGAACAGGGAACTGCCGCGCGAGACTCTCCCGGCGGATATCTTTATTATGGCAGCAAGATTTGCGTCCGCCGGTCCCTGCGTCCGCCGGGGCGCGCGACATGGGAATGGAGAATTTGAGCATGGGTGGGTTTGTGGCCGCTTATGAGGTCGGTCTACCCGTTGGGCAGACTTTGCCTTGACATTTATATTCGGGCTGTTGCAATCCCCCCGCAATCGGATATAGACTTGCCCTACCGGTTTCGTGGATTCGCCCCGGACTCGTGAATCCGCAGTTTGAAATCCGCGCGCGCTTTCCAACCCAAGTTCAGTGAGGGGAGTCTCAAATGCGTAGAAAATCTTTACTCCTTCTTTTGTTTATGGCCGGACTGGCGCCTGGCCAAACTATCGATACCGGCATTCTGGGCGTTGTGAAGGACCCGCCCGGTGCTTCGATTGCCGGCGCCGTGGTAACCATCACACAACCTGCGACAGGCACCACGCGTAGCGTCACGACCGGTCCGGCGGGCACCTACGAGGTCCGCTACCTTCAACCCGGTGAATATACCGTAGAGGTCACGATGGGCGGTTTCAAAACCGAGCGCCGCACCGGAATCGTTCTTCAGATTTCGCAACTTGCCCGCATCGACGTGACGCTTCAGTTGGGAGAAGTGAAAGAGACCGTCGAGGTATCGTCAGCCGCGCCGGTACTCCAGACCGAGAATGCCGTCTTAGGTGAGGTGGTCGCGCGCGAGCGAATCGTCAATCTGCCGTTAAATGGCCGCAACTTTCTCCAGTTGTCGACGTTGACACCCGGCGTAGTCGTGCGCGAGGAATCGAACGGAGAACGCACCAGGGTGATCGCAAACGGTGCCCGCGACATCTGGATGCAAGTGAACATCAACGGTGTGACCGCCGTTAATAATCGGGCGAATTTCGTCAATTTCTATCCTTCCGTGGATGCTATCCAGGAGTTCAAAGTTCAGAGTTCCAACTACTCGGCGGAATACGGCGGTAACGCTGGTGCAAACATCAACATGCAACTGCGGTCGGGTACAAACCAGTTTCACGCCTCACTGTTTGAGTTTCTGAGAAACGACAAACTCGATGCCCGCGGCTACTTCCGGCCGGAGCCTCTGCCGAAAGACATCCTGCGGCGTAACCAGTTCGGCGCCGTTGTCTCGGGTCCGGTAATCAGAGACAAGACATTCTTCATGGTTGGTTACGAGGGGATGCGCAGCATCATCGAACGCGCCGGGACAGCCACTGTTCCGACGGTGGCGCAACGGGCCGGCGACTTTTCCGGTTCCGCGCCCATCATCGACCCGCTCACCGGTAATCCTTTCCCGGACAACCGTATTCCCGCCAATCGCCTGAACCCGGTGGCAGTGCGGCTCATCAACCAGTACATGCCGCTGCCAAACGTTTCCGGCGCTGCAAACTATGCCGGTGTTACCGCCAACATCGTCAACATCGACCAAGGCTTGGCGCGCATTGACCATACGTTCTCTACACGCGACCAAGTAATGTTCCACTACATCTACTCGAGCCGGCGCTTCCCCAATACGGAACTGAACCCGAACTTCTTTTACGACGCAACCTTCCCCAACGAAAGCCTCGGGTTGCAGCATGTTCACACATTCACCCCGGCTATTATCAACGAGGCGCGCTTCGGCTGGCACAAAGGTAACATCCGTAAGCTGAGCCCGCGCCAGGGCACGGACTTCACGATAGAGAGCCTCGGCATTCAAGGATTGAGGGTGGGCGGTCCCGATGGACGGCCGTTGCGCAAGGATGAGCAGGGATTCCCTCTACTGAACATTGAAGGAATGTTGTCTATGGGCGACTCCCAAGCATCCTCAAACCTCGATAACAGCCGGACGTATCAGTTTGTCGACAACCTAAGCTGGTTGAAAGGTGCGCATTCCATGAAGTTCGGGTTTGACGTGCGCCAGCATCGCGACGACGCCACCACCAACAACTGGCCCTTCTCGAACATGGCCTTTACGCGCGACATTACAGGCAACGGCATGGCTGCCTATATGCTGGGTTATCCACGAACCGTACTTACACCTGAAGGTGTGCCAATCTCGGCAGTCCGCCAATGGCGGTGGGGTTTCTATTTCCAGGATGACTGGAAGGTAACTCAAAATCTCACACTGAATCTCGGCGTGCGGTACGACTTGTTCGGCCTGCCCAAAGAGATCAACGCGGTCTCCCGAACGCTCCGGTTCGACCTGAACCCCACCAACCCGCCTCTCTATCCGGAGCCTGGCCAGCAGGCCGACCTATGGAAGAATGAATACAACTATGTGAGTCCGCGGCTCGGCTTTGCCTATCGGATGGGCTCGAAGAATGTGCTTCGGGGCGGCTATGGCGTTTTCTACACGTCCGCGCAATTCGACAATATCAATATCCTCCAGTTGAATCCAGGCGCCGGCGCCTCGCTGACAATTACGAACAATGCGATCAACCCACTAGCTACGATTCAGAATCCCGTTCCACGCGAGTTATTTCCGCTGAACCCGATTTTCAATGTGGTTACCACACCGCCCGACCGGAAGCGCCGTAACGCGTACATCCAGAACTGGAACTTACAACTGTCGCGCCAGATTGGCGGCAACGATGTGCTCGAAGTAGGCTGGGTTGGCAGCAAGGGTACTTTTATCGACACTAGTCTGAATAACTTCAACAATCCGGAACCGAGCACTTTGCCGTTTTCACAGGCCCGGCGGCCCTATCCGATGTACAACCGCATTCGCATGATTGTGGCAGACGGTAACTCGATCTTTCATTCGCTGCAAACGCGGTATGAGCACCGCTTTTCGAGAGGGCTCTCGCTTACTGCCGCTTACACCTGGAGCCATTTGATTGACGACACCGGCCAGACAATCAATCGCGGTGGTTGCACCTGTCAGAACCCGCGGAACCGTGGCCGCGCGGAACGGGCCGACAGTATCTTCGACATGCGGCATCGCCTCGTTGTCGGCTATGTGTGGGAGTTGCCTTGGGGCAAGAATCTCAATCCTGTGGTTACGGGTGTGTTGGGCGGTTGGTCGTTCGGCGGCATCGTCACCATGCAAAGCGGCTCGCCGTTCAACATCGTTCAGAGCGGCGATACACAGAACGTCGAGTTCTCAGGCTGGTCGCGGCCACACTCGGTTGCCGGCGTCTCCCCGGCGCTGAGCAGTCCCGATCCGGCGCTATGGTTCAACCCCGATGCTTTCACGCGGAGTGTAGGCGTATATGGGACAGCGCCTCGCAACGCGGTTGTAGGCCCTGGGGTCCACACCTTCGACTTATCGCTTTCGAAGAGCTTCGCCATGCCGATAGAGCAGCACTCGCTTACCTTCCGGGCAGAGTTTTTTAACGCGTTCAACACTCCGCAGTTCGGACAGCCTGGCGCGACGCTCGGAACCGCGACCTATGGCCGGGTTACATCAACCGCTATCGACAACCGTCAGATACAGCTGGCGCTGAAGTATCAGTTCTGAGCCCATACCGCTTCCGTGCTCCGGCCCAGCGGAAGGGCCGGTGCTCGGACATCTTTACTGCAGCGTCGCCAACTGGCGATCCAGAGCATCTAATAGGGTCGTCGGTTCAGCCGAAGGCGACGGAATTCGCAGAATACCCGCGGGAGTGAACTGCGCATTCGCATTCGACTGTACCAGTGACATGAGTTTCATCGGGTCGATCTGCGATTCCGGATGGAACTTGAACTGCACAAACCCGCCCTTACGCTCCACCGATTCAACACCTAGTTTCTCAGCCGTCGATTTCAGCGCGGCAAAGCGTAATAACTGGCGTACCGGCTCCGGAGCCGGACCATAGCGATCTTCCAACTCGTCGATAATACGCTTTGCGTGATCGGCATCCTTACAATCCGCCACCTTCTTGTAAGCTCGCAACCGCTGGTGCTCATCGGCGATGTACGTGGCCGGAATGCGCAAATCGAGACCAAGGTTAACCGACGTGTGGATTTCCGGCGCCACCTGTTCACCGCGCAGTTCACGAACAGTCTGGTCCATCAGCGACATGTACATGTCATATCCGACTGCATCGATATGGCCATGCTGCTCACCGCCAAGAATGTTGCCCGCGCCGCGTAGTTCAAGATCGAGCGCCGCAATCTTAAAGCCTGCCCCGAGATCGGAAAATTCGCGCAACGCCGCCAGGCGCTTCCGCGCGATCTCGGTGAGTTCCGTATCTTCGGGAACGAGTAAGTAAGCATAAGCCCGGCGATTCGATCGGCCCACCCGCCCGCGTAACTGGTATAACTCCGACAAACCGTAGCGCTCGGCATTCTCGATAATAATCGTGTTTGCAAGCGGAATATCGATGCCGTTTTCGACGATCGTCGTACAGACAAACACGTCGAACTCGTGCTTCATAAATCCGAGCAGCACTTTCTCGAGCGCGCTCTCATCCATCTGGCCATGCCCCACCCCGACACGAGCCTCCGGCACGAGTTCCTGAATGGTCGACGCACGGTTGAAGATGCTCTCCACGCGGTTATGCAGGAAGTAAACTTGTCCGCCTCGCGCGAGTTCCTGTTCGATAGCCGTCTTGATCAGGTCGGGATCGTAACGGGCGACGACCGTGTGGATGGCGAGCCGGTCCTTCGGCGGTGTTTCGATAATCGAGAGGTCGCGCAGACCGAGCATCGACATGTGGAGCGTACGCGGTATCGGCGTGGCCGACATCGTGAGCGAGTCGACGTTTTTCTTAATTTGTTTCAGCTTCTCTTTGTGACGAACTCCGAACCGCTGCTCTTCATCGATAATCATCAGGCCCAGGTCGCGAAATTCGATATCGGCGGAAAGCAAACGGTGCGTGCCGATTGCCACATCTACCTTTCCCGCCGCCAGATCCTCGGCCTGGGCCTTAAGTTCTTTCGAAGACCGGAACCGTGAGAACATCTCAACCCGCACAGGGAAAGCCGCGAAACGCCGCTTGAACGTCTCGTAATGCTGGAACGCCAAAACTGTTGTCGGAGCCAGAACAGCCACCTGTTTGCCGTCGCCCAGCGCCTTGAACACTGCCCGCATCGCCACTTCGGTTTTGCCGAACCCTACATCGCCGCACAGCAACCGGTCCATCGGCGAAAGCGACTCCATGTCGCGCTTGATGTCGTCGGTAGCGTTCATCTGATCGCGGGTGGCCTGGTATTCGAAAGAATCTTCAAACTCGCGCTGCCAGTTCGAATCGGGCGAGAACGAGAAGCCTTCGGCCATCTTGCGCTGCGCATAGAGCTTCAGCAACTCCTCGGCCATGTCGCGCATCTTCGCCTTGACGCGCGTCTTCGTCTTGGCCCAGGTAGTTCCGCCCAGTTTGTCGAGCGAAGGTTTGGAATCGCCGGCACCACGGTACTTCTGGATCAGGTCCAGCCGCGTAAGCGGCACATACAGCTTCGACCCGCCATTGTATTCGAGCACCATGAAATCGCCCTTCTGGTCGCCCTGCGAGATTTCGCGAATGCCCACAAACTGCCCGATTCCATGCTGTGTGTGCACGACATAGTCGCCGGGCTTCAGATCGCCGATGTCGGCGGCAAAGGCGCCCATCTGGCCGGCACGAACGTTGGGAGAAGCGGCGGCGTCGGGCCGGTCGAACAGGTCCTCTGAGCCGAACAGAGCGACCATCGAATCGGGCAGGCCGACGCCTTTCCTGACCAGGCCACGGGCAAGCATGATGCTCGCCATTTCACCCGCATAACTTCGCTGAGCAAGATAGGGTGCGTTGGCTTCCGACGGGTCCAATCCAAGTTGGAACAGAACACCGTACTCCTGGAAAATATCAGCCAGGCGTTCCAATTCCCCCGTAGAAGAAGCGAAGAAGACTACACGATAGCCCTGGTCCACTAGCGACCGTGCCTCGTTCACGGCCACCTGCATATTGCCGTGGAAGGAAACCGTCGGCCGCGCCGGAATGTGCGCTCCGTGAGGAGCGTCCAAATCCAATTGCCGGAGTTCGAGCCGCGGGTGAGCGGTTATCTTGCGCTGCAGTTGATCGAGGGTAAAGTAAAGGCCTTCGATCGGGACAGGACTTTCGCGGCCGGGTTCCTCGAGCCTTTTCCAGAGGCGTTCACCCGCAGCCTGCACCTGTTCGGGCTCATCGATCACGATCAGAGATTGCGGCGTCTGGTCCAGAATCGACGAGGTCCGCGGCTTCACCAGTGGGACGTGAAACTCCCAGCCCGGAAAGGGCTCGCCGTTGATGGCTTCGAGTTTGCTCAAAATGGCTCGGGAGCGCGGATATTCGACTAAGGGCAGTAGATTGACTTCGTGTATCTTAAGGACCGAACGCTGCGTCTCGACGTCAAACGTCCGCAGCGATTCAACCGTGTCGCCGAAAAACTCAATGCGAACCGGCCTTTCGGCTTCCGCGGGAAACACGTCGAGAATACCGCCGCGGACTGAGAATTCGCCCACCATTTCGACCGGCTCGCGACGTTCGTAGCCGATCGATTGTAAGTGAGCCACCACCTCTTCGAGAGGTAACTCGTCGTTCGCTCTCAGGGCGATCGATAACTGCCGGTGAAAGTCGGGCGTTTCGGTCCGGAGTAGCGCAGAGGCGACCGGAGTTACTGTAATCGGGGCAGCTGCCCGGGCTAGCCGGTAGAGGCCGATCGCTCGCCGTTCGGCAATGTCGGAGTGCGGCGACAGGTGCTGAAACGGAAGAACATCGAGCGCCGGAATCATCTGTGGCTTGCGGCTATCCCGGCTAATCACTAAAAGAGAGTAGAACGTCTCAATCAGTTCCGCGAGCGTTTCCGCCTGCTTGCTCCCGTCCACAACCACGATCAGCGGGCGTTCGACGGCCTGCCAGAGGAGAACCAGGTACAGCGCCTTGGCTGTGGGAGTGAGTCCACCTAAGCGAAATTCGTAGGGCCTGCGGTCATGTACCGCGGCCGGCAGGTGGCGCGCCAAATCGTGAAACGCAGGGTGACGCGCCAGTGAGGTAAGAAGATCGCGTAAGGCCGGATGCGTCACGGCCGGCGTTCCAGGATGCGCTGCTCAATCGAAGTGGAGGAATATCCGGGTTCGAGTGGAAGCGCCATCACCTGGCCGCCCGCCGCCTCTACTTCCTCGCGGCCGGCGATGAAGTGAGACCAATCCGCACCTTTCACGAGGACGTCAGGCAGGACCGCCGCGATCAACTCCCGCGGCGTGTCCTCATGAAAAAAAGTGACCGCGTCTACCGCTTGAAGCGAAGCCGTCAGCGCGGCCCGCCGGTCCTGCGAAAGCAGCGGTCTCGCCGGCCCTTTCAACCGCTGCACGGATTCGTCGGAGTTCAGGGCGAGGATCAGCGTATCGCCGAGCGCGCGCGCCCGCTCGAGCAACCGGACATGGCCCGGGTGCAACAGGTCGTAGCAGCCGTTCGTAAACACAACGCGCTTACCTTGGCTTCGCCATTGCCGGCGCACCTGAATCAGGTCTGCGCGCGCATAAATCTGCCCCATATTTTCGATGGTAGCGCGTGGCGCAGACGGGCCTGGGTCTGCTGGGTCCTGGCGCGTCAGCACACCTCTGCGAGCGGAACACCAAGCAGTTTGCCCACTTTGCGGATCAACTCCATCTGCTTTCCTATGCCGAGCGCACAGTGGTGCGTCGGACCTTCCATACACCACCGATTTACAAACTCAGCCGGACCGAGCGGAAACTTCAATCGCGAATTCGTATTGCCGATCTTTAGGATTGGACCGGAGATCGATTCGCCCTGCGCCGCAATCATCTTAAGATTACCGTCGGCGGTCTGCGTCATACCGAGAATCGAGATCGGCCCGGTGCGGACCTTGAATTCGACCGAGACACCGCAGCCACGCTTGCCGTGATAAAGCCCTAGGCCGCGAAGGACCGGTTTCTCATTTGAGATGGCAATGTGCCCTGGACCGTCGTGCCCCATCAGCACGAAATTATCGACAAAGTCCATCGCATAGAACTCGGTGTACGAACCGCCGGCGCCCAGCGAGTCCATAATCTTCATTGCAAGGCAAGTCTTCAGGTCGCCTTCGCCGCTAGCGGGGATACCGCGTGCAGTCAGCAGAGAGTTACCTAATATCAGCCCGGCGCCTAACTGCTCATACCGGTTACCGTCCATGCCACGATAGTAGTAAGTCAGACCGTCGAGTTGCAATTCCGACACCAATCGATCCAGGCCAACCGATACCCTCGCGGCCCAACGCAAATCGTCAGCTACGACGTTATCGGCTATCTCGAAGCACACCCGCGCTTCATCGATCTTCGCCGCGATTTCCGCATCAGTGACTTGCGCCACCAACTTATCCAGATCGCACATTTCCAGGATTTCGATATGTGCCCCCGTCTGCGCGTGGATCATCGTGAAATCGGAGTACATGTCGAGCATGCCGGGATAGGTGTGCCCAAGGAATCCGATGCGGCTCTTCCGAAGCGCCGCGGCGGCGATGGCGGCCTTACACCAAGCCCTGATTTCGCCCCATGCTTTCTCATCGCCTGTCAGCACGCCCGATACGACATGGAAGTCAACTCGGGAACGGGCAAATACGTTGGATATCTCGGGTACGCAGCACGCGGAACAATTCGCGAGCCATTCGCCCGTATCGGTGTTTTCGTAGTCAAGCGACGGCGTCGGTTGAAGGTTCAAAACCACCACCGGAACCTTCGTGCGTTGAACCACTGGTAGGACTTGTGAGGAGGTTGCATAGGTGCCGACATAACAGAAGATAACGTCGACATCCTCACGGGCGAAGAAGGCGGCGGCTTCGCGCGCACGCTCGGGGGTGTCGACGAGTCCGGCCGATATTACCGCCGGGCCCAGTTCGCTCATCCGCTGTTCCAGGCCGGCCTGATAGCCTTGCAGCCGCTCCTTAAGTCCCGGGAACTGCGGCCAATAGGCGGCGAGTCCGATGCCGAAGACGCCGATACGCGCTTGTTTATCTTTCATGTCAGTTCGATCCTAAGGCGTTGCCCATAATGGCCGAAACCATTGGCGGCCGCATCAGCCCGTAACCGATCAGGTCGTACTGAGATCCGGCCGGTTGACGATCCGGGAACTCCATCCACGCCCCTGGCCATGCGCGCATCCGCGGCTTAGCCGGGTTGTGGTAGGGTCCAAACACGTTCCGAGGCGTGGACACTACTCTCAACGCCAGAGTGTGCCGGCCGACTGCCGCCGGAATCTGCGCAACATAAGGCTGCCATGCCAGTTGAGCCTTCCGCCGGCCATCAAGCAAGATTTCGACCACGCTACCGCTCCACTCCGGCAACTCCACGCGCAGTCCGGCTGCGTTCTGCGGAACCACCACATCCGTCTGATACCGCAAAGCGTCAGCGTAGAAGGGCAGCCCCTGCTCGGCCCACGGCCCAAACTCCACGCCGGCAGGTTTCGCGATAACGAATCCTGCCGCGGCCGGCTTCACACTGAATTTCCCTCGAATGTAGATGTTTTCCAGTTCCATCCGAACATCGAACGGCTGGGCCGTGATAGTTACGGCGTTCTCGCCCACCCGGGCAAGCCGGGCTATGGAAATACTTCGGATGCGGTGGTCGAGCCATCGCTCGCCAGTCTTGAAGTCCACTGCGGTTCCATTTACCGCAACCTTGTATAGTGCGGGCAATTCAACGGCCAGTTGCATTCCCGCCAAAGCACCTGCATCCTCAACCGTGAACTTGTAAGTGGCGGTGAAGCCGCTTTCAGCAGCGAAGTGATTGCGGTCGTAAATGCGGCGTTTGAACTGCACCGCATTATCCCAGGCGGGCCGCTCGAACCCGTGGGCCTGCCAAATACTCCAATTCGCCTGCCAGGTGTTTAGATTCTTCGTTTCGTTGGCGCCAATCTTCAAGTCGCAGTAATCGATAACCAGCACATTGGACGCTTCAGGCTCAATCGACCACTTATCCGCGCTAAGTGCCACATAGTGCGGAGTGGGTTTCGTGGCGGGCGGCGGCAACATCTGCGGCTTGACGATCAGTAGCAGCGAACCGGCGGGTGCTAAGTCGACGTTAAACGATAACTCCGCGCCGTTCCGTGTGAAGGGCAGTAACTTCGTTACGCCGCTGAGCGTATTCCACTCCTCAACTGAACCGCCTTCCGTGGTGGCTTTGGCTGAGGCGGGCGTCAAGCCCGTGTTGGCGAAATACAGCATTCGACTGCCGTCGGGAAGCCGGCGTTCCATCATGCCCACCGAAGCCAGTGGTGCGCTGAATCGAACGCGTGGAGCCGTGCGATTACGAACCTCGGCTAATAAGGCTTCGATCGTTGCCGTTGAGATCCACTGGTTGCGATAACGCTCAACCAGTTTGCGAACGCCATCGCTTTCGCGTCCATCGACGTACGACGCAGGCTCGCCCAGTGCGATTACAACACCGCCATTCGCCAGATACCGCTCTAAATGAGCAACGGTTTCTTTGCGTACATTCGACATCATCTTCGGCCAAACCAGCACATCGTACTTTGCCTTGCCGATAGTGAACTGCCTGCCGCTTTCAGAGCCGAACCACTCGATCATGTATTCGTCGCCAAGGTCGAAATCCACCTGGTTATCCGCCAGAAATTGATTCAGATCGCCATTGGTTTCGCGCAAGGCGGTCAATTCCGGCGTAGGACCGTCGCGGCGCGCCCATAGGAACCCGGATGTGGTCGGGGTTAGCAGCAGCACCCGGTTGCGAGGCTCGCTAATGCTCGACAGGAGAGATACCCGGGCTAAGTGGTCGCCCGATTCGCGGTAATACGGCCACCACGCCGAGTGATCGGTGAAACTCTGCGGATGGTCGCGCTTGCGTGCCCCGCGAATGGTCGAGAACGCCAGGTGCTGGTTCATGAAGTTCACGCCGTGAACCATCAGCCAGTCGCCAAACCGCTTGTAATGCTCCAGCGTTCCGTCCCATCCGGCGACGCCGTAGGCTTCGCAAAACGCGCGGCGCCCCAGTTGATGAGATACGCTGGCCACCTGCTTGATGGTGAACAGCAAGTGGGGATCTTTCCCATCGATCCGGATCTTCAATCCTTCCAGCATGTCGATGCCAGGCACGTGTTGGTATGCGTAGAGCGACGCATCGGCTGGGGTGATCCACGGCGCCGGCCATTCGTGCTCCATCCAATGCCCGGTGAACTGTACGTTGTTCCGGTCGCACCAGAGAAACATCGGGCGCATGAAATTCTCTTTCCACAGGTCGTGGAGCGTCTGCCAGTAATCGAACCGCACCTTGCGAAACTCACCCACATCCCAGTAAAGCGATGGCATGTTATCGGCCAGGTCGTACCCATTGCGCTTCTGGAACTCCGACAGCGTGTAGTGGCTCAGCGGCAACGCTAACTTAGCCGCGTCATAAGCGCCCCCCGTCGCAATCAGGGGTTCGTCGGAAAACGCCCACTTCACAGTCTTCCCAAACTCTAATCCGACGTGCTTCTTATATTGTTCGTAAGTCGATTCAAGAAACGCTGGGGTCGTTTGGGGATTAGTCAGATCGACATAAGGAAACTCGCCGGTCCACGGATTGCCACTGGCGCGGCGCAGGCGGAAAGCAACAATTTTCGTTTCAGAGGCGAGAGTCTCGTTTTCTGTTACTCGTCTGGCGGCAACGATCTTACCCGTCGCGTCCTTTTGAATGGCGAACACGGCAACCAACGCGCCTCGGCGGTGCGCCACACTAACCGGTGCATCCACCTCGGCCTGCACGTATTGCGACGCCGTGTCTGGCAGTTGCGACGGCACATGGCCTCCCGCAAATCCGGACGGATAGCTGTTCTCGTCATAGATGTTGACCCGCAAGCCGAGCCGCTTGCCCTCCTCGACCGTCATCTTCCACAATCGAAACCAATCTGTTCCCAGATACTCCGTCATCAACCCTGGGCGCGGATGCACGAATACGCCGCCCATGCCCTGTTGCTTAAACTGAGCGAGTTGCTCCTTCAGCCGCGGCCACTCCATCTCGTCGTTCCACACCCACAAAGGCATTGACCGATAATCCGCGGCGGGGTCCGCGAATTCCTTCTTCAGTTGCTCCGCCGTGTACTTGGGCGGGGTCGCCGGCAGCGCTTTCGGCTGTCGCAGCAGTTTCAGCTCTGCCTCGCGGCTGATGGCAAAGTCGTTGGCGGTCAGCTTGGCGGGAACGTTCTGGGCGGGGAGCGCAGCGCTCAGCAGCACGGAAATTAGGGCGAGCCAAATTACAGTCATGTTGACCCTATTATCACTTGTTACGCCTGTAAGCAGGGGATCGTACTTTTCGGGTAAGATAGGTCGCTTACCCAAATCGCGAAGCGCCAATGCAGGCGCATATCCGCACAAGTAAGTACAGATTTCGCCAGCTCCGAACTGGCGGGCACCTCGCATCGCGTGGTGCCGGTAGTACTCGGATAACTCAAACCGTAGAGGAAGTAGGAGACTCAGAAGAATGAAAAAACTGACCGTGGTTGTTGGGCTGATCGCGGCAATGGGAGTAGCGTTCGCTGCGCCTGATGAAGCCAAACTCCGCGCATCCATGAAGCAGATCGGGCCGGTGTGCTCGGGCCTGGGGAAGAAATTGAAAGCCAAGGACGCGAGCGGCGCAGCCGATGCCAAGCAACTTGCCGGGCTGTTCGGCGATACCCAGAAGTATTTTAAAGAGGCGAAAGCAGACGACGGAGTTGCCCATTCCAAGACTGCGATCGCAGAGTTCAAAACGACGAGCAAGTTGATCGCCGCCGGCAAGTGGGACGAAGCCGACGCGGGCTTCAAGAAGGCCACCGCGTCGTGCAGCGGTTGCCATAGCAAGCACCGCGAAAAGGCGTCCGACGGTAGCTGGAAAGTGAAGTAGTTCCAGGGCCGCTCGGAAGGGTGCGCGGCACAGAAATGGAGAATTTTGAGGATGGGTGGTTCGTGGCCGCCCATCTGGATTAACGTTTAACGCAATCGTAATTGGGTTCGTTCCTCACGGATTCTTGCAGGGCGGTCTGGTAGCCGATTTTGGCGTACTGGCTGATGAGGAAGTTGACGGAGATATCGAGGTTGGCAGCGTCGTCGCGTATTTCGGCGGCTACGGACGGGGGGAAGTGGGTGAGGATGTC
>JADLDI010000001.1 GCA_020846745.1 Bryobacterales bacterium | reverse complement strand
CGGCGTCGTAATGGCGTCATGGGGTGCTCCTCTCGGATGTTGATTGATCGAAAGCGATCAACCTGAGTTTGCACCCAAACGTCATCCGCCGGGGCATGCGCCTACCGCGCAGCGGTTTAGTTCAATGAACTTTTTCGGGTGAGGCGAAAAATAGGAGAAGAACCGTTAGCCATTAGTTACTAGCCGTTAGCCAATGCCGATTGGCGCCCTTGCTGCTATTCACATTTGCGGATGCGGCATGGCCTCTTCGCCTTCGCCGACGTACTGCATGTCGTAAACATCGACCCGCAATCTGCTGGTGGATACATAGACGGTATTCAGGCCAGGTTCGAGAGTTGTCATGAGTCCCACGATGGTGCAGATTTTTGTGCCGCCGGTGATATCGACGCAGATGCGTTTCGTCGGGTCGTTTCCCATATTGTTCTCAAGGAATTCGCGAGCGAGCCGGACTTCATCAGCAACCCGATCGAAGTCTTCGAAGTCTACGCCCTCCTGCCCTTCCGGGCGGATATGAATAGGAGGCGCGGCAGGACCCAGCAAGGAGGTGACAACGCTCCTAAAGACAGGCGCCATAGCGAGAGTGCCACTGAATCCGTCGGACGGACGCGACCCGATCAATACTACTTGAGGACATTTCCCCGCCTTCACCGCGTTGGCGATGCACCACACCGGCATAGCCCAGCTATTCTTGTTGCCGAAGTGTTCACGCACTTCCTCAATATGGGCCGGCATGTGCTTGAGTTTCTCTAACATCAGATATTGGAAATCGGCCAGGAATTCTTCATCCGTCATACGGCGACCACTGTACTTAGCGGCCGCGTGCGGCAGCGGGGCACCTGGGCTGCTTAGGAAGAGGATCAAGCCGTCCATCCCTTCGAAAGAGCCGCGGCGGTAGCGCAATCGGGGCCTTTTAAGCCGTCGCCAGAGCGCGGCACACCCGACCGCGCCCGCTATAGAAGCGACTAGTATCGAAGCGCTGCCAAGGTGCCCGCCATGGGTGATAGCCGTCCAACTCTCCTGCGCGACCCAGTGCAGCATGCATAAGAAAAGGACGACTACTCCGCCGAGCAGCGCCAGTTTCAGATGGTAGGAGGTGTTCGGCAGACGCTTCGCCAAGGCAGTGTCCAGCAACCGGCCGCTGACTGCGTAGCCCGCGCTTTCTAACATGGTCTCGATGTGGTGCTTAAGCGACAGTACCACCCAAAACAGCAGTGCGCCCCCCAGCACACCAGCGACTCCAATCATCACAGGTATCCAACCGGGGAGGTTCCGGAAAAATGCAGCTCCGTTGAGCCAGTGGTCGAACAATTCATGCGACGACATTCCTGCATAGTGAACAAGAAGTGCTGCCATGGTGGCATAGAACACGGGCATCACTGTAGACGTGTGCCGCCGTTTTTCTTTGCTGGCCATTTCGATTCCTCTCTTTTCTTCGCTCATAGCGCTACAATTTCCCCGAATGCTCTACTCGGCCCGCGTTATTCCCCGCGCTGATGATCTTACTCTTGTCAAGGTCGAATTCGGTGACGAACCCGCTAACAACGATCGTCTCGTTCCTGCCGCGATCGCCGCGCTCAATTCGCTCGAACTCGCTGGTGGCCGCGGCATTCTCTTCAACGGTGCGGCTTCGTTGCCCGTTGCGCTCGCGTTGGCCCATTCCGTTGCTCACTTATATCAGTTCGTTGCCTGGTTCGACCCGAAAGTTTCGCGGTATGTGGTTGGGATTTCGCATGCGCCGGACGTGCGCCCTGGCGACCTGCTCGTATGAAGATCGCGCTGGGCGGCCCGCCCCATTCCGGCAAATCTGTTCTTCGCGAACGGTTGAAAACCCAACTGCGTGTGCTTGCGCCCGGCCTCTATCCCTACTTTCTGTCGACCAATCCTGATGGTGAGGGCGCCTGGTTCCAGCAAACGTATGAACACGATCCCTGTTTAGCCACTACACTCAAGCGGGAAGCCAAACACCCGTGGAGCCCTGAGCGCGCCCGGCTCTACGCTAATTGGGTTGCCGAGTGTCCGCAGCCACTTACTTTCATCGATTTGGGCGGCAAGATCGACGCCTACAATCGCGACATCTGCTCCGCCGCGACCCATGCCATCGTCCTTGCGCCCTGCGAGCAGGATCTGGCCCCCTGGCGCGAGTTCTTCGTGTCGTGCGGGCTCCCGGTAATCGCCGAGCTCATCAGCGACTACCACGCGGCCAGCGACATCGTTGAATCCGTAACGACGCCGTTTCGCGCCCGCATTCACCGCCTGGAACGCGGTGACCTCGCCTCTCCGCGTGCTGGCGTTACGGCTCTGGCGCACTTCGTGCTGCAACAACTGGTTCCCTCAGTAGCCGACTAGCCGCCCATAACCGGCTCTTGTTTTCCCACCTACACCCCATTCTTTGAGGGCTTCGCGACATAACTTGAGGGCTAATTCGGCCCACTGTTTACCGGCCGGGGATTTGTCTTCGGTTTCAACCGCGATCAGGAAGATGCCTTTGACGCTTAAGAAGGCGACGGGGTTGGGGTTCATGGTGTCGACCGGGGCCGCACCATTCATGTAATAGTTTCCGTAGTGCGGGGTCATGACGTCGGGCGATAGCGCGGTAGTCAGCGCGGCCGGTATGATCCACGCGTCGTGGAAGGTGATAAAGCCCTTATCTTCCAGTTCACCGAAGAGCGTTTTGTAGATGGCTCCGCCGGGCTGGAACTGGGGATCGCGGGGCGCCCACACTTCGGCGCAATAGTGCGCCGCCACGCCTTTGATGCTCGAACCTGGGATGATCGGTGTGCCGTAAGTATGGTGAAGCCGGAGACCTGTTTCGAGAACTGTTTCGATTCCGAGGCCGGCGATGAGCCGCCCTTCGGTTTTCAATCGTGCGGTTAGGGCACTGCCGAGGCTCTTCTCCCAGCGGCGGAACGCCTTTTCATAGAGTGTTTTGCTATTGGAGGCGGCGGTGGCGGCTGCGCCTAGGACGCGCTGGCGGGCCTCGTTATTCTGGTCGCCGAACCGCTCAATATAGTAATCGAGGACGACGCCGGCATGGGCGGCCGAACTAAGTGGAACAGAGTTCAACGCTTCGCGCCGGGCCTCAACCATTCTGATCTTCCTTGGGCAAGAGTGCTTCGGCGTAGCGCTTCATCCAACTGGCGCATTGAAGAGCGTGGCGGCTGAGCCATTGATACTCGCGAACGGGCAGTTCCCGCGTTCGCTTCGCAAACGTCTCCACCGTTGTGTCGGTGTCCCGCGCGGAAGTGGCGACCACTTCTGCGAAGTCCTTCAACGCCCCGGAAAACGCTGCGTCGGTGGGTTTCGACGACAGAAATGCCACTGTCTGGCATAAGCCGCACTGCTGGATCAGTTGCGGTAACCTGCGGCACTGTGTGGAGTACTTCTTTTTGAGTTCCGTATTCTTCCCAAGCCACACTCTGTTTACACACTCGAAAGCGGCCTCGGCCCGCGCCTGGTCTTGGGTTCGGAGCGCCCGAGCCTGATCTTCAGTGTTAATGGCCCCCGATTGAGGTTGGGTGTTCATTGGCCGCTCCCCTTTGAGAAGCTCAACCTCACCCGGCCGCGGCCCACCGTTGCTTTTCCACCCACTTGCAACGGCAGCGACTCCTTGCAGAAATGGTTGAGCAGTTGCTCCTCATCCATGCCGATTTGTTCGCGGTGGCCCTTCTTGACGTGCAGTTTGTCGCACCACAGCAACCCTGCCATCACCGCTTCGGCCGGCAGGGCTTCCTCGGTCCATAACGCACCCGTGGCGACTGTCTTGGTTTCTGGCGAGATGCGTACCCTGGTGCTGATCTCTGTCGCCGATTCGGCGAAATAGCCGAAGGTGTCGTCCTGAAGCAGCACGAGGCGTTCGCGGAAAACGGTCTGCCATTCCTTGTCACCCGCGAAGATCCACTCGGCCAGTTTCGTGGCCCAGACTCCTAATTCCTTGCTGGCGCGCGCTTCAAAATCGAGATCGGCCAGGTAAACACGGTTCTTGTCGCTGGCCAGCTTCGATTTGGGTGTGTCCGGAATCAATGCGACGCTTGAGGATTCCACTGGAGGCACAGAGCCGGGCACCGGGTGTTGACTATCTCTCAAATCACGGGCCAGCCGTTGCAGCGCGACAGGTGTAGTCGCCCAAGCGAATGTCCCCAGCACACTGCGGACAGGCAGACACACCAGGCGCCCGTCGGTAAACACCAGTGCCCCGGCGTTGGCTTCCTGGCTTTTCTCTTCGTCGTCCGCGGCGCCGAATGCAGCCCTCATGAAAGGCGTTCGTTTCTCAGCATCGGCGGCTTCGAAGTTCTCAGCCATGACGCCTTTGAGGCCCGAGCCCGGAACGACGGGCCAATTGGTGGCGCGCTCTCTCGCGATGGGCAGGTCAACATATCCAACCTGCGAACCGGTTCCGATATGCACTGGCGTGAGCGCGTGCATCCAGTACATCCTACTTGCCATCATTCGTCCTCCAAATTCCCCAAATCGCCAGGCCTAAGCCGTCGCGTGCATACTGGGTGGCTTCATTGCTGTCGGTAATCGGCTTGAGCCATTGCTCGGCCAGCACGGCCGCCGATCCTTTCATGACTTGGAAAAAGTAAGTGGAACCGGCCGGCGCCATCCATCGCACCGCCTTGGGACCACGTTTGATGTCTGTGTTTGGGACAGCGACGAGGCTGTAGCCGGATATCGGCTTCCAGCGGTCGACGCAGGCTCCGATCAGTTTCAGTTCCAGATCGGTCCCGGGCAGCGTGCCGCCTTCAGCCGTGGCCCATTCGGGTTTCCAGCCGCCGCTCCAAACGGCGGGCGTAGCCAACGTCATGCGAACGTATTTGGTTTCCGGCGTGAGCGCTTCCCGGATCTTCTGTGGACACGTCCACAGCGCGGCGTGCGCCAGTTTGCTCGCCCAGCCAGCCAGCCTCCGCTCACCTCCGAGCGGGTGCAGCGCATGCAGCTGGGTGACGTGCTTCCGGTAATGCTCATCCGCCTCGACGGCGCAGGTCATTGTGACGTCTTCCTGAAACGCAAGCCCGGCGGTGGTGAACAGCATCCCCTCGGCCGCCGCAAAGCTTTCAGCCTCAACGCGAAGATGTGTTCGCAACTCTTCCTTAGGCGCTACTTTGCATTCAAGCGCCTCATCGGAAAGCTGCAGCGCAGCGTCGAGGAGCCACGTTTCCATGTCCATACTCGACAGGAACGCCGGTTTAGTCTCCGGCTTGAAATCGTCGTCTGTCGTCTCGAGTGCGCATGGCCGTAAGCCGGTGCCGGGCAGATTCGACACGCCTTCTGTCGCCTTTGGCCGGCTCTTCATGGCGTGCCCACCCGGCGCTATGACCATGTCTGCCGGCGACGGAAAGTAGATAACTTTCTCGTCCCGTACAGGCAGCGGCCCGCGAAACGCCACCTTCAGCAACGCTTCCGGATCCCATTCGCCTTCGAGTTTGCCGAGCAGTGTTCGGAAAGATCCGGCGGCCATTTGGGGCGACGGCCAACCCGCGGTCCGCATTCTGCGGCCTTGCCCGACCCCGAACGGCCGCCCGTCTCGCGCCACAATCGGATCTCGTGGCGTGATCGACAGATACGTGGTTGCGGTGCTCATAGCGAGTCTCCGGGCCTTCGGCGGGATTGGCGGTAGGCGCCGGTGAATCGCCGCGCAACCAGCATCTGTTCGGCAAACATCTCCATGTCCGCTCCCGTGCTGTCTTTGCCCAACCGTTTCTCCAACAGTTGGTGGATGCTGGCCAAAACCGCGCCGCTCGTCGCCTTGCGGCCGAGCACGCGCTTTGCGTCCGCGATCATCGCCGGCTGCAAATTGGGATTTTTATTCTGCCACCCCTTGTAGTGCCGCGCCATCTCGTGGATTTCATACGCGGCACCGTCGGGAAACTCGTTATCGAGGTACAAACCAATCATCGTTTGCAACTGCTTTACGATATCCGTGTCCCACTGCCGCCGCACTTTCACCGGTAGGCCGCTACGCGGGTAGAAGTGAATCGCCAGCGCGTTCCGTTCCGGCTTCTCTTTCTTGGCTGCCTGCTCCGCCCCGCGCGCGTAGCTCAACAGGTCTTCCATCGCCTCCAGGTTGTGGCCCACGCCAATACCCACCGAAAGCGTCACCTTCCAACGGCCCATCGCTTTCTCAAAATCATCACGCAACGCATCCGCGCATTCAATCGCCGTATCGACCGGAACAAACGCGAGCACATCGTCACCGCCCGCAAACACAGGACTGCCATAATGACGCTTCACCGTCTTCTCAGCCGCCGCCGCGAACGCAGCCAGCTCCCGCGAAAAATCCTGGTGTTTGGGATAGCTATCGATTTTGGAGATGGCTTTACCCATGAAGTCACCGTCCGCCACCAGCACCGCCGCATACGGGTTGGGCTCGCCATTGGCCGCTTCCAGCTTCTTCACCAACGTCCGGAGTTCAGCAATCTGTTGCTTGTCGGCCCCCTCGTCCCGCAAACTCGTTAACCTCGATTGGAACGCGACGCTGGCTTCGAAGGGAAACACGCGCGCCATTTGCGGAAACTTTCCCGGGTTGATCGCGCTCATCCACTCAACCTCGTCTGTCTTCATCAGGTGTTCGCATTTGTCGCGGAGTTCCGCCAGCCTGTTCGGATCGGCGTGTTGCAAGCCACGCAGCCATGGGTCGGCCGCGATTCGTGGAATGGACGGGAATTGTTGCGTTCCCACGCCGGCCCGCTTCACCAATCCCACCGCGTCCAGTTGCTCGCCCGGGTGCATCCGCAGCTTAAGCCGCACGTTTGCGTGCGCGTCGTCGCCTATTTCGCGGAGGAACACGGTTTCGCGTGCCCCGTCCAGTGACGATTTCGGGATTGTCGCCTCGCCCGCAAATTGTTGGAAATCGCGCAACGCCTTCCGAGACGTCAGTAAGTGCATCAGCTCGCGCCGGCAGGCGCGATAGTCGCCCGGCTTGAGGTCGACCTGCGCCCAATAGAATTCAATGCCGGTCTGCAACTGGCGCTTGAACCGGTCCTTATTCAAATAGCCGGCAAACGACTCTCTTTCTATCTTGTCGCCCAGCTCGCGCCATACGTCTCGCACTGCGCGCTCGGCTTTTGCGGCTAATTCCTTTATCCGCCCGGCGACCTCACCTTCGCAGACAGCTACTAAGATGTTAGCCACCGGGTCACCCTTATCAATCGCTCCATCTAAGTCCGTGTTTGGATGCGGAAAGATCAGACCCGCGCGGCCGTCGCGAAGCGCCAATGCGGCTCTCCGGCTCATGGCCGAGAGAATCATCGACCCTGCCCATAAATCCCTGCTTCGCCGCGCTGCCGAGATAAACTCCTGTACCGGGCCTATGCTGATGACGAGAAGCTTATCCATTCAATACTCCCCGATGGCGCGGAAGCCTTGCTGCTTTCGGAGAAACTCGACCGCGCGATGCACCGCGTCGACACTGCCAGCATTAGCTACCTTGAGGGGAACTACCATCGGCATGGCGAGTGTGCCTTCTTTCCACGCCGCGGGACGTAAGATTACCGGTGAACTCATTCGTCTTTGCCCCTGCGCGTATCCAAGGAGGTCGAAGCTTTGGATGCCATGCGCGGAGGGGCCTGCCTGGCGAAACGCGCGATACGCTTCTATTGCGGCCCGCCAGGCGGCCAGAGGCGTCATGTCTGCACGTTCTACCAACTCGCCATTTGGACCTGGTTTCGGGGCTGCGACCGTGATAGTGCTGGGCCTCACGACCGGAGTTTCGCCCAATTGCGGCCACTCGCCGGACGCAGACGCGGCTGGCGCGACGCGCTTCGACCAATGTTGCACCGCAATGCCGCTGCGATCTTTATAGGCCTTTGGGGCAAATTCGGCGATCCAGACGGCACCACAACCGCGCCGGGTTTTCGCTCCGATTCCGCCGAAGTTACTCCAGGCCCAGAGCACGGTTTCGAGGGTAGGCTTGAGTTTTTCGGGCAAGCGCAGTTCTAACTCGAACTCGACGCCGACTAGGACGCTACGGTAGTCACCTGGGAAGATAGGAAATAACCGGTCACCCTGGCGAAGCGGCACTTCATCGTCTTTCAACGGCCGTCCAGGTTGCTTGATGGTGACTCTTACATCCACCGCGCTGGCGCCCGCTGTATCGCCGAAGATTTCAGTTTCCGCTGCTCGCAACTCCGCCACGGTGTGATACTGACGGCCCACAGTCGCGCGGTACCACCATCGCAAGTGTCCCCTTATTGAGGGTACGCGGATGGGAGCAGCGGGATCTGCTTTGCGCGGTGTCACGGAGCCGCCGAATAAGGGCGTAATTACCTTGACCAAGTACTTGAGCGCACTTACCTGACCGCCCCCCGGTGCTGCTGGCGCCGCCACTTCTATAGTCCGCATTATCTCTCCACTTGCTTACGCCAGTGTCTGCCTGCTGTTTGTACGAATCCTGTATTGGTATTCGCACTTCCCGACTCTAAATTACTTTTACTCTGCCGTCAATACGTGTGTTAGAGCTCACTTGCTCCAGCTTTAGTCCGGATGTCGTGCCTGCCTTAGTCGTGGGCATTGTTTCTGTAGCTAGAGGAGCTGCCGAGGGCAACTCCCCCTCATCCCTTCTGCGAGCCAGATCAAGTCAGTCGGGGCAGCTTGAAAGAAACCTCGCATTTGATGAAGTCTCGGGTTTGTTCAACTCTGACCTTGAAGTTGATACCATCCGCCAGTTGCGCCAGCACGCGGGCAACCCAGTTTTGAAGGATGTACCTGACGAGACGCAGTACAGCCGTGAGCAACCACCAGCTCAGCTTCAAAAGGACGGCACATGCCAATGAGAGAATTGTAATAACGAAGAGGAGTTGAGGAAGGGAATCAGGCCGGATCATATACCCTCCCACTGCCGCTCTCAGCAGGGGAAGGGACACCACTGCTGAAAAATAGTCCGAGAATTCCCGTTAGCTTCCATGCTGTCGTCGTTGGCTTCATGGTGAAACCTCTGCGATGTGAATTGCCATGGCTGCATTATAGGCCTACCTCACAAAAAAAACAAGGATGATCTCCAGAATCTGAAGATCATCCTTATTGCGCCCCTCGGCTGCTGGTATTTTCAGCAAGGAGGAAAACGCTGAATATATCGCACTATGTTTCGATCCCCTTCGCTTCGGGGACAAGTTCAGTTGTGACTAGCTCAGCGCCACCGTAATGCTACCATACCCGTGCCCGGTGAAGGTCCGCTAAGCCGGAAGGGAACGGGACCAACTGAAAGAACGCCTGCCATCAAACTCACGCGGCCATCTGAACGAAAGTCAACCAACTCCAATAGTTTGCATCATAGAATCTGCTCTTTGCTTCAGTGGAAAAAAGTTTGCGGTTTTCGTCTGAAATCTGAGGGGTCCGTGGACACACCCCGATTCGTGCAGTCGACACGGCTCGTTTGCCAAGTACCTGTGGACGCGGAGTACGGCACCAACTGGATTCAAAATGGCGCATGCTGGCTTCAATCCCCTTCCAAATAGGGTGGGAGCGCAGCACTGAATGCGTTCCCAACACTTTGCAAAACGAAAACTCAACGTCCAGATGTCTTAATCCCCTTCCGCTCGGGGTGGGTGCGCTACCGCTGATAATCCTACCGCAGTAGAGGTCCTTGCGGGGAGGGGAGCTCGCTTCTGATGGTTTTAAGGCCCTGGCCGTAAAGTTGGAGGAGCGTTTCAATCTCCTTCCTGGCGGGGTCGGGAGCGCTCCGGCGGCTCAAACGCGCGGCAGATTCAGCAAAATGTGGGCCGTTTCAATCCCCTTCCTAGCGGGGCTGGGAGCGCTCCACTAAGATTCCTCAAATCGCCTGACATCGGTAAGAAACTGTTTCAATCCCCTTCCTAGCGGGGCTGGGAGCGCTCCTCCGCCGCCCACCGCCGCGCCGGCACCACCGGAGCGGAAAAAGTTTCAATCCCCTTCCTAGCGGGGCTGGGAGCGCTCCCTGGCAAGTGGAAGTTCGGGACGGAGCCGTTCGCGGCATATTTCAATCCCCTTCCTAGCGGGGCTGGGAGCGCTCCTTTTGCATCGTTGCTCGTTTTAAGCGCCGTGGTTCCGTCCGTTTCAATCCCCTTCCTAGCGGGGCTGGGAGCGCTCCTTGTCTGGTTTTCGTTGCCGCATTCGCCGGCCTCTTGGTCGGTTTCAATCCCCTTCCTAGCGGGGCTGGGAGCGCTCCATCATCTGTCACGGTCAAGGTTGACTTGACTGGGCCGGTGTTTCAATCCCCTTCCTAGCGGGGCTGGGAGCGCTCCACAACTGGGCGGGTCTGGGGCTTGTTCCTCGCACCGAGGAAATGTTTCAATCCCCTTCCTAGCGGGGCTGGGAGCGCTCCCCCTTCAAGGGGATTCAAATGTCTAACGTCCAGGTGTCACCTGTTTCAATCCCCTTCCTAGCGGGGCTGGGAGCGCTCCCCGCTCAGGCCCCCACAGCTCCAGCCGCACCCGCTGAGGAAAAGCGTTTCAATCCCCTTCCTAGCGGGGCTGGGAGCGCTCCCCTTGCTTTTGCAAACCGTTGAAAACGAAACAGTAATAGTGTAGATTTTCCGGCAGGGGATGACAAGCAGAAATTTCCGTGTTTTCGATCGTGTTGTTTTGAACCACAGTTTGCCTTCTAACCTTTTCATTTGATTCGAGTTAGGATTTCAACTTGTACCCAGTGCGGGGAATTCAACACTTTGCGAATCACACCAGATAGTTGATTTTAATGGCTTTACGGCCGCTCGCGGCGCTGATTGTTCAGTTACACGACGTAGAACTCCTTATCTTCCACGATCTCGGCAGTTCCTAGGACCCGTGTGCGTTTGATGCACTCACCGCAGAGAGTGAAGATATGGACGCGGTCGACTTCGGGTTGGAGTAACTTCTGAATGCGAGCGACCATACGAGCGTAGAGGGAGTTATCGAGGTTGGCGACAAAGACGCTTTCCTGGACACGAGTACCGAAGTCGAGCAGGGCGTTGGCGAGGCGGTATCTACGGCCGTCGTCACTTACGTCGTAACAGATGACGTACTGCATTCGGGTTCCTCTGTATTCGGAGCTTCCATCATTCGATAGGGTTGGTATTCGGCTCGATCGCGGAGCGAGCGGACCAGGCCTTCGACCTCCGCTCGCAACAGGTCGCGACGGCGGGCGCCGTTCGGGGTACGGGCGAGCATCCAATGCTCGTACTCAGCCACGTACCGCTTCAAGGCTTTGGGGGCAAGGTAGACGGCCTGGCGTTCGCCGGCGGCCTGGAAGTCGTTATCATCGACGATGCCTTTGTTCACGCAAAGGAGGACGAGGCGGTCGGCCAGCGGATGCCGCAATGGCTCAATTAAATCGAGCGCCAGCGAAGGACGGCCGTAGTCCATCTGATGCAGGAACCCGAAATAGGGATCGAGTCCCATGGCCTCGAGCAACGCTGTCAGCTCGTGCATCAATAACATATACGTAAACGACAGCAGCGAGTTCAGCGGATCTTTGGCGGGGTGCTTCTGCCGTCCGGGCCACTCCATTCCACTCTTATTGAAGTGCATGAGTGCTTCGAAGTAGGCTCTAGCTCCGCCGCCTTCGACACCGTCCAACTCCGCGATTGTAGTCACGGCGTTGACGGCGCCGGCGGCGGTTTCGACCTCATTGCGCCTCAGTGTCCAGGCATCGTTGACTTCGTTCGCTTTGCGGTAGCCGTCCAACACCGCCAGTCCGTTTTGGAGTTTGGCGGCGACAAACTGCTTCGCATATGCCAACGACCGTTGCGGGTCCTGGCAGGCCTCAAACTGTTTCCAGCGGACTTCGACGTTGCCGCCGCGGGGCGGGGTGAGCTGGCCGCGATACAACCCCTGGCGGGAGAAGAGGCTGAGGCCGATACCTTTTTCGAGCAACTCGGCCATGGCCTGGGTGGTGACCTGGATGTTGCCGAACAGGAGGACGGTTTCGAGTTTGTGATAGGGAAGGTCGAGCAGAACTTCGTCTTCTTTTTCGACGAGAAGCCGGTCGCCGGCTTTGCGCAATACCGAGCCCTGCTCGGAGAGATATAGAAACGCCATGTCCGCAGTCCCGCCTTCCTGAGATTTCTCCGGTTTTTCCGCCAACGCCAACTGACCAACGCCCCCCGCTTTCCGGAACGCCTCTTCGAGAACGGTTCGGCGCGGCCCTCCGAAGATCCAACGTGTGCGGAGGGCCAGCGGCATAGGGCCCGCCATGGCCACGATACGCCCTTGGCGCGGCTGGTGTTTCCAGGGAATCCAGATCTTGCTGCCGAGGAACAAGGCTCCGAGGAATTCGAAGCCGCGCGCGAAGTCGACGATGCGGGTCTTCTCTTTAGCCGTAGCTGCACTCGAGGAACTCCTGTTCGAAGGAGCGGGAGAGTTGGCGGGCGATGGCGGTTTGGATGACGCGGTCGCGGACGGTGGGGACTAATAAGGTACGTGTTTTGCCGGTACCGGCTTTCTTTTCGACGACGATGCGCAGGAGGGGGAATGCTTTGTAAGTACCGTTAGCGGCCTGGTGAGCGAGGGATTCAATTTCACGCGCGGCGCGGTGGACAAACTGGTCGACGCGAACGGCATCGCATCCGGCGCACCCCTCGTTGCTCTCAACGCGCTCCCACGCTTCCCATAACTCCTCTGCGGCAATCAGGCGCGCCATGATTGTTCCTATTCGCCGAACGCGAACTGAAGTAAAGGAACAGAGCCGGGGTGATTAGCAAGTACTGCCGGCCTGTCCGGCTTACCGGGACCTTTGTATGTATAGGTCAAAATCAGCCGGGATGCAAGGGTATGGGCGCGGCGGGTGGGCGATTTTGACAGGTGCGCGGGTAATTCTGAATGGGTTAGTCAGTCTTGTCGATGTGCCAGTCCGCTTCTTAGCGGGGCCGGGAGCGCTCCACCAATGGTTACTGGTATGCAAAAAGTTATTAATGAGAGTTTCAATCCCCTTCCTAGCGGGGCCGGGAGCGCTCCGCTCAAAGCGTTCAAGGAACGCTGGGATGCGTATCTCAGCAGTTTCAATCCCCTTCCTAGCGGGGCCGGGAGCGCTCCACGGCACCGTGTTTTCCAACTGGATTGGGAACGGCGGGTTTCAATCCCCTTCCTAGCGGGGCCGGGAGCGCTCCTCTACAACAACGGCAACCCGACCGGCACGGCTGCCGACACCGCGTTTCAATCCCCTTCCTAGCGGGGCCGGGAGCGCTCCATGGCATCTGAGGATCCGCTCGACGTAGAGTCGACGCGTTTCAATCCCCTTCCTAGCGGGGCCGGGAGCGCTCCCCTTCCTTCTGCAAACTACTGAAAACGAAACAGTAATAGTGTAGATTTTCCGGCAGGGGTTGGCAAGCTGAAATTTTAGTGTTTTTCGTCGTGTTGTTTTGAACCACAGTTTGCCTCCTAACCTTTTCATTTGATTTGAGTTACGATTCCAACTTGTACCCAGTGCGGGGAATTCAACACTTTGCAAATCACACCAGATAGTTGATTCCAATGGCCTTACGGCTGGCCGCGGGCTGGTTGTTCAGTTACACGATGTAGACTTTCTTATCTTCCACGACTTAGTCAGTGCCGAGGACACGGGTCCGCACGAGGCACTCACTGCAGAGGTTGAAGGAGTGGGCGCGGTCCACCTCGGGTTGGAGTAACTTCCAGACACGGCCACCGTGCGGTTGTACAGGGAATTTCTGCGAGGATATTGGCGAGGCTGTATCCACGCCGCCGTTATTACGCCGTAACAGATGACGAACACTTAGTGCGGCAGGGCACGGCCGGACGCAGCGGTATGGCGATAACGGCCGTCCTGATTTGTTCGAATGGCCAGGCGCGGCGGTGAAGAGCGACACCTGGACGGCGCTTGCATTGGGGGCCGCGATGCGCTGACATGTTGGCATGAAATGTGCGGATTGGCGCTACGGCTTTGTGCTGTTGTTAGTGTTGGCGGTAGGCGAGGCGGCTGCGCAAAGGATCGTCACGGTGCGTCCGGCGGAGATCGACGATGTGCTGGTGAACCCTGGTATCGGGTTCACGACCTTTCAGCGGTTCAACGGCGACGAGTTGAACCGGGGATTGAAGTGGACGGAAGGCTTCCCGATTGAGTATCAGGAGTTCAAGGGGAGCCTGGAGAACAAGGACCATCCCGCAACGTCGATCGCGTATTTCCGGGTGTACTGGAAGTTTGTGGAGCCTGAGCCCGGCAAGTATAACTGGGCGATGCTCGATACGGCGCTGCGGACCGCGAATAACCGGAAACAAACACTAATGCTGCGGATCGCGCCATATGGGACGACGAATGACAATGACGTGCCGGACTGGTACCGGCAGATGGTGGGCGACGAGTCGGGCAAGAAACTGATTGCGAAGTGGCGGACCGACGCCGAGGACGCGCGCTACGCGCAGCACTTCGCGAGGATGGTGCGGGCCGTGGGGGCGCGCTATGACGGGCATCCAGACCTGGAAAGCGTCGACGTGTCGATCGTGGGGGCATGGGGCGAAGGGGCGGGTTCGGCGGAGTTGAGCCAGAAGACTCGAGAGGCGCTGGTGGACGCCTATGTCGAGTCGTTCGTAAAGACGCCGCTGGTGATGCTGCTGACGGATGAAAAGACGAACAAGTACGGCCTGGCGCGGAAGCCGGTGGGTTGGCGGGTGGACTGTCTGGGAGATATGGGCGGGTTTGGCAACGGGCAATGGTCGCACATGCTCGATTACTATCCGCAGGCGATTGTGAATTTCGGGATGAAGGATGCGTGGCAGCAGGCTCCGGTATCGCTCGAGGTGTGCTGGGTGATGCAACATTGGAAGGACAAGGGCTGGGATGTCGATTACATCATCGATCAGTCCCTCAAGTGGCATATCTCATCGTTCAACGGTAAGTCGTCGGCGGTGCCGAAGGAATGGCAGCCGGCGGTAGACCGCTGGCTGAAGAAGATGGGCTACCGGTTCGTGTTGCGCAAGTTTACGTATCCGGAGACGGTGCGGCCCCATGGAAAGCTGGCATTTACAAGCTGGTGGGAGAACAAGGGGGTGGCGCCGAGCTACAAAGAGTTTCCGCCGGCGCTGCGGCTCGAGGGCAAGGATCGCACGGCGGTGTTTGTGACCGATGCCGACATTCGCAAGTGGCTGCCGGGCGATAACCTGTACGACAGCGCCGTGTATCTGCCGGCCGACATGCCGGAAGGGGATTACGACCTGTCGATCGCGCTGGTGGACGCCGCAACGCGGACGCCGAAGATCAAGCTGGCGATTGCCGGAGCGGGCGCGGATGGCTGGTACCGGATGGGCAAGCTGACGGTGCGGTAAAGCAGTGCGCAGCCATCGGCGTTCAGCGATCAGCGGGAGGGGGTTCGCTGCCGCTCACGGCTCGGATGCCATGGCGGAATCTCCTATTCTTCGAGGAAGGATCATGGGCCGCCGATTAACGCTGAAGGTTGCGATTTTCTACCGGGGGCGAATGACGCGTCAGCGGTTCTAGGTCCAGATTTCGTTGATGAGGGCGCCGCCGACGATGGTGGGGCGCTCGGCCCGGCCGTTTTTCATATAGGTGAGCTTCAAGTGATCGAGGCCCATCAGGTGGAGGATGGAGGCGTGGATGTCGTGGACGTGCATGGGGCGTTCGACGGCGCGGAGGCCGATTTCGTCGGTGGTGCCGATGGTGCGGCCGCCTTTGGCTCCGCCGCCGGCCATGAACATGGTGAAGCCCCAGGGATTGTGGTCGCGGCCGTTGCCTTTTTCGTTAAAGGGGGTGCGGCCGAATTCGCCGCCCCAGACGACGAGGGTGGAGTCGAGGAGGCCACGGGCCTTGAGGTCGGTTAACAGGCCGGCGATGGGACGGTCGGAGACGCGGCACCACTTGCCGTGGTTTGCTTCGATGTTGGAGTGTGCATCCCAACCGGAGCCGGAGCCGCAGTAGAGTTCGACGAAGCGGACGCCGCGTTCGACGAGGCGGCGGGCCAGGAGGCAGTTGGTCCCGAAGGTGGCGAGGTCGGGGTCGTCCAGGCCGTAGAGCTTTTTGGTGGCGGCGGTTTCTTTGGTGAGGTCGACGGCTTCAGGGGCTTCGGCCTGCATCTTATAGGCGAGTTCGTAGCTCATGATGCGGGCTTCGAGTTCGGAGTCGTCGGCTTTATCGGCTCCCCAGCGTTCGTTGAGTTGGCGAAGGAAGTCGAGTTTGGAGCGCTGCTGCTCGGTGGTGACGCCTTTGGGGGAGCGTAGGTGGAGGATGGGCGTATCGCCCTGGCGGAACTGTGTGCCCTGGTAGGTGGCGGGGAGGAAGCCGGAGGACCAGTTTTTGGGTCCACCGATGACTTCGCGATCGTCGGTGAGGACGACGAAGGTGGGGAGGGCACGGTTGGCGGAGCCGAGTCCGTAGGTGACCCAGGCGCCCATGGAGGGGCGGCCGGCGAGGATATCGCCGGTGTTCATCTGGCAGACGGAGCCGACGTGGTTGAGTCCGTTGGCCCAGCAGGAACGGAGGATGGTGAGGTCGTCCACCTTTTCGGCTACGTGCGGATACCAGTCGGAGACCCAGGCGCCCGATTGGCCGTATTGCTTCCACTTGCGCGGCGAGCCCATGAGCGAGTTGTTGGCGGTGCCCATGGCGGTAATGACCTTGCCGAACGAAGCGGGCATGGGCTGGCCATGCATTTCGTTGAGCTTGGGTTTGGGATCGAATAGATCGATGTGGGAGGGTCCGCCTTCCATGAAAAGCCAGATGACGGATTTGGCTTTGGGAGCGTGGTGGCCGGGTTTGGGGGCGAGCAGGTCAGCGGTGGCGCGAGGGGCGGCGGAAGATTTGTCTTCGGCCAGCATCGAACTTAAGGCGAGTGAGGCCAGTCCGGAGCCGGCCTGGGTGAAGAATTCGCGGCGGGAGTTGACGCGGGATCTATGGAGCATGGCTAGTGGACCTGGGGTGTGGTGGGAAAGGTTGAATGTGACTGGGCTGGGACCGCGGGCTTACGCGCCGCGGTTCGGTAACGGGGTTCGTGCGTGTTGTGTATGGTGGGAGACACGTTAATTGATGTAGACGAACTCGTTAGAGTTGAGCAGGGCATGGCAGAAGTCCGCCATGACTGCTTTGGGATCGTTGACGATCCGCGAGTGGCGTTCGAGGAAGGCGGCGGCGGCCTTGGATTCTTCGGCGCTGGGGGGGCGGGAATAGGCGAGCTTGTAGGCGCGTTCGATTTGGGATTGGCGGGTGAGGCCGGAGTCGTTGGAGACGCGGGCGGCGAAGGAGCGGGACCAGTCGACTACCAACTCGTTGTTGAGGAGTTCGAGAGCCTGAGTGGAGGAGACGGTGTTGTTGCGGCGGGCGCAGGGTTCGTGCGTATCGGGCATGTCGAAGGATTCGATCATGGGGTAGCGCGTGTTGCGGCGGACGAAGATGTAGACGCTACGGCGGGTGGCCTGCTCGGGAGTTTCGTTCAATTTCCAGCCGCCGCGAGTGGTCATGCCGGGAGGCAGCGGGGGGAAGACGCCGGGTCCGAACATTTTGGGATTGAGGACGCCGGCGACGGAGAGCATGGAATCGCGAATGGCTTCGCCTTCGAGGCGGTGACGGTTGTAGCGCCAGAGGAGCTTGTTGTCGGGATCGAGTTGGGCGGCGTCGGCGCGGAAGTCTGAAGACTGCTGCCAGGCGGCGGAGAGCAGGATGCGCTTGTGGAGTTTCTTGAGGCTGTAGCCGTCCTGGATAAAGGTGGCGGTGAGCCAATCGAGGAGTTCCTTGTTGGCGGGCCGTTCGCCCATGGCTCCGAAGTCGGAGGGCGAGCCCGAGATGCCGCGGCCGAAGTGATGATGCCAGACGCGATTGACGATGACGCGGAAGGTGAGCGGATTGGAGGGGTCCGTCAGCCACTTGGCCAGTACGGTGCGGCGGCCGGAGGAATTGGGGAGGGGGTCGATTGTAGCGTCGGCGGGGTCAAGGATGCTCAAAAAGCCGGGCCGCACTTCGTCGAGTTTGGCGGTGTAGGCGCCGGCGGAGAGGATGTGGGTTTTGGGGGCTTCGGCGCCGTTGTCGGTCATGCCCTGAGCGACGGGGAGGGGCTTGGGCTTGATGCTGTCGAAAGCGGCGAGTTCCTTTTTGAGCGCCTGATAGCGGGCTTTCTTATCGCCTTTGAGGAGCCCGGCCACTTCTTCGTCGGTGAAGGTGACCTGGGTTTTGGCCTTGTGATACATCTGCCACTGGAAGGCGTTGCGCTCGCCGGGGGCCATGGTGATGATGCCCTGGATGTCTTCGGGGAACCGTGAGAGACGGTCTTTGAAGCGGGCCTCGCGAGCGGGCTTGAGGATCTGTTCGATCTGCTCGCGGATGGATTCGGTTTTGGCGAGCCAGACGGCATTCTTACTTTCGAAGGCGGCGCGGCGGTCGGCGGAGACGAGGTTCAAGTCGTCTGCGATTTTCGTGTTGGCGAAGAAGGCCTGCAGACGGTAGTAATCCTTTTGCAGGATGGGGTCGAACTTGTGGTCGTGACAGCGGGCGCAACCGTAGGTCATGCCCATGAAGGTGGAACCGACCACGTCGGTGATGTCGTTCAACAGTTCCTGGCGGCGCTGTTCGATGTTGGCTGCATTCGACTCGTCGGGGAAGTGGCGGTTGAAGCCGGTAGCGACGAGAGCGGCGGGGTCGGCGGGGAACATCTCGTCGCCGGCGATTTGTTCCTGAACGAATCTGGTGTAGGGCTTGTCGTCGTTGAAGGATTTGATGACGTAGTCGCGATAGCGCCAGATGTTGGGGCGGGTTTCGTCGGCCTTGAAGCCTTCCGAATCCGCGTAGCGGGCAACATCGAGCCAGTGGCGGGCCCAGCGTTCGCCGTAATGGGGCGAGGCGAGGAGGCCGTCGACAACTTCCTCAAAAGCCTTGGGAGATTTGTCGGCAAGGAAGGCCTGGACCTGTTCGGGGGTGGGGGGAAGACCGGTCAGGTCGAGGTACGCGCGGCGAAGGAGGACGGTTTTGCCGGCGGCGGCGCTGGGGGAGATGCCCTTTTCTTCGAGTGTGGCAAGGACAAAGCGGTCGATTTCGGTTTTCGCCCAGGCGGAATTTTTGGGAGCGGGGACGGCGGGATTGGCGAGCGGTTGGAAGGCCCACCATTTGCGTTGCGCAGCGGTGAAGGCTTTGGGCGGCTTGGATTCCGTCGTAGCAGCGGGAGCGGCGAGAAGAAGCAGTGAAGTAGCGGAGCCAACAACAGCAGAGACAACGAGAGCGGACCGAATGGGCATAACCCTCCCTTAGGGCTCGAAAAATCGATTTGGTGGAAGTATATCATGGGTTTGCTATGACACTGACACGCCGCGAGTTACTGGGAAGTGCGCTGATTACCTGGAGCGGTTCCGGTAACGGCGCCTGGGGGCAAGCGCGGAGCCTCGCGCTATACGGGAGGGACGAAACCGCACCGGCGGCGATCGAATTGCGCGCGGGTCCGGTGACGGCGATGTTCGAACCGGAGATCGGATTTTTGCGCTACGTACGGTACGGGGACCGGGAGTTACTGCGAGGAATGTATGCGGCGGTACGGGACAAGGTTTGGGGGACGGTGAGGCCGCGGATCCGGAACGTGGTTCTTGAAAATCGCGGCAACGCGTTTAAGCTGACGTTCGAGGTGGAGTGCAAGCAGGACGATATCGACTTTCCGTGGCACGGGGTAATTACGGGAGACGCGGCGGGGACCGTGCGTTTTGAGATGAACGGAACGGCACGGTCGACGTTTCTGAAGAACCGGCTGGGGTTCGCCATTTTGCATCCATTGAAGGAATGCGCGGGGCAGCCATGCATGGTGGAAACAGTAGACGGGAAGGTGCAGAACGGGCGGTTTCCGGACACGATTTCACCGCATCAGCCGTTTTTCAATATCCGGTCGATTACACATTCGGTGCAGCAGGGGTTGCAGGTGCAGGTGCGGATGGAGGGCGACACGTTCGAGATGGAAGACCATCGAAACTGGACGGACGCGAATTTCAAGACGTACTGCACGCCACTGGGGAAACCTTATCCGGTGGAGGTGAAGGCGGGAACACCGGTGCGACAGAGCGTAACGGTGCGGCTGATCGGGAAGCCGGAGGGCGGAAAGGTTCGCGTGGGAGATGGGGTGGACATACGGGTGAACGGCGAGTTGCATTCGCGGCCGGCAACGATTGGGAGCGCGTGGACAGGGACGGATCCGGACGCGAACATGCTGAAGATGTCGCGGCTGGCACACACGCGGGTGGACCTGCGGCTGTGGGAGGCGGGGTGGCAAGAGAGCTTACGGAGCGCGGCGCGGCTAGGGCTGCCGCTCGAAGCAGCGGTGTTTGCGACGGACAACGCCGATCAGGAATTCGGGCGTGTGGCGGCGGCAGCGAAAGGGGTAAGGGTCGCGCGATGGCTGGTGTTCCACCAAAAAGAGAGCTCGACGCGGGAGCAGTGGCTGCGGGTGGCGCGCAAGCGGCTGCCCGGGGGAGCGCCGATCGGCGGCGGGTCGAACGTGTACTTTACGGAGTTGAACCGGGAACGTCCGGCGACGGGCGCGATTGATGTGGCGTGTTATTCGGTGAATCCGCAGGTGCATGCGTTCGACAACCAGACGCTGATGGAGAATTTAAGCGCGCAGGCGGATACGGTACGGTCCGCTATGCACTTTTTGAACGGAAAGCCGGTGGCGGTGACACCGGTGACGCTGCGGCCGCGGTTCAATCCGCAGGCGGTGGGTCCGTCGGGCGCGCCGGCGGCATCGCGGGTGGACCCGCGGCAGAAGTCGCTGCTGGCGGCGGCGTGGACGCTGGGGAGCGTGAAGTATTTGAGTGAGGCGGGCGCGTCGAGCGCGACGTATTACGAGATGGCGGGTCCGGCAGGATTGATGGAGGGGCGGCAAACGTTTCCGCTATTCCACGTGCTGGCGGACGTGAATGAATATGCCGGGGCGGAGGTGGCGGTGTCGATGTCGAGCGATCCGCTGCGGGTGGTGTCGCTGGCGATGGACCGGCGAGGGGAGCGGCGGCTGATGCTGGCGAATTTGACGCCGACGTTGCAGGTAGCACGGTTGTGGGACGGATGGCTGGGCCGTAGGGTGACGTTGCGGCGGCTGGATGAGCACTCGTTTCAAGATGCGACGACGAAGGCGGGTGCGTTTCGCGGGGCGGATAGCGAGTGGGTGCAGTTTCCGAGCGGGAGGTTGGATGTGGCGTTGATGCCTTACGGGGTGGTGACGCTGGATGGGTACGCGTGAGGGTTGGGGCGATGGTGGCAGGTTGATGAGCGGCCCGCGCGGTTGAGCCTGAATCGGAGGATAAAGCGGGCCGCTCCAGGGCGGGCCAGGGCGGGATGGTTGGGGGCGGAATCAGACCTTCGGGTGCTACAATCCAGCTTGGGTATGTCTGACAATCCTCGTCGCGATTTCTTCAAAGCGGCCGCCACGGCTGCGTTCACCACATCGATTTTCACGGGAAATGTGAAAGGCGCGAACGAACGCGTGCGAACGGCATTCATCGGGACAGGCCGCATGGGCCGAGGCAACATGCAGGCGGCGATGAAGCAGGACAGGATCGAAATTCCGACCGTATGCGACGTCTACAAGCCGAATCTGGAGCAGGCGGTCCAGTTAACGCAAGGCAAGGCGAAGGGGATCAAGGATTTTCGGGAGATTCTGGCCGACAAATCGATCGACGCGGTGTGTATCTCGACGCCGGACCACTGGCATGCGTACATGACGGTGGAGGCGTGCAAGCACGGCAAGGACGTGTATGTCGAGAAGCCCATCTGTGTGACGGTGGAAGAGGGCGTGAAGATGGTGCAGGCGGCCCGGAAGTACAACCGGGTGGTGCAAGCCGGCACGATGCAACGGTCCGGCATCCATTTCCAGAAGGCAGCCCAAATTGTGAAGAGCGGCGAGTTGGGCAAGATCGCGTTTGTGCGGACGTGGAACTATGGACTGGCGGACAAGGAAGGCATCGGCAATCCCGCCGACAGTCAGCCGCCGGCCGATCTCGATTGGGATCTGTGGCTGGGGCCGGCTCCCATGCGGCCGTTCAACGCGAACCGGTTCGGGGTGGATCCGAAGGCATTCTCGCATTTCCGATGGTTTTGGGATTATGCGGGAGGCATGATGACGGACTGGGGCATCCACTGGCTGGACATCGTTCACATGGCGTTTGATGAGCCGATGCCGCTGGCGATTACGGCACTGGGCGGGAAGTACTGGCTGACGGACAATCGCGAGACGCCGGATACGTTGCAGGTGACTTACGAATTTCCAGGGTTCATCGCGACTTATGAGAACCGGAATTCGAATGGCGAGTCGATGTTCGGCAAGGGTGGCGGCATCCTGTTTCACGGGACGAAAGGGACGCTGTTCGTGGATCGCAGCGTGTACAAACTGATTCCGGTGAAGGGTTCCGGTTTAGAGGAAGTGGAAGTGAAAGCGTCGAACAACACGAACGTGGCGCATTGGGCGAACTTCCTGGAGTGCATGCAAACGCGGCAGAAGCCGATCAGCGACATCGAGTATTGCCAGCGTTCGACGACGACATGCCTGCTGGGCAACGTGGCGTTGCGCAGCAAGCTGCGGATCGACTGGGATTCGAAGAAGTGGACATCGCAGCAAGGCGAGGCACGGCGGTACCTGTCGAGAGAAGAGCGGAAGCCCTGGCGGATATCGGTGTGATTTGGTTCGCTCAGGCAGGACAGGAGTAAGCGCTGCCTCCGTCGCGGGGCGGACTGAATAGGGTCTGACTTGGGGGTTGCGGGCGGACGCGGCAGCGCGGGGTTGGGTTCGGGTGGGGCAGCGGGTCGATTACGGAAGACGGGACTGCGGGGCTTATCCAGCGCTGTGCGAGGAGGCCGACCAGGAGGTCGGGCCGCGAAGGTAGACGTTCGCCCCACACTTGGAGGTCCGATTGGCTGGCGGGTTATTTGGTGCGCCGAGTGGGCGGCAGCGGTTGGAATCTGGAGCAACGACGCTATCGGGCGGTGTCTCGGGCTTGAGCGATTGACGCTGGGGGGACGGGGGCGATGATGCGTGAGGCGTGGACACCGCCGTGGTGGAGGGTGTTGCGCGCCAGTACTTTGCGTGCGGGGCCGTCGATGGTGGGGGACTCACCGGTGCCGGCGTTTGGTTCGTAGTAGTCGAACATGGTGCTGCTGACGGTAACGCGGATGCGGTGGCCGGGTTGAAATTGTTGGCTGAGCCAGCCGACGTTGATGGGGATTTTGTAGATCTTGCCGGGCTGAAGCAGGGTGGGTTTTTCGTAGCTGTCGCGATATTTGGCGCGGCGGATGGACTGAACCAGCAGCATGGAGCGGCCGTCGGGGTAGACGTCGCTGACTCTGACGATGACATCGGTATCGGGGGCGGAGGAGGAGACGTAGAGTTCGGCCTTCACATCGCCGGTCCATTCAACGGGCTGGGTGAGCGGCGCGGAGGTGAACACACGAACATCCTTGTGAGATTCGAAAGCGCGGCCATCGCGGGCAGTGGGTTCACTGCGGCCTGGGGACGGAGCGGGATGGTCAGGGTCGCTGAGGAATTCGGATTTGCCGGCGGGCGCATCTTTAGTGGAGAGGGAACCATCGGCGGCGAGGAAGTACGAGTTGGGGGTGGAGGGTACAGGCCAATCATTAGCTTCGCGCCATTGATTGAGCCCCATGACGTAGTAGCGGACTTTGGGTTCGCGGTCGACGCCGGTGGGTTTGCCCTTAAGCCAGTAGTCGAACCAGCGGATCATGTAGGCGTCGACGTCGAAGCCGGAGGAGGCGGGGAGGTCGACTTCAGCGATTTTGGTGGAGTTCTTGGAGCCGCCGTGAAGCCAGGGACCGATGATGAGCCACTGGTTGGCGCGGGCGTTGGGTCCGCCGGAATTGTGACGGCCGATGTAGGAGTCGATTGACCCGCGAGCCATGAAGTCGAACCAACTGGCGAGGATGAAGGCAGGGACATTCATTTTGGGGAAGTGAAGTGTGGCGTCCTCTTGCTGCCACCAGGCGTCGTAATTGGGGTGGCTGAGCTGGTCTTTGAGGTGCTGGAGGCCTTGGGAGTTTTCGCGGGCGTCGACCGCCATACCGGCTTTGAAGCGTTCGACGCGGGTGGCTCCGCCGATGCGGTAACCGAGGTGAAAGAGGCTGAGTCCGCCGTCGGTGATGAACTGGGCGACAAGGTGAGGCGGTTGAGTAACGGCGAGGAAGTTCTGGGCGTAGCCGGCCTGCGAACCGCCCCAAGTGCCGATTTTACCGGTGGACCAGGGCTGTTTGGCGAGCCATTCGACAGTGTCGTAGCCATCGCGGAGCTTGCCCCAGCCGAGCGCACGGTAGCCTTGGTAGACGCCTTCGGATTTGTGGGTTCCGCGGAAGTTTTGGGCAGCGACAACATATCCGGCGGCGGCATATTTGGCGTAGCGGACACGGGAAGAATCGCCGCGGAGGTTGGAGTAGCGCTGTTCATAGAGGACAGGCCAGGGCCCGTTGCCGGGCGGGAAGTACAGGTAAGTGGAAAGATGCGCGCCGTCGCGCATGGGGATCATCTGGTGCTTTTCGACGACTCCGCCGTCGAAGCTGAGCGCTTTTTCAGGCTGCGCAGCGGGTTGCTGGGCGAGGGCGGAGAGCGTGGCGAGGGTGATAAACAGACTACGAATCACCTGGATATCGTACACCTGATGCTAGACTGAGAGATCCACCCGCATGATTACTGCAACACAACTCCGTCCCGGCATGGTGATCAAGTTCAATAACGAACTGTATAGCGTGTTCAAGATGGAGCACCGCACGCCCGGCAACCTACGTGGTTTTGTCCAAGCCAAGATGCGCCGCCTGTCATCCGGCACGATGATTGAACACCGGTTTTCGTCGGAAGACCGCGTGGAACGCGCGATTCTCGACGAGCATGAAATGGAGTATCTGTACGATGACGGCGATGCGTTCCACTTCATGAACACCGAGAACTTCGAGCAGATCCACCTCGGCCATGACCTGTTGGGCGATGCTGTCAATTACCTTGTTCCGGGATTCAAAGTGACGGTTGTGTTCTATGAAGGCAAGCCGATGTCGGTGGATTTGCCCGCAACAGTGGATCTGACGATTGTGGAGACCGAACCGGGGCTAAAGGGCGCGACGGTAAGCAACGTAACGAAGCCGGCGACTATGGAGACGGGTTTGGTGGTGCAGGTGCCGCCGTTCATCAATTCGGGTGAAAAGATCCGGGTGAACACGACGGAAGGCACCTACGTCGAGCGGGTGAATTAGGGGTCGGAGGCTCGAGATCCTTTGTTTGCGGGATGGGGAGAACAGGGTCAAGGGCTTATAGCAGGTCCGTGCCAAAAGACAACAGGTGGCTGCAACCCGCCTCTTTACAGAGGCGGCTCAGGTCGAGTGGCTGCCTGATTTCGGATTCTTGCCGGCCGCGATAGCTGGCGCGACGGAGAAGGTGATTTGCGAGTCGGAAGCAGCGGTTCGAATCGATGGCGACGGTAGGTAGTAGCTTCGGGGCATGATGGACCGCAGGCTTGTGCGCTGCGGTGTCGGTGCGTTTCGTCAGGCAGCGATGGTAAGCGCGGCGAGGGCTCCCAGGTCGGCGCGGTTGGAGAGGATCGATTCTTCGGGCAGGCCGAGTATCTCCAAGGCGCGGGATTGGTCGGCGCTGGAGGGGGTGTTCTCGTCGTTGAGGCAGGCCGATTCGGCCAGGCAGAGCATGGCGGAGAAGCGCGAGGCGTTGCGGCGGAGGCCGTGGTGGCCGGCTACTCCGTAAGTAAGGTGTTCGGGGAACTGCCAGATGGCGAGGATTTCGCCGCCTAACTGCGCGTGGGTGCAACCGAACAGGAGGAGTTCGGCGAAGTGCATGTCGCAGCCGTGTTCCTTGAAGCGCTGTAACGTGACGGGCGCATCGCCGGGGGCGCTTTGCATGGCGAGGCGGCCGACGTCGTGAACGAGGCCGCAGAGGAATGCTTCCTCGGGGTTAATGGCTGCAGTGGACCGTGCCAGGGACTCGCACCATTTGGCGACGGTGAGGGAGTGATGCCAGAGCTGGGCGAGGGTGCGGGAGGCGAACAGGGGCCGGAGCGCGGCGGCGGTGAGGATACGGCGAGTCTGTTCGAGACCGACGTAGGCGATGGCGTGGCGGATGGTGGCAACGCGGGCGAGGGCGGGGTTGAGGGCGGAGTTGGCAGCTTTGATGAGGTTGCCGGCGATGGTCTGGTCCTGTGCGGCGAGGGCGGCGAGTTCGGTAAGAGTGGTGTCCTCAGTGGCGGCCTTGGCCATGGCCTTCATGGCGATAGCTGGATAGACGGAGACACGAGAGGCCGACTCGACGAGCGTGGCATGCTTGGCCGTAGGCAGCTTCAGGAAAGCGTCGTAGGCGCGGCGGGAGTGGAGACCTTCTTCCTTGCGGCGGCGGAACCAGGCGCGCACGGCATCACCAGGATCCTCTTCGCGTTCGAGGTAGGGTTCGTAGGCGGAGACAAGGGTTTCGGCCGCGGCGATGAGATCGGGAATAGGGTCACGGGGGCCACGGAGGCCGAGGGAAGCGTCGGAAGCTTCGGCCGTGCGGATGAGCTCGAGCATATAGCGGACGAAGACGTGGGAATCGACTTTCGGGAGACGGTTGACGAAGAGGGGGCCGACGGCGCGTAAGTTGAGCCGCTGCTTGGGGATATCGATGAGGAGGGCAGCGTTGGCGGCGAGTTGCTGGTCGCGCGGGTGGAGGGCGGCGCGGAGGGCGAACTCAGCGGCGAGGGCGGAGACCCGAACAGCATGGTGCGAGAACACTACAGACACCTCAAACGGTCATATCGGCGGGTGCTGGGCTTTGTGTGAGGAAATTGTTAGCGGGCAGTTCGCCTCAACGAAATGTCGTAGTAGAGGAACACGGCAATCCAGAAGTAATCGGTGAGCAGAATCAAGCCGAACATCATCAGCGGAACTTCGGCGGTCGCGTACGCGATGGTGACGGATATGGCGGTGACGGATTTCTCGATCCAGCCGTATTTGATGAGGCGGCGCCGGCCCGGTGGGTCGCGCGAGATCTCCCAGAACATGGCGCCGAACATGAAGACCATGCCGGTCCAGATGCGGACGAGAAAAGGGTAGTTGGGAGGTGTGAGGTGAAATGCAGGAGCGACCGAGGTGGGATCGACGATGCCGCCGATGGCGACCAGCCAGTTGACGACGGCGGCGATGCGGAAGGCGAGAGGAGCGTAATTGCGCATATTTATTGGGAACTGGAGCGGTCGAGCCAGCGGTCGAGCGAATGCTTGAAACGGGAGTAGAGGAAAGACATGGCGAGGAGTAAAGCACCCAATGACCCGAACGCGACAACGCGATAGAGGAGGCGGAGGGTCCAGACGTCGTACAGGTAGAGTTTGGCGATGACCGCGGCGACGCAGGCAAGGCCGAGGAATCGGGTCAACGGGTGGCGGGCAGCAACGCCAGAGGCAATCAGGGCGAGGGCGTAGACGGCGAGCAGGGCGGTAACGGCGAACGTCTCGATATTGGTGACGAGCTCGGGCGGTTGGCGGCGCGCCCACTGCAGAGTTTCCAGAACGAGTCCACTGATCAGGACGGCGTGCGCGATGGAATAAGCGGCCGCTTGGGCGGAGGCCGGTGCAAAATAGCGGGACGCGATGCCGAGCGAGACTGCCGCCACGCCGAAGGCAAGGAGCGGGGCGGATCCGGATTCCTGCACATAAAGGATGGCTAAGGCGAGGATGAAGACTCCGGTAGAGGCGATGCGGAGCAATAGCGAGGAGAAGCGCCCTGCAAGCCAGGCGAGAGCGAAGGCCTCTACGGACCAGGCGACGCTCGCGCGGAAACCGGCGAGTTGGAGAGGGATGGCGAGCGTGAGCAGGACGGCGGCGACACCGGAATAGAACTGCACGGGGATATCCTGGCGGGTTTCAGCCGGCTGGCGGCGGAAGAGAAAGAAAGCCAGAGCGCCGTGAAAACCGGCGAGTAAGTAAGTATCAATGGCGACGAGATTGCGGTCCTCGCCGTCGCGCAGGCCGTATATGCCGATGTAATAGATAACGGCGGCGAAAGAGGCGACCACCAATTCGACAGCGCGGACGGGGAGATTACGCCAGAGGATACGCAGCGAGATATAGGCGGGAACCAGTAAGTAGTTGAGGGTGTAGAAGATTGTCAGCGCGGTGCTGGATGGCGTGGCGCCGGCATACATGCCCCAAGAGAGGAGGAAGGCAGCAACGGTGACGGCGACCCCAAACCGCCAGTTGCGGAGGAGCGTGTAACCGATGGCAAAGGCATTGATCGTGGTGATAACGGAGATATAAGCGAGGGGTTGCTGCCGGAATGTGTCGGTGAACGAAAATGCAACGAAAGCGTGGGCGATGAAGAAGACAATCCCGTGGGCGGTGGTGGCAAAAAGGGCATAGTAGGCAAAGGCGTAAAGACGAAGCGGGAGGAGTGCGTCGTCGGGCGGGTGGCTATCGAGCATGCCTGCATAGAGGAAACCGGAACCGAGAACCGCGAGATACTCGAGGCGAATCCACCCCGGGCTCGAGGATTTGATGCGCGAGAGCGCGACCGCGGCAATCGAAAGTAACAGAAGATAGGCGGTGATAAACCAGTAATGCTTTTCGCCGGTAGATAAGAGGATAGGCGTAGCGTAGCCGCCGAGTAGTCCGAAGTAGGCGATGGCCGGCGATTGGAAACGAAGGGCTAGAGCGCCGGCGGCAGCAGTTACTACGGCCATCAGGAAGAAGGCGGGCGATGCCGGGAGTAACTCGTAGAAGCCGAAGGCCGCGTAGATGGATAGATAGAAGATGCCGATCGCAAGCGCGGCGATGCCCTGTGCATAGGTGCGGTGATCGCGGCGGAACAGGAAATCGGCAAACAGCAGGGTGGCGAAACCGGTCACCAGTCCGATGGCGATGCGGGCGGACGGTCCGATCCAATTCGCATCGGCGGCGTACTTGAAGAAGAAGGCGACGGCGAGGGCGCAGGTAATGACCGCGATGCGATTGATCCAGGTAAGGCCGAGGCGGGTTTCCAAGCCGTCGTGGGCAGCGGCAGGCTCCACAGGGCTTTGCGGGAGCGCTGGAGGGATTTCAGGTTCTGCGTCGAGAGTTGGCGGCTCGAGGACAGGAGGAGCGGACAGCGCGGCGGGCAAAGCTTCGCGTTGCGCCGCTTCGAGCGCCGCGACACGCTGTTCCAGGGCTGTGACCCGGCGAACGAGACGGGCGTTTGCCTGAACGAGAGCCTCGGTCTGGTCGTCCGTCATGAAAACAAGGATACAGCGGGAGTGAAAGCCCGGGGATCGAGCCGGCTGGTGGAAGGAGAAAGGGAGTGGACGATCACCCAAAACGGAGAAACAGGCGCTTGACTCCAAGGACGAAATGTGATGTGCTTTCGCGGATGAAAGCGCTGCTAATTTGTGGATTGACAGCTCTAATCGCTTTGCCGGCTCATGCCCAGGTATTATACGGTTCGCTGTTGGGAAACGTAACCGATACGTCGGGAGCGGCTGTCCCCGGAGTGAGTGTAGCGGTTACCAACACCCAGACGGGGCAGACGCGGAGGGTGGAGACCAACGACCTGGGGGGATACAACATCGTCGCGCTGCCCAGCGGCACCTACATCGCGGAGTTCATGAAACCAGGCTTTGGCGTGGCCAAGAAGGAAGGCGTGGCGATTACAATCAACAACGTGACGCGCCTGGACCAGACGCTGCAGCTTGGCGCGGTGGCGGAATCTATTCAAGTGAGCGCGCAAGCCGCGGCACTGCAAACCGATCGCGCAGAGGTTCGAAAGGAGATCGCCACACGGAATCTGGTGAACTTACCGGTTCCACAGGGGCGCAATTATCAGCAATTGCTGCTAACGGTTCCGGGAGTAACTCCGCCCCAGAACGCCGGGAGTAACATCGCGAACCCGTCGCGGGCGCTGGTTTACAACGTGAATGGCACGTCGTCGATGGGCAACGGGATTCGGGTCGACGGCACGGCGACAAACGGTGTGTGGCTGCCCTGGTATGCGGCCCACGTGCCTTCGATCGAGTCGATTGAAACAGTCAACATCGTGACGAACAGCTTCGATGCGGAGCAGGGATTGGCGGGAGGGTCGGCGGTGAACGTGCAGATCAAGAGCGGCACGAATGCGCTGCATGGATCGGCATTTGAGTTTCATAATAACCAGCACTGGCAGGCCAACCGGTTCTTCAACCCGCTGGGCACCAAGCCGAAGGCGATCTTCAACCAGTTTGGAGGAACAGTAGGCGGTCCGATAATCAAAGACAAGCTTTTCTATTTCGTGAGTTATGAAGCGTCGTTGGACCGGAAAACGGCAGACGCGTTCGGCACGGTGCCGACGGCGGCGATGAAGGCGGGAGACATGTCGGCATCGCCGAACGAAATATACGATCCGGCGACCGGGGCAGCGAACGGCACGGGGCGTACGCCGTATCCGAACAAACGTGTGCCGGCGGGGCTTTTCGACCCGATCGTTCAGAAGCTAGTGCAATTGACGCCTGCGCCGACACTTTCGGGCCTCACTAACAATTTCTACAGGAACTGGCCCGAGACATTCGACCGGCATACGATCGATTCCAAAATCAATTGGAACGTGAATTCGCGGCTAAACATGTATGGACGGTTGAGCACGCTGCGGTACGAGAACATCATCGACCTGTTATTGGGCGATCTGAGCGGGAGCCGGAAATACGCCTCGGGATATACGTATTCGACGACACTGGCGGGGACCTATACCTTTTCTCCGACGTTTATCGTGGACGCGAACTTTGGGTGGAACCTGCTGGATACGGAAGCGGTGCAGAACCGGATCGACGAGAAGTTAGGACTGGATTTTCTGGGAATTCCGGGAACAAACGGTCCGCGGCGGGTACAAGGCGGATGGCCGGAGTTTACGATTTCGAATTACACGACGCTCGGATCGAGCGGGGGCGTAACGCCGATTATCTGGCACGATCCGGCGTGGCAATATACGGCTAACGCGAACTGGATACGCGGAGCGCATAATGTGCGGTTTGGGTTTGACGCGTCGCGGCAACATATGAATCATGTGACGCACGAATTGGTGGGAGCGTCGGGCGCGCCGATGGGCGGATTTTCATTTACGGGCGGTGTCACATCGTTGAACGGCGGGCCTACGACCAACCAGTTCAACAGTTACGCCCAGTTTTTGATGGGCATCGCAAGCGGCGTGAATAAGATTCTGATGCTGCCAGACCAGGTGACGACGCGCGCGTGGCTGGGCAGTTTCTACATTCGAGACCAATGGCAGGTAAGCCGGAAGACGACGCTGTCGATCGGCACGCGTTGGGAATACATTCCAATGCCGACGCGGGCGGATCGCGGCATTGAACGATACGACTGGCGCAATAACACCATGCAGATTTGCGGCATGGGAAATGTTCCACGGGATTGCGGCGTAGAGACGAGCAACCGGCTATTCGCTCCGCGCGTGGGTATTGCTTATCGCGCGACCGACACCTTTGTAATCCGGACGGGGTATGGGTTGTCGATCGATCCGTATAGCCTGGCGCGGCCGATGCGGACCAACTATCCACTGGTAATCGGGCTGAACATTACGCCTCCTAACTCATTTTCACAGGCCGGGCTGGTGAAGAACGGAATTCCGAACATCGAGACACCGGACCTGTCGAAGGGGTCGATCAGCATACCCACGTCGGTGGTGGCGTTCACGCTGCCGGAGAAGTTTCCGCGGGGGTACGTACAGTCGTGGAACTTCTCGCTCCAGAAGCAGTTGAAGTGGGGCTGGACGGCCCAAGCGGGTTATGTCGGAACCAATCAGGTACGGCAGCTTGGGTTCATCGAATTGAATGCCGGTAAGCCAGGGTTGGGCCAGGCGGGACAGCCGCTGTTTCAGCAGTTCGGCCGCGCGGCGTCGTCACAGATCACCACGCCGACAGGAAGCTCGAATTACAACGCACTGCAAACGACGCTCGAACGACGGTTTGCGGCAGGTTATCAGGTGGAAGTGAGTTACACGTTCTCGAAGTCGCGAGGGATATGCTGTAACGACCGGAGCGACTTACAGCCGGCGATCAACGATCCGCAGTACTACAGCTTGAACCGGGCGCTAAGCGGGTTTGACCGGCCACACAATCTGATCGCCACCGGGATGGCGGAGTTGCCGTTTGGAAAAGGGAAACGCTGGGCGTCGAGCGGCGGCCCGTTGACGTGGATTGCGGGGGGCTGGCGATTGAACGGGATTTTCAGCTCGTTCTCGGGCCTGCCGTTTAGCGTGTCCGCGGCGGCCACCAGCTTGAATGCACCGTTCAACACGCAGCGTGCGGACCTGATGAAGGCGGAAGTAACAAAGATCGGCGGAGTGGGGCGGGGACAATCGTTCTTCGATCCATTCGCATTTGCGGCAGTTACGCAGGCGCGGTACGGCACAGCGGGATTCAACCTGTTGCGCGGGCCGGGCCTGGTGAACGTCGACTTCGGCCTGGCCCGGGATTTCAAGCTGACGGAGAAGTTCAACCTGCAATTCCGGGGCGAGGCGTTCAATGCGACCAACACTCCGCACTTCGCGAATCCGGGCGCGAACGTTTCGAACCTGCAGTTAAACAGTGACGGATCGATCCGCAATCTGGGCGGTTATACGGAGATCACGGGCGTAAGAACGAATGCGCGCGAGGGCGTAGATGAACGAGTGATCCGTTTGGGATTACGATTGAGTTTCTGATCAGAGGAGGAAAAGGATGAACCGACGGTACTTCTTTCCGGCAATGATGCTGGCGGCGCGGCGGGCGGTGGCGGCATCGGACAAGATCACGATCGCGCTGATGGGTGTACGCGGGCGGGGACGGAGTTTGACGACGGCTTTCTGCGCGCAGCCGGATGTGAATGTCGCATATATGTGCGACATCGACCAGAACGTGGTGGAGGCGGCGTACAAGATTATCGAGCAATCCGGACGGAAGCGGCCGCCGCTTGTGGCGGATATCCGGAAGTGCCTGGACGATCGGAGTGTCGATGCAATTGTGATGGGCACGCCGCTGCACTGGCATGCACCGGGGACGATTCTGGCGTGTAATGCGGGAAAAGACGTTTATGTCGAGAAGCCGATTTCGCATAACATTCGCGAAGGCCGGCTGATGGTGGAGGCGGCGCGGCGGAACAACCGGATCGTCCAAGTGGGTTCGCAGTTGCCGAGCCTGCCGGCAACTCAGGCGTTTAACGACTACGTACAATCGGGCAAACTGGGGCGCGTCCTGATGGCAAAGGTGTGGAATGCGCAATTGCGCAACAACATCGGTCACAAAGAAGACGAGGCAGTGCCGGCGGGCATCGATTATGAAACCTGGACCGGCCCGCTGCCAAAGATGACGTTCAACCGGAACCGTTTCCACGGGACGGTGAACTGGCACTGGCACTACGGGACGGGAGACATCGGCAACGACGGCGTTCACGAGTTAGACATCGCCCGGCGGGCGCTGGGTGTGCAGTTACCAAAGGCGGTGTCGGGCATGGGCCGCAAAATGTATTTCGACGACGATCAGCAGACGCCGGACACGATGAACATCACTTACGACTATGGCGATAAGCTGCTGATGTACGAGCAGCGGCTGTGGAATCCGTACGGATTGGAAAGTTGCGACAACGGCGTCGCGGTATACGGGGACAAGGCGGTTGCGCAGTTTGGTAAGTTCCGGGGCCGGAACTGGGGGTTCCGCGTGCTGGATGGCGAGGATGGTAAGGAGATCCACTCGGAAGAGCACGATAAGACGTCCATAGATACTCCGCATGCGCGCAATTTCCTGGACTCGATGCGAAGCCGGCAGAAACCAAGGGTGGAGATCGAGGAAGGGCACTGGTCGACGTCGCTGGCGCATCTGGGAAATATCGTGGCGCGGACAGGAAGGGCGATCGAGTTCGATCCGAAAACGGAGCAGGTGGTGGGCGACGCCGACGCGAACAAGTTGGTGCGGCGCGAGTACCGGCAGCATTGGTCTACGCCGAAGGGGTAATTAAACAATCCAGAGAAGAGAGGGATGTATCAAATGGGTAAGACGATTCTGGCGATAGTATGTGTCTTCGTGGCGAGGACAGTGATGAACATGTTGTTCTACGGAATGCTGGCAGCGGACCACTTCAAGGCATTACAAGCAGCGCATCCCGGCATTTTCCGCGAGGTGATACCGGCATATGTAATAACGGATCTGATCTTCGCGGCGATATTCGTGACCTTCCTGGGCAAGGTACTGACGACCTTCGGCGGCGGCGCCGGGGGCGGCGTGAAGATCGGGATCTACGTAGCACTGCTCGGAGTGGTGTTGGGCGACGTATACATGTACTATGGCGTGACTTACATGACACCGGGCATGACCGCGACCGATATGGCCTACGGGTTGATAGCGCACGCGATTCAGGGCGCGTTGGGAGGACTGATACTTTCGCGGAGGTAAGCCGACTGTATCAGTTGGGCCACCTTTGCAGTGTTATGTCCGGCAAGGACCGGTGGCTGGGGGAGTGATTGCCGGAGCGCTCCTTTGGCTGCAAATGGAAGGGGAGCGCTCCGAAGTTTGTTGAGGGTGGAGTTACTCGACGGAATCGACGATACCGTTGTCGTTCTCATCGGGGAACCAGACTAAGAAGACTTGACGGAAATCGTTATTGCCGGCGTCTTTTACCACCTGACCCGAGGCGTTCCAGGTAGGGACACGGCGGTTAAATGCAAGAAGCTTGCCATTGTGCGACCATACCAGCGCATCGGCAGCGGGGATACCGGCGCCGTGGGAGGTCAGCCAGACGGTTTTGCCGAATAAAGGTCCGGGTTTGACACAGGTGGCGGCAACACCGTTATCGGAGAGATAGGCGATGGAGTTGCCGGACGGATGCCAGCGGACGCCACCAGAAGCGCCTGTGGGCAGGCTGGAGGCCTGTACCGGGCGAAGGGTCGGGTCGGTAGACTGGTCGGACCCGTTGGAAGGAATAACGAAGACCTGGCGCGTGTTATCGGGCGCGGTGGCGTAGTATGCAATGCGTGTGCCGTCCAGCGAACCGCGAACGATACCGGCGGATTCGACATTGGTGAGGCGGCGCATGCGGACGCCTTGGGGCGGTTTGGGATAGGTAGTTGTAGTGCCGGCAACCGCGGTTGTGACGTCGACGTTTTCAGGAATATCGATAACGAATAGCGAGTTTTTGTAAGTGCCATCGGCCTCTTTGACATGACCGATGAAGCCGCGCATCAGAGCTTTGGCTCCGACCCAGGAATCGTCGGCGGCGCGGTCAACCTGACCGGGTTCGGCAGCGTTAGTGGGAGCCATATTGAGTAAGAGGACGGCCCAGTGAGTTACACCTTTGGGTGCGCGTTCGTGGGGCACGAGCATCCCGATGGTGCGGCCATAGTTGGTCATCAGCATGTCGTCATAAGTGAAACCGATGCGCGTGCTGCTGAGTGAGAACTCATGGCGGTGAGTTCCACCGCGGTGAGCGCCGGGCGTGGTGACGGCTGAGGTGACATCGCGATAGTCGAGAAAGCCTTTCAGTTCGCCGTTACCGTCGGCCACGACTACTCCGCCACGGCGGTTGGTGGCGCCGTACCAACCAAGGGTGGGGACATCGGCCACGAGCGGGCCGTGGATGAACACGACTTCGTCGGCGGCCGGGTTATAGGAAGCGGCGCCGAGACCGGGAGCGGAGCCGGTGGGTCCGTTGACGACGATCGGGTAAGGCGCATAGATCGTGTTTTCGAGACCAGTGGTGGTGGAAATCTTCATGATGGTGGTGCCATTGCCGATGCCGCCACCCAGGGTGTCGCGTGTATCGACGACCAGGAAACGGTCGTCCCGCGAGAAGTTATCGTTATTGTCGAGCAGGTGACTGATAGGGGAGTAAGTGAGCTGCCACTCCGGGGTGGCAGGGTCGGCGGCGCGCCGTGGAGAGTCAGCAACTGCAAGCAGAGCCGATAGCGTCACGGCTATCCAGAATCGCCGGATGAACATGGGGTATCTCCTTTAACGGTCAAAAAAGGGAGTCGCAGATGCGAATCCCCTGGTGTGGGAGTCTACCACTGTTCGAGTTGAATGGGAAGCCGCAGCTAGTTGTCGAATTAGTTGTCGAAGGAAGTGGTTTTGGTGGTCTCTTGGGCGATGTGGAATCCGGTTTTGCGGACGACGGCTTCCAGCAACGGCGCATATGAAGGCTGCAGGTCGCGCGGGAGGGACAGGAGGAGGCCGCCATCACGATCGTAAAGCCGGTAGTGGCGGGACACGAGTCGCCCGACGGACCGGCGCTGCGCCTGCCGCGACTCGCCGCGGGGGCGTTCCACATCGCGCCAGAAATGATCCGTAATCTTGCCGATTACAGGGAAAGGTACGAATTGCGCACCGAGCGAGGAAGCGGCGGCCACTCCACCGGCTGTAATCCAGTAGCGGCAAGTGGCGTTGTGCCAGGCCAACAGCACGAAAAGGCCGCAGTACAAGCCACTGAATGCGAGTGAGGCGATCCACATCCAAGGGTAGGCGGGGCCGAGAAGGTTGGGAACAACGCCGAGCAGTCCAAACGATGCCCACATAAGATTTGCTTTCGCCACGCTACGCGGCCGTGAATAGGACGGGGCGTTGGGACTTGATGGAGGGGCGACGGCGGTAAGGCGCCAATTCGGGCTATTCTCCGGGCGGCGAGCCCAGGCGCAAAGGACGAAACCGATCGCGAGGTGAGCGGCGGCGGCCGTGAGCAGTACAAAAGCGGGGAACAGAACAGTGGACCAGCGGGGCTGGCGCGCCCGATAGGGAACAGAGCGGGTAATGAGGATTTCCTGCTCGGCGGGACTATCTTCACTGATGGCGTAGTCGAGTTGGGCGATACGGGTGAGGGGGCGGCCATAAGGTCCTGTAACTATCTGGACCTGCCGTAGTTCCGACGTAGGGACGCGCGCCACAATGCGGTCCCAAGTTCGAAGCGCGGTCACGTGTTCTACAACGAGCCAGGCGGCGTAGGTGAGGAGGGCCGCTCCGGCGGCGAGAAACAGATAGGGCAGACGGGAGAGCACGCAGAGTGCATCGTAACAGGATGGCCGACCCGGCCGGGGTCAGCAGAGGCCGGCCGGCCTTGACTTACCAAGCGCCCATCTGCAGGATGAGGCCAGAGGTGAAGCTTACGGATCTGCGGTACTCCTCAAAAGGACCCGCGGGCATCCACGCTTTGCGAAATTCGACGTTGGCGACCCGCCAGGCAACGGCGCGGTTGAGGCGAAGATCGAGCCCGCCGCCCGCGCCGATGGCAAATCCATTGCCATCTTCTGTTTTATCGAGGGTGACTTTCTGACCGCCGACGGTGACCTGAAAGTGGGGGCGCCAGCGCTCGCGCGCGGCGGTCCAGCGCGAACCGAGACCGTACATCAGGATGTCGCCGCCACGCTCGTCCGGAGCGGGAGCGAGTTTGCATCCGCCTACATCGGCAATGGCCTGCCACGACGGCGAAAGCCGCATGGCCGCGGTAGCGCCGGCGCCGGAGCAGAGGCCACCGGAATGCCCGCCGCCAAACTCGAAGAAACGGGCATTGGCGGTGAATTCGTAGGGCGCGACTTCGCTCATCGGTTCGCCGAACGGGACCGCGTCAGTCTTGCGGGGCCGCTCGAGTTGCATGGGGTTCGACATGACAATGCCGCCCCGGCTGTCGCGGCGCCAAGGCGCTTCGCCACGCATGACGTTGGCGAACGAGCGGGAAGGATTCAACCAGCTGCGCATCATCATGCGCGCCCACTTGTTTTCCACCCGGCCTTCGAACCAGCGGATGACGTAGCGGTCGACCGCGTCTTCGGCCACCATCCAGCCGCCAACGCCTACGGCGGGCGTAACAATGTGATCCACGAAGCCCTGCTGCGGCGGCTTGGCCTGGATTTTCCCAATCATCGCCTCGCTAAGGAGGCCCACTTCGAACTGCGTGCTGTAGAGCCATGCGAAGCCCATAGCGCGCATACGCGAACGCCAGTACCGGCGGTTCAAACCGAACTGTTCTTCCTTATAGGCGGGGTCGTTCTGTACCCACAAGTAGCCTGATACCGCTCCCTGCATGGGATGGCCCACGTAATTTACGTAGAACGGGTCGCCATCGCTCCAGCCGTGGAGACTGGTGATGGACCGCCGCCAGCCGCTCCAGTAGCTGCCGCGGAAGCCCTCGCGTGTGCCGGGTTCCGTCATGACGCGGAAACTGTGCTGGATGCTAGCGAAATAGAACGACTGTTTGAACAGGTCGCCCCATTGCACGCGATCGATTTTGGGCTTGCGACCGATGGTCGGACCCTGGCCGGCAGGTTTTGCGATTACGGCATCGTCCGAATTCGCCGAACCACAAACGGCCAAGAACAACACGAGCGACAGCGACGGCAACTTGAACTTCAACTTCATAGACCGCTAGCTTCAACGTAGCAAAAACTAACGGATCTGACACGTGGGACAGTAGTGAGTTCCGCGCTGTGCCAAAACGGTTCGCCTGATAGGTGTGCCGCACTGTACGCACGGTTGGCCTGTCTTTCGATAAACACGATGGCGCGCCTGGAATTCACCTTGCGTTCCAGTGGCATCTACGTAGTCGGATACGGAGGATCCGCGGTGCGCAATGGCCTCTGTCAACACCTCGACGATGGCCGCATGGAGCTGGAGGGCACGCTCCGGTTTCAGGCGCCGGGTTCGCGCGCGGGGATCAATACCGGCCCGGAACAGCGCTTCGTCGGCGTATATGTTGCCGATACCGCGGACGAAACTCTGGTTGAGCAGGGCACGCTTGACCTGGGTATTGCGGGACCTGAGGCGTGCGGCGAACTCACCGGCGCCGATGTCGAGCGGATCCGGCCCGAGCTTTGCGGGCGCCGCGTTCATCAGCTTGATCGAACCGAATTGCCGGATATCGTCGAACAGCAGGTTGCCTGAGCCTTCCAGGGTGAAGACGGCTCGTGTGTGCTTGCCGGGCTCGGCGTTTATCAGCAGCGCGCCGGTCATGCCGAGCTTCACCAGCGCCATCAGGCCGCTCTCGAACTCGAAGAGGATCTGCTTACCGTGCCGCTTGACCGCAACGATGCGCTCGCCCGCAAGCGCCTCAGGCGTGTCGGTGGACACGCGCTTGGACAGGAACTCCGCCACCGTGATTGCGCGGCCTTCCAGATAAGGGCGCAAGGTGCGAACGATTGTCTCGGCTTCGGGTAATTCAGGCACTAGGGTAAGTCGACCAGTATGTCGTCTCCTTCTGCTTTCACCCGGTAGAGTTGCAGCTTAACGGCCGGGTTGTAATCGTGCTCGCCGGTGCGGCAGTCGAATTCCCACATGTGCCACGGGCAGACGACCCTGTTGCCCTGCAACGCACCCTGCGCGAGGGGACCATCGCGGTGCGGACAAATGCCGTCCATGGCGTGCAGCGCGCCGTCAACGTTGCAGACAACCACACGTTCGGTCTCACCTAATTCAATATCGAGCATCTGCCCCGGCGGCAGTTCACTTAACGATCCCACGCGACGAAAAGGCATGCTTTGTTTAATTGTGTCCCACTCGGGTTTTACTGTGTCCTACTCGTGCTTTATTGTGTCCCACTCGGGCGCCTTCCTTTGATACGCTAATTAGGCTAGGATTAAAGCCGAACGACGGAGGTAGCGTTATGTTCGCTTTGATTCTGCTATTGCAGGTTGGTTCTACCACCCAGCCGGCCGCTGTTCAGGCGGAATCGGATCCTAAGAAACTTGCTGCCATCGAAGGCCGGGTGCTCAATGCGAAAACCGGCGTCGCCTTGCGGAGAGTCAACGTCGCGCTGCACTCATTTAACAGCGGAGGTAGGTCGGGAACGGGAACCATCGGATTTGCGGTGCCTCCAACCGCGCCCTACGCCGCTACGACTGATGCCGAAGGTAAGTTCCGCATCGAACGTATCGAGCCGGGCTCGTACCGGATGATAGCCGACCGGCAAGGGTTCGTTCGCAGCGAATACGGGAGCCGCGGCGCTGGCCGCATGGGCGCCATGATCAGCGTCGACGCTGGGCAGGAGCTTCGGAACATGGAATTGAAGCTTGTTCCGCAGGCGGTAGTTAGCGGGCGTGTCCTTGATGAGGAAGGCGAGCCGTTGGCGCGCGTTCAAATTCAGTTGTTACGGCGAATGTTTGCGCAGGGCCGCCACCAGTTACTGCCCGCCGGCGGCGGTATGACGCTCGACACCGGGGAGTTCCGCATTCCGGAAATCGCGCCTGGGCGGTACTGGATCAACGCCACCTATCTTGGGAACCCGATGTTTGGGGAACTGGCGGCGCGCAACCCTGCCGGAAAACCCGAAGAAGCTTACATCACCACTTACTATCCCAACGCATCCGATCAGGCCAGCGCGCGCCATCTCGATATACAGGCCGGGCAGGAACTTCCGGGCATCGACATACGCATGCAGAAAGCCCGCGTGTTTCGCGTGCGCGGCAAGGTAACGGGTCCGCAATCTACGGCCCGGAATCTGCAAATCACCCTGCTTCCGCGGCAATCCCCGCCTTTCTTCGGCTTCCGCAATTCGTCGGGTGTGAAAGAAGATGGTTCGTTCGAGATTGGGAACGTTCAGCCCGGTGCGTACAATCTCGCCGCGATGGTTATGCACGGCCCGATGACAATAATCGGCAAGATGCCTGTCGAAGTCGGGGATCAGGACCTGGACAAAGTCGTGTTCGCTCTAACCGGCACGTCCACTCTCTCGGGCAGCATTCGTATCGATGGCGACGTGCAGACGTTTGAGCGGCGGTCCGGTAAGAGATTAAGCCTTGATAGCATCCGCCTACAGTGCATGCCGATCAACATGATAGTTTTCGGCAACACCACAACCACGGCGAAAGAGGACGGCACATTCAACATTGAAAACATTGCGCCGGATAGTTATCGGTTGGTGACGATGGGCCTTCCGCAAGGAGTCTATCTTAAGGCGATTCGCATGGGCGAGCAGGATGTTACAGACTCGGGATTTGAAATAGTTTCAGGCGCTCCCGCGACGGTTCAGGTGACACTCGGCGTGGGCGTGGGCGAGGTCTCCGGCATCGTTCGCAATCGCGAACAGCAAGCGGCCGCCGGGATCGTCAGCCTGGTTTCCGATCCGTTGAAACAGGGGCGAATGGACCTGCACCGGATGACGTCCGGCGACCAGAAAGGCCAGTTCACAATTAAGAATCTTCCTCCCGGCGATTACAAGCTGTACGCGTGGGAAGACGTCGAACCCGGCAGCCTGATGGACCCTGAGTTTCTGAAGGCGCACGAATCCCGAGCCCACAGGCTCACCATCAAAGTGGACGGCCAGGAGCAGGTTACATTGACGCAGATCCCAGCCGACGCGATCGCCGCCGCAACGCCGTAACGCGGCCCCCAGGCGCTTTATATACTGACCCTTCATGCGAGCGCTCAAGCAATGGGTCCGAAAGAAACTGGCGGAATCCGGTTACGTCGTTTTTAATACTAAGTCCGACCTCTGTTACGCTCGCGATTCCCTGTTCACTACGACTCAAGTGAGGGCATAATCGAGAAATGATGCGCCGGACCTTTCTCGCCCAGATCGCTTATGCAATTCGGCAGGACCGCTGGGACAAAGCGACGAAACTGATCGATGCCGCGCCGGACCTGAGGTCGGCCTGCCTTGCGGTACGCCAGGGAGGGGTGAAGCGCATTCACGCCAAAGGGCCGAAACAGGGCGCGGAAGAGGTGTTTCTGCTCGCCTCGATAACCAAACCGATGACGGCTTGCGGGGCGATGAAACTGGTGGATGCCGGCGAGTTGTCATTGGCCGATCCGGTGAAGAAGTTCGTGCCGGAGTTTCGCGGCGGCGACCGCGACCTCGTCACAGTCAAACACCTGTTGACGCATACATCGGGACTGCCGGACATGCTGCCGGAAAATGAGCAACTACGGGCGCGCCACGCGCCGCTGGCCGATTTCACCGCCGGCGCGTGCCGCACACCGCTGCTGTTCAAGCCCGGAGCGAAATGCCAGTACCAGAGCATGGGAATCCTGCTGGCGGCAGAGATTGTGGAACGGATAACTCAAGTTCCGTTCCGCGAATTCCTGGACCGCGTGCTGTTCCGCCCGCTGGCAATGAACGATACTTCGCTCGGTCTCGGCGGACGGCGGATTCGCGATACGGCGCAGTGCCAGGTGACGGGCAACGACTCATGGAACTGGAACAGCCCCTATTGGCGCAACCTCGGGGCGCCTTGGGGCGGCGCGCACGCCACGGCTTCAGACATCCTGAAATTCCTGGACTATTTCATAAAACCCGACGCTCGTGTGCTGAAGACCGAAACCGCGCGGGCCATGATTCAGGACCAGAATAAAGGGCTGAACGACCAGTGGGGCATCGGCTGGGCCGTGAAGCGAAGCCGTGTGGGCAAAGCCTGCTCGGATCGCGCGTTTGGCCATTCGGGGTCCACCGGAACCATGTCCTGGGGCGACCCGGCATCGGGGACGAGTTTTGTCTTATTAACCACAAAACCGGCCGAACAATCGCGCGACAATCTTCTCGTTCCGGTATCCGATGCGATATCGGAAGCGGTCGCCTGACTTAAAGTTCAACAGTCCGTTGAGCTTCGAATAACTGCTTTTGATTTGTTATCCTAAGAGATAACAATTCGTTCGGAGTTTGTTTTATGGCAACAAGAAAGAGTTCGTCTGCAAAGCGGCCAGAGGTGGTAATGCACCCGCCCGCCGCCGGCGAATCGGTCGAAATTCCCGGGACGGGCGCCACGAAGCGCACGGGCCGGGCGGTGAACGGTACGGCAACCACGAAGAGCGTTGACGCAGCAGTTGCAAAGCCCGCGAAGACAACGCGGAAGAAATCGTTAACGGCAACGACGCCGGCAATCGTCCCTGTTGAATTGACGCCCGCGGCGGTTGGGCAGGTCCAGGAAGCCGACCTGAACAGATACGAGGAAGAGATCGCGCGGCTAGCCTATCATTTGTGGGAACAGCGCGGTTATGCGCACGGTTATCACGAAGAAGACTGGTATCGCGCGCAGGAAGAAATCAAGCGGCGATATACAGGGGAAACCCGGCAAGCCGCGGCCGCGATGGCGGGCGCAAAGTAGACCGGAGTTCAGCAGCTTTGGTCCACTAACAGAATCGGCGCTCCAGGATAGAGCGCCCCTCCTTGAATCACCGCAGCATAAAAACCGGACAGTCCCCAGATGGGGGAATCAGGGTTGCCTGCCTTGACTTCCTTGTCGTAAACATCGTGTTTGAGTTGGTCACCGTAGACGTCGAGTGCGCGGCAAGGCCCGCGAGGCTTGGTTAGCTGGACGATTACTTCACTACCCAAGCGGTAGCGCTGGCCCGCGCGCCACGTCCGGTGATCGAATCCGGCGGTGGTTAAGTTTTCGCCCAAGGCCCCATAAAAAACCGGATATCCCTTGGCCGCCAACATATCAACCACCTCACTGGCTATCAGGAGTAGCGCTTGGCGCGGCCCGCCATGAATGTCCGGGTGCGCGCAAGAGTCGCCTTCGATGCCGAGCGGCCCCACCACCACGCTGTCGACCGGCCGCTTCGGCACGCCGCCGCGCGACACGTTGATTTGGATCACCTGACCACGATTCATCACTCTTATTCTCTGGTAAGATCGATGGTCGCATGCTTATTCTCGCCGCGGTCCTCTCGATTTTCGTGTACGGAATGATTGCCGCGATGCTCGGGACGATTCTGCCCGACCTGTCGCAGCGGTTCAAGCTAACGCCCGCTCAGAACGGACGGATTGCGATGGCGCAAGCCATCGGGTTAATGATCGGATCGTTTGCGGCGGGACCGTTGATGGATATCTATGGAAAGAAGCTGGGGGTTGTAGGCGGTCTGTTACTAATTGCCGTTGCGCTGGTTGGATTGCGAACCGCGGCTGGTTATGGCGCCATTCTGCTGCTGATTTTCCTGCTCGGCACCGGCGGCGGCGCGCTGGTGAACGGGGGCAACGCCCTTCCGCCGGACATTCATGTGGAATCGATCACGACGGCGGGCATGTACAACCTGCTGAACCTGTTCTTCGGGTTGGGGGGATTGGTGACACCGCTCGTGGCCGCGCGGCTGTTCCAGAACAACTCGTCGCGGTTATTGATCTTTGCCGCGACCGGCGCAACGGTAGCGATGCTGATCGCAGTGATGGCGCAGATGGCGCCCCCTGTGGGTCAGGTCGCGTTCCAGGCCTCCGCCGTAACTCAGGTGCTCACGAGTCCGGCGCTGTTGCTGCTGTCGGCGACGCTGTTCCTGTATGTGTCCGCCGAATGCGGTGTGTGGAACTGGCTGGCGCGGCACTTGATCGCGCAAGGCGTGCCGGAATCGAAGGCGCTCACAATTCTCTCGCTCGGCTTCGCGCTTGGCCTATTGCTCGGCCGCGTGGCGGTATCGCCGGTGCTGTCGAGTATCGCTCCTTCGCACGTTCTGCTCGGCTCGGCCGCGCTGATGGCGATCACCACGTTCCTGATGTTGCAAAGCAGCAGCCCGACCGCCGCCTGGTTTCTTGTATTCCTGGCAGGCATCGCCATGGCCCCGGTATTCCCGACGACCCTTGCCATTGTCAACGCGACGTTTAGCGGCGCGCTCGTGGCGACGGCGACGGGTGTGGCGCTGACAGCCGGATGGCTGGGTTTGGTGGTGAGCTCGCCGATTATCGGCAGCGTCGCCGGCGACGATCCACGGCGTTTGAAGAAAGCGTTGCTGCTGCTGCCCGCGTTCTCGGTGCTGATGGTGATCGTAACTTTGGCGCTGGGCAACGCCGGCGCGAAGTAGCGGCGAATTGCCCCTGCTGCACAGACCAACCTGCAAATGTTCGCTAACTGGTTTGGCAGTTCTCGCTTACTCGAGCGAGGACACCAAATCACATGAAACGAACACTGATTTTCGGCTACGGCGTTTTGGGCTATGCCGTTTTCCTGGTCAGCCTGCTGTACGCAGTCGGGTTTCTGGCCAACTTCATCGTTCCGCGCTCCATCGATAGCACACCAACCATAGGTACGGGTTGGGCTTTGCTGGCCGACATCGGCCTGCTCTCGGCGTTCGCGCTCCAGCACAGCATTATGGCTCGCCCTGCCTTTAAGCGTGCGTGGACCAGAATCATACCCGAACCCGCTGAACGCAGCACCTATGTGCTGTTGAGTTCCATTCTGTTGGGCACACTCTGTTACTTCTGGCAACCGATCGGCGGCGTAATCTGGAACATCGAAGGCGCTACCGCCCGCGGAATCGTGTATGGAATGTTCGCTTCCGGGTGCTTGCTCGTTCTGGCTGCGACGTTCCAGATCAACCACTTCGACCTGTTTGGGCTGCGCCAGGCGTGGTTCGTGTTGATGGACGAGCCCTATAAGCCAATCCCGTTTCGCAAGCCGTTCCTGTACCGGCAGGTGCGCCACCCGCTGTATGTCGGCTGGCTGATGGCTTTCTGGAGCGCCCCGACGATGACGGTGGCCCACATGCTGTTCGCCGTGATGACCACCTGCTACATCCTGATCGCAATCCAGTTTGAAGAACGCGACCTGGTACAGCAGCACGGCCGCAACTACCTGCGCTACCGCCAGGAAGTGCCGATGCTCGTGCCGTTCACCGGGAAAACGGGAACCGCCCCCGTGCAGGAACCTATCGAGGAATCTGCTTAGTATGCCGGCCGTGCACAGGTCACGGCTTGGGCAGCAGGTGTTTTTGTACCTTGCCGAGAGCCGTGCGCGGCAGCGAGTCCACTTTGACGAACGCGCGCGGCACTTTGAAACTCGCGAGTTTGGCGCGGCACTCCTCCTCGAGCGCGCTGAAGTCGCAAGCGCCGTTAGTGACGATGTAAGCCGCGGGGACCTCGCCACGGAGCTTATCCTCGACGCCGAGGACAGCGACTTCTGCCACACCGTTTTGTTCGAGGAGGAGTTCCTCGATCTCGCGCGGGTAGATGTTGAAGCCGCCGGAGATGATTAGATCGCTCCGGCGGCCTTGCAGCGTGTAGTAGCCGTCCGCGGACCGCACGCCCAGGTCGCCCGTCTTGAACCAACCGTCAACGAACGCCGCCGCCGTCGCTTCCGGCCGACGCCAGTAGCCCGCAAACACGTTCGGACCGCGCAGGTACACTTCGCCGGTTTCCCCATCGGCCACTTCCTGACCTTCCGGCCCGACAATGCGGGCGGAAACGCCGGGCAGCGGGAATCCGACCGTGCCGGGGCGGCGTTCGCCCACGTAGGGGTTTGAGATGTTCATCATGGTCTCGGTCATACCGTAGCGCTCAAGGATCGTGTGGCCGAATAGCTTGCGGAAATCTTCAAGCGCCTGGGCGGGCAATGGTGCGGAACCCGAGACGAATAACCGCATATGAGCTGCCATCTGCCGCGCTGTCTCAATCGGCGTATCGAGCAGGCGCACATAGATCGTTGGGACGCCAAAGAAGAGAGTCGGCTGGAACGAAATGAACTCCTCCGCTGCCTTCTTATGTTCGAACCGCTCTAACAGCCGCATCCGGCAACCGGCCATCAGCCAGGTATGCAGCCCGTTCCCCAAGGCGTGCACATGGAACAGCGGTAAAGCGAGCAGAAACCGGTCCTCGGCCGTGATCTGCCAGCACGTCAGCAGGTTCAACGCGTTCGCCGCGAAGTTGTTGTGCGTGATGATTGCGCCTTTGCTCACGCCGGTGGTTCCTGAGGTGTAGACCAGAGCGGCCGGATCGTCACCATCGATCACCGACGGCGGGCGGGTAGTGGCGTCGCTTGTGAGTTCAGCAGGTTTCAGCACTGGAACGATGGCCGGGAAATCAGCGGCGAGGGTGACGGCGGCTCTGGGGTCCGCGTCCGTGAGGATGTGCGTGATCTCACGTTCGCGGTACAGGATGTTGATGGGGACGAAGATGACGCCCGTCTTCACACAAGCCAGGTAGATATCCACCAGTTCGAGACAGTTGGCAAGATAGACGCACAGCCGATCGCCTTTTTGGAACCCGCGTGACAGCAGCGCGTTGGCCACCCGGTTCGATCGGGCGTCGATATCGCCGAAAGTGTACATCTGGCCACCCCACTCCACAGCCGCGTGTGTCGCGCGATTCACCAGCGAGAGGTCAAATAGATGAGTCAGGTTCATGTCGCGGTATAAGATATAGGGTATCCATGCGAAGAGTTGTCCTTGGGTTTGGTGTCTTTGCCGGTTCGGTTCTGGCCCAATCCCCTGATTTTTCCAAAGACATTTGGCCGGTTTTGCAGAAGGCTGATTGTATGGGTTGCCACCAGCCGAACGGCGTGGCTTCTACGACGCGGCTGGTGTTTCCGGAGCCGGGAGCGTCGAAGGACGAGTTAGACGCGTTCGGCGATTCGCTGCGCGCGCTGGTCGACAAAGCGAAGCCTGAGGACTCCGTGCTAATCGCTAAGCCGACCAATCGGGTGAAGCACGCCGGTGGCCGGCGAATCGCCCCGGGCAGTGCGGCTGAGACGGCATGGATCGGCTGGATCAAGCACTTGGCCACGTCGGAGCCCGCCGCACAGAAGGCGGCGGCGGCCCGCGCCCGCGGCGACGAACCCGTTCTCCGACGCCTCACCCATTCGCAGTACGACAACACCGTGCGCGACCTCATCGGCGACCGGTCGCACCCGTCGAAGATGTTTCCGCCCGAAGATTTTATCGATGGGTTCAAGACCCAGGTGCACGGGCAGAGCATCTCGCCGATTCTCGCCGAAGCTTATTCCGCCGCCGCGGAGAAACTTGCTGCCGATTGGCAGGGCAAAGACCCTGGACCGGCGTTCGTGGCCGATTTCGGCCGCAAAGCATTCCGCCGGCCTCTCACGCCAGAGGAACTGAAGCGATACACGGCGCTCTATCAAAAGGGCAAGGCGCGCCTGGTAATCGAGGCGATGCTCCAATCTCCAGGGTTCCTGTTCCGCCTGGAATCGACGCCCGTGAAAGAGCACCAACGGTTCGCCAAAGCTTCGCGCCTCTCCTACATGCTGTGGGACACGATGCCCGACGAGGCGCTGATGAAAGCGGCCGTGTCGGGCGAACTGGATAGCCCCGAAGGCTTCGCAAAGCATGCCCGGCGCATGTTGGACGATGCCCGTGCGCGGCAGGCGGTGGACGAGTTCATTTCGCAGTGGATACGGTTCGACCGTGTGCTGACGATGGTGAAAGAACGTCGCGCCTATCCGCTTTTCACGCGCGAACTGGCCGTCGCCATGACGGAAGAGACCCGCCGCCTGGCCGCCGACCTGGTCTGGAACAACAAGAATTTCATGGACCTGTACACCGCCAACTACACGTTTTTGAACGCGGACCTGGCACAGTTGTACAGCATGCCCGCGCCGCCCGAAGAATTCGCCAAGGTGAACCTGCCCGCCGATTCCGAACGGGCCGGCATACTGGGCCACGCCGCGTTTCTGTCATTGACGGCCAAGCCCGCCGACACGTCGATCACGGCCCGCGGGTTGTTCGTCCGCGAGTCGTTCCTGTGCCAGCAGGTGCCGCAACCGCCGCCGGGCGTCAACGGGAACCTGCCCGTGTCGACCCAAGAGCGTCCCATGACCAATCGCGAGCGCCTCGGCGTTCACCTGTCCAGCCCGACATGCGCTTCGTGCCATACCCTGATCGATCCGATCGGCTTTGGCTTCGAGAAGTTCGACGGCGTGGGCGCCCGCCGCGAAAAGGCTAAGGTCGAGATTCCGAGTTTCAATCGCAAGGAAGGATCGAAGACAGTGGAACTGGCGCTGGATGTGACAGGTTACGTCGCGGGCATCAAGAGTTCGGACTTCTCCACACCGAAGCAGTTAGGCAGCATCCTGGCCGCGAATACGCAGTGCCAGGAATGCGTGGTAAAGCAGTTCTTCCGCTACTCCATGGGGCGGCATGAGAATGCGTCCGACCGGCCGGTGATCAGCCGCATCGTGGACGATTTTCGCAAGTCCGGATTCCGCTTCCAGGACATGGTGGTTTCTCTAGTAAAATGGACGCAGTTTCCGCCGGCCGACCTGGCGCAGGCCGCGGATCGAACGACTGGTAAGTTGATGGCTCGAGGGAGGGACTGATGGCGTTATCCCGGCGTACGTTTATAAAAGGTTTCTCGGTGGCGAAGGCCCCGGTTTTTATGGCGCTTCCACCCTTGGAGGCGATGTTCAATTCGCTTGGCACGGCCTATGCGGCCGACAGCGCGCCGATAGAAAACCGGTTTGTTTTCTGGTTCAACGGCAACGGCATTCCGGAGAAATACTGGATTCCGGCGGAAACCGGCAAAGACTTTGTCATGACGCCGTGCCTGGCGCCGCTCGCTGCTTTCCGCAACGATATTCACGTGGTAACCGGCATCGACAGTCCGGCCGCCCGCATGCCTGGACCGGGCAACGACCATCACCGCTCCATGAGCGCTCTCATTTCCGGTACGCAATTCACCGGCCGCGGGGCCGGCGGCGCGTCGCTCGATCAGGCGATCGCGGCCAAGATCGGCGGCAATTCCCGGTTCCGTTCTCTGCAACTCGGCGTTTCGCAGGAATCGTTCGGCGAATCCGTTCAACGCAACATGAGCTGGGCCGGTTACGACCGGCCCCTGCCGCCCGAAATGCTGCCGCACAAACTGTTCGACCGGTTGTTCGGGCAGCGCGAAATCGGCTGGATCAACCGCAAGAAGAGCGTGCTCGACGCCGTTCGCGAAGACGCCAAGCAGTTGGAAAAGCAGTTAGGGACGGGTGACAAACAGCGCGTCAACGAGCACCTCGAATCCATTCGCGACGTCGAACGCGCCATCGCTTCCCTGCCCCCCAGCTACTACAAGGTCGAAGAACCCGAATACGACGGCGATATGAAAGACTGGCCGCGCATCGCCAAGCTCCAATCCGACCTTTTGGCTCACGCCTTCGCGACGCATCAAACCCGCGTTGCTTCCTACATGCTGACGAAGTGCCAGGGCTTGTCGCGATTCCCGTGGCTCGGCTACACCGCCGCCCGTCATCACGACTACACCCATCGCGACGGAAAGGCCCCGGGCGCCGACGGTCCGGACGGCCAGCGCATCATGCGCGACATTTGCCGCTGGCACGTCGAGGAATTTGCCTACCTGCTCGGCAAACTGCGCTCGATCAAGGAGGGCGAAAAAACGCTGCTCGACCGGACGCTGCTGCTGTACGTCCACGAGCACGCCGAAGCCAACGACCACAAGAATAACGGGCTATCCATGATCGTCGCCGGGCACGTCGGCTCGCTCCAAACCGGCATGCACACCCGCACCACCGGCACCATCGGCGACCTGTACCTGACCGTCGCGGACGATGTTCTCGGCGTCGGCCTCGGCAAGTTCCCCACGTCGAGCAAGAAGATTACGGAACTGGTACGCGCCTAACGCATCTGCTTTAAAAAGCGTTTTGCGGGGCATGCGGCGGGCCCGCCCCGACAGCAGGCTCGGACCTTGGCTGTCCTCAAACACCAATCCGGTCAAGCTTCACGCACCGGCGGCATATGATCGACAAAGCCGCAATTGGTTCGCTTCAGTTCGGTAATCGCCTGCGCCCGCATTTGGCGCAGCAAAGGTTTGTAACTCGCTTTGATCGCCAGGTTATCCAGTTCATCCGGATCGCGTTCGAGATCGTATAACTCTTCAAGATCCTGAATGAGCGGGCGGATGTACTTATACCGTTTGTCGCGAATCATTACCCACCAGGGCACCTTGCCGTGGAATGCCGCTTTCCCTTGAGGAATGTTATTGGTATCCGAGCCGTAGGTCTGGCCCGTGGCCACCAGGAACGCCGGATGGTCCCACCGCGCGTCGGGGTTATTCAGCAGAGGGGTGAGATCGCGGCCGTGCATCGGCCAGGGCGGGCGCATGCCGGTAAAGCGCAGCATGGTGGATACAAGGTCGGGACCTGAAACCGGCGTGCGGCACACACGACTCTCCGGGATACGCCCGGGCATGGAGAAGATCAGCGGCGAGCGAATATTGGCGTCGTAGGCCGCCACCTTCGTGCCGCGAAAACCGTGCTGGCCGAACGCAAGGCCCTGGTCGGAAGTGAACAACACCAGGGTATTCTTGATCTGCCCGGTTTCTTCCAGCGTGTCCATCAGCCGCTTCACCGCTTCATCGAGCGCAAAGACGCCCTGGTGGTACTGACGCACCCAATCGATGAATTTGCGTCCTCCAGCGACGGGCCGCCCGTTTGCGTCCTTCTCCCACTCGCTTATCTTCTGAGCCCAATCGGGCTTTCCGGGGCGCGGCGGGAAAATATCCTTGGGTGTATCGAGGTCGATACCGGCCAGTTCGCTCAGGTGGCGTTTGGCTGGCGTGTAGGGCCCGTGAACGGCTCCGTAGCAAAGCCACAGATACCAGGGTTTCGCTTTGTCGCGACCGTCACCGCGAATGAACTCGGTGGCCCAATCGGTGTACTGGTCAGTCGAATAGCGCTTAAGAATCTCGGTCTTACCACCGTGATAAGTGATGGGTTGATCGTAATAGTAATGAGTGCTGGTTTCGGGATACTTGGGGCGGTTCCAAACCAACTGGTAATCCCAGTCGCGGCCGAACCCGGTGTCGGTGCCGGTATGCCACTTGCCGATTTGCCCGGTGAAATAGCCGTGGCGGCGCAGTTCTTTAGGCCAAAACGGGCACTTGGCCGGATCGTACCCGCTACCGGGATAACTCCCTTCCATCTGCATCGACTCGACACCATGCTGGTAATGGCCGGTGAGCAATGTGGCGCGTGACGGCATGCACCAGGCGCCGTTGTAGGCGGCGGTGAAGCGAACGCCCCGTTGCGCCAAACGGTCGATATTTGGCGTACGTACCCACGGATAGGCTTCCGGATAGCAGCTCAGCGTCCGGTAAGAATGGTCGTCGGTGTAGATGAAAAGGATATTGGGCCGTTCAGATGTCGCCGGGGCTGCATTTCCCGCTGCCGCCGTAGCGCTCAACGACCCCAGTAACCTACGCCGGCTCATCATGGTCGACATACCGCCTCCCTTCAGTGGAACCGACGTAGTATATCGAATCGGCGGTCGAGGTAGAAGTTGAACTTCGCGCCTAACTGGATCTTGCGAGAGCCGGTGGCTTCGGAAGGTCCGGTGAATGAACCAAGCGTGGCCGACGTAACCGACTGCACAAACAGCCATAATCAGAGAAGGAGATCGAATGATTGTACTGATGCGATTCGTGGCTTCGGTTCTGGCGGCGATGCCGCTGGTTGCGGCCGATGCCGTCATCCTCAAGCTGGACAAGTCACCGTACGCCAAGTTGCGGAACGTGCCGGTTTCGGCGGTGACGATCAACGACGGATTCTGGTCCGGGCGGCGAAAAGTGAACGTGGAGCGGAGCATCCCGACGCTGCTTCGACTGCTCGAGGAGCACGGAATACTGGACAACTACCGGCGGCTGAGCGGCGCAAAGAACGTCGCGCGCCGCGGGCCGCTCTTCACCGATTCCGACCTTTATAAGTGGATGGAAGCGGTTGCATTCGTGCTGCAATCCGGGCGCGACGCAAAACTAGAGTCGACGTTCGACCGCATTACCGACGAGATCGTGGCGGCGCAGGAGCCGTCGGGGTATCTCAACACGTACTATCAGGACGACCGTAAAACCAGGCGATTCACGGAAATGGATCGCGGCCATGAACTCTACTGCCTCGGCCACATGATCCAGGCGGGTATCGCCTACGAGCGCGCCACCGGTAAACGCAAACTGCTCGAAGCGGGCATGAGGTTTGCAGATTACCTCGCGCGCGACTTCGGTCCCGATAAGCGCCCGCTGCTCGCCGGGCATCCGGAAATCGAACTCGCCCTGACGGAGTTATACCGGGCGACAGAAGATAAGAAGTACCTCGACCTGGCAGGTTATATTCTGCGCGGCGACGGCGCGCGGCTCAAACTAACCCAAACCCAAATGGGATACCTGTTCAGCGGCAAACCGTTCACGGAACGGCAGATCATCGAAGGGCACGCCGTGCGTGCGGGCTACGCATGCGCCGGCGCCACCGATTACTATCTCGAAACCGGCGACCGTGCATATTGGACGGCGCTCGAGCGCCTTTGGGCCGACATGGTCACCAAGAAGATGTACGTAACGGGCGGCACAGGGTCGCGGGCTGCTGGGGAAACATTCGGAGACGATTATGAGTTACCGAATGCCAAAGCATACACCGAAAGCTGCGCCGCCATCGCCAACATGATCTGGAACTGGCGGATGCTGGCGGCTACGGGCGATGCGAAGTACACAGATATCATCGAGCTGGCTCTCTATAACTCGATTAATTCGGGCATGTCACTGGAAGGCACACTCTACTGTTATCGCAATCCCTTGGAACTAACCAAAGATGCGGCCGGCAAGATTCGTAACCCGTGGTACGACACAACCTGCTGTCCGCCGAACCTGGAGCGCACTTTTGCGGCACTGCCGGGCTATTTCTACAGCACGTCGAAGGAGGGCGTGTACGTTCACCTATATGAAGCGAGCGACATGAAGTGGAAGCTGCAGGATGGAACCTCCATCGCAATCAAGCAAGTTACGAAATACCCATGGGAAGGGACAGTGACGCTGACCGTCAATCCCGCGCAGGCGAAAGAGTTTACGGTGTTTCTACGTATACCGGAATGGAGCACGGCCACCAAGGTGGAAGTAGCAGGCAAGCCGCTATCCGGCGCCGTGAAGGCCGGGCAATACCTGCCCGTGAAGCGCGTTTGGAAGGCTGGCGACGTGGTACGCATCTATTTCGACATGCGCCCGCAGGCGATCGCGTCGCATCCGCGCGCGATGGACAACCAGGGCCGCGTCGCAGTGAAGCGCGGACCCATTGTGTATGCGCTGGAACAGACCGATCAACCGGAGAACGTGCCGGTATTGGAAGCGGGCTTGAAACTCGGCTCGGACCCATCGGCAAGCTTCACGAGCGAATTCCGGCACGGCCTGTTAGGCGGTGTCGTGGTGCTAAAGCATCGCGGTGTGCGCGCCACCAGGCCTCTGGCGGCCTGGCCACTCTACAAGCCGTTCGATTGGGCGGACAGCAAAACGGGACCGGCAGTTGATTTACTGCTGATCCCGTATTACGCATTTCTGAATCGCGGGCCGGCCGCGATTCAGGTCTGGACTCAATACTTCCGGTAGTTACCGAACCGGTAGCTGAACCGTGTTGGACGCAACGTCGCCGATGCGGATCTGCGTGGCGGCGTTGCCGGCAGGCACACCCGTGGGCACCAGGATGCCGACGATGTAAACCCCCGCGTAACCAGGCGCCGACTGTGCCGCTACGACGACAGCCGGGCGGCCGCCGACTGTCGCACTAACTTGAGCGGCTGTGGCGGCGGAATCGGTCGCGATCTGCCCATTGGCCATCGCGGGGGTAGTTTGGCCGAGACCGGTCGCAATCAAACCGATCGCATCCCCCGCGCGTGCCGGCGAATCGGGACGGACCAGTGTGAGGTCCTGCCGAAGCGCGATCGCACCTTGGCCGTCGAAGAACAAGGCCGGAGCCGTCGCGGCAACAGTCGTGCGGAACGGAGCACCGGCTCCGTTGGAATTGGCGACCACCACATCCTGCGGACCAGTGGGCGCATCGAAGGGCACTTGGATCACCATAAAATCGGGCGGGTTGCCCGCCAGGTCGCGGCCCATGTACCAGATGCGCGCAGCCTTTCCGCCCACCGTCACACTGCTGCCGTTCAGCCGTTCAGAAAGCGCCGTCATCGTCGTCGGGTTGGCCGGAACCTTGAACAGGTCGGCGCCAAACACAGTCATCAAACCACCCTGCGCAGCGGTCTTGGAAGCCGGATCGCTGACGCCCGAGATGAAATCGATAATAGCCGGACGCCGCGCGCTCGCCGGGGCGACCTGCGCGCGAACCGCGCCACTCGGATTTACGGTGGTGTGGAGGTTCAGGTAAAAGCCTTCGGGATTGGCGAGCAGGCCATTCAGAGCCGTCAAGCCGGTCTCGCTGGAGACAAGGAACGATCGCGTGATGTTGCCGAAACCGTCCGCCGACGCCACATTGTTGGCGCCGCTCAGGCCGCTGTCGAGCCGCACCGGACCATTCGCGCCGGCGGCACCCTCGTGAATGTGCAACCCGGTAAACGTAGCGGCTTCGGGAAACCGATGGTTGACGCTGTAAGTAAGCAACGCGAAACCGACGTCGCCAGAACTAGTCCGAACCATGTCGGCCCAGATGGCGGCGGGTGCGCCGGCATCGAGCGTCAGCGCGGGAACTTCATTTGCCGTCGACATGTTCACGCTGGTCACAATGCGCTCGGCCGGAATCATTTGTCCACGAATGAATCCACCGGGATTGGTGGTGCTGTGGATGTTCATGTAGAATCCGCCGGAATTGTCGAAGATGTCGGTCAACGCGGACGCGGCGGCGGCATTATCCGGCTGATACGTCATCACGCGCTGCAACGCGCCGGTGCCGTTTTCGGCCGTATCCACCTGCTGTGCGGCAGTCAAGCCAGAGTCAAGCACTACCGAGCCGTTAGCGCCGGCAATGCCACGGTGCAGATGCCAACCGGTCAGGCGCTGTTGGCTGCCGAAGTTGAAGTTCGAGGTGAAGAAGCCCGCGCCCATCACATACCGGCCATTGGCGTCGAAAGCGCGTAAGGCATGGAATGCGCCGCCGCCCGTGGCGGCAGTGGAGATTGGCGGAACCTCGTTCTGCGAGCTCAGCACAGCCATGAAGGTGCGCGACTCGGCGCGATATAGTTGGCCGCGGAAACGGCCGCCGGGGCTCACGCTGGTGTGCAGGTTGACATAGTAGGCATTAGGATTGGCGAGGACACCCGCCAAAGCCGCCACCGCAGCGGCGTTATCGGGCTTCACCTGCCCGCTGTACTGGATGAACGACGTGCCAGTGGGGACGGTCACCGGTTCGGCGCCACGCACCCCGCTGTCGATCACGACCGCTCCGTTCGTGCCGGCTGCGCCGGTATGGATATGCAGGCCCGTGACGTTCGATTCGGCGGCGAACGTCGCCCGGAGAATGAAATCGACAGTGCCGGACACGACGCGGCCTTGCGCATCGCGCACCACGTGAGCCACAAGGACCGCACCGGCATTATCGGTGGTCTCCACAGCGGGCACCTCATTGCTCGCGCGCATATCGGCGACGAAATACTGGACCTCAGCGGTTTGAGCGCTCAAAAGGGCGCATCCAAAGACAAGAGTAGACAGGACGCTTCTCATGGGTTCGTAACTTGTATATCACGGCTTACTGGGCAAGTTGCGGTGAAAATTGTTAATTCTGGCAGTTCACATCAAGAGCGCCGCCCCTAACGTCGACGCCTAACGTCGCCCCTAACGTCAACGGTATCCGGCGTCAGTTAGCTGGTAGAATTCGAAACCGGCGATGAATTCAAACCTGGCGGTATTGGCGGCGCTCGCAGCGGGCTTGGCGCTCGGCTGGGCCGTCCGGCAGGCCGGCGGAGCGCCCGAGTGGCTGCTGGATGCCGCTACGGCGATTGGAACGCTGTGGGTAAACGCGATCAGGATGACCGCGCTCCCATTGATTCTGTCGTTTCTCGTGTTGGGCGTAGGGTCGGCGGCGGATGCGCGCACTATCGGGCGATTAGGGGGACGCGCCGTGGCGCTGATCGTCGGGGCCCTTTTGTTCGGGTCGACGCTGTCGGCGTTAATCACTCCCATCGCGTTGCAGTGGTTGACGGTGGATGCGGACACCGCCGCCGCCTGGCGCGGCTCGCTGCCGGAAAAGCCTGCCCAGACAGCGGTGCAGTGGGTAACAAGTATAATCCCCGTCAACCCGTTTCAAGCCGCAGCCGAGGGCACGGTGCTGCCTCTGGTGATCTTCAGCGTAACGTTCTCGCTCGCGCTGCTGTTCATCGCACAGGAACGCCGCGGGTTGGTTCTGCAGTTTGCGCAGGCGGTAGCGGACGCCATGCTCGTTCTATTGAAGTGGGTGCTGATCGCCGCGCCCGTCGGTATCGCGGCGCTGGCCTTCACCATGACGGCGCGCATCGGGCTGGCAGCCGCCGGGTCTCTTACGTTTTACCTCGCCGTGTTGTGCTCGGTGGTGATTACTCTCCTGCTCTTGTCCTATCCGGTGGTCGCGGTGCTGACACGGATCCCATTGCGCGATCTTCTACGTGCGTTCTGGCCCGCCCAGGCCGTGGCGGCCAGTTCACGGTCGTCATTGGCGGCGCTGCCGCTGATGGTGGAAGCCCTTCAAGAGCACCTGAAGCTGCCCGTACATGTCGCCGGATTCGTCCTGCCGCTCTCCGTTTCGATGTTCCGGATGAGCGCAAGCATTTCGCTCGTGATCGCGGCGCTGTTCGTCGCGCGGGTGAATCACATTGAGTTCAACGCCGTGCAGATGGTGACAATGGTGTTGACGACGGTATTGCTGACGTTCAGTGTGCCGGGCATCCCGAACGCGAGTTTCCTGATGATCGTTCCGCTCTTTCAAACTATGGGCTTGCCGGTCGAGCCGATCGGGCTACTGATGGCGATCGACGCGCTGCCGGACATTTTTAAGACGACCCTGAACGTTACTGCTCAGATGGGGGTGAGCCTGGTGATCGCGCGAGGAAAGAGAACCGCGGTATGAGCGGAACATCCCATATCGCAGATAAGAAGCGGAAGCTGGACCTGTTGCGGCCACTTTCAGCCGCGGCCTTGGCTCGGCTCGACCATTATTACGACATCGAAGTTACGTATTCGTCAAACGGGCTGGAAGGGAACACCCTGACCGCGGTGGAAACGACACTCGTTATAGAGATGATACGAATCCTGCCGGCGCGAGCAGGTTCAGAATACCCGGCAGCAGGCGCAGCAGAGTTAGCATCGATCAATCCTGACTCAGGATTGTTGCCTTCTTGATCGCATCCAGCCGTGGATATTGCGACTCCAGGTACTTGTTGCCGATCTGGTGAATCTTGGCCGGGTCCGGACCGCCGCCTTTGGGTTGCAGTTCGCCGTAAACGTAAGCCAGTTGATCGGCCACGTCCAAGCCTTCCGTGATCTGGCCGAACGGCGTAAATCCAGTGGAATCGAGCATCGCGTTGTTTTTGAGGTTGATGAATACCTCAGCCGTCCGCGAGTTCGGACCGATCTTCGCAAACGCAACGGTCCCGCGCCGGTTCTTCTCCTTGCCCCGATCGTCGGGAATCTTCATGTTGGCGTAGATCTGGTCCGTCTTCGGATCGCCATTGATACCGAACTGCGCGATAAACTTCTTCAGCACGCGGTGGAACTTCACGCCATCGTAGAAGCCTGATTTGACCAGGTCGTAGAAATGGTCCGCCCCGTAAGGCGACCAGTCCCGGTGAACCTCGATGATAATATCGCCCTTCGTGGTCTCGAGTTTCACCTTGTACTTATCCGGCGGCTTCGTGTCGGCCGCCGTGGGAGCCGGTTTCGCCTCAGTCGTTTTCTTCTCCGTCCCGCCTCCGCCTCCACCGCAGCCGGCCAACGCCAGAACGAGCGTGCCGGCCATCACCAGAATTTCGCGTCGCATCGCGCCAATTATCCCGCGAACCGGAACCGTACGTAAGACCGGGCCACCCCACTAGCTAGCTAGGCGACGACGTGCATGCGCTTGCCGCGGCAGATTGTCGCGCGGGCAACCACGCGCTTATCGGTGGTGACCGTGTTGCGCTGAGAATCGACAAGCGTGAATTGCCCCTCTTCGATCCCGAGCAAGGCCACGTCGCCCGGAGCGCCAACCTCAAGCGATCCCAGCTTCGGCACCCGTACCATCTGGCTGTTCACGATCCGCGCCGGATTTGCCGTCACCCGCAGCAGAGCGTCGTCGAAGCTCATGCCCAGGTACATCATCTTCATCATCGTCGTGGGCAGGTCGAACACCGGGCCGTTGACATTCGGAGGGTAAATATCCGTGGAGATGGTGTCGCAGACAAACCCGGCGTCCAGGGCACGCTTGGCGGCGGCGAAGTTAAAGCTGCCGAGGCCATGGCCGAGGTCGAAAATCACTCCGCGGTCGCGGGCCTCCTTCACGCCGGGCTTCAGGCGGGCGGCTTCTTTCTCCACGATTCCGAGGGTGTGGCCGTTGTAGCAGTGCGTCACCACGTCGCCGGCACGCATCAACGGCATGATCTCTTCCGTCTCCGGCGGAGCAAAGCTGATGTGAGCCATCATGGGGATCTGGAACGTATCGCAGATATCGCGGGCGATCTTGAAGATATCGAAGCTGTACTTTCCGCTCATGTTGAAGCCGACCTGCACCTTCACGCCGATCATGATGTCGCGATTGTTCACGACCGCCTCGCCCGTCTGCTTCATCGTGCTCTTGGCGAATTTGATCGGGTCGGCAGCGACGTTGCGGTTGTTCTGGTAGGTGTAGACGAATCCGAAGATCCGCGCTTTCGAAGGCTCGACGGTAAACTTGCGGAACCCCAGCGTCATGTCATGGGAAAAGGTGCCCGCGTCCACCCAGGTGGTCACGCCCGACCGTGCAGCAATCGGGTCGGCATGCAGTCCGAACGCGGCGCCGTAGAAGACGTGCGTATGCAGGTCCACCAGCCCGGGCGTCACCAACAGACCCTTGGCGTCGATCACTTCATACGCGCGGTCAGCCGCGATCGAATCCTCCACGGCAGCGATCTTGCCGTCCTGAATCGCGACATCCGCCTTGCGCTTGACACTGCGCCCCGGGTCGCGCACTTCGCCGTTCTTGATCAAAAGGTCGAACCGGCGCTGTGGACGGTTTTGCCCTTGCGGCGCCTGGGCCAGGGCGGTGGCAGCCAATGCGGAGGAAAGGAAACTACGCCTCTTCATTCGAGGCAGTATAACGCGCAATGTCTGCCCTGTGATGTACTAGAAGAAGGAAAACCGGAGGGACATGGCGGAACAATTCTCTTTCCTCAGACGGCGGCAGTGGCAGATTCTCACTGTGCTTATGCTGGCACAGGCGGCATTCTACTATGGGCGCGCCAAATCGACGGAGCACGTGCCGATTGTGCGGCCACTGGCCGAGTTTCCCAAAACCGTGGGTAGCTGGCAGATGGCGGAAGAGGGCGTCGTCGAACAGGAAGTCCGCGAAGTGCTCAAGGCGGACGATCTGTTAAGCCGCATGTACCGCTCGAGCAGCTTTGCTATCCCGGCAAACCTGTTCATCGGCTACTTCAAGTCGCAGCGCACGGGCGTCGCCCCGCATTCACCCAAGAATTGCCTGCCCGGCAGCGGTTGGGAACCGTCCAGGTCGGGTTTCATGCAGGTGACGCTCGGCAATGGAGAATCCATCGAAGTCAACCGGTATGTGGTGGCCCGCGGCGAACAGAAGAGCATCGTTGCCTACTGGTATCAGTCGCGCAATCGCGTCGTCGCCAGCGAGTACTCGGCCAAAATCCACACCGTGCTCGATTCCATGCGCTACAACCGCACCGATGCCGCCATCGTGCGCGTGGTTGTCCCCGTAATGGGCAACGATGAGCAACTGGCTGAAAAAGAAGTTTCTGACTTAATCCGGGCCGTGTTTCCCCATCTGATGACGTACTTCCCGGCGTAAATGCCATGCGGGCGGCGGCGCTGCTGTGTGTGGCTTCGGCCGCGGCGGAAATCTTGCATGTCGGTCCCAAACAGCGCTTCACCACTCCCTGCCAGGCGCTCCGGTCGGCGCCGCCCGGCGCCACCATCGAAATCGAGCCGGGCGACTATCGCGGCGATGTGTGCGGGATCAACGCGCCCAACCTGACCATCCGCGGCATCGGCGGCCGCCGCCCGCACATACAGGCGGCAGGCCGAAGCTATGACGCTAAAGGCATTTGGGTGTTGGAATCGAATGCGGCCAACACAACCATCGAGAACATTGAGTTTTCCGGAGCCGCCGTGGCGGACCGGAACGGCGCGGGCATCCGCGTCAGTGAAGGGCTCGGCGTCACCATCCGCAACTGTCACTTCCACGATAACGAAACAGGTATCCTCACCGCTCCGGCTCCCAACGCGGACGTGCGCATCGAATACAGCATCTTCGAAAACAATGGCTACGGCGACGGGCTCTCGCATAATGTGTACGTCCACCGGGCACGGCGGCTGATCTTTCGTGGTAATTACTCGCGGCGCGCCAACGTTGGGCAATTGCTAAAAACCCGGGCTCGGGAGAACTGGATTGTCGCCAACCGGCTGACGCAGGAAGATGGCGCCGGATCAAAGGAGATCGACATCGCCGAAGGTGGCGAGGCGTATGTGCTCGGCAACATCATCCAGCAGGGCATCCAGTCGGAACACCGCAGCATGCTGGCCTATGTCACCGAGACGCCAAATCCGCACTATCCGCATCACCACCTGCTGGTCCTGAACAATACACTTATCAATCAGGCGCTCGATGGGACGTTTGTGTCCATCGGACAAGGTGTAACCGAACCGGTGGAACTCGTCAATAACGTATTCGTCGGCCCTGGCGTGTGGTGCAGCCAGCGGACCGCTAGCTTCCGTCGCAACCTGGGCGCCATCCGGGGTATCGGCTTCGGTTCTCTGCAAGCGGGCACGCAGGCGATCGATTACGGCGAGGCCAACCCGAGCATTCCACCAGTCCAATACCGCCATCCGGCCTGCCTAGAGATCAGAGTGCTCAAGGGAAACCCGGACGCCGGCGCCTACGAGTTCGGCGGGGGCGGGGCGCTACAGGACGCCCCCGCGCGGTGCCGGTAAGGAGAAACCCGCCCTACCCCTTGATCTCGAAAATCGCCTCCACTTCGACGGCCACACCCGTCGGCAGCGACCCGAATCCCAGTGCGCTGCGCGCATGGAACCCATCGCCCTCCTTGCCAAATACCTTGTGAAACAAGTCGGAAGCCCCATTGATTACCAGGTGCTGCTCGATAAAATCGGGAGCGGAATTCACGCAGCCGAGGACTTTTACCACCTTTAATCCGTCCAGCGTGCCGTGTGCATTCCACACGGAATTGAGGATTTTAGCGGCACAATCCCGGGCGGCCTCATAGCCCTGCTCTGTCGTTAGACCGGCGCCGAGCTTTCCCTTCATTGTGCTCACGTGCCCGGAACTCAGCAACTGATTTCCGGAACGTATGCAAAGGTTCAGGTAACCCGGTGTCTGCTTTTCAAACACTATTCCCAGTTCTTCTGCTTTTTGCTGTGCGCTCATCGACCGTCGATTGTAACTCACGGTGAAATCACTGCGCGAGCAGCGGGTTCTAACGGATGTAGTATGCCTACCCTCAAGGTGCAGTTTACGGAAGGTCAACGTGACGTCCAAGGCGCGGAGAATTTCACCGTTCAAACCAACGGAGGGAACATGCGAGCCCGCTATCATGCCGGAGAAAGCAACAACCCGGCGGTGTTGTGGGTTTTCGGGGCAGGTGGCGGCCTCGGTGGTCCCGCCGGCGGCGTCTACGAGCGGCTGGGAAAAACGCTCGCCGGCGAAGGTGTCGGATCGCTCCAACTCGATTACCGGCAACCGGGCGATCTTGCTGGGTGCACGTTGGACGTACTGCTGGGCCTGGAGTATCTGGCGTACCGCGAACATCCCCACGCCGTGCTCGTCGGGCACTCATTCGGCGGGGCAGTGGTGATTAACACCGGAGCGATCAGCGAGCGTGTAATCGCGGTGGCGGCCTTAAGTTCGCAGTCCTATGGGGCCGACCGTGTGACCGATGTGAGCCCCCGGCCGCTGCTGCTCTTGCATGGCGAATCCGATGAAGTGCTGCCGCCCATGTGTTCGGAAAGCCTGTACCGCCGGGCGAAACAGCCCAAGAAACTAAAAACCTACCCCGGCTGCAGGCACGGTTTAGACGACTGCAAGGACGAACTCGACCGCGACCTGCTCGACTGGATTCACACCGTACTTACGCCTTGATTCCTTTGGCTTCGAGAATCGGCAGCAGCATCCGCCGCAGGTTGCCCGAAAAGATCTTTTCCTTGGTGGCCTCGTCGACGTTGGCTCCATAGACCTTCGCGAGTTGCGACGCCATGCTGCGCCCGCCGGAGTCGCTCCCATAGATAATCCGATCGGCGCCCAACTCGCGCACCGCCAATTCCACGAACCCGTTGGTGGGGTCCGAACCCGCTAAGTCGATCGACAAGATCTTCTGCGCTCGAACCGCCCGAATGCCCAGTTCCCAGGTCCCCCCAGTATGTCCGCAGATCATCGGGATGTTCGGGTGCCGCCGCGATAGCAACACAATGTCAGCCGGCGTCGGCTCGCCAGGCCAATTTCCGTCGGTCTTGAGCCACGTGTGCTGAAAGATCGCCGCTTTCAATTCGCCGGCGCGACGGATAATCGGGTCGATGCGTGTGTCGGAGCAGCGGTGCGCCACCCACAGCTTAATCCCGACCATGGGTCCATCGGCAATGCACCGCTCGATTTCCGCCAGGCTCTCGGCGACGTAGTTGGGATTGACGTATGCGAAGCCGAACAGCCGGTCGGGCGCCAAACGCAGGCAGCGCAGGATATAGTCGTTCGCGGCGTGTAGTTCGTGCGGCGGTGGATCTTCCGACCGTTCGATACCCAGGTAGATGCACATCCGGGCGATGCCCATACGGTCCGCATGGCGGAGCGTCGCTTGCAATGCCGCTTCCGGACTGCCCTCTCGCAAAAAGGTGGACGGATGGCAGTGCAGATCCCAAATCGTCACGCCTTGATTCCCTTCGCGGTCAGGATCGGTAACAGCAAGCGGCGCAAATTGTCGCGCAGGATCAACGCGCGTTCGGCCTCCGTGATATTCGCGCCCATCACTTTTGCCAATTGCGAGCCGAGGCTACGCCCGCCGGCGTCGCTCCCGTAAATCACGCGTTCCGCGCCCAGTTCCTTCACCGCCAGTTCGGTCATGCCGTTCGTGGGGTCTGACCCCGCAAGGTCGACCGACGCGAGTTTCACCGGGCGAACCGCACGGATTCCCTGCTCCCATTGCGCGCCGGTATGGCCGAGGATCAGCGGTATATTCCGATGGCGCGCGGCCATCACGACGAAATCTTCGGGTGTCGATTCACCCGGAAGCTGGCCGGTGGTCTTGGTCCATGTGTGCTGAAAGATCGCGGCTTTCAGCTCGGCGGCGCGGCGGATGATCGGGTCAATTGCCGTATCGGAACACCTTCTGGCCACCCACAACTTGATGCCCACCATCGGACCATCGGCAATGCACCGGTTAATCTCGGCGAGGCTCGCGTCCACATGATTCGGACTTACGTAGGTGAAGCCGAACGTGCGGTCGGGCGCGATCTTCATGCAACGCAGAATGTAGTCGTTGGCTTCGCGCAGTTGGGCGGGCGTCGGGTCGTACTGCCAGGTCTTGCCCATGTAGATGCAGAAGCGCTCGATCCCCATCAGGTCGCCCAGACGGACCATTTCGCGGATGTCGCCTTCATCCGTCTTCCCGGCGAACCCCATCGGGTGGCAGTGCAGGTCCCAGATGTTCATTTCAGATCTCCCAGCAGGCGCTTCGCATTTGCTTCGAACACCTGCTTCTGGTCGAGCTGTGGCTCCTTCACCTTCAGGACCGCAGACTCGAAGTAGTAGAACGGAAAGTAACTGCCGAAAGTGATCCTATCCGCGCCTACGATTTCGGAAAGCTCCCGCGTACCGTGAACGCCCTCCACCATAGCGAAATCCACGTACACCTGTCCGAGTTTGACCAGTTCCTTCAGCAGCGCCGGCTGCAAACTGCGGTTGTTCAGCAGTTGCACGCGCATCTCAGGGATGCCGCGCATGACCGCCGGGAGCTTGGCGATGTTGACGTTCGGAACCCGGCACAGCGGATGCTGCGTGCGTTCGTCTTCGTTCTGGACCACGATCTGCACGATCATGCGGCGCTGTGTCGCCATCGACATCACGTCCGCCGCCTCCAAATCGTCGATCTTGTAGCCATGCCAGCCGGGGAACAGGCGAATGCCGGGCATGCGATGGTCTTCCGCGCAGCGGCGCAGTTCCTCGCGATAGTCCGGCAGCCGCGGATTCACAGTGCCGAACGGGAGCAGCATACCGTTGCCGTAGCGGCGGCAATCGGCGGCCAGGCGCGCATTGACTGAGCCGAGTTCGCGGTGGAGCAGCGCGTCGAAGCTGCCCACCCAGCCCTGGGTGACGTTCATCTGGCGCAGCTTCGCCATCAGTTCCTGGGGCTCGTCGCCCGGCAGGCGGCGGAACGGCCAGCGGGACATATACAGGTTGGTGTCGATAAGGGCGGGACCGGGCATGTCTGATCCCATAGAATACGTGATGTAGGCTCTCGCGCGCATGCAAGCTGTATTCCTCCTTCTGCCGCGGCCGATCACGACTCTGATGGTGCAGGGAGCAGAGCGTTGGCCGCTCTACGCGCAGGCGCTGCTAGGGTCGAACGAGTTTCTGTATGTGGACTAGACGCAACGCGCTGAAAACCTATCGCTACTCCGGCCGCGACTTCCGGCTCACCGATGTCGAAGGAAACGTCGTTCGCGACATACTGGCGTGACTGCAAACGAACGGGCACTACGTAGAGGCAGTCAGATCGCGCTCGTCAGTGTTGTCGCCAGCGGTTTGCTGTCTGTTTTCAACGTAGCGCTCGGATGGGCCGGCGGCTCCACCTCGGTAATCGCCGCCGGCGCAGAGTTCGCGGGTGACGTGCTCGCATCGGCCGTTGTGCTGCTTGGCATGCGCTTGGGCGCACGGCCCGCTGACGAGAACCATCCCTACGGTCACGGCCGTGTGGAGATCCTCGCGGGACTGCTGGTGGGCATGATCCTCAGTGTCGGCGGCCTGGGCATCTGCTTCCGGTCCGCGCAGAAAATTGCGGAGGTCCACCCCCCGCCCGCGGGGTTCACCATGTACCCGCTCGCCGCCGCGATCGTGGTCAAAAGCATTCTGTCGAGCGTCAAGTTCCAGTACGGGCGCAAAATCCGCAGCGCCTCACTGGTAGCCGACGCCTGGAACGACGCGGTGGACATCCTGTCAGCCATGGCCGCAATGGGGGCGCTGATGCTTACCATGTACGATCCGGCGCGCTTCCTCGCAGCCGACCACTACGGCGGTTTCACCGTAGGCCTGGTCGTGATCTTTTCCGGGCTCCGCGTGATCCGCGACTCGTCGATGGAACTTATGGACACGATGCCCGAGCAGGACATCATCGACGAGATGCGCCGCATCGCCATGAGGGTGCCGAACGTGCGCGGGGTCGAGAAATGCTACGCGCGCAAAACAGGCCTGCAGTATCACGCGGACCTCCACCTCGAGGTCGACCCCAACATCACCGTGCGCGAAGGCCACGATATCGCCACCGAAGTCCGCATCCAAATCAAAGAAACCATGCAGTCGATCGCCGACGTGCTGGTCCACGTCGAGCCAGATCCACGAATGCCCTGAATTCGCTGAAACTACAGCGCCGCGGCCAAGCCTTCGCCTGCGGTTCTTTCAACAACCCGGCCAGACGATCCGGTGATGAATGCCTCGTATAAGATCCTGGCTCTGCCGGCCATGTGTGTTTACGGATTGTCGATTGCCTTCACAAGTTTTATCGTCGTGACGGCCTGGCCCAGGTGGCGGAACGTGTGTTCGCACAGATGCACCAGAAGTCCGTGCACCGTCGTCGGTAGTTGCTTCCGTCCGACACCCCGTCGGTCCCGAAGCGTGGCCGGGTCGATCGTGCGTACGTAAGCTTCGCATTCCGTCATCGCCTGGCGCATGGCGTTTAGCAGGTCGTCTCGAGAAGCTCCGGGCTCCAACTCGGTTTTCAGCGCTGCCAGTTGATTCTCCGCGAGCGTCTGCCCTTTCATATACGTCGTCAGCCGGTCGGCCGTGCCCCCGATGTGACGAATATGAAACCCGATGGGAGTGATGCCGTGCGGGCGCGCCCATATCTGGTCCGCTGTCAGGCCGGCCGTGCGTTCGTCGAGTTCCTGACGAGTCTGCTCGAACGAGTAAAACAGTGGGGCGAGCAAGGTATCGAGCTCAGCGATTGGTCCGGATAGCCAAGGTTCGGTCATAGTGTAATCCTCCGCGTCTCTAGTGTATTATCGCTGTCGATATGTCGTTGACCAGGCGTTCTCTTCTCTCCACGTTGCTGGCGAGTCCACTCATTCCCGCCCACGTTCAGGCACAGCTCGCGCAGCGCACGCGTGGCTTGCCGAAACTCACGATCAAAGACGTCAAAGTCATCACAACTTCGCCGGGTGGCCGCTACCAATGGGTTTTCGTGAAGGTAATCACGAGCGAACCTGGTCTGTACGGCTTGGGTTCGGCGTCGAACGTGCAACAGGCCGCGGCTGTTGCCAATGCGATCGAGACCTTCTACAAACCGGGCTGGATCGGCAAAGATCCCGACCGTATCGAAGACCTCTGGCAGTACACCCATGTCCGTCCCTACTGGCGCAACTCCACCATCCAAAACAACGCGCAGAGCGCGCTCGACGTGGCGCTGTGGGACATCAAAGGCAAGCGCGCCGGAATGCCGGTGTACGAACTGCTCGGCGGCAAAGCTCGCGATGCGGTGCCCCTGTACGCGCACGCCGATGGTAAAGACTTCCAGGCGCTCGATGAGAGCGTGAAGAAGTACATCGACGAAGGCTACCGCCACATTCGCGTTCAACTTGGTGGCTACGGCGGCGGTGGTTTCGTCGCGCCGGGCCAGGGCAGCCGCCCCCGCGAGGGCTTCAAGGCCCAGGCCTTCGACGAGGACATCTATGTGGAAACGATTCCGCAGATGTTCGAGCATCTGCGCGTCAAGTTCGGCAAGGAAGTAAAACTGCTGCACGACGTCCACGAGCACCTCTCGCCGGCAATGGCTGTCGAACTGTCGAAACGCGTCGAGCCCTACCGTCTCTTCTTTCTTGAAGACGTCCTCCCGCCCGAGCAGATTTCCTGGTTCAAGAACATCCGCCAGGTCACCACCACGCCCATGGCCATGGGAGAACTAAACGTCAATCCCCACGAATGGGTTCCGCTGATTACAGACCGGCTGATCGATTTTGTGCGGAACCGTGTCTCGCAAACGGGCGGCATCACCGCCGCCAAGAAGACCGCCGCCCTGTGCGAGACCCATGGCGTGCGCACCGCCTGGCAGGAAGGCGGCGATAACGATCCCATCAACCAGTTGGCCTCTTACCACGTCGACCTCAACATCACCAGCTTCGGCATTCAGGAAGAAAATCACTTCCCCGACATGATCCACGAAATGATGCCCGGCACGGCCAAACTCATCGGCGGCTATCTCTACGGTAGCGATAATCCCGGGCTGGGAATTGATTTGAATGAGCAGCTGGCTGCTAAGTGGCCCCTCGTCCCTCTCCCCAAAGGAGACATCTGGACCACTGTACGCGGCATCGACGGTTCAATCGTGAAGCCCTAAAAGCCCGGCATTGCGTCGAATAAGCCCGCGGTCCCGTTTGCCGTAAGCGACCGGTTGCCCCACGGTCAAGCCAAACCCATGCGTCCGCCGAATGCGCCAGCCAACCCAAGTCGCACCCGATTCAATTCGGCCCCCCGGAGCCTTACCTCCGCAACGTAGCCAGCGCCGCCAGATACAGCGACCCGCCCACCAGCAGCGTCTCCCGCAATCCCAAATACAAGGCCAGGAAGATCGCCAGTGCCGAACCCAGCACACTCGACGCCGCGTTTAACGACCATGCCCAGCGCACCGCCGGCCGGTGCCGCTTCTCTAACCGCGCCAATCCGGACGGAAACGGCATCCCCATCGCGAACCCGACCGGGGCGATCAGCAGCGCCGTCAGCATCATCCGGACGCCCAGCGGAAGCCCCACCCCAGCCTGCACCAACGGCGCTACCGAAAACGCCAACACCGTCACCAGCAGCGCCACCGTCACCAGCACGTACCGCAGTTTGCCGTCTTCAAACGTGCCCAGCCGCCGCGAGTAGAAACTGCCGATACTCGAGGAAACCAGCATCGAAAAGATGATCACCGTCAACGCATAAGTCGGGTGGCCCAGGAACAACACGAACTTCTGGATCAGCGCCACCTGGATCAAAATGTAGCCGACGCCGACGCACAGAAAATAGAGCAGGAACGTGCGCACGCCCTTCTCCGCCGGCAGCCGGCTGCCCAGCAGCAGCGGCGGCAGCGCCAGCATGATCGCCGTGGCCAACAAACTGATCGCCACCAGCCCGAACAACAGCGGGACCGCACGGTTGATCTTATAGTCCGCACTATCGGTCTTGGAAGAAGTAAAGAAGTCCCAAAGATCGTGCGGCTGAACCGTGTAGAAGAAGAACGGCCGGTTGTCGTTCACCGCGGAAACGTCGAACGGGTAATCGTCGATAAACGCTTCCAGGTCATTCGTACGCAGCACGCGCGCGAACGGGTTCGTATTCACGTCGCCGGGAACATAAACCGATTCCATTCGCCCGGCGGCCATAATGCGCCGCGCGTTGTTGATGTCTTCGGTCGTGAACGGCTTCCGCGAGATCAGTACCGTGTCGGTGGCGCCCCACCCGCCGATGAGCTGCGCGTGCTGGCGCGTGACAATCACGTGCCGCCATGCTTCCTTCTCACCCAACCGGTTCAGCGCATCCATCGCCAGCGTCAACAGCCGTAGCGACTCGCGCGGCGGTTTGAAACCCCACCGCGTAAACGCCATCAAGCCGTCGTCCGTCAGGTGCGACAGGTAGTCGTAGAACGCGTCGCTCGTATACAGGTTGTTCTCAGACAGCGCGAATGCGCCCGCCGCCGTCGACGCCCATGTGTCGACCAACGTCGCCTGCAATACCTGGTACTTCTCCGTCGAGCGGCGGACAAAACTCCGGCCGTCCTCCACCTGGATATGAACCTCGGGCCGGAAGTACAGCCGTTGCGACAACTGCGGATAGCGCTCGCGCATCACCGTGTTCGCGATAATCGGATTGATCTCAACGCCCGTAATGTCCTTCGACCCCGAAGCTAACGCGCGCGCCACGTCCCAACCCCCGCCAGGACCGATGATCAACGTCTTCGCCCCGGGCCGCATCGCGTACGGAAACCCCGGACCGTCATACATCAAATCGTGACGCTCCTGTTCCGTCATGTTGTCCCAGTTGTAGTTCGCAATGGCCGTCGACGCATCCGCGTCGATATACACCGTCGGAATCCGGTTGTCGTCCGGCGCCACCGCGATCCGCGAGAAGCTGTTCCATTTCACGAACATCTCCTCCCGCAGTTGTTGGCCCTTCGCGTACCGCACGTCGATCAGGTGGTTCTTGCCGTTGTAGGCGATCAGCAAAACCAGCGCCAGCGCTCCGGCCACCGCGGCAATCCGTCCTCGCGCGGCCCCGCCCATCGTAAACCAGATGGCGGATGCGGCCGAAAACAGGACCCCCGCCGCGATCACCGTATTCGGCCCGCCCAGTGAATTCAAGAGCGGAATCAGCAGCAGGCATCCGCCCGCCGCGCCGAACAGATCCCAGAAATAGACGCGTTCAATCCGCTCAATCGTCTCTGAGATCGCCAGCGAAACCACCGTGCCCGCCAGCAGGAATGGCAGCGCGCTCATCAGGTAAACCAGCGCCAGCGTCACGTTGGTCATGTCCGCCCCGCGCGACAGCACAAAACTCACCGACCCGACCACCACGAAAGCGTTCACCAGCGAAAGCAGGCCGAGCTTCTGGAAAAGCGGTCCCCGCCACCCCGCCACCAGGTACGAAAACACGCCCCCCGTGCCCAGCCCGAACAGCGCCACCGAAATCGCCAGAAACGCGAAATGGTAATAGAAGACCACCGAGAAGATCCGCGTAAGCGAAAGTTCCAGCATCAAGGTGGCAAGCGTCGTCAGCGCCACCCCCAGATACACCATGGGCCATCGAACAGGCGCGGCACTGGTAGAAGATACGATGCGGGACAAGATTATATGGTAGCCGAGCGAGTGGCCGGCGGGATAAGAATTAACAGGACAGGAATTAACAAGAGACTGGGCGCCGAAGGGCAAAAGACGCCCAGTCGTAAGTTAGTCGGGCTCTCCTCCGACGGGTAGCCCGGCTCACCCGACTATGACATTTGCCGCGTGGGCGCAGCTAGAGAAGGAAGTACTAAAAAACGGCGTAGAAAACCTGAGCTGTAATGGGAAAACCCTGAGCTACCCGCGCGGGCTGTTCGATTCCCCACGCCCTGCCAGCGGCCGCACCAAACTCCCGCCGCAAACCGCCACGCCGCTATTCAACAGCGCATTCAGAAAATTGAACAGCACCCCATACACCACCTGCTCGCTCACCGGCTGCCGCCCCGGCAACCGGAAACTCGCCGGCAACTCCTTGTTGATCTGCAGCCGCACCGAACCCGGCAGTACATAACCGCTCGGGTCGCGCATATTCGCCACCGTAATCGGCGTCTGCAACACCTGCGCCGTCTGCCCGTCGATGTAGAACTGGCACCGCGCAAACCACCCCAGGTTCCCGGGGTCCCGTGCATCGAACAGCAGCAGCGGAGCCTGCCGCGAACTCGCGATATCCAGTTGCAGCACTCGCTTGGAATCCTTCATCTGGCAATCCAAACTGAGCTGCCGGCAGATTTCCGACACCACGTCCTGCTCTAGCTCCAGATAGAGCATCTTGTGGCCGCCTGCCTGCAACACTTGCATGAAGAATTCTATTTTACCCGCTCCGCTTTCCATTCCGCCAAAGCCGCGGCATAGAAGTCGCAGGTTCTCTGGTCAAACTACTGTCGCCCTGCCGCAACCGCAACCAGCGTGAGCCGATCTCGAGATCCATGCTTGTTATCGTAGTGAAAGAGATGGGACGGTTGCCCGGCGCGACAGTAAACGGTGAAATGCCCGCCGTGGTGCTGTTCGATATCGATGGAACGCTCATCCGGCGCTCCGGTCCGCACCACAGGCAAGCGTTGGTCGATGCCGTCCGCCGCGTCACAGGCCTCGCAACCACTACCGAGAACATCCCGGTCCAGGGCATGCTCGACCGCAAGATCATGGAACTCATGCTCCTTCAGGCAGGCGCATCGCGCAAGCTGATCCGCGAGTCGATGCCCGCTCTAGTCGACCATGCCCAGCGCATCTACGTACGCAACTGCCCCGACAGTTTGCGGCGCCGCGTCTGTCCTGGCGCCCGAATGTTTCTCTACCGCCTGCGACGTCGCGGCATTCCCACCGGACTCGTCACCGGCAACCTGACCCGCATCGCCTGGAAAAAGATGGAGCGCGCCGGGTTGCGCCACTACTTCGGGTTCGGAGCATTCGCCGAAATGGCCGACGACCGCGCCGGCCTCGTGAAGATCGCCCTCCGCCACGCCGCCGGCAACGGTTGGATCGGCCGCCGCACGCGTGTCTGGCTCGTCGGCGATCACGAAAACGATATCCGCGCCGCCCGCGCCAACCAAATCGGTGTCGTGTCCGTGGCCACCGGCCTGTCGTCCTTCAACGACCTGCGAGCCTGCTCGCCCGACTATCTTGTAGAGGACCTGCGCGGCTTCAGCCCCGCCCAACTGATCGAAGCATGAAACCACTGTTTGTGACAATGGCCGCCGCGCTGCTCGCCGCGTGCGCCGGCGAAGGCCGGCCCGCCAAGGCGATCGTCGGCGCTACCCTGCTCAATCCCGGCAAACCGCCCGTCGACTACGCGGTGATCCTCATACGCGGCTCGCGCGTCGAAAAGGTCGGCACCATGACCGACGTGCCCATCCCCGCCGGCTCGGAAAAACTGCAAGGCTACGGCAAGTTCGTCACGCCCCACAGCGAGGCCGAACCGATTAGCGCCGGCGCAACCGCCAATTTGAAGGTTTTCGCCCACGACCCGCGATCGAATCCTCAGCAGCCGCCCGAGCGCGTGCTCTCTGAGGGAGAATGGACGAAGTAGCACCTCTTTGAATGGAAGCCCAGTCCCTCTCAGTTAAACGTGCCCAGGTGGAGTTTCACAATTTCGCCTCGATGGGCGAACCCGAGCGCGCCCTTCGCGTCTACGGCGAAGAAAACGCGCGCCGCGGCGCCATCATCGCCGAGCACCTCGACATCTTAGGGACCATGACGCCCTTCCTCGAAATCGGCGCCAACGCGGGCCACACCTCCTACATGCTGGCCAACAACTTCGGAGCCGAAGGATTCGCGCTCGATATCTCGGCCGACGCGCTTAGGCACGGCATCGCCCTCATGGAGCAGTGGAACATGCCCAAGGCCCCCGTGCGCATTGCGGCCGACGCCTTGAACCTCCCCTTCCGCGACAACTCGCTGCGCTTCGTCATGACCTACCAGACGCTCAGCCAGTTCCTCGACCTCGATGCCGTCTTCACCGAAATCAAGCGCGTGCTCGCCCCCGGCGGCATCTTCCTGTTCGCCGAAGAGCCGATCAAGCGCATAGCGACGCTAGGGCTCTATCGCGTCGGCTACTACGACACCATGAAGCCCTGGGAGCGCTGGCTCTACGACCGCGGCCTTCTCGGCTTTCTAGTCAGAGACGTGATCGGCGCCCGTCAGGAAGAAAGCTTCGGCATCCGCCAGAACCACACCATGGGACTGAAGGAATGGCAGCATCTCATCTACCGCCATTTCGAAGATCCCCGCTATCACATCTTCATCCCGCGGCGCGGTTGGGGCGAGCGCGCCGTGGCCGGCATGGGCCGCAAACTCGACAAATACGCGAGCGATTGGGTGCCCGCCCGCTTGCTCGGCGGTACGCTCGCGGCGCTGTGCCGCAAGCCCGGCCAAGCCGCCGAACTGCCCAAGGTCGACATGTCGCGGTTCGAGCAGTTTCTCCGCTGCCCCGATTGCCAAAGCCCTCTCATCCGCGATGCCCACGAAACGCTTCGCTGTGCCGCCTGCGGGTATGAAGCCGCCAACGAAGGCGGCGTCTATACCGTCATCCGCTCCGCCGAACGCAAAGAACTCTACCCCGGCGACCAGCCCGATGTCATCGATTTCTCCATGCCTGGGCATGAGAAGCGTCTGCTCGCAGGGTGGGACCAGTTAGAGGGCGTCTTCGGCAACAAGTACCGCTGGATTCAAGACAAGGCTGTCGCCAAGCTCGAACCTACCCGCGCCACGCCGCAGCGCCTGCGCATCCGCGGCTTTGCCCACGAAAGCTGCTTCACGAAAGGCGAACCCGTCCGCGTTAACGTCACCGTCAACAACACGCCCCTCGAAACCACCACCTTAAACCGGCCGGGGCTCTTTGTCCTCGAAGCCGGCCTGCCCCAAGCCCCCAGTTACACCATCGAGTTATCCGCGCAGCCTCGCTTTCAAACTCCCCCTGACGAACGCTGGCTGAGCGTTCATATCTCCATGCTCCGCCTCGTAGATCGCGACTAACCACAATGCTGTTCGCTCTGGCCCTGCTCCTGGCCGCCGCCCCCCAACGCATCGTCTCCACCACGCCCAGCATCACCGAGATCCTCTTCGCGCTCGGGCTGGGCGGCAAAGTGGTAGGAGTTACTAACTACTGCCGCTATCCCGCCGAGGCGCGCAAGTTACCCAAGATCGGCACCTACATCCAGCCCGACCTCGAACGCATCACCGCCCTCCGCCCTGACTTGGTCGTCATCCAGAAGAATCCCATTCAACTGCAAACCAAGCTGCAGCGCCTCGGGCTCAAGGTCCTCGAACTCGAGTACGACACCGTCGAACAGACCTATGGCGCAATTGAGCAAATGGCCCTCACCGCCGGCGTCAAAGAAAAAGGCACTGCCCTCAACGCCCGCCTGCGCGGCGAGTTGCAGGACATCCGCGACAAAACACGCACCGCCAAGGTCCAATCGATGGTCTTCATCATCGGCCGCAATCCAGGCGCCGTTGAAGGGTTGATCGCGGTCGGCCGTGCTTCGTATCTGGCTGACCTCTTTCAGATCGCCGGCGGCCGCAACGCCTTTCAGGACACCGTCGCTTCCTATCCCAAGATCACCATGGAAGAACTGCTGTCGCGCAATCCCGACGTCATCGTCGACATGGGCGACATGGCGCAAACTGAAGGCGTCACTGAGGCGCAACGCAAGGCCGTGATTCAGTTATGGTCCCGCCATCGCGCGCTTAAGGCCGTGCGCGAGAATCGTGTCTTTGCCGTCGCCAGCGATGCCTATGTCGTGCCCGGTCCCCGTATGGTCGATGCCGCGCGCGCATTCGCCCGCATGCTCCACCCGGAGGTCATGCGCTAGGTGAGCTACCGCTGCCAGAACCTGGCGCATACCTACGATCGGGCCGAAGTGCTGCACCTCGAACAGCTCGACTTACTGCCGGGCCAGTTCACCGCCATCATCGGACCGAACGGCGCCGGCAAGTCCACACTGCTGTCCATCCTCGCCGGCCTGCAGCCCCACTATACCGGAGCCTGCCGGCTCGAAGGCCGCGAACTGCGCGATTGGCCCCGCGACAAACTCACGCGCACCGTTTCCTTCCTTCCCCAAAAAATCGATCTCGCATTCCCCTTCACCGCCGAACAAGTCGTGTTCATGGGGCGCACGCCGCACTGCGAAGGCCTCTACGATTCGCCCGAAGATGCCGCCGCCGTCGAGCAAGCCATGCGCCTCACCGACACGCTCGACTTCCGCGAACGCGATTACCGCTCCCTCTCCGGCGGCGAGCGCCAGCGCGTCATACTCGCCTCCGCGCTCGCGCAAGCCGGCCAGATCCTCCTGCTCGACGAACCCGCCACCTTTCTCGACCTCAAACATCAGCTCGCCGTCTACCGCCTGTTGCGCCAATTGGCCGAGCAGGGCCGCACGGTCATCGCTGTGACGCACGATCTGAACATCGCCGCCGCCACCGCTCACCGTATGCTGGTGCTCTACCGCGGCCGCGCCATTGCCGATGGCGACCCCAAAACCGCGCTCTCGCCGGATGTCATGCGCTGCGTCTTCGAAGTCGAGCCGCAAGAAGTACCCTGGATGTTCCATGCCTAAGGCGGCGGCGACAGTGACGGGTGCGCGCATGGTGCGCCCGGTGTTGGTGGCGCTGCTGGTGCTTGTCGCCGTCTTGCTCGTCATGCCCCTGGTCGGCTCGGCATCCATCGACTTCCGCGCCGCCCTCCAGGGCGTCTCGCCGCACGCGGAAATCCTCTTTACCGCACGCCTCCCCCGTGTGCTGGTAGCCGCCATCGCCGGCGGTGCGCTGGCCGTCGCCGGCCTGCTGTTCCAGGCACTAGTGCGCGACTCGCTGGCCGACCCCTACACCTTAGGCGTCTCAGCCGGATCGTCGCTCGGCGCCGTTCTCGCGATCTGCCTCCGCTGGCACGAAGTGGTCGGCATGCCCGCCGTCGGCGCCGCCGCTCTCGCGGGAGCCTCGGCTGTCCTGGTCCTGGTCATGGCCCTGGCCTCCCGCGGCCGCCGCATGTCCAGCTTCACCCTGCTGCTGGCCGGAGTTACCATGAACAGCCTGTCTATCGCCGTCATCCTCTTCCTCCACAACCTGGCCGACTTCGGCCAGTCCTTCGCCATCGTGCGCTGGCTGATGGGCGGCATCGAAGCGGAGCAATACCGCACCATCGCGGCGCTAGCCGTTGTTGTCATAGCAGCCGTCAGCTATATCTTTTTAAAAGCCCGCACCTGGAACGTCCTCTCCGTCGGCGACGAATGGGCCGAAGCACGCGGCGTCCCCGCTGCCACCTACCTCAGAATCGGCTTCTTCGTAGGCTCCGTACTCACCGCCTTAGTCACCGCCTTCACCGGACCCATCGGCTTCATCGGCTGGATTGTCCCCCACGCCCTCCGCCTCCGTTACGGCGCAGACCACCGCCTCCTCGTCCCCTGCGCCTTCCTCTACGGCGCAGCCTTCCTCGCCACCTGCGACACCGCTGCACGGACAGTCCTCGCCCCCACTGAAATCCCTGTCGGTGTAATCACCGCCATGGTAGGCGGCCCCTTCTTCTTGTGGCTGCTAGGCAGCCGCCGCCGCAGTCTCTGGCTCTAACCCACCATCGGTTGGCCTGTGACTCTTTCGTCGAAAGTACGCGCGCCCAACACCATCGCGTCCAACCGCTGCCGTCCGAAACGGAGCGGGAGCGTCAGCGACCCGGCCGGCGCACCGAACCGCCCGAAGCGCGATTGATTAACGTTTAACGCAATCGTAATTGGGTTCGTTCCGCACGGATGCTTCGAGGGCGGTCTGGTAGCCGATTTTGGCGTACTGGCTGATGAGGAAGTTGACGGAGATATCGAGGTTGGCCGCGTCGTCG